>CACKVM010000001.1 GCA_902603625.1 uncultured Pelagibacteraceae bacterium
AAAAAGATTTGATTTTCTTAAATCAAAAAAATAATTTCTATTATTTTTTATAAATTCATAACTCGTTATTTCTTGAAATGTAAACTTTGAAAAGAAAAAAAATAAAAACATACAAACTGCAGTTATATAAAATAGACCAATAATTAATTTAATTTTTTTTGATTTTTCCATAAATTCAGATGTTAATAATATAATCTTCTATTTGCTATTTATATATTTAGTTATTATAAAGAGCGGAATTTTATTAAATTAGATCACTTATTATGAAAAGAACATTTCAACCTAAAAAAAGAAAAAGACTCAAAAAGCATGGATTTCGCTCAAAGATGAAAAGCAAGGGTGGTCGAAAACTTCTTAAAAGAAGAAGAGCACGTGGTCGTAAAAATTTAACTGTTTCATCGACTGTTAAAAAATAATTTATTCTCAATGAAAAGCAAAATAATTGCTCTTTCAAAAAATGAAGACTTTAAATATCTTCTAAAGCAAAAAAAAGTCTCTAATAAATATGTCACTATTTTTTATGGGAAGTTAAGTAATAAAAATATAAGAAAATTTAATGTTAGTTTTGTGACAAAAAAAAAAATCGGTAATGCAGTAAAAAGGAATAAAATTAAAAGACGATTGAGAAATATAGTTAATGAGGCAATCAATAAGGTATCTTTAAAATTTTATTATTCATACCTTGTTATTGCTAAGCCAACTATGCTAAATAATGATTATACAATTATAAAAGAAACACTAATTCAGGATTTAATGAAAGTGCATTAATGAAAATTTTTACCACTATCTTAATAAAATTAATTAAAAGTTATCAATATATAATTAGCCCCATGTTAGGTCACTCTTGCCGATATTTACCAACATGCTCAGAATATTGTATAGAAGCTATTCAAAACTTTGGAGTTTTGAAAGGTATGTATATGGGTATTAAAAGAATTTTATCTTGTCATCCTATAAAACTTCTTGGTGGGGGTGAAGGTTTTGATCCCATAAATAAAAAATTAAATAAGAAAAAATAATGGATACAAGAAACGTAGTAGCAGCAATTTCACTTTCAGCAGCAGTAATAGTACTTTATTCACTTTTTTTTATTCCAGAGCCTAGTGAAAGAGCTCAAAATATAAGTAAACAAAATCAGATTGAAAAAAATACAGATACTCCAAGTTTAGATAAAAAAGAAACTATTATTCAAATTTCAAGAGAACAAGCAATAACTCAAAATGATAGAATTCAATTTGAAAATCAAAATGTTATCGGATCAATTTCTTTAAAAGGTGCCTCAATTGATGACCTAACTTTTAAAAAATATAACGTGACTCTAAACACAAATGAAAAAGTAACTTTATTAAACCCAAGAAATGTTACAAATGGATATCTAGTAGAAAGTGGATTTGTCACTTCCGATAAAAATATTGACATTCCAAATTCAGAAACAATATGGTCTACAAAAGGAAATTCTAAACTTACAGATCAATCTCCAATTGTTCTTATTTGGAATAATGATCAAGGTATCATTTTTGAAAAAGAAATTTCATTAGATGATCAATATCTTTTTACTATTAAACAAAGAGTAATTAATAATACAAATAAAAAATTTGATTTTTATTCTTATGGCCAAATAATCAGAAATGAAATTCCTGAAATTTCAGATTTTTACATACTCCATGAAGGTTTAATTGCTACCTTAGATGATGAGTTAATTGAGGAAGACTATGATGATATACAAGAGAAGAAATTTACCAGAACATCTCAAAAAGGCTGGCTAGGAATTAGTGATAAGTATTGGATTACCTCGTTAATACCGCCTAAAGAAAAAGAGTTTAAAACTACTTTTGATTATAAAAACAAATTTAGAGCAAATTTTATTACAACTGAACCTTTAGAATTAGATAAGAATGGTAAAATTGAGGAGGTATTGCAAATAATTATTGCTGCAAAAAGGGTTGATGTTATTGATGGTTACTCAGAAAAACTGAAAATCGATAAATTTGACTTAGTAATAGATTGGGGTTTCTTATACTTCATTACTAAACCACTTTTCTTTGGAATAGATTATTTTTTTAAACTACTTGGCAATTACGGTTTAGCTATTATTGCAATAACTATATGTATTCGTCTTGCTTTTTTTCCTTTGGCAAATTTCTCTTTTAGAAGTATGGCTAAAATGAAAGCTCTTCAACCTGAGATGGTTCGTTTAAAAGAACTTCATAAAGATGATAAAATGAAATTGCAACAAGCAATGATGGCTCTTTACAAAAAAGAAAAAGTAAATCCTATGTCGGGCTGTTTGCCTATATTAGTTCAAATTCCTGTTTTTTTTGCATTATATAAAGTTTTATTTGTAACAATTGAAATGAGACAAATGCCATTCTACGGATGGATACATGACTTAAGTGAGAGAGATCCTACAAGTTTATTTAATTTGTTTGGTTTATTACCATATGATGTGCCCTCATTTTTAGTAATTGGTGCTTGGCCTGTAGCAATGGGAGTTTCAATGTGGATACAACAAAAACTAAATCCAGCACCAACAGATGCTATGCAAGCAAAAATTTTTGCTTTCTTCCCGCTTTTCTTAACTGTAATACTCGCACCATTCCCAAGTGGGTTAGTAATTTACTGGACTGTTAATAATATTTTAACAATGGCTCAGCAAGTATTTATTATGAGAAGAACAACAATCAAAACGACAACCTAAATTTTAATCTAAAATAAATTAATGGACTTAAAAAAAATTCTTCCTGAAAACGGACCCCCAATAAACGAAGTTAATAAATATATAGAAAAATATAAAAATGACTTGATAGTCATTAAATATGGTGGAAATGTTTTAATTGATAGAAATATCTTTGACAATTTTATTACTGATTTAAGTATTTTAAATAAATTAGGTCTTTCAGTTATTGTAGTTCATGGTGGAGGTCCAAGAATCAAGAGAGAGTTAGATAAATCTAATATTCAATCAAAATTTATAAGAGGGCTAAGAGTCACTGATGAAAAAATTATAAACATTGTTGAGTCAGTCTTAATAGATTTTAACAATGATATTGTAAGCTCTTTGGACAGAAAAAATACAGAAGCAGTCTCCATCCACACTAAAAAAGATAATATTATTAAGGTCGTACCAGAGGCAAAAGAACTGGGTTTTGTTGGTCTACCAAATAAGATTAATAAAGATATTTTATTGGATATAATTCAACAAAATAAAATACCGATTGTTTCACCATTAGGCTTAGATAAAAACAATCAAGCACATAATATTAATGGTGATACCGCGGCAATGGCTGTAGCTGCAGGATTTGGATCCCCTATTGCTTTATTAGCAGGATTTATATTTGGTAAATGGTTAGGCTTATTCATAATAATTCTTGGAATGAGTATTGGTGCATCTGCACTTTATATTTTTGCAAATTATTTTTTGAAGGAAATGATTAGGGAAAAATTTTTAAATAGATTCCAAAGTCTAGAAGAAAAATTTAAAAAATCTGAATTAATTTATTTACTAATCTATAGATTTGTAGGTGGAATTCCTTTTGCATTATCAAATGTTATACCTTGTATATTTAATGTTAAATTAAAAAATTTTTTCTTAGCCACATTTATAGGAATGTTGCCCCAACTTTTTTTGGTAGTTTCTATAGGAAGCGGTTTAGAAAAAATGATAGATCAAAATTTAAAGGCTCCAAATATGTTTGAATTAATTATGTCAAAAGATATATATATTCCACTGATTGCATTTTTAGTTCTTATGATAATTACATATTTTGTTAAAAATATTTTTTATAAAAAATAAAAATTTTATATTTTTTTATTCAAATAAAATCTTATCATTTTGTGAATAATTTTTTTTCCAAATACCTTACTTCTAAAATTAATTTTATTTTTTCTTAAATATTTTAATGAGTCAGATTTTTTATGTTCGACTTCATTTTTTTTTAATTTTTTGAATTTAGTTTTAATAAAATCTTTATAATCTAGATTAAAGTATTCAAAAGCAAATTTACACATTTGCTTAATTGAATATGATTTTCCATTAGATAGAATAAAATCTTGAGGGGTTTTTTTTAAAAATAATAATAAAAGATTACATTGCTCTAGACACCAATTCCATTCTCTAGTAACAATAATATTATTTAAAGTTAGATTTTCTTTCTTTTTAAAAGCCATAATTGCACCAACGCAAATTTTTGCGATTAGAAAATGTTTTTCTCTTAAATATGACTCTGTATTAAACATAACAGCATTATAATTTTTCATTTTATATTCATCCCTATATTTTTTTACTAAATTGAAAGACATTTTTTTAGCCTCTCCATAAGGGTTTAAAGGTTTCTTAGGTGTATCGAGATCTATTTTACCTTTGATATGTCCATACATTTCTGAGGAAGTTGCATTCACAAATTTAAGATTTAATTTATTTTTAAAGACTACCTCTAGAACGTTTTTACAACCTTGAAAGTTACTTTTTAGAGTTTCATCTTTTTTATGAAATGATATTTGAGGAGAACTTTGACCAGCGAAGTAAAATATTGTTGATGGTTTAATTCGTGTAAGAATTTTTTTAATTTGTTTTTTATTATATACACTCAATTGTATAAAATTAATTCTTGGATATTTTTTTTTTAAAAATTTAATTTTTTTTTTAAATCTTGATGTAATAAACACGCTCATTTTTTTTTGGATTAACAAATGGCTTAAAGTGATTCCATATTGTCCTGTGCCACCAATTATTAAAAATGATTTATTTTTCACTGATACATTTATATATTTTTTAGTAAAATTAAATTCTATTAATTTCTAATTTTTTTGGTGCTCCCACCCTGTACTGACCAGGGAATTAGTCATTACCAATGACTTGTTATGCCATTTAACTACAGGAGCATATGAACCTAATTGTATTTCATTGATATTAAAGCATTTTTTTCAAATTATTGCCTTAATTTTTTTTATATAATGCATTATATACACGTGAGGATTTTTTTATGGGTATTCATTACGATTATAAATCTACAAAAAGTGCGAAGCTAATGGAGAAGCAAGCTAAAAGAGAAAAGAAACTTGCTGAAAGAAAAGCAAAAAGATTGGCTAAAGAAGGTTCTTCTAAAGAGGAAGTTAAAAAAACTTCACTAGATACCTCAAAACCAATCACGCTAGATTTTCTAACTAATCCGAATAATAAAGAATGAGCTTGAGAGAAAAAAATGAGCGATTAAGCTTAGCTCTTAAGAAAAATTTAAAAAAAAGAAAAATATTTCAAAAAAAAATTAAAAAGAAAAAAAAGTAATGTCAGTTCTTTCAGACAAATGGATAAGAAAAATGTCTAAAGAAAAAGACATGATTTCACCTTTTGAAGAAAAACAAATTAGAGGAGATAAAATTTCTTATGGGCTCTCATCATTTGGATATGATGCAAGGGTCTCAGATGAATTTAAAATTTTTACAAATGTGAACTCAGAAATAGTTGACCCTAAAAATTTTAAATCAAGTAATTTTGTTACTAAAAATGTTTCTGAATGCATCATTCCTCCAAATTCATTTGTTTTAGCAAGGACTGTAGAAAAATTTAAAATACCCAATGATGTTTTGGTGATTTGTTTAGGAAAATCAACTTATGCAAGGTGTGGAATTATTGTTAATGTAACACCATTAGAACCAGGTTGGGAAGGGTATGTAACTTTAGAATTTTCAAACACAACACCGCTACCTGCTAAAATTTACGCTAATGAGGGAGTAGCTCAATTTATTTTTTTAAAAGGAAATGAAAAACCTGAAATTACATACGCTGATCGAAATGGAAAGTATATGGGTCAAACTGGCGTAACTTTACCCAAAGTTTGATCATGCAAAAATTAGAGATCTTTGGGTCAAAGAAGCTCAAAGGACAAATTAAAATCTCTGGTTCTAAAAATGCTGCCTTACCGATTTTAGCAGCAACACTTCTAACAAATAAAAAAATAATAATCAAAAATTTACCAAATGTAAGTGATATAAAAACTATGATCACTTTATTACAATCTTTAGGATCAAGAATTACAACTAATAAATCACAAACAATTGTAGATAATTCAAAGCAAAAAAAAAAATTTGCCTCTTATAATTTAGTGAAAACAATGAGAGCAGGAATCTTAGTGTTAGGTCCATTATTAGCTAAATTTGGATTTGCTAAGGTTTCTCTACCAGGAGGGTGTGCAATTGGAACTCGTCCAATAGATATTCATTTAAAATCACTATCAAAATTAGGAGTGAAATATAAAATTGATCAAGGATATGTAATTGCAGAGGCTCCTAAGGGATTAAAGGGAAATAAAATTCGTTTTGCAAAGATATCTGTTGGTGCAACAGAAAATTTAATAATTGCAGCCAGTTTTGCAAAAGGCACCACTATATTATCAAATTGTGCTATTGAACCAGAGATTAAAGATTTAGTAAACTTTCTTAATAAGATGGGATGTAAAATTGAGTGGATATCCACTAGAAAAATTAAAATTATAGGAGTTAGTAAATTAAAAGAGATTAGTTACACAATTATGTTCGACCGAATAGAAGCTGGCACATATTTAATTGCTGCTGCAATTACCCAAGGAAATTTGATACTACAAAATATCATACCTAAAGTTATTAAAACAGAAATAGAAATCCTTAAAAAAATTGGATCTAAAATATTGGTAAAAAAAAATTGGCTTCAGATAAAAGGTAATAAAAAAATTAGAAATATTAAGATTAAAACAGCTCCTTATCCTGGCTTTCCTACAGATCTACAAGCACAAATTATGGTACTGTTGTGTAAATCAAATAAAAAATCAATAATCCAGGAAAATATTTTTGAAAATCGATTTATGCACGTAGCAGAATTAAATCGAATGGGTGCTAAAATTTCTATTGATGGTAATAAAGCAATAATTAAAGGTAATACAAATTTTCAATCTGCAGAATTAATGGCAACAGATTTACGGGCATCAGTTTCATTAATTTTGGCTGCATTAACAACCCAAGGAAAATCAGTTATTAATAGAATCTACCATCTTGATAGAGGTTACGAGAATATTGAAAAAAAACTAAAAAAGGTAGGCGCAAAAATAAAAAGAGTTTAATGAAGAAAAAGTATTTAGCAAAAATATTAGCTACAGATAAAGAAGGACTTCAAATGATTTCAGCTTGTTGTTCAGGTTCAAAAGTAAAGATTTCAAACATTAAATTTTTAAAAACTAACAAAGTATTTTTGATCTCGGTAGAGCGTACAAAACTTGAAACAAGTGAAAAAGATAAAAAAATTAATAGCATTTGTAAGTTTGACTTTGTAGATAATGTAAAATCAAAAAATATTGACCAAAAAAATCAAGAATTAATTTTAGAACTGATTGGTATAGATTACTTTAAAAATAAAAATGATTACGAAATTAATTTAATATTTGATAATAATGCTCATATATCTTTAAAGACAGAAACAATTGAGGTAAGACTAGAAGATCAAAATGAAATAAATTAATCAATGAAAATTTTAAAAAGTAATACAAACAAATTTAACTATAAGCTTGATCAATTACTTTCAAAAAGAAGAAAAAAAATAAGATCTAAGCCAGTATCAATTATAAATATAATAAATGATATAAAAAAAAATGGTGATAAGGCTTTATTAAAATATGAAAAAAAATTTAATAAAAATTTAAATATTTTTCCAAATTCGAAACAAATTACAAAATTAATTTCAAAATTAGATAAAGATACAAAAAAAGCGATTGATATTGCTTTTAATCGAATTCATAAATTTCATTCTTTACAGAAATTTAAAAATATTTCCTACACAGACAAATTTAAAAATAAAATTGAATATAAATATTTACCATTGGAGTCAGTTGCAATATATGTCCCTGGGTCCACAGCTTCTTATCCATCCACTGTATTAATGAGTGCAGTTCCAGCTATGGTTGCAGGTGTAAAAAGAATAATAATGATCAATCCAGGTCATAAAGGAAAACAAAATCCTGCTGTATTATATGCTGCAAAAAAATGTAAAATTAAAGAAATTTATTCAATAGGGGGTCCGTCAGCTATTGCTGCAGCCGCGTACGGAACGAAAAAAATTAAAAAAGTTAATAAAATCGTTGGACCAGGAAATCTTTTTGTTGCTGCTGCAAAAAAAGAAGTCTTTGGAGATGTTGGTATAGAAGGAATGACCGCTGGTCCCTCTGAAATAACAGTGGTGTGTGATAAATTTTCTAATGCTGAATGGGTTGCAAGTGATTTAATAGCTCAAGCTGAACACGATGCTTTAGCTCAATGTATTTTGATTTCAAAAGATAAAAAATTAGTTGATAGTGTAAAATTAGAAATTATTAAACAATTGAAAAATATTTCAAGAAATTCTATAGCCAAAAAAAGTTTAATGAGACATGGTTTATTAATGTACATCAACTCCAATAAAAAGATTATTGAGGTAATTAATAAAATTGCCCCGGAACACTTAGAATTAAATGTAAAAAATTATAAATCTATTGTTTCAAAAATAAAGAATTCCGGATCAATATGTTTAGGAAAATATGCAGTTATGGCTATGACAGATTATAATGTCGGGTCAAATCATATATTGCCAACTAATGGCTCTGCAAAATACTCCTCTGGAATTAGTGTTAATGAATTTTATAAAAGAATTTCTTATATAAAATTATCAAAAAAGGGTATTGAAAGTCTTGGGCCATCAGTTATAACTCTTGCAAATTACGAGGGGCTGACCGGACATGCTTACTCAGTAAAAAAAAGAATAAGGAGTAAATAATTGTCAAAACAAGATCTACTTGAATTTAAAGGAAAGGTAACAGACTTATTACCTAACGCTATGTTTAGAGTTCAATTAGAGAATGGCCATACAGTCACAGCTCACACTGCAGGAAAGTTGAGAAAAAATAGAATAAGAGTTTTGCAGGGTGATAATGTGACGGTAGAAATGACCCCCTATGACCTTACTAAAGGAAGAATAATCTTTAGAGGTTAGTTAAGGCTGAGTAGCTCAGGAGTAGAGCAGAGCCCTGAAAAGGCTTGTGTCGGAGGTGCGAATCCTTCCTCAGCCACCACATCTTTTTAATATTGAAATAATCACAAAAAGAAATTAACTTTAAGTACTAAAAATAACTAAAAGGACTAAATACAAGATGAGTACACTACAAGGTAAAGTAAAATGGTTTAACGGTAAAAAAGGCTATGGTTTTATCGAAAGGGATGACAAAGAAAAAGATGCATTTGTTCATGCTTCAGCAGTGAAAGATGCAGGAATGAGATATTTAAACGAGGGTGATAAACTTGAGTTTACTTTAGAAGATGGACCAAAAGGTCCCTCTGCTGTTAATCTTAAAAAAATTGATTAATTAAATATTCTTAAGGACGTTTTTCTAATTTGATTAACGTCCTTTTTTTGTTGAATAATATTTATTTTTCTCTAAAACACTCCAAAATGAATAAAAGAAAGTTTAAATATCTGTCAAAAATAAGTACTTTAGTATTATGCTCTAAAGGAACCAATATAGTTGCGCATATTCATTTCCATGCTGGCTAAAGCTAGCATATCAAACTTATTAAATAATTTAAAATAAACTCAAAATAAGATAATAACAATACAAGGAGCCTTGGTGGTGAAATAGTATCACGTCGGTTTGTGGATCCGAAATCGTAGGGGCAGAACCTACCCAAGGTACCAAACAAATGGATAAAGAAAACAAACTAATTCCTGAATTACCGTCAGGATTTGAAGATCGTTGGGGAAAAAAACTCCTTCTCAAAAAAAAGCTTTTAAAAGCTATTGAGAAAAATTTTATAAAGTTTGGAGCAGAAGCTATTGAGACACCAACGTATGAAATTAGTAGAAATATAGGATCTTTTCTTGCAGAAGATGACAGTAATCCTATGTCTGATGTATTCTCGTTTAAAGATGGAGATGAAAGTTTAACTGCTCGCTATGATCTTTCAAGTCCACTAGCAAGATTCTATGCCCAAAACAATCAAGAACTTCCATCAATATTTAAACGTTATCAAATTCAAAATGTTTTTAGAAATGAAAAAGCCGGGAATGGTAGATATAGGGAGTTCCTTCAAGCAGATTTTGATATTGTAGGTAATGTTAATTCAGCTCAAGCTAATGCTGAACTTTGTAATTTAATATCAAGCACACTATTAGAATGTGGATTAAACAAAAATCAATTTACAATTAATGTAAGTAATAGAAAAATCGTTCAAGGTTTAATTGATGAATTAAAAATTTCTAAAGAAAAACAATTTAAAGTTATCAGAGCAATTGATAAATTAGACAAACCTGGGTTTGGTTTAAAAGGAGTTGAAGATTTACTTAAAAAAGAACGAAAAGACCAAAGTGGTGCTATTACTAAAGGGGCTGATTTATCCAATGAACAAGCTGCGCAAATATTAAATTTCTTAAGAATAAAAGATTTAAAAGAATTAAAACAAACTTTAAAAAATTCATTATCTCAAGAAGGAATAAATGAATTAGAAAATGTATTTGAAGTAATAGGGTATGGATCAAATTTAAATCAAGTAAAGACAAATTTTACAATAGTGAGAGGTTTGGCTTATTATTCTGACTTTATTGTAGAGACTAATTTAAATTTCAAAGTCACCAATAACAAAGGTAAGGAAATACAGATAGGTAGTATTTGTTCAGGAGGGGCGTATGCTAAACTTATTTCAAGGTTTAGGGGAGTTGATGTCCCAGGGACGGGAATTAGTTTTGGTGTAGATAGACTGTTGTTTGCTTTAATGCAATTGGATCAAATTAAAGTTGAGGATCAAAAACCAGTTTTAGTTTGTGTAATGGATGAAAAATATTTAAAGAATTATTATGAATTAGTTGATCAATTAAGAGATAATAATATTAATGCTGAAGTTTTCTTAAATACAAAAAAAAACCTTGGTAAACAGCTTGACTTAGCAAATAAACGTCAATTGTCTGTTGCAATTATTTGTGGAGAAAATGAATTTAATGATAATACGATCACTCTAAAAAATCTTAAAGGTATTAAAGGTGAAAATAATAAAACTATTTCAAAAGCAAATTTAATTGATGAAATCAAAAAACTTATCTGACAAAATCCTTAGATCAGTAAAATCTAAAGGATTTAAGTATATTCAATTACCCTCAGTAATTGAGACAAATCATATTGTTCAACGATCTGGTGAAAGTTTTAGGAAATTTATTTTTACATTTACTGATCAGACAGGCAATGAATTATGTTTAAGACCAGATTTAACTATAGTTTCTTGCCTTAGATATTTAGAAAATAATTTGAAAGGTAAAGAAAAAATATTTTACAGTGGTCAAGCATATAGGAAGTCCCGAAATAAAAAAAACTCTATTATTAGAGATCAAGTTGGTTTCGAAATTATAGGATCCCAAAATGAAAAAAATGATGACAAAGAGATTATAAATACTTCTTTAAAGTCTTTAAAAAATTTTAAATATTCATCAGGCACAATTACAATTGGTAATGTGGAAATCTTTAATCTTTTAATTTCTAAATTAGACATACCAAAAAGATGGAAACTAAGACTTTCCAGACATTTTTGGAGAGAAGATTATTTTAATGATTTATTAAAAAGATTAGAGACAAATTCTGATGTAGATCCAACAATTGTTGAGGTTGATAAAAGACGTTATCTTAAAATGTTGAAAGATGATCAATTATCTGTGGTTGCAAATAGAACAATTAAAGAAATTTTAGAGAGATTTGATAAAAAGATTAAGGATCCGAGGAGAGCAAGTAAGGGAAGAAATATTTCAAAAGTTATTAAAGAATTTTTAAGAATTAAATGTCCAATAAACAAAGCTGCGCATGAACTAAATAAATTTTTTAAGAAAAATAGGATTAATCTATTTGTTGATCAAAAATATTTTCCTATTTCAAAAAATAAGATTTCCAAACTTAATGTAGTTTTCTCAACAGCTTTTGGTAGGCAATTAGAATATTACACAGGAATGGTCTTTAAAATAGATATCAAATCTAATTCAAAAATTATTAATTGTTGTAATGGCGGTCGTTACGACAGATTGATCTCTGATCTTGGTTCTAAAAAACAAATACCCGCAGTTGGAGCTGCTTTAAATCTTAATTATTAATTATTAATTATGAAGAATTTTATAAATATAGGAATTCCCAGTAAAGGACGATTAAGAAAAGATGTTTTAAAAATTTTTAATAAAAAAAAATTAAGAATTATTTCTGAAAGGGGAGAAAGGGACTTAATTGGATCAATTAAGAATAAACAAAATATAAAAATTCTATATTTACATGCGCGAGAGATTATTGAGAGATTAGCAGATGGCTCCTTAGATGTTGGTTTTTCAGGTTTTGATTTACTTAAAGAAAGTGAAATTAATGTACAAAGCAAAATTAATGTAATTAAAAAACTTGATTTTGGAAAAGCTAATTTAGTAGTAGCTATACCCGACCCTTGGATTGATGTTCAAACGATAGCAGATCTTGAGGAAATTGCTTTTGAATTTAGAGATAAAAAGAAAAAAAGGTTAAGAGTTGCTACTAAATATCCAAATTTGACTAGAGACTTTTTATTTTCAAAAGGGGTCACACAATTTAAGCTAGTAGATAGTTTAGGAGCTACAGAATCTTATCCTTTCACGGGTTCAGCAGAATTAATTACAGATATAACTTCAACAGGTGAAACTCTGAAAGCAAACAATTTACGAATTTTAAAAGATGGAGAAATTTTGAGATCTCAAGCTTGTATCTTTACTTCAAAAAAAAATAATAAGAAAAAAGGATTAAAAAATTTAATAGGATTACTTTCGAAGTAGTTTGTCTTTCTTAAATTTATAAAATATCTTAAAATAAAGAAAAATTTAGAAATAAATGCAATAGAAATAGATTACATCTATAATCAACTCGAAAATGGTGATGAAAATAATGAAAAAAAATAACGTTATCATTTTTTCTGAATACTTTATTAATAGAAGAATTATTAAAGAAGGAAAGATTTATAGTAACGAAATTGTTGGTGAATGTTGTGAGTGTAATGGACTGGGTATTAGCACTGAAACTGGTTCAGAGATGATATGCATCGGCTGTGATGGCACCGGTATAATTTATTACGGTAAAGAAAATATAAATTGAAATATAAAAATAGGAGTATAACGTAGAGAATCATGGATATAATAATAGTAGGATTAGTAGTAGTTGTTTTATTGGTAAATATAGCTTTATTTCTAAAGTTCAAAACCAAACCTAATGATGAGGACAATAAAGAGCAAGAAGTCCTTAAAATTAAGGATGATATTAATAGTCTTAAGAATTCTTTAGGTGAGTCATTTAATAGTATGAGCAAAGAGGTTGCGAAAGATATGACAGCAGCCTTAACTAAAGTAGATGAAAAAGTTGGTAATTTTAATCAACAAGTTCAATTATTAAATCAAAGCCAAGAGGGGATTACCAAAATTTTAGCTGGGGTTAAAAAATATGGAACTTTAGCGGAGTATTCTTTAGGAGCTCTTATGAAAGATTTGTTACCTGCTTCTCAATTTATGACCAATGTAAAGATGAAGGAAGACACAAGTGAAAATGTAGAATTTGCAATTAAACTTCAAGGAGATGTTCTGGTACCAGTGGACTCGCATTTCCCTGCTGAAAAGTTTAAAGCTATCACAGATGCACACGAGGCAGATGATAAAAAAGCAGCAGCGGATGCTAGAACTAAATTAGCGAGTGCATTTAAAGCAAAAGCAAAAAGTGTTAACGAAAAATATATTGTTCCACCAAAGACAACTGATTTTGCAATTGTTTACGCACCAACTGAAAGTCTTTATAAAGAATTAACAGAGTATCAAGATCCTAGTACTAAGGAATTACTAACCCAAGAATTAATGAAAAAGTATAAAATTGTAATTTGTGGCCCTAATACCCTATCAGCTTACTTGCAATCTTTACATATGGGCTTTCAATCATTGAAAGTTCAAAAAGGAGCTACAGAGATTTATAATCATTTAAAAACAATCACTACTAGATTTGGTAAACATTTTGACAACATCATTGTGCTTAGAAAAAAATTAGAAGAAGCTATGAATGTGGTTGATAAGTTTGGTACTGATGCAAGATCAATAAGTAGGACTTTAGAAAATATCAAAGATCCCGAACAGGTTGAGAAAGCTGTCCAAACAGAAAATGTAGAAAAATTTGACGAAAGAAATAAACAAGCAAAAAATTAATTTCTTTTTTCCAAAAATACCGATTATAAGAAATTACATGCGTTGGAATAAGAAATACAATTACCCTAAATCATCAAGAGCTACAGAAGATGGAATAAGAAGATATGTTTTGGGAGAGACAAAATTACCAAGCGTTACATCAATACTTGATGCAACTAAGTCTGAGGAAGATAAAGCAGCGTTAGCGAATTGGCGTGAAAGAACAGGCTATAAAGAAGCAGAGGCAATAACAAAAGCAGCTAGCAGCAGGGGTTCCCAGATGCATAGTTATTTAGAGTCTTTTCTTTTGGGCAGAGAAAATTTGAGTTTCTTTGATGATGATGAACAGTATAAAAAAATGGCAAAAGAAATCATTGATAAAGGGCTAATGAATAGACTAGAGGAAGTATATGGCGTTGAATGCACAATGTATTATCCTGAAAAATATGCAGGCACAGCAGATTGTGTTGGGTTATACGAGGGAAAAGAAACAATTATTGATTTTAAACAATCCAATAAACCAAAAAAAGTTGAATATATAGACTCATGGTTTTTACAAACAGCAGCTTATTCTTTAGCACATAACGTGGTTTATAATTCAAATATCAATGCTTGCGTTATTCTTGTTTGCACAGTAGATAACTTGTTTCAGGAATTCAAAATTCAGGGCCCTGAATTAGTCACTTATCAAAATTTATTTTTGGGTAGATTAAAAAGATTTAATGAAATGAGTAATTTAAGTTAGTAAAAATGGATAAAATTGTTATTTACGATACAGAAACAACCAATAGTACTATTTGGGGATCTATAATTGAAGTTGGTGCCGTTGTAGTTGATAAAAATTTAAAAGAGATTGGGAAATTGAATATTAGGGGTCGAATGCCAGAAGGAGAGGTTCCCAGTGCAAAAGCTTTACTTGTTAATTCAACTAGTATTGATTTATTAACTAAAGGCAATTATTCACATTATGAATTTTTAGGTGCTGTTGAAAATTTTTTCACAAAGTGTGCTCCTGCAGTATTTATGGGTTGGTCAAATCTAAATTTTGATAGAAGAATGTTTCACTTTAATTTTTTTAAGGGTAATCGGTATCCTTATGCTACACACTCATCGCCCAACAGTGAACATGATGGTTTACATATAGCAAGGGCTGCTCAAACTTTAAACTCAGAGACCTTAAAAACAGAACTAACAGAGGCAGGAAATCCAAGCCTTGCCTTAGAATCTTTGTCTAGAATGCAAGGTTTTGATACCTCAGCTAGCCATACAGCTTTCGTAGATGCACAAAATTCACTAAAGGTTCTTAGAATAATAAAAGATAAGCATAAAGAAAATTGGGATACATTTTTAAAAACATCAACAAAAACAAGCGTAGAGACATTTTTAAAAAATGAAGGCATTTATTCTATTTTTGAAAATGTGAAGGGTAGAAATATGATGTATCTTACTGGTACGTTACATCCAAATCATTGCTTTCATCCATCTTATGCATCCTGGGGATATGTTTGGGACTTAAGAAGGGATCCAGAACCATTGTTGGACTTACCAGTAAATCAACTACGAGACGTATTAAAAAAATATAGCCCTAAGGCATTAAGAGTTTTAAAGACCAATAAAGCACCAGTGATTTTAGATAAACAATTTGCTCTCAAACAAAAACCTTATTCAGATTTAGATTTAGAAACAATTCGAAAAAGAGCTAAGCTTGTTAGAGAAAACGAAAATTTTTGTAAAAATATTCAAGTTATACATAGAGAAGCTGCCGAAGAAAAAGAACAAACAAAAACTCAAGAAGATTTATTACCAGAGGAAACTCTTTATGAGAAATTTATTCCAAATAAAGATACTGCATTATTTAAAACTTGGCATAGTTCATCTTGGGAAGATAAATTGAGATTATTAGATAAGTTTACAGATAAAAGATGTAGTTGGTTTGGGCAGAAAATTATTTATCAAGAAGCTCCTCAAATTTTACCACCAGATTTGTATAAAAATATTAAAAGTGAAATTGCTAGAAGAATTTTAAGTAAAAATAAAGAAAAATGGCAAACAGTTAATATGGCTTATACTGAAATTGATTACTTAAGGGACCAAGCTTCTAATAGAGATGATGAGGCAGAGTTAAAAAAACTAGATGAAATTAACCAATTTATTATGTCAATTGAAAAAAAATATGAAAGAGCATAGTTGACTTTAATGATAATAATTATAGATAGATTGTATGCTTACAGATTTTAAAGATGAAGATTTTGACAATAAAATAAAAAATGAGGAAGTTTCAGTAATTCAATTTTCAGCCAGCTGGTGCATGCCTTGCAAAAATTTGTTGCCCATCATGCAAAAGTTTTCAGATGAGTACAAAGACAAAGCAAACTTTTATTATGCAGATATTGAAGATGGTGGAATTAATACAGGAAGTGCAGCAGGAATAAGAGGGGTGCCAACAGTTATAATTTATAAAAAAGGAGTTGAGGTTGATAGAAAAGTTGGCGGAGTGCCCGAAAGTAATATGAAAGAATTTTTAGAAAAAAATATTTAATTCAAATTTAAAAACTCTCCACTTAAGTACAAAGAACCAGTAATAATTAATAAATCATCTTCCCCCAAATGAATTGACTGAATAGCTTCTTTAATACTTTTTTTGTACCGAACATTAGGAATACACTTAAATTTTTCTTTAAGCTTTTCACCACTTATTGCATTAGGTTGATTTGGTATATCAATTGTTGTTAATGAGGTAATATCTTTGAAATAAGAAATATATTTTTCATGATCTTTATTTGCCATCATTCCAATAATTACATGTTTATTACAATCTAAGGTTTGAAGATATTCATTAAGAACTTTTGATCCTCCAGGGTTGTGTGATGAATCAAGAATAAGTCTATTATTTCTTATCAGATCTTTAAGTTTACCAGACTTAATCTCTTCTAGTCTGGCAGTATTAGATGCTTTCTGAACACCATCTATTATGTGGTGGTCTTTAATATTTATATCTTTTAATATTCTTAATGTTGCGATAGCTGTGGAGGCATTTTCAAGTTGAAAATTACCGTTTAAATTTGGTTTTGGAATCCTCAAACCACCATAACTATCTTCATAATAAAAGAAATTATTTTCCTTTAAAACAAAGTTATAATTTTCATTAAAAAAAAATTTTCTTGCGGCATTTTTAGAAATATTTTTCTTGATACAATTTGTAATTTCGTCAGAAGTTTGTTTTGCAACTATTATATTTGAATTAAGTAAAGATGAGGTTTTTTCAAAAATTATTCTTTCAATAGTTTGGTCATTTTTTGGTAGCCAGTCTAAGTGGTCTTCACTACAAGATGTCACTATATTACAAAGATTCTTTTTTAAGATATTAACAGCATCTCCTCTCCCAAAAAGTCCAAATTCTGCAATAACAAGATTATCTTTATATTTTTTACACCCATAAAAAAAAGCAGCTGTTAGAGCTTCAAAATATGTTAAAGGTTGACCATTATTTGTTTCTTCAATTTTATTCAATAAATCTGCAAGATCATCATCACTAATCATTTCATCGTTGTAAACAAATCTTTCATTTATTCGCTTGACGTGAGGTGAGGTGTATATATTGCATTTAATATCTGCCTCTTTTAGGATCGATCTTAAAAAAGAGATTGTACTCCCTTTTCCGTTTGTTCCACAGACTTGGATACAATTTATTTCATCTTGTGGATTTCCTAATTTTTTACAAAGTGTTTTAATACGATCAAGGCTTAAATCGATCTCTTTAGGATGCAGCTTTTGTAAGCGATTGACTATTTTCTGAAGTTTCATTTTCCTCAGAACTTATAACAGAATTTTTCTTTAACAGTATGGATAATAGAGTTCCTATTTTTTCAGCAAGATTTTTTCTTTCGACAATTAAATCAACAAAGCCAGTTTTTTTGACATACTCACTTTTTTGGAACCCCTCTGGTAACTCCTCCTTAACAGTTCCCTGTATGACTCGAGCTCCTGCAAATGCTATTAATGCACCAGGTTCAGCCAGATGAACATCACCTAACATAGCATACGAAGCTGTAATTCCACCTGCAGTAGGATCAGTTATAATAACTAAATAAGGTAGGTTATTTTTCTTTAATTCATTAATTGCTAATGTTGTTCTGGTCATCTGAGATAATGAAATTAAACTTTCCATCATTCTCATTCCGCCTCCAGCACTGACACATATAAAAGGTGTTTGATCTTCGATCGCGTGTTGAATTCCATACAAGAAAGCTTCACCCTCAGCTGCAGCCATTGAAGCACCTAAAAAATCGAAATCTGATGCAACTGCTGTAATTTTTATGTTGTTGATATATCCACTCACAACCATCATACCACATTGTAATCCTGTCTTTTTTCTAACATTTTTTAATCTATCCTTATAAGATTTTGAGTCAGTCCAATTTAAAGGATCATCTTTTGGAATTGGCGTTTTAAATATTTCATAATTGTTTTTTCCAAACAGAATATCAAATCTCTGTTTTGGACTTATTCTATGGTGTTTATTGCATTCAGGCTCAGGACAAACCCAAAGGTTATCTTCTAGATCTTTTTTTAAAATTGGCCCTTTACAACAAGAAGTCCAATCACTATTAGCTATATCTTCTTTCGTAGCTCTTTTGTGAATAGCAGATTTAATTTTTTTCCCCTGCTCAATTATTTTAGTTATCCAATTCATTTAATTCTATTTTTTAATCTTTTCACTATATTAGTAACATTTGTGACAGTATTTTGTCTTTTATTTATTGAGTCAGTAATTGCTTTACAAATTACACTTCCAACAACCAATCCATCAGCTTTATTTAAGGATTTTATAGTTTTTTCAGTGATTCCGAATCCTATGACTACATTTTTTGATGAATTTTGTTTCTTTATTTTTGAATATTCTTTTAATATTTTTTTTGGTGATACTTTTAATTTTCCACCAGTCGTAGATAACATACTTATGTAATAAATCATATCATGAGAATTCCTGATAATTTGTTTTATACGTGAACTTGATGTAGTAGGTGAAATAAGCTGAATGAAATTGATATTTTTTTTTTTACATTTTTTAGCAAAAGTTTTATTCTCAGGAAATGGTAAGTCCACAACAATTAGACCATCTATTTTCGATTTTTGGCATTCTTTAATGAATCTATTTTCATTATATTGATAAATCATATTATAATAACCCATTAAAATAATTGGTTTATTTTTTTTTATTTTTTTAAATTCAGCTGCAATTGAAAAAATGTCTTTTATTTTAATTCCATTTTTTATAGCTCGATAAGCACTAGTTTGGATCTGACCACCGTCAGCAATCGGAGTATTATGAGGAAAGCCTAATTCACAAATATCAGCATATTTAGAAATTGAATTTAAAATTTCTAATGATTTTTTTTTAGTGTTATCTCCAGCGACTGTATATGTGATTAAAGCTGGTCTGTTTTCACTCTTTGTAATTTTAAATGTTTGATGAATTAAGGAATCTCTCATTAATATTTTCCCAATCTTTTTTTTAATATATCTCTATCTTTTTTCGCATCACCACAAGAATTCACAATACAAATTGTATCTTTACTTAATTTAGGAGCAATTTTAATTGCCTCTGCAAAAGCATGACTAGGTTCTAAACTAGGATTTAATTTTTCAAATTTAGTTACTAGTTTATAAGCATTTAAAGCCTCTTCATCAGTTGCAAAAGTATATCTTGCTCTTCTAGTATCTTTTAAAAAACAATGTATTGGACTTACTCCAGGATAGTCTAGACCTGCGCTGATTGACTCGGTCTCATTAATTTGACCTTCATTATTTTGACAAACATAAGATGCTGCACCGTGTAGAATTCCAATTTTAGCATTTCTACTCAATGGTGCAGCATGTAACTTTGAGTTTTTAGGACCACCTGCCTCTACACCAATTAATTCAATTTGTTTTTTACTGTAATCAATAAATTCACTCCAAAATCCATAAGCTGAGCTACCACCACCAACACAATTTATTAGCTTAATTTTTTTTGGCATTTTTTTGAATTTTTTTATTAATTGATTTTTTAGTTCTCTAGAAATTTGTGCTGTACTCCATCCACAAATTTTAACAAAAATATTTGGTCCAACTGTAGAACCCACACACATATGTGTACTGTCACAGTTTGATACCCAATATCTCATACATTCACTTACAGCATCAACTAAAGTTTGACTTCCAGAATAAACAGGCACAATTTCAGCCCCATTTTTTCTGATTGCATCACAATTAGGCTTTTGTCTTTGGATATCTTTTGCACCCATAAAAATTTTACATTTAAGACCAAATTTTTTAGCAGCCATGCTTAACATTTTACCTGCATACCCAGCTCCTGTATCTCCAACAATATATTTTTTACCCATAGACTTACATATCAAAGCATGAACAGTAGCGTTATATATTTTGTGAGCTCCGCCGTTAGCCTCTGAAACTACCTTCGCCCAAATTTGTGCCCCCCCAAGATGGTTTGATAGATTTTTTAACTCTACTAATGAAGTTGGAGAGCCAACATAATTTTGAAAATAAAAATCCCTTTTTTTCAAGAACTTCTTATCTTTTCTCAATTTTTCGAATTTTATTGTCAAGTCCTCAATTGGTTTTTTAAGAGTTTCAGGAATAAAGCTACCACCAAATTTTCCACCCCAAAATCCATATTTGTCATGTTGATCTATTAAGGGAACTTTTTTTTTAAGTTTCATATTACAAATCTTTCATTTTTTTTAAAAAAATATTTATTTTGGAAAAATCCTTTAATCCGTCAGTTTCTAATCCACCAGATATATCAACAATATGTGCTATTTTTTTTAAATTTTCAAGATTATCATCAATTTTGATATTACCAGCAATCATAACTTCTTTATCCAAATTCAATTTTTCCATAAATGTATGATTAAATGACATACTATTTTCGTATCCTTTGCTATCGAATAAATAAATATCTGTAGTATCTAAAAAATTTTTATATTTATTTACATCCTCAACATCTTTTACAGTAATTGCAGTTATTATCTTTTTTTTATATTTTTCTTTTATTGATTTTATCTTCTCAGGATCACAATCGTAAAGTTGATAATAATCAAAAGGTAGATCTTTAATTTCTTCTAGTATATTTTGATTAGGATTGACAAGGACCGCAACATAAAAAGATTTTTTTTTTTGAATTTTCATAAGATCTTTTAATTTTTTTATATCAACATACCTTTTTGATTTTGGATAATTAACAATAAAACCTACAAATTGTGGTGGGTAGTCGTGATTAACTATAAAATTTAAAACTTTAGAGTCTGATACTCCACAAATTTTTGATTTTAGGATCATTGATTTAAATGATCAATTAATTTGTTTATATTTTTTTTTATATTACCTCTAGTTATCGGTCTACCAATTACTAGCCAATCACTTCCATTTTTATATGCTAATTTGGGTGTTAATACTCTTTTTTGGTCGTATACATTTGAACTAAATCTAATTCCGGGTGTAATTATTTCTTTTTTAAAAACTTTTTTAACCACAGAGATTTCCTGAGCACTACATACGATAGCATCTAAATTTGCCTTTTTTGCTAATCGAGCTTGATCAAGAACTAATTTTTTTACATTTTTATTATACCCTATTTCTTTTAACGCTTTGTTGTCTAAAGAAGTAAGCACACTCACACCCACTAATTTAATTGCACCAGAAGCTTTTTTCGCTGCTTTCAACGCCTGTAAACCAGAGCTTATATGTATTGTTAAATATTTAACTCTCAAGTCCTTTATTGCTTTAATAGTGGACACACATGTATTTGGTATATCATTTATCTTTAAGTCAGCAAAAATGATCTTTTTTTTTAATTTAGAAACAAAGTTTCTACCATTTTTTGAATTTAAAAATTCTAATCCAAATTTATATCCAATTTTTATTTTTGAATTTTTTGTTTTATTAATTATTTCTTTTACTGTTGATATCTTTGTGGTGTCGCAAGCAATAAATATTTTACTCTTTTTCATCATTTAATTTTTTAAACAAATCTTTTGCCATTTTGAAGTGAATTGTTTTTTTTTGTGGTGTATGAACCTTTTCACCGGTTTTAGGGTTTCTTGAAATCCTGGCTTTTTGAATATTTGTTGAAAATATTCCAAAACCACGCAGTTCAACTCTTTCTCCCCGTTTAAGTGTTTTTTTAATTTCTTCTAAAATAATATTAATAAATTTCTCTAGATCTTTTTTTAAAAAATTCGGGTAGTTCTTTGAAAGTTGTTTTAAAAGCTTTGATTTTACAATAGCCAATTTATTTACTTTAATTATTTTTCTTCATCTTTTTTTTTAAGATCTTCAGATAATGAAGAAAAAGGTAAATTTTTACCTGATCCCTCAGACCCATACTTTTCTAAAGCTTCTTTTTTTTGTATTTCTTCAAGAAGTTTAATACTTAAAATAACTTTTCTTTTTCCTAAATCAAGTTCAGCAATAGCACAATCAATTCTTTCACCCCCTGTGAATCTTGATGGTCTTGCATCAGCAGTATTTATTGCAATTTGAGATTTTTTGATTTGGAAATCCATTTCACAACCCTCTGGTCTTACCACTAAACCTTTATTGTCTGTTGAAACAATTTTTACTGTTATAGTTTGATTTTCTTTTTTATCATTAAACCAACTAAATGGATCAGGCTGTGTTTGTCGTAATCCTACTCTAATTTTTTGATCTGAAGTTTTTATTTCTAAAACTTTGACTTTTATTTTTTCTCCTTTTTTATATTTAGCAAGTTCTTCCTCGCCGTTATTTAAATAGGTCAAGTCATTGCAGTGTAAGAATGCATCAATCTCTAAATCCTCTACTTTAACAAATAAAGAGTAATCATTCTTATTCACAATTTCACCTTCCACAATAGTCCCTACGGGATATTTTTTCTCAAAAGTTTCAAAAGGGTTTTCGGTGGTTAATCTGTGAGAAATAGCGACTCTTCTTTTTTCTTTGTCTATTTCTGTTATTACACATTCTATTTCGTCACCAATTTTAAACATTTTCTTTGCAGATAAATTCTTTTTGGACCAACTTAATTCACTTGAGTGTAACAAAGTTGTTAATCCAGGTTCTAATTCACAAAATGCGCCAAAGTCCATTATTTTAACAACCTTAACTTTATAAACTTTATTTAATTTATAATTTTCTATATGCTCGAAAGGATCAGGTGAAAGTTGTTTGATAGAACAACCCACTTGCATTTTTTCTTTATCAACAGATATAACTTTTAGGTCATGTTTCTCTCCAATATTAAACACTTCATCAGGATGATTAACTCGAGAATATGAAATTTCTTGTAAATGAACTAAAACATCTAATTCATTATTTACATTAAAGAAACAACCGAAAGAACTATATCCTTTTACTTCAGCACCTTTTATAATGTCTCCAACTTTATATTTTTCAATAATTTTTGCTTTATCTTCTTTTTTAAATGATGAAATTATTTCTCTTCTTGATACACATGCATTCCCACGCACTTTATCCAATTTTATTAACGCAAACTTTTGTGGTTCGTTCATAAGATGTGAAATATCTTTTAAAGGCTTATCACTTATTTGTGATCCTGGTAAAAACATCAAGGAACCAGTATCAATATGTTCTACTATACAACCACCCTTACACTTTGATGTAATTTTACCCATAATAGGTTCGTTTTTTTCATAAGCCTCAACTAATTTATCCCATCCCTTTATCTTTTGAGCTTTACTTGCAGAAACTAAAACTTCCCCATTTTTATCTTCAATTTTTTCTAATAATACTGGAATTGTGTTTCCAACTTTTATTTTATCAACTAAACCTAAACTCTTTAGTTCATTTATATCTAATACAGGTTCACTTTTTAATCCCTCTATAAATAAAAAAACAAATTTGTCAGTAATTTTATTTATTTTCCCCTCTATAACCTTACCTTCTTCGATATTTATCTTTGAAAATTGACTATTTAATAATTTCTCAAATTCTTGTGATGCTGAACTTTTTAAATTTTTATATATTTCCATTAATAAGTTAATTTTTATTACTTTAAAAAAACACGATCTTTTAGATAAGTTTATCGTTTAAATCAATAGTAAATCCCTTAAAAATGTAAGTAAAAAAACTAAGAATATATAGAATTTTGAAAATTATTGCTTAAAAACAGCATTATAGAAATTATCTTTTTTTTAAATTATTAATTTTTTCTAAAAAAGATGGAAATGAAGTCTTGATTGAGTCTTTATCATGTATAATCCACTTGCCTCCAAAAGATAATGCAGCAATCACACTAGTCATGAATACTCTGTGGTCTTTGAGATAGTTCTTTATTTCAATCTTTTTTGTTATTTTGAGATTAGGATTACCATAAATTTTTATTGAATTTTTTGTAACTATATTTTTAACACCCATTAGTCTTAAAATTTTTGAACCCCATATCAATCTTGGACTTTCTTTTTGATTTAATTCAGAAAGATCTTTAAAATATGAGATTCCTTTCGCTTTAGCTGCAACTAAAAAAATTACTAAAAATTCATCAATTGAGGAGCTATTAAGACGAGTAGGACATTTGATAGCCTTTAGAAGTTTTGTACTTTTTACATATATATCTGCAATTCTTTCACCTTTGTAATTTCTTGCATTTTTAAAATGAACTTTTATTCCCATCATCCTAAAAATTTTTATAGATCCCTCTCTTGAGGGGTTAATGTTTACATTTTTTATTTTTAATTTTGACCCAAAAGATAAAGCTGTAAGAGCAATAAAAAAAGCACTTGAGCTTATATCAGAGGGGATGTTGTAGTTGAATGATCTAATTTTATTTTTCCCTTTTATTTTAATTAGATCAAATTTTTGTTTTTTAATAACTTTAATTGGTAGTTTTAAATATTTGAAAAGAAGTTCAGTATGATCTCTGGACTTTCTAGCTTTAATAAAAGTTTGTCCTTTAGTATTTATTGCAGCCAACATAACAGCACTTTTACACTGCGCAGAACCTCTTTTCTCATTATATTTTATAGGCTGAGGGTTTTTAGTGCCCTCAATTATTATTGGAAGTTTTCCATGGTTAGTTTGAAATTTTGCTCCAAATTTTTTTAATGGATCTGTAATTCTATAAAAATCTCTTTTTGATAGACTTTTGTCACCTATAATCTTAATTTTATTCTTACTATGAATTAATAGACCTAGAATTAATCTACTTAAAGTTCCTGAATTACCTGCGTTTAAAATTATATTTTTTTTATATTTAAATCCATTTATGCCAACTCCTTTTATTTCACATTTTTTTCTAAGAAGTTTAATTTTAACTCCTAGCTTTCTAAGAACATCTAAAGTACTTAAAACATCCTCAGATTTAAGAATGTTAAAAGCAGAGGATTTCCCAATAGCTTGAGATGCTAGCAAAGCCCATCTTATAGATAAACTTTTATCACCCTCAATTTCTAAAACTTTGTTAAATGGTTTTATGGTATTGTTAATTTTAATTTCATTTCTCATTAAATGATTTAGTTAATTCTAAAAGTCTCACCGAAATATGCGTTTCTAGCATCAATGTTTTGGATTAAATCTGCTGGTGTTCCTTGCGCAACTACTTTACCATTATGAATTATTGCAGCAGTATCTACACAAGCTAATAAATCTCTAGCTTGATGATCACACAAAATAACTGAAATATTACTACTACTTTGCAAATCAACAATAATCTCTTGTAAAGTTTTAATTGTCATTATATCTAGAGCAGCAAATGGTTCATCTAATAAAAGTATTTCCGGGTCTGAAATTAAAGATAAGGCAATTACTAATTTCTTTTTTTGACCTCCAGATATAAATTCTGCTTTGATATCTCTTATAGGATCTAATTCGAATTTAGAGATCAACGAATTAATTTTTTCTTCTCGATAACTAATATTTTTAATTGTAATTTCTGCAATAGCTTTAAGATTTTCATAAACTGTGAGATCATGAAAATAACCTCCATTTTGTGGGACAAAACCAATCTTAAATTTTAAAGTTCTTTGATAAATTGGATACTTATTTATTTTTTCTGAATTTATTATAATTGATCCGAAATCAGGTGTAACCAATCCAGTTATTATGTTAAAAATGGTACTTTTACCCACACCGTTAGGTCCGAGCATACCTAAAATTTGCCCTTTATTTAGTTGTAAATTTAAATTATCTAAAATTATTTTTCTTCCATATTTTAATGATAATTTTTCAAGTTTTAAAATAGTACTTTTGTTTTTAAAAGATTTAATTCTAAATTTTTTAATATTCGACATTATTTATTTGTTTTAATTTTAACATTATCTTTGTAATCTTTCATATATATATCAATTTTTTTTGTGATCAAATTTATCTTAATGATATCAGTTAATAAATTTCCCTGTGTTCCATTGTAATTAACATTATCGAAAATTGAAATTGTATTATTTTCAAAATTGAGGTCCATTTTATCTGCTAGGATAATATTATTTAGGTATTCAATTTTTACGTTTTCTCTAAATTTGGTGTTATAATTAGAGTTATTGTATATAGCTTTATCAGATATTACAGTCAGTGGAATATTACTTTGATCTATAAATATTGCTATTACTTTTTGCATTTTTACTAACTCAACATTGTTATCATATGTAATTTCACTCAGATCAGATGTTATAATGTATTGGTTATCTTGATCTAACTTCACTTCATATTTCAAATTTTTAATTAGATTATTTTGAGATTGACTTGATAATTGATCTTTATTAATTTTTTTTTCTATTATAGGTTTTTTTTCTTCAGAAAAATAAATTTTATAAAAGATAAAAGAAGAAATAATAATTATTAAAAAAAGAGATAATTGAATAATTCTATTCATTAATCAATTATTTTAAAATATTTAGTAAATTATGAATATGAATTACACCAATAGTTTTTTTTTTATTTTCTTTACTAAAAACACAAACATTTGTAATTTTCCTTTTATTCATTTGAGTTAGAATTTCTGTAATTAACATATTTTTTTCAACAGTGTAAGGTTTCTTGGTCATAAATAATTTAATTCTTAAATTATCAATACTTCTTTTTCTTTGCATCAGTCTTTTTAAATCACCATCTGTAAATACGCCAGTATTTATACCTTGATTATTTATTACTACTAAAAAACCTAATCTTTTTTTATTTAAAATTTTCAAAGCATTTTTCATTATTTCATTTTCATTAACAAAAGGTATTTTATTTTTAGTTAGCATTAAATCTGACGCTGTTTTCAATTTTTGGCCTAAACTTCCAGCCGGATGAAATTTTTTAAAATCTAATTTACTAAATTTTTTTTTCTTCATTAAAGCTATTGATAAGGCATCTCCCAGTGACAATTGTGCAGTTGTACTGGATGTTGGTACAATACCATACCCAGATTCTTTTACCTCTGGTATGAATAATTTTATTTTTGCTGATTTATATAAACCTGAATCCTTATTTGAAACTATTCCAATCAAAAGAATTTTATTTGACTTTGCATATTTTATTATATTTTTTAATTCATCAGTGTTGCCAGAATAACTAATAAGTATTAATATATCCTGATTAGTAATTCTTCCTAAATCACCATGTGAACAATCACTAGCAGAAATAGAAAAAGAAGGCGTACCAACTGACGATAATGTAGCTGAAATTTTTGATGCAATTCTTCCACTTTTACCTACTCCACAAATGATTACTTTCGACTTACATTTCAAAATTGCATTAACTGCATCATAGAAAGAATTATTAATTGAACTTTTTAATTTTTTTAAAGCTTTGATTTGAAGATCAATTACTTCTTTTCCAATTTCATTAATTTCGTTTTTCATTTTAGTGTGACCAGATATCGTCTTTAAATAAAGCAAGATCTAGGTCTACTCGTGTTTTCAAAAATTTAAGACAATTTTTGTAAAGTTCAACTCTATTCTCTCTTTCAAGAATTTTATTTAATTCGTCATGTATTTTATGTAAATAAATTACATCATTTGCACAATATTTCAGTTGAGCAGGAGTTAACTCACCTCCAAAATCTGAACTTTGAAACTGCTTACTAATATCAATGTTAATAAATTCTTTAATTAATGTTTTAAGAGAATGTGAATCAGAATAAGATCTTGCAAGTTTTGATGCAATTTTAGTATCTAAAACATTTTTAGTATCGGTCTCAAGATAGTGTTTGATATATGCAATATCTGCTCTTCCAAAGTGAAAAATTTTTGTGATATTTTCATTTGATAAAATTTTCACTAAATTGGGCGCTTTGTAGGTAGAGCGATCAAGCTGTACAATATGGGCATCAGCCTCACCAGATGAAATTTGTATTAAACATAATGGATCCCTTCTGACATTCAAACCCATAAATTCTCCATCTACAGCTATTACGTTGCCTATTTTTAATTCATCTGGTAAATCATTTTTGTGAAGTTTAATATCAATATTCATTTTTAAATATATATATATGAAACCTAAAAATTGTCTAATCTTTGGTGGAAGTGGCCAAATTGGTAGACACTTAATAAGAAAATTAACAAAAAACAATATTAAAGTAACAGTCGTTACCCGAAACATTCATCAAAAAAGTTATATTATAAAAACACAAGGAAATGCAGGGTATATTGATATTATAGAAGCTAATATTTACGACGAGAAAAAAATAAGAACCTTATTTTTAAACGCAGATTTGTGTATAAATTTGATTGGTATTTTATTTGAAAAAAGAAAAGGTAATACTTTTCACAATATTCATACTCTATTACCTGGATTATTAGCAAAATTAAGTAAAGAATATAAATTGAAAAACTTTATTCATTTATCCGCTTTAGGTATAAATGAGGCAGTAGATAGTAATTATGCAAAAAGCAAATTAGAAGGTGAAAAAAATATACTGAGTAATTTTCCTACTGCTACTATTTTAAGACCTTCAGTTGTTTATTCAGTAGATGATAATTTTACTACAAATTTTATGACCCTTTTAAACAGACTTCCTATTTTTCCATTATATTATTCTGGAAAAACCAAATTTACTCCTATTCACTGTTCAGATTTAACAGATATAATATATCATACTATCTCTAATAATATTAATTCAAAAATTATTGAGTGTGTTGGAAATGAGGTAATGACTTTTAAAACAATATTAGAGAGACTACTAAATTTAATAAAAAAGAAAAGATTATTAATTCCTTTACCATTGCCAATAGCGTCTTTGTCTGCAAAAATATTTCAACTATTACCTAAACCATTATTAACCGAAGATCAACTTAGATTACTTAAATATGATAATATTTTATCTGGCAGATACAAAAGTAATTTTGACATTGGAATACCAAGTAAAAGAAATTTCAATGAAGAAGTTAGAAAGTACTCATATATGTGGAGGGAAGGTGGTCAGTTTTCCTTCGATAAGAACAATGAAATGAAATAATTTAAAAGTTGTTTTTTGCTAATTATGCTGACTTAGTTTTCTTTTCAAGAAAACCTGGAATTTCATCTTTATCTGTATTTTCTTCTTTTTTACCTTTAGGTTGGTAAGCGTATAAAAGATGAAGTTTACAATAAGAAAAATCCTTTAAAGACGTTCTTCCACAAAAATAAAAATTTTTTTCATCTGGATGTCCGATTGGCCATTTACAAGAATTTTCATCAAGCTCCTCCAATTGTTTTGGATTTTCTGGTTCAAAATCTTTTTCTATTATTAGTGACCTAAATTTACTCTTTCTTCCTCTTTTTGATTTTATGTTATTGTTTTGACTCGAGTCTTCAAAATTTTTATTTGAAATTGCAGTCCTTGTTTTAATTTTTGCTGATAAATTTAATCTGTGTGCTTTGCCAATCACAGCATTTCTGCTTATCCCACCTATAATTTCTGCAATTTGACTAGCAGTTTTACCTTTTCCCCATAACTCTTTTAATTTCGAAACTTTTTGTTCATCCCAACTCATGTGTTCCTATATAGTGTATATGACTTATTTAAGTACACAATATAGAGTTAAAATCTGTTTTCAAACAAGTTTTTTCTGATACTTATCAACAAAATTTTTTTAAAATTAGTTTAAATTTACAATCGCAAATTGCATCTAATTAATCTATTTTGCATTCATTTTTAGATTTTAAGAATAAATGAGTTATTTAGCTAGAAATTATAACAGAAAAAAATTAGCTTTTACAAAAGGTAAAGGCAGTTATCTTTTTTCAAATAAAGGCAAAAAATATTTAGATTTTGTTCAAGGTATTGCAGTAAATTCTTTAGGACATTCTCACCCTAAATTAAATAAAGTTTTAAATAAGCAATCAAAAAAATTATGGCATGTATCAAATGCATTTATTATTCCAGAAGGTGAACAATTAGCAAAAAAAATTGCAAAAAAAACGTTTGCTGACTTTGTTATGTTTCAAAATAGCGGCACCGAGGCAACAGAGGCTGCAATTAAAGTTGCAAGAAGATATTTTTTTTCATTAGGGAAACCAAAAAAAAACAGAATTCTCTGTATTAAAAATTCATTTCACGGAAGAACCTTAGCGGCAATTTATGCTAGTGGTTCTAAAAAAATGACTGAGGGTTTTGGTCCAAAAGTAAGTGGATTTGATCATTTTAAATTCGGAGATCATAAATCATTAAAAAAATTAATTACAAAAAATACTGCAGCAGTTATGGTAGAACCAGTTATGGGAGAAGGAGGAATAAAAGTTATTCCAGATTGGTGTTTAAAAGGTCTACGTAAATTATGTAATGAAAAAAACGTATTGTTAATTTTGGATGAGGTCCAATGTGGAATAGGAAGAACAGGAGATTTTTTTGCTTTTGAAAGATCAAAAGTAAAACCAGATATTGTGCCAATCGCAAAAGGTATAGGCGGTGGTTTTCCAATCGGAGCAGTTTTGATGAATAAAAAAGTTGCATTATGTATGACATCAGGAACACACGGCTCTACATTTGGGGGTAATCCTTTGGCTATGCAAATAGGTAATACAGTTATTGATATAATTTCAAAAAAAAGTTTTTTGAGAAATGTTCAAAAAAATTCAAAATATTTTTTTGATCATTTAGTCAAGATAAAAAAGAAATATCCAAAAATTATTAAAGAAGTAAGAGGAAGAGGCTATTTAATTGGTTTACAACTTTATAGTGATCAAACAAATTTTATAAGTAAATTAATGGATAATAAATTGTTAACTATTAGAGCAGCAGAAAATGTGGTTAGAATTTTACCACCTTTGAATGTGAAAAAACAAGAACTTAATAAAGCATTAATGATTATTAACAAAGTTTGTTCATCATATTGATTTTATGAAACATTTTATTAATTTGAAGGATATTCCAGGAAAAGATTTAAAAAAAATTTTACAAGATGCTAGAAGAAGAAAGAAGAGACGAGCAAAATTAACAGCATTACAGATTGATAAAGATATCCCCTTAAAAGGAAAATTATTGATCCAAATGTTTGAAAAATCAAGTTTAAGAACAAGACTCAGTTTTTATTTAGCGATAAAACAACTCGGGGGCGGTACAATTACTTTAAGATCAAATGAATTACATCTAGGAGAGGGCGCTGAGTCTCTAGAGGATACAGCTAAGATATTATCGACTTATGGTGATGGCTTCATGTTTAGAACAGATAGTGATAAAAAGATTGAAAATTTCAAAAAGTATCTTTCAATACCAATAATTAATGGTCTATCACCCTCCTCTCATCCAACACAAGTATTATCTGATATTTTCACTGTAGAAGAAATTAAACAAAAACCAATTTCAAATTTAAATATAACGTGGGTTGGGGATTCTAATAATGTTTTAAATAGCTTAATTGCTGCATCAGTTAAATTTTCTTTTAAACTTAATATTGGCTGTCCTAAAAAATATGAACCTAAACAAAGTATCATGAATTGGGCTAAAAAAAAGCATAAGAAAATTTTTATTTTTAATGACGCCTCAAAAGCCGTGATCAATGCTGATGTAATTTTTTCTGATAAAGTAATTTCTTTAAATGATAAAGTAAATAAAAAAAAAAAGATGAAATATTTTGATAAATTTAAAATCAATAAAAGATTAATCACTTTAGCAAAAAAAAATTGCATCTTTCTTCATTGTTTGCCTAGAGGAAATGAAGTAACAGATGAAATTTTTAAAAGTAAAAATTCTAAAGTCTGGTTACAAGCCCTAAATAGAGTGCATGTCCAAAAAAGTATTTTGTTATATTGTTTTGGAAAGTTAAGGTAATTGAAGAGGGTTGTCTGAATTTTGATTTAAATATAAAATAACAGAGGCTCTATCTTTTTCTTTTCTTAAACCAGCAAAAGCCATCTTTGTACCTTTTATCCATTTAGCAGGTTTAATCAGGTATCCATTTAATTCTTCAAAAGTCCATTTTTTTCCATACACTGTAAGTGCTTTTGAATATTTGTAATCACTTACAGCTCCAACTTGTCTACCGACGACATTATAAAGTGCAGGGCCGATGTTATTCTTTCCACCTTTAGCAATAGAATGACAAGCTGCACATTTCTTGAAAACTTTTTCTCCCACCGCAAGATCTCCAAGTGCCATTAAAGCAGCAATATCAATTTTTTCCTCAGTTGTAGTTACAGACATTTCTGTTGAAGAAGAAGAAGACACCTGTTCTACCTCAACAACATATCCAGGTTTTTCTGGTTTATCTACATGGAAAACTACATCTGATATTTTTCCAATACCAATTATTAATAGAGCCACTAAAAGCACAGCTGCAATTATTTTATTTATTTCGAAAGAATCCATTTTTGATAAAATTTATACGAACCTATAACATTATTATTTAATAATTTCTTATATTTTACTGTACAATTTTGCCCCTCTTTATAATCTGGGTAAAATAAAAAAATCAATGAAAACATTAGTAATTATACCCTCAAGAATGTCAGCCTCTAGACTTCCAGGCAAACCTCTCTTAAAGATTAACGGTGTTTCAATCATCTCCCACGTTTTTAAAAAGGCTGAGAAAGCAAACATAGGTGAGGTTATAGTTGCCACTGAAGATCAAGAAATAATTGATGATGTTAAAAAAAATGGGGGAAATGCTATTTTGACAGGAAACCATCATAAAACTGGTACGGATAGGATATATGAAGCTTTCAAATTACTTGGTAAAAAAGATGTAGATTATATTATGAACGTCCAAGGAGATGAGCCTCAAATTGATATAAAAGATATCAAAAATCTTGATCAAAAAATGAAAAAAAAAAATTCAAAAATTGGAACTTTAGCATCTAAAATATTTGATCCACAGATCTATGGTAATGAAAATGTAGTGAAAGTAATTGTTAAAAAATCATTGAATGAAAATACTTTTCCTTTAGCAGAAAATTTTACAAGAAAGATAATTTTAAATAAAAATGTCTTCCATCATATTGGAATTTATTGTTATGAAATAAATACGCTAAAAAAAATTATTTCATTTAAACAGTCTAAAAATGAGATAGAAAATAAACTTGAACAATTAAGGGCTCTGGATAATAAGATCAGTGTAAATGTTGCGCTTGCCAATTCGTCTCCTATAGGCATAGATACCAAAGAAGATTATCTAGCTTTAAAAAAAATTATGGAATATAAGCAACAATGAGTAAGATTTATTTTCAAGGAACTTTTGGTGCATATTCCCATCTAGCTGCTTTATCTATAGATCCAAAAGCAGAAATTTTTCCTTGCAAAACTTTTGATGAATGTTTTTTAAAAGCATCAAATGAAGAAGACTCAAAAATAGTAATACCTGAGTCCAACAGGATTACTGGGAATATTGGAATTGAATATCTTATATTCAAGTATCGATTAAATATTTATTCAGAATATTATCAAAAAATTGAGCATAATTTATTGGGTCAACAAAACGCTGAGATATCAGATATTAAGAATGTGTATTCTCATGCTCAAGCATTATCACAATGTTCAAAATTTATTAAAGAACATAATATGAATGAGCAAGTAAGAGCTGATACAGCAGGTTCTGCTAAAATGATTTCAGAAAATAATAAAATTTATGAGGCTGCGATCGCTTCATCGCTAAGCGCAAAAACGTATGGACTAAAAATACTTAAAAATAACATTGAAAATGAACAGGGAAATTTGACAAGATTTTTAGTTATGGGAAAGAAATTAATACAACCAGAGTTTAGTAAAAAAAAATTTATAACATCATTTTTATTCAAATTGAAAAGTAAGCCTGCAGCACTCTATCAATCTTTGGGAGGTTTTGCTATTAATGGTGTTAATTTGACTAAATTACAAAGTTACCCAGAAAAAAATACTTTCGACTCATTCTTTTTTTTATGTGATCTTGATGGGCATATTGAAGAAAAAAAAGTACAAAAATCATTAGAAGAACTCGGTCTACATTGTGAAGATTTTCATGTTCTGGGAGTTTTTGAAGCAGATCCAATAAGAGAAAAAAAATCTTAATCTTTTATTGTAGATTAGAAAATATTACTGCTATAATAGTTTTGGAGGCTAGAGGTGAATGCTGCTTGAACCCGACCAGATCTTAACCGAAGCAATCGTAGAGACAGTTCTTCAGGTTCTAGTCTCCTTTAAATTGGTAATGTATGAATAAGAAATCAAAAGTTTTAGCTCTTAAGTATAGGCCAAGCACATTTGACGATTTAATTGGACAAGAAGTAGTAGCAGAAACAATAATAAATTCTATAAAGTCAGATAAAATACCTAATGCATATCTTTTTACCGGAATTAGAGGAATTGGAAAAACGACAATAGCAAGAATTGTTGCTAAATCTTTAAACTGTCTAAATGGCAATAATAGCCTATGCAAAGATAATTTCTGCAATAATTGTGATGCTATTTCAAATTCAAGCCATATTGATGTTCTTGAAATGGACGCTGCAAGTAAGACAGGAGTTGATGATGTTAGAGATCTTATAGAATTTTCAAGATATGGGCCAACTTCCTCTAAATTTAAGATTTTTATTATTGATGAAGTGCACATGCTAAGTAAACAAGCTTTTAATGCTTTATTAAAAACTTTAGAAGAACCACCAGAGTATCTTAAATTTATTTTTGCAACAACTGAAATTAAAAAAATCCCAGTTACTGTTGTCTCTAGATGTCAAAGATTTGATTTATCAAGAATTAAATCCATAGAATTATTCAATTTTATAAAAAAAATTAATGAGAAAGAAAAAGGAAATGCATCTGATGAAGCATTAAAATTAATTGTAAAACTTTCAGAAGGCTCAGTAAGGGATGCACTATCACTATTAGATAGAGCTTTGTTGAGTTATGATAATAAAGTTCAATTAGATTTAAATAATGCAAGAAAAATTTTTGGTTATTTTGATAAATCCCAATTAATAGATATGTTTGAACTTATATTACGTGGTGATCAGAATAATCTCATTCAAACTTATAGAAAAATCTATGATCAAGGTATTGAGCCAAAAATATTCATCAATGATTTTTTAGAAATTTTATATTTCTTTAAAAATATAAATTCTCTAACAATTGAAAATACAAATTTTTCTTTAAATGACCAGGAATTTAACAGGATTAAAGAAATTTCAAACAAAGTTGATAGTGAGGTATTTATTTTATTTTGGCAATTTACAATCAAAACTATAGAAGAATTAGACATTGTATCAAATCAGCATTTATCAATTGAAATGTTTTTATTAAGACTTATTCATTTGGAGGGATTAAAGCCGCCAAAAATAAATAACGAAGTGAATACGAGAAATGATTTAAAAAAAGAAAATGAGAAAATTTCAAGTCAAACTGCAGATAAAGAAACTATTAATCAAATTAAAAATGTAGCTCAAGAAAAAAAGTTGAAACCAGAAATATTATCTGAGACAAAGGCAAACCATGATTTAGGTATTAATTCTTTTGATGAATTAATAAATGTTTGTTTAAAAAAAAAGGAAATTAAACTTAAATATGAATTAGAAAAAAATGTAAATCTTGTTAAATTTGAAAATGGTCGAATTGAAATTTCTTTTAATGATAACCTAGATAAAGATTTTGTTAAAGACTTAACAGCCAAGCTTCTTGAATGGACTAATAAAAGATGGATAATTAGTTTTAGTAAAACTAAGGGAGAAATATCTATTAAAGAAAAAGAGAAAATTAGACAAAAAGAGACAATTAAAAATGCAAAAGATTCAAATTTATATAAAACTATCCTAAATTATTTTCCAGACGCTGATTTGACAGAAATTAAATTAAATCATGAGGACGATAAATAATGACAGATTTTTCAAAGATAATAGATAAAGCTAAAGAACTAGAGGCAAAAATGAAGGAAAGTCAGGAGAAGATAAAAAGTATAAAAGTAGAAGGTGTATCTGGTGCAAATTCTGTTAAAATTGTTTTAGACGGATCAGGAGAGATGCAAAAAATAGAAATTTCAAATGAAATTTTTAAGGAAAATAAGTCAGTAATTGAGGATTTGATTGTTGCTGCACATAATAATGCAAAGGCAGAACTTAAATCTAAAACAAATGAGGAAATATCTAAGGCCACAGGTGCATTTGGCATCCCTGGTTTTAAATGGCCATTATAATTGATGCAAAACATCTCAGAAATTGATGAGTTAATTAAGTTAATATCAAAACTTCCTGGACTAGGCCCAAAATCTGCAAAGCGTATAGTTTTAAAACTAATTAATAATAGAGATGAATTAATTAAACCTTTGGCAAACTCTTTAGCCCAAGTGTATAAAAATGTTACCCGTTGTAATTCTTGTGGTTCCTTAAAATCTAGTTCTAAGGGATGTTTCAATTGTGAAGTTACAAAAGATAATTTTAATAAAATTTGTGTTGTAGAAGATATTGCTGATCAGTGGTCAATTGAAAATTCTAATATCTACAAGGGATATTTTCACATTCTTGGTGGTACTATTAATTCTATTGGTCAAAAAAAAGAGGATCTCTTAATAAACTCTCTTGTTGAAAGAGTAAATAGAGATGGAATTGATGAAGTAATCCTAGCAACTAGTGCTACAGTGGAGGGTCAAACAACTGCATATTACATTCAAGATAAATTGAAAAATTCAAAAACAAAAATTACAAAGTTGGCGCAAGGCTTACCCGTTGGTGGTGAAATTGAAAGTTTAGATGATGGAACACTTCATTCAGCTTTTAAAAATAGATCTAAATTAAACTCTAATTCTGACTAAATTTTTTTTCTAATCTGTTTAGGTGAAGAAGAGGTTCCGTATAACCAGAAGGCTGTTCTTTGCCTTTAAAAATTAAATCACAAGCAGCCTTAAAAGCTATTGAATTTTCAAAATCATCACTCATTTTAATATATTTCTTGTCGTTTTTATTTTGATTATCTACAATTTTAGCCATTTGTTTCATTATTTCCATTACCTGAATTTTTGTAGTAATTCCATGATGCAACCAATTAGCAATGTGTTGAGATGAAATTCTAAGCGTCGCGCGATCCTCCATAAGAAAAGTATTGCTTATATCAGGAACTTTTGAACAACCAACTCCTTGATCTATCCATCTTACAACATATCCCAATAAAGTTTGTGCAGAATTTGAAATTTCTGCATTAATTTCGTCTACGGACCAATTAGGTCTATTTGCTACAGGTATAGTTAAAAGGTCATCTAATTTTGCTGGAGATCTAGAAGCTAACTTTTTTTGCACTTCAAAAACATCAACCTGATGATAATGAAGAGCATGTAATGATGCAGCAGTTGGTGAAGGTACCCATGCACAGTTAGCACCAGCTTTAAGATGCCCTATTTTTTCTTCTAGCATTTTTTTCATCTCATCAGGTGCAGCCCACATTCCTTTACCAATTTGTGCGACACCTGAGAATCCGCATTTTAAACCTAGATCAACATTATTATTTTCATAAGCCTGTATCCATTTAGAGGATTTCATATCTCCTTTTTTAATCATTGGACCAGCTTCCATAGAAGTATGCATTTCATCACCCGTACGATCGAGAAAGCCTGTGTTCTGAAATACAAGACGCTTGGAAAGAGCTCTTATGCATTCTTTTAGGTTTGCTGAAGTTCTTCGTTCTTCATCCATAAGGCCCACCTTGATGGTCCCATATTCTAATTTTAAAATTTCCTCAACTTTTGAAAAAATTATGTCAGTAAAGGCACACTCATCTGGCCCATGCATTTTTGGTTTTACGATGTAAATTGATCCAGTTCTTGAATTCTTTTTTTTGTTTAAATCATGTAAAGCAGCTGTTGAAGTAATAAACGCGTCCATAATACCTTCAGGGACCTCACTTCCATCTTTCAAAAGGATAGAGGGGTTTGTCATTAAATGACCTACATTTCTGATCAACAATAAACTTCTTCCATGAAGCTTCAATCCTTTACCATCTTTTGAAATATAACTTCTATCAGGATTTAATTTTCTTTCTAAATTTTTGCCATTTTTTTCAAACTGAATTTTAAGGTCACCTTTCATTAAACCCAACCAATTTCTATAACAGGCAACTTTATCTTGAGCATCTACAGCAGCAACACTATCTTCATTATCACATATAGTTGAAACTGCGGACTCGGCTATTACATCACTTATTCCTGCTATGTCATGTGCTGCACTGAATGCTCTAGGGTTAATAATTATTTCAAAGTGAAGATTATTATTTTTTAATATAACAGCCTCAGGTTTGTTTACATCACCTCTATGACCTATAAATTTATCTGTATCCTTAAGCTTATATTCTTTATTGTCTTTTAGGATAATTAGTTCTTTACTAACTATTTTTAATCCAGCTATGTTTTTCCAGCTTGTCCCATCAATCGGAATATATTTATCAAAAAACTCTCTCACGTATTTAATTACTTCTTGCCCACGATTCGGATCATATCTTTCACTTCCGCCTTCCTCAGACTCAATAATGTCAGTGCCATACAAACTATCATATAAACTAACCCATCTTGCATTTGCTGCATTTAGGGCGTATCTCGCATTCATTATAGGTACAACTAATTGTGGGCCAGCTATTTTTGAAATTTCATCATCAACATTTTTTGTCTCAATTTTAAAATCAGGACCTTCATCTTTTAAATAACCTATCTCTTTTAAAAATTTTTTATATTCCTGAATATTGATCTCATTTCCTTTGTTTTTAATATGCCAATCATCAATTTTTTTTTGTAAATCTTCTCTTATTTGGATTAATTCTTTATTTTTTGGTGCTAGTTCGTGTACCACATTGTCAAAACCTGACCAGAATTTTTCAGGAGAAATTTCTAAACCTTTCAATAATTCATTATTTACAAAAGAGAGCAATTCTTCAGAAATTTTCAAATTATTAACATTTTGATAGTTTTTAGACATTAATAATTTCTAAAACCCCTGTAAAACTAAGTCAATTAATTAATAGTAGCATTGACATTTTATTGTCATTTTCCATAGTTAATTAAAAAATAAATATGAAAAATTATCTAAACTTTGAAACGGAAATAAAAGATTTGGAAAATGAATTAGATAAACTCAAGGACCCTTATAACCAGGGCGGTTTATCAGAAGTAGATACCAAAAAAATTAATCAAACTCAGGAAGAACTTGATGAAAAACTAAAAGATATATATTCAAGCTTAGATCCTTGGCAAACTACTTTAGTTGCAAGACACGAGGATCGGCCAAAATCGAAATTCTTTATAGATAATTTATTTGAAGATTTTATTCCTTTAGCTGGTGATAGATATTACGGAGAAGATAAATCTGTAGTTACAGGATTTGCAAAATTTAATGGTCAATCAGTATTAGTTATAGGACAAGAAAAAGGTGAAGATCTAGAGAGTAGAATTGAGAGAAATTTTGGGATGATGAGACCAGAAGGTTACCGAAAAACTATTAGACTAATGAAACTAGCTGATAAATTTAATATTCCAATAATTTCTTTTATCGATACACCAGGAGCTTACCCAGGAGTTGGTGCAGAAGAAAGAGGTCAAGCAGAGGCAATTGCAAAATCAATTGAATGTTGTATGGAGTTAAAAGTTCCTACTTTGGCATTTATCATTGGTGAGGGAGGATCGGGTGGTGCAATCGCATTAGCATCATCAAGTAAAGTAATAATGTTAGAAAATGCTATATATTCTGTAATATCACCAGAGGGCTGCGCAACTATTTTATGGAGGGACCCAAAAAAAATGCTTGATGCAGCAAAAGCAATGAAACTTTCTGCAAAAGATCTTCTAGAATTAAAGATAATAGATGAAATTATTCCAGAGCCAATTGGTGGGGCGCACCGTGATAAAAATCTAATGTTAAGCAATATAAGAATTTCTATAACGAAAAATCTGGAATTTTTTAAAGAATTGTCTCCAGATGAGATATTAAGTCAAAGAAAAAATAAATTCCTAAAAATTGGAAGAGATAAAGGATTTATAAATAATCCAGAAAATCTGAGTAATATTGAAAATAAAAACAAAAATGTTCTAGAGTTTTTCAAAAACAAAAAAAATTTTTTTTATTTTGGAGGAATTCTTATACTTTTAGCTGCACTTGTAATATTTATTTTATAAAGCACCACAACAGTGTTTATATTTTTTCCCTGAACCACAATAACATGGTTCATTTCTTCCAATTTTTTTTTTGGCGAAGTTGGGTTTAATTTTACTTTTATCATTTTCTTGAACTTTATTTTGTTCAACTATCTTTAAGTTCATTAAAATTGTTATAAAATCTAACTTTAACTTTTCTAGTAAGTTTGAAAATAATTCAAAAGCTTCTTTTTTATATTCAATCAAGGGATCTCTTTGTCCGTAAGATCTTAAACCTATAACTTGTCTTAACTGCTCTAAATATTGAATATGAGATTTCCAATTTAAGTCAATAGATTGTAACAAGATCCTTTTTTCAATCTCTTTTGATTGATTTTCGCCTATAATTTTAATTCTTTCGTTTCTATTTTTCAAAAATTGATCTTTAATTTTTTCTCTTAATTCATTTTCCTTAAGAGTATTCATTTCTAGTAATTGTTTTTCATTTAAACTTTTACCCATTAAAGTCTTAATTTTTAAATTAAACTCATTATTCTTAGGATCAGATATTCTTTGCAATTTTAATTTAATTAAATCATCAATTATTTCATCTAAAAACCCCTCAGAAAAAAAAAATATTTCATTACTTTTCATAGCATTATCTCTTTGAGAAAATATTACATGTCTTTGATCATTAAGGACATTATCGAATTTGATTAACGTTTTTCTGATGTCGAAGTTTCTAGCCTCAACTTTTTGTTGCGCCCTCTCTAAAGCTTTATTAATCCATGGATGATCGATACTCTCTCCATCTTTTAAACCAAGTTTCTGAAGAATATTATTCATAGACTCTGACCCAAATATTCTCATTAAGTCATCCTCTAAACTTACATAAAATATAGAGTTACCTTCATCTCCTTGTCTTCCAGATCTACCCCTAGCTTGATTATCTACTCTTCTAGACTCCATCCTTTCAGTACCAATAACAAATAAACCACCTAATAGTTTAATTTTTTCTTTGTCATTTTTTAATTGTTCCTCTGAAACTGATCCTTTTTTTCCGCCTAGTTGAATATCAACCCCACGTCCAGAAATACTTGTTGTAATTATTATAGAACCTTCCTTACCAGCATTAGCAATTATTTCAGCTTCATTTTCATGATTTTTAGCATTTAAAACTAAATGTTTAATATTTTCTTTTTTTAACAATTTTGAATAAACTTCAGATTTATTAATACTAGAGGTAAACACTAATAGAGGTTGACCTGACTTATGGCATTCTTTGATTTTATCTATTATCGCTTTATTTTTTTCGAGTTCTGTTCTAAAAATTTGATCATTATAATCTTTCCGTATCATTGGTTTGTTGGTGGGAATTACTACTACATTTAAATTATATATTTCAAAAAATTCCTCAGCTTCAGTTAAAGCTGTACCGGTACAACCAGATATTTTCCTATAAAGTTTAAAATAGTTTTGATAAGTTATTGACGCTAGGGTATGATTTTCTGCTTGAATATCCAATCTTTCTTTTGCTTCTAAGGCTTGATGTAATCCATCACCAAATCTTCTACCTTCCAAGATTCTCCCTGTTAATTCATCTATAATTTTTAAACTATCATCTTTAACAATATAATCTTTACCTTTTTGAAATAAATGATTAGCTCTCAATGCCTGATTAACATGATGTACTAATGTCAAATTTTCAGGATCATAAAAATTATTATTTTTTAAAATTCCAGCATTAGAGAAAATTTTTTCAACATTATTTATTCCTTCATTGGTCAAAAGAATATTTTTATCTTTTTCATCTATTTCGAAGTCACTTTTATTTAATTGTTTTACTAATTTATCTATGGACAAATATCTTTCGGTTTTATCTTCTGCTGCACCTGAAATTACCAATGGTGTTCTCGCTTCATCTATAAGACAAGAATCTATTTCGTCAACAATTGAATAATGATGATCTCTTTGGACTTTCTCATTTTTTGAGAATTTCATATTATCCCTTAAATAATCAAAACCAAGTTCACTGTTAGTAGCGTAAGTTATATCACAATTATAATTTTGCTTTCTTTCGTAATCATTTTGGTCATTATTTATGAAGCCAGACGTAAGTCCTAAAAAATTGTAGATTTGACCCATCTCAAGAGAGTCTCTTTTCGCTAAGTAATCATTAACTGTAACAACGTGCACCCCTTTACCCTCAAGAGCGTTTAAATATGCTGATAGTGCGATAGTTAAAGTTTTGCCTTCTCCTGTCCTCATTTCTGCAATTTTGCTTTCATGAAGAACGACCCCACCAATTAATTGCACATCAAAATGTCGTTCATTTCTTGATCTATTAGAAGCTTCTCTTACTAGAGCAAAAGCCTCTGGTAAAATTTGATCAAGCGACACTCCTTTTTTTATTTTTTCTTTGAATTCTTGGGTTTTTTTTGGAAAATCTTCATCATTAAATTTTGATACATTTTGTTCTAATAAATTGATCTTATTTACAATTTTACCAATTCTATCTAATTCTCTCTGATTACTAGATTTGATAAATTTAGAAATTAAACTTATAGGATTAAACATTATTTTTTTGGTATATGAATTATTTACAACTTTTAATATAGTCATTAAATAATTATTTTAAATAGTATGGGAATTAATTTATCAAATTTTTTAACCTCACAATCAAAAAATCGTAAAATGGGGGAATTTCAAGATCTAGATCATTTAGATGGAATATCAATATCTACAGTGAGTGCTAATTTATACAATACAAATAGAGACGACTTAGTAATGTTTTATTTTCGAGAGGGAGCAAACTTTGCCTCTGTGTACACTCAATCTAAAATTATATCAGAGAATATTAAATGGAATTTAAATCAAAAGACAAAAAAAATTTTTTCCTTACTAGTAAATACAAGAAATGCAAATTCATTTACAGGCGATCAAGGATATCAAAGTTTACAAATTCTTGCTGAAGAAATATCTAATGAACTGACAAAAAAACAAAAGGAAGATGAAGAATACCCAGAAAAGATTAAAACTAAGAATATCATTTTTGGTTGTACAGGTACTATAGGAGAAAAATTTCCGGTAGAAAAAATAAAATCAAAAATACCTGAATTGATAAAAAATATTAGATATACCCAAAATAAATATATTTGGATGAAAGCTGCACTTGGAATAATGACAACTGACACTCAACCAAAAATGGCAATGGAGCATTGTACGATTGGAACCACACAAATTAAAATATATGGAATAGCAAAAGGTTCAGGTATGATATATCCAAATATGGCAACAACATTAGGATATATATTCACAGATGCAGATATTTCTAACGATGTGCTAAATAAACTTTTGAAAAAGAATGTTGAGAGTACATTTAACGCTATAAGTTGTGATGGAGATACTAGCACTAATGATATGATCACAATTTTTTCTACTGGTAAAGCAAAAAACAAAACTATAGTAAATATTTCAGATAAAAAATTGAAATATTTTAATGAGGCTTTAAAAAATGTTATGCTAAATTTAGCAAAAAGAGTTGTATCAGACGGAGAGGGAGCGTCTAAATTTATAACAATTAAAATTTTTAAATCAAAAACAGAACAAGAGGCTAAACAGATTGCTTTTTCAATTGCAAATTCTTCATTAGTTAAAACGGCTATAGCTGGGGAGGATCCCAACTGGGGAAGAATAATTATGGCGTTGGGTAAATCAGGAGCAGAAATTAACTTAAAAAAAATGTCAATTAAATTTGGAGATATTTATATAATTAAAAATGGAAAGTTATCTAATCAGTATAATGAAAAAGAGACAGCTCAATATATGAAAAATATAAACATTGAGATGAATATAAATGTTGCAAGTGGAAATAAAAACTTCACAGCATACACTATGGACTTTACGAAAAAATACGTTGAAATTAATTCTGATTACAGAAGTTAAAGATATTGAAATATTTAATATAGTATTTAAATAAAATAGTATGATCAAATATAGCCTGATTTGTAAAGAATGTAATCTTTCTTTTGAGAGTTGGTTTGCAAGTTCATCAGAGTTTGAAAAACTAAAAAGAAAAAAATTACTGAATTGTCATAAATGTAATTCTCTTAAGGTTGATAAAAATTTGATGGCACCAAGTATAAATAAAAAATTAAATATTCAAAAAGATAAAGAATTAAAAAAACTCAATAAGATCAAAAAAACAATTAAAGAATATCAAAATTTCATTAAAAATAATTTTGATTATGTTGGAGAGAATTTCACATATGAAGCAAGGTCAATCCATTATAACGAAGACAAAAAAAAAAATAAGGGAATTTATGGTACTGCATCTGAACAAGATCTTAGAGATCTCTCAGAGGAAGGAATAGAAATTAGAAAAATTCCATGGATAAAAGATAATGATAATTAATTTTTAATAAATTTTGCAATATAATTTACAGATTTATCTTTACTCACCATCCATTTATTTGTTAGTAAATTAAATTTCATCCCATCTAATTTATCTAGGCTAAGTTTGTTTTCCTTGAGAATTTCAATTAATTCGTTAGGTTTTACAAATTTATCCCATTCATGGGTGCCTATAGGGAGCCATCTCAAAACATACTCAGCTCCGATAATAGCGAATACATATGATTTTAGAGTTTTATTTAATGTGGCAACAAACATTATGCCATTTTTTTTTAAAAGTTTTGAACAAGATTTTAAGAAAAAACTAACATCATTAACATGTTCAACTATTTCCATGTTTAAGATAACATCAAATTGATTTTCTCCTTTGAGTTTTTCTGGAGAAGTGCAAATATAATCTATATCCAAATTATTTTTTTTTGAATGAAATTTTGCAACATTTATATTTTTTTCAGACGCATCAATTGCTGTCACCTTCGCCCCCAATCTACACATAGGCTCAGACAATAATCCACCTCCACATCCAATATCCAAAATTTTAATATTTCGAAGAGGATTTTTTTTTTCATTTAAATTGAATGTTTTTATTATATTTTCTTTTATATATAAAATTCTTATGGGATTAAATTTATGTAATGGCTTAAACTTACCATTTGGGTCCCACCATTCGTCGGCAATTTTTGAAAATTTTTCAATTTCCTTAGTATTTACAGTATTCATAATTAACAATTAGTTGACATAACAATTAAGATGCATTTTATCAAATATAAATTAAATTAAAATTTTTTATAAAGTATGAAAACAATTATACTCAAATTTGGAGGAACTTCAGTAGGGACAATTGACAGAATCAAAAAAATTTCCCAAATAATTTGCAGTTATAAAAGACAAAATAATAAGATTATTGTGATATCTTCTGCTATGAGTGGTGTGACAAATGATTTAATTAAAAAATCAAAATTAATTAGTAAAAATTTTGACAAAGCAGAATATGATGTGCTTTTATCATCTGGAGAACAAGTTGCTTGCGCTCTTATTGCAGCTAGATTGAGTCATCTTGGTTATAAAGCCAGATCATGGATGTCATGGCAAGTACCAATTGTTAGTGACGGTCCTCATACAAGTTCAAAAATTATAAGAATTTATACAAAAGATATTTTAAATTATATAAAATTAGGTGGTATTCCAATAATTACAGGTTTTCAGGGACTAAATAGTGAATTTAGAATAACAACACTAGGAAGAGGAGGTTCAGATGCATCTGCTATTATGTTAGCTAAATTTCTCAAAGCAGATGAGTGTATAATATATACTGATGTTGATGGAGTTTATACAACAGATCCGAAACTCCATAGAAAAGCTAAAAAAATAAAATATATTCAATATGATGAAATGCTCGAGATGGCTTCTTTAGGTTCCAAAGTTATGCAACCAGCGTCTGTTCAAGATGCAAAATTAAATAAAATAGATATAAGGGTACAATCATCCTTTTTAAATAGACCTGGGACTTTAATTGCAAAAAAACAAAAAAGAAACTTTAACAGTCAAATAATTACTGGCATTTCAACAACAAGAAATGATGCTAAAATAACTATTGTAGGAGTAAAAGATAAACCTGGTGTTGCAGCGTCAATTTTTGAACCACTTTCAAAAAATTTGATTAATGTAGATATGGTGGTCCAGAATATTTCTTTAGATGGTAGAAAAACTGATTTAACTTTTACGGTAAAAGCTGAAGATGTAAAAAAAACACAAAAATTGATAAAAGAAAACAAAAATATATCATTTAAAAAAATGTCTTTTGCCAAAGATCTAGCAAAAATTTCTATAATAGGGGTTGGAATGATAACTACCCCAGGTATTACCTATAGAATGTTTAAAGCATTAGCATTAAAAAAAATTAATATTATGGTAATATCAACTTCAGAAATAAAGATTTCAGTTTTAGTTTCTGCTAAACATATTAAAAAAGCAATTGCGGCTTTACATAAAGAATTTAGATTAGATTAATTAATGAGTGTAAGACCATTTAGAAATATTAAGAGAAGAAAAACTAAAGAGATAAAGGTTGGAAATGTAAAGGTTGGTGGAAATAATCCTATTTCTGTTCAATCAATGACTAACACTTTGACCACTGATATCAAAGCAACGATTAATCAAATTAACAAAATTGCTGAGGAGGGAGCAGATATTGTTAGAGTTTCTTGTCCAGATAAAGGCTCAACTGTTGCACTTAAAGAAATAGTTAAGCATGTATCAGTGCCAATCGTAGCAGATATTCATTTTCATTATAAGAGAGCCATTGAGGCAGCAAAAAATGGAGCTAAATGTTTAAGAATTAATCCAGGAAACATTGGAGATGAATCAAAAATAAATGAAGTTATAAATGCAGCTAAAGACAATGATTGTTCTATTAGAGTTGGCGTTAATGCCGGGTCTTTAGAAAGAGATATTTTAGAAAAATTTAAAGAGCCTTGCCCAGAAGCTCTGGTTGAGAGTGCTCTTAGAAATATAAAGATTTTAGAGGACAAAAATTTTCTAAATTTTAAAATTAGTGTCAAATCATCAGATGTTTTTCTTTCTACATCTGCTTACAGACAACTCTCAAAAAAATGTGATTATCCTCTTCACCTTGGAATAACAGAGGCAGGAGGTTTCGTTTCAGGTAGTATTAAATCATCTATAGGTCTAGGAAGTTTGTTAATGGAGGGAATAGGTGACACCATTAGAATTTCTTTATCAGATGATCCTATTAAAGAGGTTCAAATTGGAAATGAGATACTAAAATCTTTAGGTTTGAGAAACAGAGGTGTCAAAATCATATCCTGCCCCTCTTGTGCTAGACAAGCATTTCAAGTTATAGATACTGTTAAAATTTTAGAAAAAAAACTTTCACATATTAAAGCACCAATAACTCTATCAATTATAGGGTGTGTTGTTAATGGTCCAGGAGAGGCTGCATTCACAGATATAGGAATAACTGGAGGTGGAAAAGGAAATAATATGCTTTATTTATCGGGTATTCAAAATGAAAAAATTCTTACAGATAACATAATTGATAGAGTAGTCAGTGAAGTTGAAAAAAAAGCATCTGAATTAGAGAAACAATAATGATCCCTATCAAAACAGTTGAGGAATTAATAATGAGACATTCATCTTTAGAACAAGATTTATCTTCGGGAAATATTGACAAAAAGTTATTTGCCGAAAAATCAAAAGAATATTCAGATGTAAATGAAATTATTGCTAATGCAAAAAAATATATCTCATTTGAAAATGAAAAAAAAGAATTAGAAAAAATTTTAAGCGACAGTTCAATCGATGAAGAATTGAAAAAAATGGCAGAATTAGAATTATCAGAATTAAAAAGTCAACACGAACTAAATGAAAAAAAGTTGAAAATTTTTTTATTACCTAAAGATGAGGCAGATAAAAAAAATGCAATAATAGAAATTAGAGCTGGAACTGGTGGTTTAGAAGCAAGCTTATTTGCATCAGATCTTTTTAAAATGTACGAAAAAATAAGCAATAAAAAGAAATGGACATTAGAATTAATTTCTATATCCAGAAGTGATGCTGGTGGTCTTAAGGAAGTAATTGCATCAATTAAAGGAACAAATATTTACTCAACTTTAAAATATGAAAGTGGTGTTCATAGAGTACAAAGAGTACCTGATACAGAGACCCAAGGTAGAGTTCACACTTCGGCAGCTACTGTCGCTGTTTTACCAGAAGCAGAAGAAGTTGATTTAAAAATAAATGAGTCTGATTTAAGAATTGACGTGTTTAGAGCAGGAGGACCCGGAGGTCAATCTGTTAATACTACCGATAGCGCTGTAAGAATTACTCATGTGCCAACTGGTATAACAGTGTCTCAACAAGATGAGAAATCTCAACATAAAAATAAGGCTAAAGGTATGAAGATTTTAAGAGCAAGACTTTATGAATTAGAAAGATCTAGAATAGAACAAGAGAGATCGAAAGATAGAAAAAATAAAATTGGAACTGGAGATAGATCTGAAAGAATTAGGACTTATAATTTTCCCCAAGGAAGAGTTACAGATCATAGAATAAATTTAACTTTACATAAATTAGATGAATTTTTAGAAGGTGAAATTTTTGATGAAATGATCGAGTCTTTAACTTTACAGGCCCAGGAGGAAAGTTTAAGTAATTTAAATTAATTATGAAATTAATCAGAGCTATTAGTATTGCAACTAAAGAATTACAAAAAAAAGGAATTAAATCTGCATTACTAGATAGTGAGCTCTTATTATCTAAGGCTATAAATAAAGAAAGAGAATTTATTATTTTAAATTCTTCTTATAATATACACAAAAATAATATTAACGATTTTTGGAAATTAATTCATCAAAGATCCACAGGTAAGCCAGTAGCTTATTTAACTGGAAAAAAGTTTTTTTGGAAGCATGAGTTCAAAATAAATGATAAAGTTTTAATACCAAGACCAGATACAGAAATCTTAGTTGAACAAATATTACACTTATATAGAAATAAAAAAAAAATAAGTTTTATAGATGTGGGCACTGGATCTGGATGTATTCTATTATCGATTTTAAAGGAGAGAAAAGATTTTAAGGGAACAGGTTTAGATTTAAGTAGTAATGCCTTAAAAATATGTGATTATAATGCAGAAAAATTAAGAGTAAAAAACAGGATGAAGTTATTTAAAACAGATATTGACAAATTCGATGTGGGCAAATATGATTTAGTAATATCCAATCCTCCATATATAAAAAACTCAGATTTAAAATATTTGGATAAGGAAGTGGTTAATTTTGAGCCAAGATTAGCTCTGGATGGTGGAATAGATGGATTGTCAGAAATCAGAAAAGTAATAAAAAAATCATCTGAACTGATAAAAAGAGGTGGTAAATTAATTTTAGAGATTGCCTTTGACCAAAGAGAAAAAGTAAAAAAATTATTGAGGAATAACAATTTTTATATTAATTCGGTAGTAAAGGATTTAGCCAAAAATGACCGATGCATAATTAGTACAAGGAAATAAATATTTAGTATCATGGTGACATTTAGAAATAATAACAGTAATAGAAGAAATAACTTCAGAAGAAATGATAGGAATTTTAAATCTAATGGTGATCGTCCTAAGTATGGAACTAACTTTTCAGGTAATGAAAATTTTCAAAGAAAGGCACCTGGAAGAAACAATCATAATGCCTCTAAACTTGTAGAGAAATATAATAATCTTGCTAGAGAGGCTTTATCAAATGGAGATAAAATTTTATATGAGAATTATTTTCAACATGCAGATCACTTTACCAGAGTGCTTAATGAGCAAGAAAATTTAAAAAAAGCAAGAATTGTAAATCAAACACAAGATACTAAAAAAGTAGATGAACCAAATGAGGAAAAGTTGTCTAAAAATCTAGACCCAATAGAAGAAAATATCACAAATAAGAATAACGAGACAAAAGTTAAAAATTCAATATAAATAATTAATTAATACCAATAATTTTTTCAGATTTTAAAACATCTAATTTAATCTTTTTTGTTTCAAATATTTTTCTCTCTTCACCTTTTAAAATTTTACCTGAAGGTAATTTTAATGTTTGAGAGTTAACTTTTTTTCCGTTTATTATAACTTCATAATGTAAATGAGGCCCAGTTGATTTTCCAGTGGACCCCACATATCCTATAGTCTGGCCTTGTTTTACTCTTACACCTTTTCTAATTCCTTTCGCAAATTTTGACATATGAGCATAAATAGTCTGATAAGTTGAATTGTGTCTTATCACAACACAATTTCCTCCACCTCCACACCAACCAGCTTTTTTAATTACTCCTGAGCCAGACGCCATGATAGGAGTTCCCATAGGTGCTGCAAAATCTGTTCCTCGATGCATTTTATTAAAACCATCTATTGGATGTTTTCTCATACCAAAAGGTGAAGATAGTCTTGCACCATTAATTGGAGTTTTCATTAATGCTTTTTTTATACTTTTACCATTTTTATCATAATGTCCTTCGCTTCCTTGTTTATCAAAGTAATATAATGAATTATCTTCACCACTTAAAATCAAATTTGCAAATAATATATTTCCAGTTTCAATTATTTTTTTATTTTCATCAATAAAAATTTCATACATAATTTGAAAACGATCTTTCTTTCTAATATCTCTTTGAAAATCAACTTGAAAACCATAAATTCTTGCTAACTCAATTATTGTATTAGGAGGTATTTTCTTGTTAATTGCAGATTTATATAAACTTTGAAGTATAATATTTTCTTGATAAATTACTTTTTTGTCTAATTTAGTTAATAAAATTTCTTGATTAAAGTTATTTTCCTTCTCGTTTCTTCTAAGTAGAATTCGTTCTTTATTTGATATCTGAAATATAAAATTTTTTATTGAATTATTAGATTGGTCAATGGTTAAATAAATTTTATGAGCAGTTGTTAGTTTATTTAGATTGACTTTTTTTGAAAGTTTATTCTTTATAATCTGTATTTCTTTTTTATCGACTGAATATTGATTTAATATACTATCAAACGTTTCACCATTTGAAATTTGGTGTCTTATTTCTTTAAATTTTGGTTCTAATTTATTAAAAAAATGATTTACTGTTTTTTTAAAATAAATATTATTTATTATCTCTTTGTAGTTGTTGTTAATTTTTTTTTTTGTGAAGTTATAGTAGCTTGTAAAAAGTACAGTGATAACGAAAAGAGCACTTAATGCTAAAATTTCCTTTTTATTACTGATTTTAAGTTTGATTTTGTTAAACATTTATAATTTTTTGAATTTGTAATTATTAGAGTAGGATCTTTCAAAAATCAAAAAAAACCCTTGAAAATAAGGAGTTTTAAGCATTTTTTTTACTCTTAAACGCTTGATTTCCTTTATTTTTAGCCTATAAGCATCAAACTTTCTCATATAAATTATTGTTTAAACAATAAATTAGCGAGGATTATTGAGTTTTTGCTCAATTAGCTATTAAAAAAGTTAATATTTAAGAAGAGAAGTGTGGACGGTTAAGGTTACCAAAATTTGTCGTACACACTTCAACATTATATAAATTTTATTCTTAGAATTTATATAGAAGCTAGTGTGCGCCGTTTTTAAACTTGAGAGTTTGATCATGGCTCAGAACGTACGCTGGCGGCACGCCTAACACATGCAAGTCGAACGAAGTAGCAATACTTAGTGGCAGACGGGTGAGTAACATGTAGGTATCTACCCTATGGCCTGGAATAACACGAGGAAACTTGTGCTAATACCGGATAAGTCTTAACGGAGAAAGCTTTATGCACCATTGGATGAGCCTGCACTTGATTAGTTTGTTGGTGGGGTAATGGCCCACCAAGACTTTGATCAATAGCTGATTTGAGAGGATGATCAGCCACATTGGGACTGAGACACGGCCCAAACTCCTACGGGAGGCAGCAGTGGGGAATCTTGCACAATGGAGGAAACTCTGATGCAGCGATGCCGCGTGAGTGAAGAAGGCCCTTGGGTTGTAAAGCTCTTTCGTCGGGGAAGAAAATGACTGTACCCGAATAAGAAGGTCCGGCTAACTTCGTGCCAGCAGCCGCGGTAATACGAAGGGACCTAGCGTAGTTCGGAATTACTGGGCTTAAAGAGTTCGTAGGTGGTTGAAAAAGTTGGTGGTGAAATCCCAGAGCTTAACTCTGGAACTGCCATCAAAACTTTTCAGCTAGAGTTTGATAGAGGAAAGCAGAATTTCTAGTGTAGAGGTGAAATTCGTAGATATTAGAAAGAATACCAATTGCGAAGGCAGCTTTCTGGATCATTACTGACACTGAGGAACGAAAGCATGGGTAGCGAAGAGGATTAGATACCCTCGTAGTCCATGCCGTAAACGATGTGTGTTAGACGTTGGAAATTTATTTTCAGTGTCGCAGCGAAAGCGATAAACACACCGCCTGGGGAGTACGACCGCAAGGTTAAAACTCAAATGAATTGACGGGGACCCGCACAAGTAGTGGAGCATGTGGTTTAATTCGAAGATACGCGCAGAACCTTACCAACACTTGACATGTTCGTCGCGACTTTAAGAGATTAAAGTTTTCGGTTCGGCCGGACGAAACACAGGTGCTGCATGGCTGTCGTCAGCTCGTGTCGTGAGATGTTGGGTTAAGTCCCGCAACGAGCGCAACCCTCACTTTTAGTTGCCATCATTAAGTTGGGCACTCTGAAAGAACTGCCAGTGATAAGCTGGAGGAAGGTGGGGATGACGTCAAGTCCTCATGGCCCTTACGTGTTGGGCTACACACGTGCTACAATGGTATCTACAACAGGAAGCGAGACGGCGACGTTAAGCAAATCCTTAAAAGATACCTCAGTTCGGATTGCACTCTGCAACTCGAGTGCATGAAGCTGGAATTACTAGTAATCGTGGATCAGCGTGCCACGGTGAATGCGTTCCCGGGTCTTGTACACACCGCCCGTCACACCATGGGAGTTGGTTCTACCTTAAGGCAAGGCTTTAAACCCTTGACCACGGTATAGTCAGCGACTGGGGTGAAGTCGTAACAAGGTAGCCGTAGGGGAACCTGCGGCTGGATTACCTCCTTTCTAAGGATGAGTAAAATTTTAAATTTTACTCTAAATAATTTACACAGGATAATGTTGACCGTCCTCATTTCTCTTCTTAAAACAGTGTTTCTCTTGCATGGGGGCCGGTAGCTCAGTTGGTTAGAGCACACCCTTGATAAGGGTGGGGTCGAAAGTTCGAGTCTTTCTCGGCCCACCAATATTATGGGGGATTAGCTCAGCTGGGAGAGCGCCTGATTTGCATTCAGGAGGTCAGCGGTTCGATCCCGCTATCCTCCACCAAGAACACTTAGTTATAAAAAATTGTAAATAAAAATAATAATTAATATCAATATCTATATCCGAATATTAGAAATGTAATTATCTAATGTTCAAAACAAAAATTTGATTCAACACAGAATTTTTTTCTGTGCATAAATCAAGCGTTTAAGGGCGTGTAGTGGATGCCTAGGCACTGAAAGCCGATGAAGGACGTGATATACTGCGATAAGTTTCGGGGAGCTGTATGTAAGTTTTGATCCGAAAATTTCCGAATGGGGAAACCCACCACTTTATGTGGTACTTTAAACTGAATACATAGGTTTAAAGAGACAACCTGGAGAACTGAAACATCTAAGTAACCAGAGGAAAAGAAATCAATTGAGATTCCGTAAGTAGTGGCGAGCGAAAGCGGAAAAGGCCAGTAATTTTATTAAAAGAATTTGAATAGTTTGGAAATGCTAACCATAGAGGGTGATAGTCCCGTATGAGTAATGTTTAATAAAATTCTTGAGTAAAGCGGGACACGTGAAATCTTGCTCGAAAACAGGGGGACCACCCTCTAAGCCTAAATACTCTTCAGTGACCGATAGTGAACTAGTACCGTGAGGGAAAGGTGAAAAGAACCCCTATTAGGGGAGTGAAATAGAACCTGAAACTGCATGCCTACAATCAGTCCGAGCCTTTTTTAGGGTGAGGGCGTACCTTTTGTATAATGGGTCAGTGACTTAATTTATTAAGCAAGCTTAAGCCATCTAGGTGTAGGCGTAGCGAAAGCGAGTCTTAATAGGGCGAATAGTTTAATGAATTAGACCCGAAAACGAATGAGCTTACCATGAGCAGGTTGAAAGTTGGGTAACACCAACCGGAGGACCGAACCAGTTGACGTTGAAAAGTCTTTGGATGACTTGTGGTAAGGGGTGAAAGGCCAACCAAATTCGTAGATAGCTGGTTTTCCGCGAAAACTATTTAGGTAGTGCGTTGAATAAATAGATGTTTAGAGGTAGAGCACTAAATGGGCTAGGGGGAAGAGATTCTTACCAAACCTAATAAAACTCCGAATGCTAAACATTGTTCTTCAACAGACAGACTGTGGGTGCTAAGGTCCATAGTCGAGAGGGAAAGAGCCCAGACCACCAGATAAGGTCCCCAAATTATGATTAAGTGTGAAAGGATGTGGAAATTCCTTAACAGCCGGGAGGTTGGCTTAGAAGCAGCCATCCTTTAAAGATAGCGTAACAGCTCACCGGTCTAATAGAGTTTCTGCGCCGAAGATGTAACGGGGCTAAAATCATATACCGAATCTGTGGGTTTATAAAACTTTCGAGTTTTATAAGCGGTAGCGGAACGTTCTGTAAGCCTGTGAAGGAGTACCTGTGAAGGACTCTGGAGGTATCAGAAGTGCGAATGCTGACATAAGTAACGATAAAAGAAGTGAAAAACTTCTTCGCCGTAAATCTAAGGGTTTCTGCGCAAGGTTAATCCACGCAGAGTTAGTCGGCACCTAAGGCGAGGGCGAGAGCCGTAGTCGATGGAAATAAGGTTAATATTCCTTAACCAGATGGAAGTGACGAATCTTGTAAGTTGTAAACTCTTAATGGATTGAGTTTGCTGCGAAAAGGTTCCAAGAAATAGCTCCATCATTAGACCGTACCCTAAACCGACACAGGTAGATTAATAGAGTATATTTAGGCGCTTGAGAGAATGATGTTGAAGGAACTCGGCAAAATACTTCCGTAACTTCGGGATAAGGAAGACCTTTTTGTAGGCAACTATTAAAGGGTGGCACAAGCCAGGGAGAAGCGACTGTTTATCAAAAACACAGGGCTCTGCTAACACGTAAGTGGATGTATAGGGTCTGACGCCTGCCCGGTGCTGGAAGGTTAATGCGGTTGGTGCAAGCTAACTTCTGAAGCCCCAGTAAACGGCGGCCGTAACTATAACGGTCCTAAGGTAGCGAAATTCCTTGTCGGGTAAGTTCCGACCTGCATGAATGGCGTAACGATTTCTCCGCTGTCTCCAACATCAACTCAGTGAAATTGAATTCTCCGTGAAGATGCGGAGTTCGCGTAGTTAGACGGAAAGACCCCGTGCACCTTTACTGCAACTTTACATTGGTGTTAGGAAAAACATATTTAGCATAGGAGGGAGACATTGAAGCAAAGGCGTCAGCTTTTGTGGAGTCACCAGTGAAATACCTCTTTTGTTTTTCTTGATATCTAACTGATAGCCGTTATCCGGCATCAAGACATTGTATGGTGGGTAGTTTGACTGGGGCGGTCGCCTCCCAAATAGTAACGGAGGCGTGCGAAGGTAGGCTCAGAACGGTCAGAAATCGTTCGTAGAGTGCAATGGCAAAAGCCTGCCTGACTGTGAGACTGACAAGTCGAGCAGAGACGAAAGTCGGTCATAGTGATCCGGTGGTTCTGAGTGGAAGGGCCATCGCTCAACGGATAAAAGGTACGCCGGGGATAACAGGCTGATACTGCCCAAGAGCTCATATCGACGGCAGTGTTTGGCACCTCGATGTCGGCTCATCACATCCTGGGGCTGGAGCAGGTCCCAAGGGTTTGGCTGTTCGCCAATTAAAGTGGTACGTGAGCTGGGTTCAGAACGTCGTGAGACAGTTCGGTCCCTATCTGCTATGCGTGTAGAAGAATTGAGAGGAGTTGACCCTAGTACGAGAGGACCGGGTTGAACATACCACTGGTGGACCGGTTGTAGCGCCAGCTGCAGTGCCGGGTAGCTAAGTATGGACGAGATAACTGCTGAAAGCATCTAAGCGGGAAACTCACCTCAAAACAAGTTCTTCCCATAGAGCCGTGGTAGACCACCACGTTGATAGGCTGGGTGTGGAAGCGCAGTAATGCGTGCAGCTAACCAGTACTAATAGCTCAATTGGCTTGATTTATGCACTGAAAAAAATTTTTGTTGAATAATTAAAGACTGCTAAGACCTGAAAATATTAAATTATCTGTATCAACATTTTTCTAAAAATATTTTTAAATTAATAAAACTAAATAAGAATTTGCTAAAACTACTTACTGAAAAATCCTCATTCTTAAGAAAACTTTCAAACTTTTTCCTATTTACATATTTAAAAATTTTACCTTCATCTAACAAAAAATTTATGTTTGATTTATTTCTAAGGTCAAAAAGACTGTTAATAGACGCATTAAATCCTATTTTCCTTTTATCTTGATATATAATTTTGGGCAAATATTTTTTTCCAATATTCCTTAAAATATATTTACTCATACCTTTTTGTATTAACAAATTATTAGGAATGGTATAAGCAAATTCGACAAGGTTTCTATCAAGAAATGGACTTCTATTTTCTACAGAATTATCCATATAGTTAAGATCATCTTGATTTAGTACTATAGGAACCACCTCACTAAAAAGGTCAGTTTGCATTTGATTTCTAAGATTTGAATTAGAATATTTTAACGATCGATAATTTGTGTTTATATATCTCTTATTCATTAATTGTTTAAATTTTTGTTCACCATGAAACAAATTTTTTTTTGAGGGTTTCAAATTATTTTTTAATATGTCGATTAAAATAGGATTTTCTATATATTTACCCTGCCCCTGAAGCCATTCTTTTAGTTTTGTTTTAAAATTTTTTTTTGTTTTCATTTCATATAACCATCTTGCGCCATAATCATAGTAACCAGAAAAAAGTTCATCACTACCAACCCCACTAAAAATAACTTTATTTTTTGATTGACCAACTTTTTTTGCTAATAAATTTGTAATATAAGAAGTTACAGTTAGAACGGGTGATTGATGAGAATTTATCTGTGCATTTAAATTATTTATAAAATTTTTTTTACTAATTAAAATTTGATTTGTTTTATCAAATTCATATTTTTTCAAAATAGAGTCGATATTTTTTTTTTCGTTATATCTTTTGTCATTGTCAATTATTGAGAAACAATCTAATTTTTTATTAAATTTTTTTGCAGCTATAGCCGCAATTAAAGCTGAGTCGATTCCTCCTGATAAACTATGTGCAATATTTACATCTGCTCTTAATCTAAGTTTAATAGATTCAATTAATTTTGCCTCAGTTATCTCTGAAGCAGTATTAGTGGTTAAAATATAATTTGGTTTATAATTTAGTTTCCAGTATTTATTTCTTGATTTAAAAATACCATCTTTATAAATCCAAAACTCTCCTTTAGGAAAAGATTTGATTTCATTAAAGAACGTTTCATCATCGTTCATTATTGATCTAAAACCCTTTATTAAAAGGTTTGAAATTTTTTTTTCATTAATTGATAAATTTTTTAATTGACTTTTAATATATTTAATTTCTGAACCAAATATTAACTCTTTTTTATTTTTGAAATAATATAAAGGTTTTTCACCAAATCTATCTCTACAAAAAAAAATATAATTATTTATTTTATCTAATATTACTATGGAAAACATTCCTTCAACTTTTTTTAAAAACTCATTTCCATATTCGTGATAAGCAGTAATCAAAACTTCAGTATCTGAGTTTGTTTTAAAACTATATTTTGTCTCTAAATCTTTTCTTATCTCCAAATAATTATAAATTTCTCCGTTAAACATTATAATTTTACCAAATTTTTCAAATGGTTGATTAGAGTCTTTTCCTAAAGATATGATTGAAAGTCTTGAAAAAATAAAACATAGTTTTCTGTCTTGGAAATTATATTTATAAACTCCTTTGGAGTCAGGACCTCGGGCATCCATCAAATTTTTTAGATTTGAAATTTCATTATTGCTAAGAATTTTACTAGATAGAGCACCAAATATTCCACACATTAATTAGTTCTATAAACTATTATTTAGAAATACATAGGAAAATAATTCTAAATTGATATGGATTAATACAAACCGCAATATATACAAAACTTGGAGGTAAAATATTAGTTCACTTTAGAAAAAATTATATCTATAATTAAGTAACATTTGATTTAAATCACAAAAATTATTAATGAAAGATCAAATTATAAGTTTATTCAAAATCCTAGATGAAAATTAAAAATATTTGGCAAGGAAAATTTGGTCCTTTATTGATCGCAGAGATAGGTGGTAACCATGAGGGCAATTTTAATTATGCAAAAAAATTAGTAAAATTAGCTATTTCATGTGGAGTAGATGTAGTTAAACTTCAAATTTATCAGGGAGCAAATTTAGTAAGCCCTGTAGAGTCAAAAAAGAGATTTAATCATTTTAAAAAATTCGAGCTTACAAAAAAACAACATATTACTCTTGCTAAGATTTGCCAAAAGGCAAAAGTTTTTTATTTAGCATCTGTTTGGGATAAAAATAGTCTTCTATGGATAGATAAATATTTAAAATTTTATAAGATAGGCTCAGGAGATCTTACAGCGTACCCAATTTTATCTGAATTAAGTAAAAGAGGAAAACCAATAATACTATCTACTGGTTTATCTAATTTATCTGAAATAAATAAAACTATTAGATTCATAAGAAGCCAAAATAAAGTTTATAAAAATAAAAATTATTTATCTCTTCTGCAGTGTACTTCAGCCTATCCTACGCCGGATCAAGAGGTAAATTTGAATGTTATTAAAAGTTTTATAAAAAAAACAAATCTTACAATTGGCTATTCACACCACAATAAGGGAGATTTAGCTTTAATTTCCTCGTATTTATTAGGTGCTAAAATCTTAGAATTTCATTTCACAGATACTAGAAAAGGAAAAAAGTTTAGAGATCATAAAATTTCTTTAACACCCGAAGAAACAAAATTGCTTGTAGAAAAAATAAAAAAAATTAATTTACTACTTGGAAAAGAAAAAAAAACTCCAACAAAGTCAGAAATTCGTAGTAATAATATTAAATCATTCAGAAGAGCCATGTATTTAAAAAAAAATATGAAAAAAGGTACTATTATAAAGGAAGAAGATCTGACGTGTCTTAGACCAAATCATGGTGTTGATGCAAGGGATTATAAAAAATTGATTGGAAGAAAAATTTTGAAAAATACAAAAGCTTTTTCAAAATTGAACTAAAAAATGAAAAATTTAGTTACTGTCTATATTACTAATTATAATTATGGTTCATTTTTAGAAAAATCTATTCAAAGTGTTTTAAAACAGAGTTATAAAAAATTATTTTTAATTGTGATAGATGATAATTCTAAAGATAATTCTAGAAAAATATTATTAAATTATAGAAATAAAAAAAATATTAGAATTTTTTTTAACAAAAAAAAAAGAGGACTCATCAAATCTGCAAATTTAGCATTAAAGCATTCTAAGGGCAATTATATATTAAGATTAGACGCAGATGACTATCTTCACAAAAATGCAATTAAAGATTTAATAAAAAGTATCTCAGATAAAGAAAAAAAGGCTGTGATGACATTTCCTAATTTTTATAAAATTAATAAAAATTCAAAGATTATCTCTAAATATAGCTACAAACATAAAACAGATTATAATCTATATGACGAACCTGCTCACGGAGCTTGTTGTTTGATAAAGACAAGTTTTTTGAAAAAAATTGGTGGATATAATGAAATCTTTGATAGACAAGATGGTCATTATTTGTGGTATTCAATTTTATCTAGTAAAAAAAGTGTATCTCATATAAATAAATTTCTTTTTTATTATAGAATGCACAAAAATAATTTAAGTAAACAAAAAAAAAAAATTCTTTTTACTAGGTTAAAGATAATTAATTTTTTTTTAAAAAAAAATTTCTTTTTTAAAGAATTTAATTTTCAAAAAAAACTAACACAAAAAAAATTAAATTTGATTCAATGAATTATCAAGAAAAATTAAGAATTAAGATAAGAAAAAAAAAATCAGTAGTTTGCGTGGTCGGTTTAGGTTATGTGGGTAGTGAACTTTTAAAAAAATTTAATAAAGAAGGATTTAAAACAATAGGCATAGATATAAGTTTGAGAAAAGTAAAAAAACAATTTAATAATAAAAAAATATTTTTAACTGATAAATACAAATACATATCCCATGCTGATGTAATTATATTAGCGTTACCAACACCTTTAAAAAATAATTTAGAACCAGATCTTTCATTTATAGAGTCTTGCATGAGTAGCATGAAAAAATTTTTGAAAAAAGGACAATTAATTTCCTTAGAAAGTTCATCATATCCAGGAACTACAGAAAAATATATTGCAAATGAACTCAAAGAAAAAAATTTTCAAATATCAAAAGATTTTTTTTTAGTTTATTCTCCTGAAAGAATAAGCCCTGAATTGAAAGTTAAATCTTCTAAGAAGATAAAATATAGTTTATTCAATACACCTAAAATTTGTGCTGGTTACTCCAACAAATGTTTAGAACTTGGAAACATGCTATACAAAAACATTACAACTACCGTTATTAAGTCCAAAAGTTTGAAAGCTGCAGAAACATCAAAAATGGTAGAAAATATATTTAGGTCGGTAAATATAGCATTAGTTAATGAATTAAAAATGTTCCTTAATAAAATTGATATAGATATTGATGAAGTTTTAGATCTAGCTGGAACAAAACCATTTGGATATACATCATTTAGTCCTGGGCCAGGTTTTGGCGGTCATTGTATTCCCATAGACCCATTCTATTTGTATTGGTTAGCAAAAAAAAAAAATTTTGATTTAAAATTCATAAAAACAGCTGGTGAAATTAATCGTAAAGTAACAAGTTGGATTACAAAAAAGATTTTAAAATTTATAAAAAAGAAAAAAATAAAACTAATCAAAAAAAAGGTTTTGATTCTTGGTGTTGCTTATAAAAAAAATATCGACGATATAAGAGAGTCCCCAGGTTTAATAATAGCTCATAAATTAAAAAAGGCAGGTATTGATTTTGATTTTTCAGATCCACATGTAAAAAAAATAAATTTTAACGGAGAAACCAGATATAGTAAAAATTTAAACAAGGCATTATTTAAAAGATATCCAATAACTGTACTAGTGACAGATCATAAAATGTTTGACTATAAATTAATTTCTAAAGAAGCTAGATATATCTTTGATACAAGGAATATAATTAAAGATAGAAAAAAAGACTATTTTAAGGTTTAACAAAATAATGTCTAGCCCAGCAATATTAATATTTGCAAGATCCAATTCAAAGAGATTACCGGGTAAAGTTTTAAAAGAAATTTATTTAGGTAAAAATTTACTGGAAGTCATAATATTGAGGTTAAAGAAATTTCTAAGACTAAATATCATTGTTTGTACATCTAAATCTAAAGTCGACAACAAGATAGTAAAAATTTGCAAAAAAAATAAGGTAAAATATTTTAGAGGTGAACAAAATAATGTTTTCAAAAGAACCGTAGATTGTTTAAAAAGATACAATTTAAATTCGTTTATAAGGATAAACGCAGATAGACCTTTTGTTGATTTTGATGAGATCAAAAGGATTATTAGAATATATAAAAAAAAGAAATTTGACATAATTACAAATAACTTGAAAAGAGATTGTCCCAAGGGATTAACTTGTGAATTAGCTCAATCAAAAATTTTCTTCGGTATAAATGAAAAAAATTTAAGTAGAGTTGAAAAAGAACATATTTTTGATTATTTTTACCAGAATAAACAAAAATATAAAATTTTTAGTATTAAAAATAATTTATACAAAAAAAATAAAAATAAGAATTTTAGTATTTAAAAAGAGTAAGGAAAATTTATAAATTTTTAGATAATATATATTTTCCAACAAATAAAATTTTATTACTAAGAGATGAATAAAAAAAATAATATAGATTGGCATGCATGTGGAAATAAAAATTTTAAACTTTTATTTAACTATAACAAAAGACCAAAGGCTGAAAAAAATTTTGATATTATAGGAAAATACAACAGACAATTTTATCAGTGCAAGATTTGTGATCATATTTATGCAAAACATTTTTTTAAAATAAAAAATATCTATAAGAAAAGTTATCTTGATTTGACTTATAAGAACACTGAGGGAATATCAAAAAGGTTTGAACAAATAACTAACTTACCAATAAAAAAATCTGACAATAAAAATCGAGCCCTTAGAATATATGATTTTCTAAAGAAAAAGAAAACTAACTTATTAGATATTGGATCAGGTATAGGAGTTTTTTTGTATGAGATGAAAAAAAAGGGCCTTGATGTTCAAGGATTAGATCTAGACAAAAGATATGCTTTATTTCTTAAAAAAAAAGGCATTAAGATAAATGTAAGTGAGGTGAGTAAACTTAAAATTAAAAAAAAATTTAATTTAATTACATTAAACAAAGTTCTAGAACATGTCGAAAACCCTATTCAATTTTTAAAAAACTCAATTAAATTTTTAGGAAAAGATGGAATTATGTATATAGAAGTACCAGATACAAATGCAAAACTAAAAGGAAAATTTTCAGGTGAGTTTTGCTTGGATCACCTTCAAATTTACTCAATTCAATCTTTAATAAATATAACTAAAAGTGTAGGGCTGTCTCCACTTAGAGTGGAGAGAATTATTGAGCCATCAAATAAATATACTGTGTTTGGTTTTTTTAATTTATCAATAAATAAATGAAAATTAATTAATTAATTGTATAGTTGGATCAAAAACACAATATAAACATTTTTGCAAACTAAATTATTTTATAAATCTAATGAAAACATTAAATAAAATTTTATATTTATTATCATCCCATGAGAGAAAACGAGCATATTTCTTAATGGTTATGATTCTTATCATGGCACTATTTGATATGCTTGGTGTAGCTTCAATTTTACCTTTTATAACTGTATTATCTAATCCTGAAATTGTTGATACAAATAAAGTGCTGAACACAGCCTATAATGCCTCAAGCATATTTGGAGTCGACACTAAACAACAATTTCTTTTTGTTTCTGGAATTTTTGTATTTTGTTTTCTTATTATTTCTTTGTCATTCAAAGCATTTACAAATTATGCAAAGGCCCGATTCACTTCAATGCGTGAGTATAGCATTGGTAAACGATTGATCGAAGGTTATTTGGATCAACCTTATAGTTGGTTTTTAAATCGTCACAGTGCTGATCTTGGTAAAACTATTCTATCAGAGGTAAATTCTGTTGTTGGAAAAGGTTTAGGGTCAATGATGAATTTATTTATGCAAAGTGCTATAACATTAGCTCTACTTTTATTGTTAATATTAGTTGATTTCAAACTAACTTTGATAGTTGGATTTACTTTAGGTTTAGCTTACGCAATTATATATAAGTTTAGTCAACTTTACATTACAAGAATTGGTAAGCAAAGATTTGAAGCCAATCAAACACGATTTACAGCTGTAAGCGAAGCATTTGGTGCAGCTAAAGAAATTAAAGTAGGTGGTTTAGAAAAAATATATATAAAAAGATTTTCTGATCCTGCTAAAGTTTTAGCTCAAAGTAATGCCTCTATGGCTGTGTTGACATTAATACCTCGTTTTGCTCTTGAGGCAATTACTTTTGGAGGAATGTTGTTAGTTGTACTTTACTTAATGATGTTGAATGGTAATTTTACCACAGCATTACCTATAATTGCACTTTATGCCTTTGCTGGATATCGATTAATGCCTGCACTACAAGGTATTTATGTAAGTGTAAGTCAGTTAAGATACATCAGCCCATCACTAGACTCGATGTATGATGATGTTTTGAAATTACAACCGTTTGTTTTAAATAAATACCAAGATCCTTTATTGCTCAAAAAAAATATAACTCTTAAAAATATTAATTATCATTATCCTAATGTGAAAAGAACAACACTAAAAGATATTAATTTAGTGATACCAGCTAATAGCACTGTAGGTTTTGTTGGGGCCACAGGCAGCGGAAAAACTACTACTGTGGATATAATTTTGGGACTTTTAGAGGCTCAAAAAGGCACTTTAGAGGTAGATGGAAAAGTTATAGATAAAAATAATCGAAGAGCCTGGCAACATTCAATCGGATATGTACCGCAACATATCTTTTTAGCTGATGACACAGTTACAGCAAATATTGCTTTTGGTATAAATCCAAAGGATATCAATCAAGAAGCAGTTGAAGATGCTGCTAAAATTGCAAATTTACATGAATTTATAATTAATGAATTACCATCTCAATATAAAACTACAGTAGGTGAACGTGGTATAAGGCTTTCAGGTGGTCAACGTCAAAGGATTGGAATAGCTAGAGCATTATATCATAAACCCCAAGTATTAATTTTAGATGAAGCTACTAGTGCTTTAGATAATCTAACTGAAAAAGTAGTTATGGAAGCAGTGAATAATATTGGTAAAAATATAACTATAATTATTATTGCTCATCGATTAAGCACTGTAAAAGAATGTGATATTATATTTCAACTTGAGAATGGAATTTTAAAAGATCAAGGGACTTTTGATAAATTAATTGAAATTAATGATAAGTTTAGAGAGAGTGCTGCAAAAAATTAAAAAAATATGACGGATAATCTTTAAAATGAATATCTATCTTCATACTGAAATAGTGTCACGAGAGTTAGATAGTAAAATTTTATTAGCAGTATTAGCTGCAGCCAGGGGACATCAAGTTATCATCTCAGACATAGAGGCAATAGAAAAAGGTATTTGTAGAGGTATACTTTCTCCTGGAATATTTCACACTAAATCGTTAACTCCTGGAGATATTAAAATATCAAGACATAAGGACGTAATAGAGAGTGGCTCTATAGTTACCAGTATTGATGAAGAAAGTTGTTTAGATACTCGTGGGTATGATAAATTTGCGAGAATACGGTATTCAGAAAAATCAATTGATCAATCATCTGCAGTATTTGGTTGGGGACCAGAAGATGTTGAGGCACTTAAAAGAATTTATCCTAATCAATCTTCTAAAATTCATATGACTGGATCACCTCGAGCTGATCTTTGGAGTCCACTTTTTTCTGAATATTGGGGAACTCCTAAGAAAATACCTGAAAGACCATTTCTTTTGATTCCTTCAAAAATGGGTTTTGCAAATGAGATAAAGTCATTTCATGAAATAGTTAAAATTTTTAAAAGTGGAGGATATTTTAAAAGAGATCCTGATTTGGTGAATTATACTTTTGGAAATATTTCTGAAAATTATAGAAAGATGCTTGCTTTCATTAAAGCCATTAAATATCTTGCTCAAAATAATAACGGGTATGACATTGTTTTGCGCCCTCATCCTGTTGAAAATATTGAAACTTGGAAAATTCTTCTTGAAGACATTCCAAATGTTTATGTAATTAGAGAAGGCTCTATTAATCCTTGGATTAATAAAGCATTTGCTATAATGCATAATAGTTGTACTTCTGCAATTGAAGCAACAGTTTTTAGAAAACCAGTAATAACATACATTCCATTTGAACAAAAATATACTACAGAACTACCCAACGAGTTAGGCTATTGTGTAAAATCATTAGATGAACTCTCAAAAAAAGTAAAAACTGTATTTGACTCATTTAAGTATGGAAATCAAAATAAAATTAATGAAACTCTTCCAGAAGTAATTAAACAAAAAATATACTTTGATAAAAATGAATTAGCAGCTTTGAAAATGATAAAAGTATGGGAAAGCCTTGTAAATCATAACAATTTACAAAACCCCTCAAACTGGACAAAATTTTATTTATTTTTAAAACTTATGAAATTTAGGGGATTAATAGGTAAATTTTTGAGAAGTTTTCGTTTTGGTAAGTCTGGAAATTTAAAACTAAATCATAAATTTCCTAAATTAAATAAAAATGATATTCAAAAAAGATTTAATAACTTATTAAAAATTCTTAAAATTGATCAAAAATTAGAGTGTAAAATTTTATCTGACAGAACTATTTTGATTAAACGAAATTAGTCAATGGTATGAATTATTTATTTTTTTTAAAAATTTTTTTTAAAGGACTAATTATTCTTAATACAAAGTCACCAATAGCAGTTCTATTATAATATTTTTTTGTTAAATATTGGTATTTATTGCTTGTTTGAATTGGTTTTTTCCAATCGCCGTATTGATGAGTTAAATAATCTTTAGGGGGATAAGGTGCAAAGTGATATTTATCAAATAACTCTATTTTCCTCATATTATTTATGAAGTGATCTGGGATTTTCAATGTATTTCTCCAAAAAATTTTCTTTTCTTTGTTATGATTCCAACCCATTATAGTATATTTCGTTGTGGCGATAGGCAACTTTCCTTCTAAATCTAGCTTCAAATTTGAAATTGTTTTATTATATTTAATAATTTTGAATTTTGAATTTGATATCATCGATAATAAATCGTCAAATTTTGAAATTATTTCGTTAGAATTTACACAAATTTCAACATCCCAATCCCATGGTATAAAATTTTTATTTCTAATCGCTCCCAGTAAAATTCCACCAAGTAAAAAATATTTCACTCCTAACTTATTTAATATTTCACATATTTCTAAAAATTCATATTTTCTTACTTCCAGTTCATCATGACTTCTGACTCTTACTTTATGATTAATTGATTGATAGATCTTGTTCACTATCTATAATTCTCCCTGAGGGAATTAATAATGTTTCCAAAGGACATCAATAATTTTTCCTTTAGTTTTTGAATTTGATTTTTGAACTTTAATTAAAAAATTTTCACCAAAAAGACCTTCTAATCCAAAAAGACTAAATAAGTTTAATATAAAATTTGGAGCTTTTACTGTATTATACGGTTTGTACTCAAAAAATTCTCCTAGACGCTTCTTTTCAATACTTTCAATATAGAAGTTCTTAAATAATTTTTTTACCTGTCTACGTGTCAATACCTGTGTTAAAGGGGAACCCCCATTGACTTCTGAAACTTCATTATACACTTTTTGCCAATCAAAATTGTATTTAAAAATTTTCATTTTTAAAATTCCATGAATAAAACATCTTTTAATATAATGCTTCCAACCTCTAGCATATATCATAATGACTGCTCTGCCACCAGGTTTCAATACTCTATGTATTTCATTAACGGCGGAGTTAATATCTGGTGTGTGATGTATTACTCCAAATGAGTATACAAAATCAAAATAATTATTTTCGTAAGGTAGTTTTTCTGCAGAGGCAACTTTTAAATCTTCATAAGACAAGTTCAACTTTTGAAACATATCTTTTGTAATTTCGATTTGATCAGCACCTAAGTCAATACCATATACCTTTGCTCCATATCTTGCATATTCAATAATATCAGTTCCCATACCAACACCAACTTCAAGAACTTTTTCATCTTTGTGGTACTGAAATTCTGCTGAGTCTTTAAGATAAGGATAGTAAAACTCAAAACGTTGTTTTCTTACGTTGTTATAATATGGGACAGTGCCAGGCTCTATATCTGAGTACCAAATTTGTGGAATATTTTTACCTTTCCAATAATCTCTAACTTTTTCAATTGATACAGATTTAGCCTTTAAGTTTTCGTAAGACTTCATTTTAAATTTATTTATTAGTTTAAGTTTAGTTTATAGTTTTTTATTAAAATTATGAAAGCATTTTTTTTAATATCATTAAGTACTATGATTGCTAAGAATTTATTAAATATAGTAAAAAGAAAAATTGTTTCTTTAAAAAGCCTAATATAAAATGTACTAATAATCATTATTTTAAAATGAAATGTTAATGAAAAAAAATCATAAGGTTTATAATAATAAATATAAAGCTGTAATATTAACTGCAGGAGTAGGATCAAGAATAAACGAGATTACAAAGACCATTCCTAAATCAATGATTAAGATAAATGGTAAATATATTTTTGAATATATCTTGGAAAATTTAAATAAAGCTAAAATTAAAGAAGTGATTTTTGTTGTTGGTTATAAAGCGAATATTTTACAACCAAAATTAAAAAAAAAATGTGATGAATTAGGAATGAAATTAAAAATTGTTGTAAGTAAAAAATACAAAACCACAAATACAATGTATTCTTTATGGTTAGCTAGAAATTACTTAAAATCAGATTTTATATTTTTGCATGGTGATCTTATCTTTAGTTTTAAAATGCTTTATAAATTCATCAATTTTCCTCATAAAAATTCAGTCCTTGTTGACAAAAGAGAGCCTAAAGATTGGGATGATGCCATGAAAATTATTTCAAGTAACTATTTGCTAAAATATATGAGCAAGTCTATCTCTTTAAATGAAATGGATGGTGTTGCGATTGGAATGTATAAATTTAATAAACAAGGAAGTAGTATTTTATTTAAAACTATTGGAAAACTTATTAGAGGTGGTCATACTAAAAACTGGGTTTCAGAAGCCTTAAATATTATTTCAAAAAAAATTAATATAAATATCCAGACATCAAAATACGTTTGGGCAGATGTTGATAATCTTGTTGATCTTAAATCTGCAAATAGAATAATTAAAAATATGGAATTTGTATAGTGTGTGGGTTTTTTGGTGTAGTAAATTTTAAAGGACAGTTAAAAGCTGAGGATAAAGCTGATATCAAAAAAGGTATAAAATCAATTGAATATAGAGGTCCAGATGATCAAAATATTATATCCAATGATAATTTCTGCTTTGGTTTTAATAGATTAAGCATTATTGATTTAGATGCTGAAAATCAACCTTATTATACAAGTGATAAATCAGTGTTCATGATGTGTAATGGTGAGATATACAATTATCAAGAATTAAAAAAAATTCTAATATCCAAAGGCTATAAATTTAAAACTAAAACAGATGTTGAAGTCATATTACATGGTTATGTTGAATGGGGTGAAAGCATATGTAATAAGCTAAATGGAATATTTTCAATTGTTATATTGGATAGAAGAATAAATAAAATATTTTTAATAAGAGATCACTTAGGTGTAAAGCCTTTACATTATTTTATCAACGGAGAAAAATTATATTTTGGTTCAGATTACAATTCTTTTTTTTGTATTCATGATTATAATCATTCATTAAATAATTCAGCTTTAATAAGTTATTTATCTTTTAGAAATGTAATTGGAAAACAAACTTTTTATAAAGATATTTTTGATATTCTTCCAGGAACAAAAATAACTTTTGAAGGTAACAAGATTAAAGAAGAGCAATATTGGGATATACCAACAGTAATAGAACCTGACCAAGGAATAGATTTCTATTTGAGTGAATTAGATAGACTAATAAATGAGTCTGTTAAGAAACAGATGGTAAGCGACGTTCCTCTCGGAGCCTTTATTAGTGGAGGTTTAGACTCAAGTATATTATTAAGTTATATTAAAAATCATAAATCGAATATAAATACCTATATCACTGGATTCGAGGAGCAGGGATACAATGAGTTTGAACATGCTGAAACTGTTGCAGATTATTTAAATCTTATTGAACCAAAAAAACTTAAAATAGAACAAAGCGAATATATAGATTCTTTAAGAGAAACAATTAGATTTAGGGGAGAACCAATTTCTGTTCCTCATGAAAATGCTTTCTTAAAAATGTCACGTGAGATGAAAAAAGATATTTCTGTTGTTATGTCAGGTGAAGGAGCAGATGAGATGTTTGCAGGGTATGGAAGAATATTTAGAAGTCCTCATGATTATTATATGTCCAAAAAATTATTAACAGGAAAAATTTTTGATTATACTAACGGAAATAGTATTAAAAAAAATTTTAATAATCCTATGGATCATTTTTTGACAAGATATTCATGGTTTACAAATGAAGAAAAAAAAGAATTTTTAAGTCCAGACGTATTAAAAAACGATTTTGATGAATATTCATTAGAATATATCAACTCTTTATTCAAAAAGGTTTCTCATCTAAATTATTATCAAGGAATGTATTACTTGTTAGGAAAATTACATCTTACAAATTTATTAAATAGATTAGATCGAATGACAATGGCAGCATCTATTGAAGCGAGAGTTCCTTTCTTAGATGTTAATTTAGTTGAGTTTGCATCTAAGTTACCAACTGATTACAAGCTTAAATGGAAAAATAAAATTTCTCAATTAGTTTCAAAATTTTATACCAGCGAGAGTATTAGTGAAAAATTTGATATACCCAAATATATATTGAAGCGTTTAGCAAAAAATAAACTCCCAGATTCAATAATTTATAGAAAAAAAATGGGTTTTCCAGTTCCTCTAAATAATTGGGCAAGTAAAAAGTTAGGAGAGTATGCTTGTGATATTTTAACGAGCTCTACATCTAAATCAAGAGACATATTCAACATATCAACAGTAAAGAAATTTATTCAAAAAAAAGCTTATAACGCAAAAGAGGATTTAGATGGAAAAAAAATTTGGATGATGGTGAATGTTGAGTTATGGCTTCAAGAACAGAAATTTAAGTGATAATTAAATTTATGTAATTAATTTAATATTTTTAGCAGAATAGCTTTTATGAAAAGGCATTTTTTTTAAATTTTTTAAGGTTTTCTTGTTTAAACTTACATAATGGTCGGCACCTAAATATAAAGTTGGTGAAACTTTAGATATATCTAAAATTGATTTGTTTGAGATCTTATTATCTGTATGAATTAACTCAACCTTACCCACAAAAAGAGTGTGGGTGCCGTATGTTTTGGTAAATTTTTTTTTACATTCAAAAGATAAATATGCTTTAGAAAGTATAGGAACATTAGAAAAATAACCATTAGAATATTCAATTTTAAATTCTCTAGTTTTGTTGATTAGTTTTCCAGAACTTCTTCCTAAAGATCTTAATAAATTAACATTCTTAAAATCTAAAAAATTTATACTAAAAAATCTTGATTTTTTTAAAATTTGATTTGTATACCTCTCTTTTCTTACAGAAACCCCGTACAAAAAGGGATCATATGACATACCAGAGTTCCAAACACAAGGCATAAAATTTACTTTTTTGCCATTACTTGCTCCAATCACAACAGGATGATGAGGATAATAATGAAAGTTGATTTCATTTTTTTTTGGGAAATTTTGTTTTTTGTTAAGAAATGAATTTAAGAAATTTTTAAAATTTTTAATATTACCATCAAAATGGTGAGTTAAAATTCCATTTAATCTTGCAGATTTTACAGCTTTTATATCGTGTTCAATATAAATTATTTCATTTGGTTGTAATTTATATTTTGATAAGAATTTTTTATAATATTTTGGATTTGTTTTATTTGGTTTGTGTTTAAGCGAAAAAGATTCATATGAAATATTTTTTAAAAATATCTTTTTTTCTTTATTATCAGCATTTGTTAAAACAATTTTCTTATTATCAATTTTTTTTAATATTTTACTTATACTTTTGTTAATATTGCCCTTTAAATCTACTAAACATCCTACAGCATCAATTGCTAATATTTTTTTCATTTTTAAGATAGTTTTGTATTTTCCCAGTTTACTAATTTATTTTGTTGATTAGACATTGTAAAAATTTAACTTAAATTTACGCATATTTTTGTTCTATATTTTTTATTATACTATTTAACTCATTAATTTTAATTTTGACATTTAAATTATTATTTAAACAATTAACATGCATAAGTTTGACTTCAACAGGAATTTGTTTAAGTTTTAAAATTCTTGAAATTGCAAACCGATGGTTTCCAGAATTAATCTTTACCAGGTTTTGATTACTATCAATCATAAATTCAATATTATCGTTTATATTTTTTCGTAATCCTAATTTTTTTATATTTTCATATAATTTTTTTTTATTGTTTAGGAATTGAATAATGTCTTCTTTATTTTTACAACCTTTAGATTTTTTTGGATCGTTAATATTTTTTTGTAAATAAGAAAACATTTTACATTTCTCAATTGATACACCATCAATAAATATTTCTCTACATGAACCATAAACTTGATGATTGAGTTCATGTTCAGCAATAAGTTTATTTTCTTTATCCCAATCAAAATCAATAATAAATTTTGAACTTTTGTAAAACTTCATAGGAATAGAATTAAAATATTTTACTTTTAATGGATCAATCATAATTACGTTTTTAATAAATAGATTAGGTATATAATAATTATTAACTCTATTATTAACGAGAATTTTTAAATAATTCTTAAAATTTCTAATTAAATAAACAATAACTCTTTTTAATTCATTCATAAGATTTTTATTTATGTATATAACTTACTAAATTATAAACAATGTATAAAAAAAAATGAAAATTTGTTATTTATCAAATTCAGCAATTGGTTCATATTATGCTAGCTCAATACAAATTGTTAAAATGTGTGAGGCTTTTACAAAATTAGGTAATGATGTTGTTTTAATCTCAAGAAAAGCTGAAAATAAAAAAATTAAAAAACAAAATATATTTAGTTACTATGATGTAAAATCTAAATTTACTATTAAAATACTAAAAAATTTTAAGACTTTTCCGTTAGGAATTAAATATTATTTATTTTCAATTATCTCTATCGTTGAAAGCTTAAAATTTAGACCAAATATATATATTACTAGAAATTTTTTTACTTGTTTTTTATTAGTAGTGTTAAGAAAAAAAATAATTTTAGAACTTCATCATGATCTTAGTATTGAGCCAAGAACTATAAAATTTTTAGTAAAATATTTAAAGTTTTTAAACTCAAAATGTATAAAAAAGATAGTTGCAATTACTCATAGTGTTAAAAACACATACATTGATAATTATAATGTAAATAAAGAAAAGATATTAGTTCTACCTAGTGGATCTTCTATAAAAAAAAATTTTATTTTCAAAAATAATAAAAAATTTTTTAAAATTGGTTATTTAGGAACTTTATATAAATCTAGAGGATCAAATCTAATTTATAATTTGGCTAAGATTGATAAAAAAAATCAATACTATTTATATGGAGATTTAAAAAAGTTAAAGAATTATAAAAAATTTAATTTAATAAAAAATCTCAGTTTATATGATTGGGTTCCATATAAAGAAATTTCAAAAATTTTGTCAAAAATGGATATACTTTTGATGCCTTACGTATCATCAATCAAAGTAGCAGGAGATGTGGGCGATATAAGTAAATTCACTTCACCATTAAAACTCTTTGATTATCTAACTGCAGGTAAAATTATTTTATGTTCAGATTTTCATGTATTAAAAGAAGCTATCAAGGATAAACAAAATGCTATATTTATCAAAAATTACAAAAATGTATATTCTTGGAAGAGTGAAATACAAAAATTAAAAAACCAACCATATAAACAATTAATTATTTCAAAAAATAATTATAAATTAAGTAAGAAATATTCATTAATTCAAAGGGCTTACAAAATATTAAATGGAATTAACTCTTAAATTTAGATTGAATTAATTAATTTATAATATTCCTCGAGGTTTTTTTTAAAATCAAATCTATATAATTTCTTAATTGCAAATTTTAAAAGTTGATTACATTTCTTTTGATTTCTTGAATAGAATATAATTTTTTTTGAAAGATCTTTGTAATCTCCGTTTTTGAACAATAATCCTCCTTTTCCACCACTTAATATTTCTTTTGGCCCTGTAGGGCAATCACTAGAAATAATGAATTTTTTAATTACCAGAGTTTCTAAAAGTACATTTGGTAAACCCTCGTATTTAGAGGAGAGTATGAATAAATCAGTTTGTCTAATATAATTATAAGGATTTTCCACAAAATTTAGAAGTTTAACTTTTTTATGTAATTTATTTTTAAGAATATAATTTTCTAATTTTGTTTTTAAAATTCCTTTACCAATTATTACGGCCTCATAATCGATTTTATTTTTTAAAAAATTTAAAGATCTTAATAATGTAATTTGATCTTTTTGTTCTGTAAATCGTCCTATATTTAAAATTTTAATTTTTTTATTTGAGTAAAAGATTTTTTTACCCCTTTTCTTTGCATTTCTTTTTATTTCATTAGTATTTAATGGGTTATAAATACAAACTGAGTTTACATTGAATTCTTTTTTTAAGTCTTTTTTAAATTCTTCGCTATTCACTACGATTTTATCAGCAGCTCTAAGAAAAATTTTAAAAATAAAACGTTTAGCCCTATTTTTTGACCAACCATAAGGAGCAGAGTTTGATCTTGAAATTACTTTTATACCAAAAAATTTACAAATCATAATGCAATAAATATTAGCCTGAAATGAAAAAACTATAAGATTTCTATTTTTAAAGATTTCTCTTATTAACAAAATTATTGCTAAAAAATATTTAAATCTTCTTCCAAATTTATCCCAAATTTTAGAGGATAAAGTTATGAAATTAATTTTTTTATCAAATTTTTTTTTATAATCTTTTGAAATTGTAATTAAGGATATATTATTAACTTTTTTTATTAAATAATTACTCACCAAAAAAAGATTTTTTTCAACTCCTCCACCTTCTATTGATGGCATAAATATAATTAATTTTTTATCTCTCTTATTTATCACAGAAATTTTTATTAGTTATTATTCATCTTTAAAATTAGTATCGATTAAGTGATAGTATAACTCTTAATAAAAAAAAAGCTTAAATAAAAAAATTTTCAATTTTTGTATTGGAGTTAAAAAAAAAGAAAAAAAGATTTGATTTTGTTTATATTGTCTCATATAAATTAATTGTTTGTGCCTGTTGTAACTATAATTATTCCCTATAAAAATAATTTAAATTATCTTTTTTTAGCATTAAATTCAGTTATTTATCAAACCTTTAAAAATCTGAAGATTTTAATTATTTATGATGATGAGAATAAGTCTGACCTATCAAGAATTAAAGATTTTATAAAAAAAACAAAACTAAAAAAAAAATTTCCTATAAAAATATTATTAAATAAGAAAAATTTAGGAGCGGGTGAGTCAAGAAACAAAGGAATTAAATTCAGTAAATCAAAATATGTTGCTTTTCTAGACAGTGATGATGTTTGGCATAAAGATAAATTAAAATTACAATTAAATTTTATGATTAAACATAAGATTCCAATTTCACATACTTCATATTTAATTACAGATGAATATGGTAAAATAGTTTCAAAAAGAAAATCAAAAAAAAAACTAAAATTTCAGGATATTCTCAATTCGTGTGATATTGGTTTATCCACAGTTATTGTAAATCTAAAATTTTTAAAAAAAAATAATTTAAAATTTCCAAAAATTAAGACAAAAGAAGACTATATTCTTTGGTTAAGAGTATTAAAAAAAATTCCATTTATTAAAGGACTTAATAAAAATCTTACATTTTATAGAAAGCGCAGAAATTCTTTATCTTCAAGCTCTGTCTTAAGTATAATAAATGGGTATTTGGTTTATAGAGATTATATGAAAATGGGAATAATAGAGTCCATTTATAGATTATTTATATTATCTTTAAATTTTTTAAAAAAAAAATTTCTTAATGATTGAAGTTTAAATTTTATTATTATTTGTTATTTTTAAATTTTCGATTTTTTTGATAAGTAAATTAAAATTGATAAATTAAACCAAAATGGTAAACCAAAATTTGTTCCAAAAAAACTTCCAGATGGTAGAATTGGAAAAATAAAGAAAATATGCAAAAGTAAATGTGAAATAATATTAATTTCTCTGTATTTTTTGAAAAATTTTAAAGCAATAAAAATTGGGTAAAAAAAGATAAATATAAAATATAATGATCCTAATAAACCTACTTCAGAAAGTATTTCTAAATAAATTTGATGTGGATGTGTAGAAGATGGATTGAAATTTGAATTTTGATATTTTTCTTTACTACTTTCTAAAGAAAAATTATTTATTCCAATTCCAAATATAGGATTATTGAGAAATATTTTATACGCAGTAGTATAATGTGCAGCATGTTTAGTAGAAAAGAATTCCTCTTTTATATTGTTATTAAATGAGTAATAGAATCTTTTTCCTACGTATGTATTTTTAGTTATTTCAAAAAATGAAATAAATAAAGTAATTGAAACAAAAATAACTATAAATAAATTCTTTAATTTAAACTTGTTCAAATAAAAAATATGAAAGAAACAAAAAATAAAGATAAGTAAAAATAGTTTAATAAAATTTGATCTTTCACCTATAAAAAAACTAGTTACTACTAAAACACAAATTATTAAAAAAAAATATAAATTTTTTATTTTTCTATAAATAAAAACTAATGAAAAAAGAACTAAAAAACTAAATATATAACCAATAATAAGTTCATCATCTGTAAAACTTGCAATTCGACCCATATAGTTTGAACTAAAACCCAAAATATTAGAACCTGAAAAATATTCTATATAAACATCAATTGCTATTACGATAAAAAAAATAGTATATGTTTTATAAACAATATCTAAAAAATTTTCTTTTTTATTAGTATTTTCTAAAAATAATATTAAGCCAATTAGCATAATTAAAAATCTAAAAAATGATAAGTATTTTAAAAATGAATTTTCAAAATCTATACTTTCAAAAGGAAAAATTAAAATAATAAAACTAAAAAAAACTATTAAAATTCTTTTATCAAAAATTTTTGAAGAGATTAAAAGTTTGTAATTCAGGATGGCATATATTGAGAATATTAGTGAAAATGAATTTAAGGCAAAAGGGCCTAAAATTATAAATATTGGGAAGGATATAAAAAGAACTTTTAAAAATATATCAATTTTATTATTGATTTTAGATATCATTATTTCAATTTAATTCTTATAGCAAAATAAAAAACGAAACCAAAAATAAAAGCGATTAAGGAAAAAATTTTGGAAATGTCACTAAGTAAATAACCAAAATAAATAATTGAAACATTTAACACAAAAAATATTGAAATAGTTTTAAAATGATTTTTATTAAATTTGTTTAAAATTTTATGATGAAGATGTGAATTATCTGCCGAAAAAATTGATTTTTTAAGAATAGCTCTGTTTGAACTTACAAATAAAAAATCATACACTGGATACCACAAAGGCCATATTAAGTAAACTGGATGAACACCAAAATTATTATAAAGTTCAATTGTTAAAAAACTTATAAAAAAACCTATGAAGAGACTTCCAGTGTTACCACTAAAAAATTTTAAATTTGTTTTTGATGGAAGCATATTTAAAATTAAGTTTAAAACTACAGGAACTAATAGTAATTTAAGTAAATAAATTGTGTTAGCATCCTCGATTAAAAAAATATAATAACCAAGACAACATATTAAAAACACTAGTAATAATCCATCAACACCATCGATATAATTAGTTGCATTAATTAATAACCCGGTTGCAAGAATTAAAAAGGGTATTTGAAATTTACCTAAATTTATAAATCCAATGTACTCGTAATTTCCTAAATTATTGATGTTAATACCGTTTAGTATTAAATATGCAGAAGGAATTATAATGAATAATACTTTATTTGATGGTTTTAAATTGATCCTGTCATCAATAAACCCTACCAAACAAATAAACGAACCAATTGAAATTATTAATTCTATGTTATGATTAAATTCAAAGAAGTTAACTATTACTAAGTAGAATATATATATAATTATTCCACCGGAATTAAAAATTTTAGATTTATGAATTTTTCTATTATTAGGTTTATCGTAAAATTCTAATTTTTTTGAAATAAACACTGTAAACATAAGTGTTATTAAATATAAAATAATTAAATTAATAGATAACATAATTTTGTCTAAATTTTTTAAAACGCTAGTATATAATATCTAATTTATTAGAGTAAAAAATTAAAGAAAAAAGGAAATATCAATAATGTTTGAAACAATAATCTTTTTTTTAACATTTTATTTGTTGCTAATATCTGTAATTGGATATGGGTTAATGTTTCAAAATTTATGTTTTGCAAAAATAAAAGACATGAATGATCAAAAAGTGATCTTTACAGGTTTTTACGGAATATTTATAATTACTTTTATCTCTTTAATATCAAGTCTCTTGGTTGCCCATAATTTTATACATAATATTTTATTGCATTCGATTGGGATTTTATTTTTCCTATTTTTGAATGCAAAAAACAAAAAGAATTTTCTAAAGATAATTTTCATTATTTCATTTTTTGTAATTTCAGCATTATTAATATCTAAAACACATGATGATTTTTCTTATTATCATTTACCTTTCACAAAATATTTAACAGAACATAAAGTAATATTTGGACTTGGAAATCTTGGACATGGATATAATTTTGTATCTTCTTTATTTTTTTTAAATTCAACTTTTTATTTGCCTTTACTAGAATTTTTTACATTTCATTTTACATTGATATTTTTTTTAATTTTTTTTAATTTTTTTTTATTTAAAGAAATTTTTTTTGAAAAGAATCATGAAATTACTAAATTTTTATATTTGTTTGCCTTTGCCTTTTTTAATTTATCCTTTAATCGACTTGCAGAATTTGGTACTGATAAAGCTGGTCAACTATTAATTGTAATATTAATTATCAAAATCTTTCAGCATGTTTGTTTTGATAACGAAAAATCAAGAGTTAATAATATTATTTTTTTAATACCGCTCTTAAGTTTGTGTATTAGTTTTAAAACATATTTTTTGCCATATATTTTATTTGGTTTAACCATCTTAATTTTAGATTCTAAAATGATTAGAAATATCAAATTAATTTTTTATTCAAAATCTTTTGCATTCTTTTTTTTATTTCTTGTTACATATTTTGCACATCATTTTATATCGACTGGATGTTTAATTTCTCCTTTAAGTTTTACTTGTTTTGGCGATAATTTTAATTGGGCAGGTCAGAATAATTATTTTAAAGAATTGTCTTTTTTTTTGGAGCAGTGGGCCAAAGGTGGAGCAACACCAAATTTTAGAGTAGAAAATCCAACAGAATATGTAGAAAATTTAAACTGGGTTTCTAATTGGTATAGTGAATATTTTTTCAGAAAGGGATTAGATCAACTAGGTATTTTGACATCTGTTTTTTTAACTATTTTTATTTTTTTTAAAAATTTGAAATATAATAATAAAAAAATTGTTGAGAATAATAAAATTTTATTTTTTTATTCTATAATAATTATTATTTTTTTAATTTGGTTTTTTAAACATCCATCACTTAGGTATGGTGGCTACTCAATATTCTTCTTGTTATTATCAATTCCAACTGCTCTAATTTTCTTTAAGTTTGATAATAAGAATTTTTTTAAGAAAAAATTTAAAATTATTGTTGTTATAACAGTAATAATTTTTAATTTTAAAAATATAAATAGAATTGATAAAGAACTTAATAGGTTAGATTTGTATAAGTTTAATAATTTTCCATATTTTACAATCTTTGAAAAAAAATTTATATATGAAAAGTATTCATCTGGTCTGGTAATATATAAAACAGACAGTCATTGCTGGGATACTCCAACACCATGTGTTGGTAGTTTAAATAGCAAATTTAAAGTTGAGAAAAAAAATGGATATTATTTTATTTCAAATAATTATTAGATTTTGAAGAAATGATTTATTCAAAAATAATAGTAAATATTTTAAATTTTTTTGATTATTTTCAACAAAAAAAAATCATTAAATTTTTTAAAAAAAACATCAAAAATGAAATAATTCTTTTTGATATAGGATCACATTTTGGTGAGACAGTGAAATTATTTAATAATAATTTTAAATTGAAAGAATTTCATTGTTTTGAAGCTAGTCCTTTAAATTTTAAAATTCTATCTCAAAATATAGATAAATATAATTTTAAGATTATTTATAAATTAAATAATTTTGGTATTGGTTCAAATAATGAGGATAACTTTATAAATCAAACAAAAGAGTCCTCTTCTTCTACAATTAACGAATTGAATTTAAATTCTAAATATTTCAAAAAAAAATTAAAAATTTTGAATGTAAAAAAAACAGAAAATTTTTATGAAAAAATTCCTATAAAATTAATTACCTTGGATAATTATATTACAAACAAAAATCAAAAAAAAATTGATATATTAAAAATTGATACCGAGGGTTTTGAATTAAATGTAATTAAAGGATTAAAAAAAACTCATAATATAATAAAATATATTTATTTTGAGCATCATTATGATGATATGATTAAAAAAAATTATACTTTTAGAGATATAAATTATATTTTAAATGAATTTGGATTTAAGAAAGTGTTTAAATCAAAAATGATTTTCAGAAAATCTTTTGAGTATATTTATGAGAATTATCAACTTTAAAAATGACTATATTATAATTACTAAATATTTATTATACAATTTAAATATTTAGTTTATTAAGGAAACATCTTAACAAATTATATAATTTTAAATGCAAGACTTAACATTAATTATTCCAGCAAAATATGAAGGCGAGTCATTACCTATTTTTTTAAAAGAACTATCTAAATTTAATTTTAAAAAACTTATAGTCTTAGAAGAAAGTGATAAAGATACTATTGATGCAATCAAGAATATTAATGATATTCAAATCTTATATCAAACTAATAAAGGTTATGGTGCAGCTTTAATTGAAGGTGTCAAAAATTGCTCTACAGATTATTTTTGTATCATTAATGCAGATGGATCAATGAATCCTAGTTATCTTAATGATATGTTGAGCCTAACAATAAAGGATAATTTAGACTTTTTATTTGCTAGTAGATATGGAAACTCTAATGCCGGTAGTGATGATGATAATTTGATAACTCTAGTTGGAAATTACTTATTTACTAAATTGGGAAATATTTTTTTTTCTTTAGAGATAACAGATATTTTGTATACCTATGTAATGGGAAAAACTTCTTTATTTAACAATTTAAAACTTCAATCTAATGATTTTACAATATGTGTAGAATTTCCAATCAAAGCTAAAAGAAAAGGATATATTTTAGGAGTCATACCATCCTATGAGAGAAGTAGAATTGGTGGTAAAAAAAAAGTTAATGCGTTTAAAGATGGTTTACTAATTTTGATTAAAATGATTAGTATGTTTTTTAAAAAATGAAAAAAAAAACTGCGTTAATTTTTGGAATAACAGGTCAAGACGGATCTTACTTGGCTGAGCTTTTATTAAAAAAAAATTACATCGTTAATGGTGTTAAAAGAAGGTCTTCGAGTATTAATACATCAAGAGTTGATCATATCTATCAGGATCCGCATGAAAAAGATTATAGATTTAGACTTCATTATGGAGACATTACAGACTCAACGTCAGTTTCAAGCTTAATTAAAAAAACGCAACCAGATGAGATTTATAATCTTGCAGCTCAATCTCATGTTGCAGTATCTTTTGAAGTTCCAGAATATACAGCCAATGCAGATGCACTCGGTGCATTGAGAATATTAGAAGCAATTAAATTTCATAAATTGACAAAAAAAACAAAATTTTATCAAGCTGGTACATCTGAGTTATTTGGTAATGTTCAGACTATTCCTCAAAATGAAAAAACTCCTTTTTATCCTTTAAGCCCATATGGAGTTGCAAAATTATATGCCCATTGGATAACTATTAATTATAGAGAGGCATATAAAATTTTCGCATGTAATGGAATTTTATTTAATCACGAAAGCCCTAGAAGAGGGGAAACATTTGTTACAAAAAAAATTGTTTCTGCTTTGTGTAAAATTAAAATGGGAAAGCAAAAAAAACTTTTTTTAGGAAATTTAAATGCAAAAAGAGATTGGGGACATGCTCGAGATTATTGTTTAGCAATGTGGAAAATATTGCAGCAAAAAAAACCAGATGATTATGTAATTGCTACTGGTAAACAATATTCAATAAAAGAATTTGTAAATTTGACATCTAAGAGACTAGGGATGAAAATTATTTGGAGAGGGAAAGGTTTAAATGAGAAAGGATATGATAAGAATGGAAATGTAATAATACAAAGTGATAAAAATTATTATAGACCCTTAGATGTGAACACGCTTCTAGGTGATGCAAGAAAATCTAGAAAAAGATTAAATTGGAAACCAAAAGAAAATATTCATTCATTAATTGATGAAATGATTGATAATGAACTAAAATTACTAAGTTTTTAATGAATCTAAAAAAAAAAAGAATTTTTTTATCTGGCCATAAAGGGATGGTTGGATCATCAATTTTAAGATATTTAAAAGCAAAAGATTATAAAAATATTATAACAATAAATAAAGACAAGTTAAATTTATTAGATCAAAAAAAAACAGATAATTTTATAAAAAAAATTAAACCTGATTTTGTTATAAATGCTGCAGCTAGAGTTGGAGGAATTCTAGCTAATTCAAATTTTAAAGCAGAATTTATTTATGAAAATCTAACAATACAAACTAACTTAATAAATTCATCTTACAGCGCTGGTGTAAAAAAATTAATTTTTTTAGGTTCTAGTTGTATTTATCCAAAACTTTGTAAACAACCTATTAAAGAGAAAGATCTCTTAACTGGAAAACTGGAAGAAACTAACGATGCTTATGCTATTGCAAAAATAGCAGGTGTTAAAATGTGTGAAGCTTATAATAAACAATATAATCTACAGTATATTTGTTTAATGCCGACTAATTTATACGGACCAAATGACAATTATGATTTGAAATATTCTCATTTTTTTCCAGCCTTAATAAAAAAAGTTTATTTAGCCAAAAAAAAGGGAAAAAAGAAAATTGATGTATGGGGAAATGGGAAAGCAAAGAGAGAGATAATGTACGTTGACGACTTAGCATCAGCATGTGAGTTTTTTTTGAAAACAAAAACTAGACATTCTCTAATTAATATAGGATCAGGGGAAGAGAGAACAATAGAAAACTTTGCTAAGTATGTAATTAAAAAATTTAATGCAAAAGTTAAAATTAAATTTGATAAATCTAAACCTAATGGAACACCTAGAAAAATAGTGGATACATCATTAGCTAAAAGTTACGGTTGGAAGTCAATGTATAATTTAGACCAAGGATTTAAATCTACTTTTGAAGACTTTCTTAAAAAAAATTAATGAAAAAAAAAATTATAATTGTCACAGGCGGAGCTGGTTTTGTTGGGTCAAATTTAATAAAATTTTTAGTAGAAAATACAAATCTTAAAATAATAAGTGTTGATGACTATTCCTCTGGTTCTAAAAAAAATCATATTAGAGATAAAAAAGTAAAATACATTAAAGGGCATACTAAAAATATTAGTCAAATTTTAAATATTTATAGAAAAAAAATTCACTCACTTTTCCATTTTGGAGAATTTTCTAGAATTTATCAAAGTTTTTTAGAAATGGATAAATGTGTTCAGTCAAATAGTATTGGAAGTAATGCAGTATTTAATTTTTGTCTTAAATATAAAATTAGATTAATCTATTCTGCAACTTCAGCATCTTTAGGAAATGAAGGTAAAGATAGAGATTTATCTCCTTATGCTTTTACTAAATCAAAAAATTTAGAGTTTTTACAAAACTTAAAGAAATGGTTTAATTTTAGATATGAAGTTATTTTTTTTTACAACGTTTATGGACCTAGCCAGATTAGAAAAGGAAACATGGCTACAGTTATTGGTATTTTTGAAGACCATTATTTAAAGAACAAACCATTACCTGTGGTTAAACCTGGCACTCAATCAAGAAGATTTACTCACATTGAGGATACAATTAAAGTATGTTTTCTGGCTTGGAAAAAAAATAAATGTAGATTTTATAGTATTACACATAAACAAACTTTCACAATTTTAGAGGTAGCAAAATTATTTAAATCAAAAATTAAATTTTTACCAAGAAGAAAGGGAGAGAGGTATGCCTCCGCATTAACAACTTTAAGTTTATCAAACAAAATTTACAGATTTTTTGGTAAAATAAGCTTGAGGAGTTATGTTAATAATTTCCTAAAAAAAACCAACTAAATCAAAAAAAAACTCCTTAGAATCATTCTTTACATTTAATTTTTTTAAGTTATAAATTCCTCGCCGGTGGTTATTGCGAAAGTGTTATACCCGATCCCATTCCGAACTCGGAAGTCAAGCCTTTCAGCGCCGATGGTACTTTGTCTTAAGATATGGGAGAGTAGGTCATCGCCGGCTTAAAAATATATTATGAAAATAAAAAGCTCGCTAAAATCTGTTAAATCTAGAGATCGAAATTCCAAATTAGTAAGAAGACGAGGTAGAGTTTATATAATAAATAAAACTAATCCAAAATTTAAAGCAAGACAAAAGTAATTTTTATGGAAAATAATGACCATAAAAATACTTGGAATAATTTTACTAAGTTTGTTCTGTGGGGAACTGTCGCTGTAGTGGTTGTTTTAGTTCTAATGGCAATTTTCTTACTGTAGTTTCTATATTATGAAAATTGGTTCTATATCAGAAAAAAAAGAATTTGAAAAAAGAGTGGCAATTACTCCAGAGGTAGTGAAAAAATATTTATCTCTTGGAGTAGAAATATTTTTAAGCAAAAATTATGGAACTCATCTTGGTATAAGCGATCAAGAATATTTAGATCAAGGTGTTAAAATATCTGAAGATGAAGATGAGATCTTAAGAAGTACAGATGTTATAGTCCAACTTGGTATGTTAGATGATGATAAATCCTCTTTAATAAAAGAACATCAAACACTAATCGGAGTTTTAAATCCTTATGATAACAAAGAAAAACTTACTAAGTTAGTAAAAAAAAAGATAAATATTTTTTCTTTAGAACTTCTTCCAAGAATAACTAGAGCACAATCAATGGACATCTTATCCTCACAGGCTAATTTAGCTGGATATAAAGCTGTAATTGAATCGTTCTCAAATTTTGAAAAAGCAATACCAATGATGATGACAGCGGCAGGAACTATTCCTGCAGCAAAAGTTTTAGTAGTAGGAGCGGGAGTTGCTGGCCTTCAAGCTATTGCAACAGCAAAAAGAATGGGCGCAATAGTTTTCGCTACTGATGTGAGAATGGCATCCAAAGAACAAGTTGAAAGTTTAGGAGGAAAATTCCTTACTGTTGAGGGTTCAGAAAATCTTGAAACCGCAGGAGGTTATGCAAAAGAGGCCTCTGATGAATTTAAGAAAAAACAAGAGGAATTACTAAAAGAAACCCTAAAAAAAATTGATATTGTTATATGCACAGCTTTAATTCCAGGAAAAAAAGCTCCAGTGATTATCAAAGATCATATGATCGAAGTAATGCAACCTGGCTCAGTCATATACGACCTTGCAGCAATTCAGGGAGGTAATACTGCTTTTACAAATGTTGATAAAATTGTAGATAAAGATGGTGTAAAAATTATGGGAGAAAGTAATATCTTAAACAAACTACCAGTTTCCGCTTCTAGCTTATATGCAAAAAATATGTTTAATTTCATCGAAAATTTATACGATAAAGAGAATAAAAAAATGAATATAAACTTAGACGATGAAATAATAGAAAAAACTATGGTAAAATAAATATGGAAATAGATCCTTTAATATTTAGATTAAGTATATTCATACTTTCAATTTTTGTTGGATATTATGTTGTATGGAGTGTTACCCCTTCTTTACATACTCCATTAATGTCAGTTACTAATGCAATTTCATCAGTAATTATCGTTGGGGCAATTATTGCAGGCTTAGCAGGCGGTTCAGAAACTATATTTAATATTTCAAGTGTTTTTGGTTTTTTAGCTATTGCTTTAGCAGCAATTAATATATTTGGTGGTTTTCTTGTAACTCAAAGAATGCTGGCAATGTATAAAAAAAAGAAGAAGGATAAGCAATGATATCTGCAAATTTATCTGCAATTTTTTACTTAGTCTCAGGTGTGTTATTTATCTTGGCTCTTAGAGGCTTATCTTCACCTGAAACTTCGAGACAAGGAAATTTATTTGGAATTGTTGGAATGATTATAGCTGTAGTTGTAACTTTTTTATCTACAGGCAATTTCTCTAGTGGTTTTATTTTTGTTTTAGTATTTATTTTAGTTGGAGGTTCTATAGGAGCTTTTATCGCATACAAAATCCCTATGACAGCAATGCCTGAATTAGTGGCTGGTTTTCATAGTTTAGTTGGACTTGCAGCAGTTTTCGTTGCGATAGCTGCATTTTTGAACCCTGAAGCATTTAACCTTGGCACACAAGGAAATATTAAACTTGGTAGTTTAATCGAAATGTCGATAGGAGCTGCAGTAGGAGCTATAACTTTTTCAGGTTCAGTTATTGCTTTTTTAAAACTCCAAGGAATCATGTCTGGTTCACCTATCACATTTAGAGGTCAACACCTGCTTAACGCTTTAATTTTGATATCTATAATCATTTTAATTTATTTACTATGTTCTACTCAATCATCAAATTTATTTTGGATACTTCTATCAATTTCTTTTCTAATCGGTTTTCTTTTGATCATTCCTATTGGAGGGGCAGATATGCCAGTTGTGATTTCAATGCTTAACTCCTACTCAGGTTGGGCTGCAGCAGGAATAGGTTTTACTTTAGAAAATACTGCTTTGATAATTACAGGAGCATTAGTTGGATCATCTGGAGCAATATTATCTTATATAATGTGCAAGGGCATGAACCGTTCTTTCTTTAATGTGATATTAGGTGGATTTGGTGCAACAGATGATGCCTCAAGTTCTACTTCAAAAGAACAAAGACCTGTTAAAAGTGGTAATGCAGATGATGCAGCGTTCTTAATGAAGAATGCTTCTTCAGTTATCATTGTTCCTGGGTATGGAATGGCTGTAGCACAAGCACAACATGCTTTAAGGGAAATGGTAGATACATTAAAGAAAAATGATATAAAGGTATCATATGCGATCCATCCTGTGGCAGGAAGAATGCCAGGCCATATGAATGTTTTGTTAGCTGAAGCTAATGTTCCTTATGATGAGGTCTTTGAATTAGAGGAAATTAATAATGATTTTGCAAATGCAGATGTTGCATTTGTGATAGGTGCGAATGATGTAACAAATCCTGTTGCAAAAACAGATCCTCAAAGTCCAATTTACGGAATGCCTGTTTTGGATGTTGAAAAATGTAAATCTGTTTTATTTGTAAAAAGAAGTCTTTCTCCTGGTTATGCAGGTATTGATAATGATCTTTTTTATAAAGAAAATACTTTAATGTTATTTGCTGATGCAAAAAAAATGACTGAAGACATTACTAAAAATTTATAAGGGGTATTTTTGAAAACTAAAATTTTTTGTGACATAGCAGAGATAGACTTAATAAAAAAATTTTATAAGAAGAAAATTGTAAAAGGTTTTACAACAAATCCAAGTTTGATGAGAAAGGCTGGAGCTAAAAATTATGAATTTTATTCAAAAAAAATTCTACAGATTTGCAAAAATAAACCAGTTTCACTTGAGGTATTTGCTGATGAATATGCTGAAATGAAAAAACAAGCAATCAAGATAAATAAGTGGGCAAAAAATGTTTTTGTGAAGGTACCGATATCAAACTCTAAAGGTAAGTTTATGGGGAAAATTATTAGAGATCTTAATGATCAAGATATTAAATTGAATATAACAGCAGTATATAGTGCTCAGCAAACAAAAAAAATTCTAAAATCTATTAACAAAAAGACAAAAGTAATAATTTCAATTTTTGCAGGAAGAGCAGGCGATAGTGGTAAAGATCCTATTCCAGAATTAAAAAAAAGTTTATCTTTAGCTAAAAAATTTCAAAACGTGGAAATACTGTGGGCAAGTGTAAGAGAACCATATAATTACCTACAGGCTAAACAATTAGGATGTCACATAATAACAGTTCCACCTTTGATTATTGAAAAAATTGAAAAATTTGGAAAAACGTTTGAAGAACTTACCAAAGAAACAGTCAAAGCTTTTTTAGTTGATAGTAAAAAATCTAAATTTAAAATTTGATTATTCTTTATTTTTTTCTGGGTCGATAAGGAAACTGCTAGAAGATTTTGTATTGTGCCTATAAGTTTTTTTAAAAAGAATTTTTTGATACAATTTACTTATTATAGCATTATTTCTTTCTTTAACAAAAACTGGAGGATTGAGTTTTTCACCTAAATTTTTGCGTTTTTTAAATATTCCTAATCCAGTTGAGCCCCTCATTATTTCAAAGTCGATTTTATCCATATTGCCTCTAAATATAGCCTCCAATAATTTAAAAATTTTTCTGTTAGATATTTCTGTGTTAACAGAATCCTTTCTTTGTTTGCTCATATATGGGCCACTATCTATATCATCAAAAAAAATGAGAGCATCATTATTTAAATATTCAAAAAAATTATAAATTTCTTTCTCCACATGATTTGCAGTATGCAAGGAGTCCACATAAAGGATATCAATACCTTTTTTAATTAGTGGTTTATTAAGTAAAAGTTTTTCTATATTTGCAGAGTCTTGTTGTACAAATTCCCAATTTTCATCAATTACAGCATTTCTACAGTCCTTTATATCAATTGAAATAAGCTTAGCATTTTGTTTTCCATCTATTGCATTAAGAAAAACTCTAGTGCTTTGACCTCTATCCACGCCTAGTTCAACAATTAATGGATTAGGTTTTAATTCTGTTTCTTTATGCAATCTGAGAAGTTGTTGTGCTAAAAAACGAGATTCATCATTTTTAAATAAATGAGTTTCAAGCTGATCAATGTAAGATTGGTATTTTTTCATAAAAAAAAATTGGTTGCGGGGGACGGATTTGAACCGCCGACCTTCAGGTTATGAGCCTGACGAGCTACCAGACTGCTCCACCCCGCGGTATACTTAAATTCTGTTTTTAAGTTTATTTAATTTTTTTACTCTTTTAATATTTTCTTGAAGGATTCTTTTTTTCTTTTCTGAGGGTTTTTCGTAAGTATTCTTTAGTTTTATAACTTTAAAAAAACCATCTCTTTGAAGTTTTCTTTTCAAAACTCTCAAAGCTTGCTCAATATTGTTATCTTTAACTTCTATTTTAATAACTACCTCCAAAAAGGTGATTACGTAACACTTTTATTTTTTTATGTCTATTAATTTTATTCATTGATTATTAGCTTGTTTGGCTAGTTTTTCTTTTTGTTTTTTCTCTCTTTTAATTCTACGCTCAGCTTTTTCTAGTGCATCAATTAAATCTTTTTGAGTAAATAGATTTAATGCAACAGGATCTTTGGGGTTTAGATTATTGTAATTCCAATAACTTTTATTTTTAATAGAAGTTACAGAGTTTTTTGTAATTCCAACTAATTTAGCTATTTGAGAGTCTTTAAGAATATTGTGTTGTTTTATTAACCATAAAGCTGAGTCTGGTTTATCTTGTCTTTTAGATAATGGAATATATTTCTTAATTTTTTTTTCTGAATTAGATATCTCAATATCGGTACTTTTAATTTGCAGTGGTCTATTTTGATCCTTTGATGATAATTCTATTTCTTCTCTAGTTAATTGTCCTGAAATAATAGGGTTATAAGCTTTTATACCTTTTGCAACTTCTCCGTCTGCTATTCCTTGAATTTCTACTTCATGTAATTTACAAAAATCTGCAATTTGTTTAAATGTTAAGGTTGTATTTTCAACTAGCCAAACAGCTGTTGCCATTGGCATTAAAGGTGCTTTAGACATCTAATTTTTTTTTTCTGATTTAAAATTTTGAAATTTTTTATTGAATTTACTTATTCTTCCTTTGTCCATTAATTTTTGTTTTCCACCAGTCCAAGCAGAATGTGATTTTGGATCAATTTCAAGTTTCAAAATCTCTCCCTCTTTACCCCAGGTTGATTTTGTTTCAAATTGCGATCCATCAGTCATTTCAACTTTGATCTTATGATAATTTGGATGAATATTTTTTTTCATGACGAGATTTATAACAAAAGAATTTTCTAAAACAATTAAAAGTTACTATATTTTTATTAGATTGATCATATTTAAATAATAATACCACTCTAAAGTGTTAAATTAATTAACGAATTTTGATTAATTTTTTTGCTAATCTTAAAGCAAGTGTCATAATTGTCCATGTGGGATTAGTATAACCATTATATGGAAAGACACTTGATCCTACCACATACATATTATTGTAACCAAATAATTTCAAATCTTTATTAACCACACCATCATTATGATTTTTTCCAATTTTTGTTGTGCAAGAAGGGTGTTGGCCAGCTAAGCCATTTTTATAAAATTTTCTAAGAAAGACATCTTTATTAATTAAAATTTTTTTATTCTTAGATGATTTTTCAATCAAATTTATGTAATTTTTTAAGTCTTCATTTTGTAAATCCCACTTAATATCTATTTTTTTTAACCCAAACTTATCAAGATTATTGGTTAGATATATTCTATTTTTAATACTAGGACTTTGTGAAAAAAAATATTCAAAAGAATATTTATAATATTTTTTCCATAAGGCTCCTACCATATGAAAAAGACCATTTATTTTTCTTACAAAAAAACTAAAAAATCTTAAAAATATCCTTAATTTTAAATTTTTAATTTTAATGAATAATCTTAACAATTTCCTCGTCGGATCAATTTTATAGTCTAGCTGGATACCACAAAAATATTTTCTGCTATTAACTATTAAAGCAGCTTCATTTGTTTTTATGTTTAGATTTAGTTTTATATTTGGTTTAAGGATTTTTTTAAATTCAGGTAGCTCAGACATCTTTATTTTTCCTAAGTTAATATGTGGGTGATCTGATAAAAATTTTCCCAAATTTTTATTTTTTTTTTCTAGTAAGTTCAATAGAATATGGGGATTTCCGAGTCCCCCACAACAAAATATCAAATCATAATTTACTTCAATATTTTCTAGATCATTTTTAGTATTTCTTATTATTACATTTTTAACATTATTATTAATTATTTTTAACTTTACAGGTGAGAATTCTTTAAAAATTTTTATTTTTTTATTTTGTTTGATATTTAAATATTTATAAATATTCCTAAAATCAGCTCTATGTGAATATCTATAATAAAGGTCATTTTTTCTTTCAGATTTTACCATCAAATTTTTATTTATTTTAAATTTTTTTGATAAGATATTTGAATATTTTTTTAATTCTTTATATCTAAAAGGCCAACTATAATTTTTAAATTCATTTTCACTTAATAAGTAAACTTTGCTATGCCATAATAGACTATTACCTCCCATTTCATCACTAAAAACAGGAGTATAATAATTTGGGCTTTTGTTTACATACGGACAAAAAAAATGATTTATTGCATGAGGCTTGTCATTACTGGCTCTATCAATTAGGGCAATACTAAAACCATTTTTTGATAGTTCGTCTGCCAAAACACATCCTGCTGGTCCTGATCCAACAATTACAAAGTCAAATATCATATTAAAATTTATATATCTAATATTTATTATTTTCTAAATATTTAAAAGTTTTTTAATTTTTTAAATAATTTTGAATTAATTTCTGAATTAGAAGCAATTATTTTTATATTCTTAATTATCGTTAAATCTAACTCATTTAATACCCCTCCAGCCTCTTTTACCATTAAAATTCCAGCTGCTATATCCCAAAGATTTATATTTTTTTGAAAATATCCATCATATCTCCCAGCTGCAACGTATGCCATATCTAGAGCAGCGCATCCAGATTTTCTATAGGTCAAATCAAATTCATTCTTTATTTTTCCTCCTGTAACAAAAAGACAATCATCAAGCTCGTTTCTTTTAGAGACTCTTATTCTTTTATTATTTAAATATGCCCCATTATCTTTCTCTGCATAAAACATCTCATTTTTAATTGGGTCAAAAATTAAACCAGATATAATTTCTTGATTAAATCTAAGTGCGATAGAAATAGCAAAGTGTGGTATTCCATGTAAAAAGTTAATAGTACCATCAATAGGATCTATTATCCATGTGTTACCACTATCGTTATTTTTTTCAAATCCATTCTCTTCACTTACAATTGAATACTTTGGTCTAGCTTTTTTTAATTCCTCTATAATTATTTTTTCAGCTTTCAAGTCAGAATTTGTTACGAAATCAGATGGACCTTTTTTTGAAACTTGTAATTTTTCAATTTCACCAAAGTCTCTAATCAGTATTTTTGAGGCTTTTTCACTCGCTTTGATCATAATATTGAGGTTTGCAGAAATTGAATTCACTTGATTAAATTTTTTTGACGTATTGTAAATTTCTTGTATCGATAACAATGTTATCTCCAGCTTCAATAAATGGAGGTACTTGAATGCTCAAACCATTTTCTAATAAAGCAGGCTTATATGATGAAGAAACTGTTTGACCCTTTAGAGCAACATCAGTCGAGTCAATTTTACAATTTACTTGATTTGGCAAATTCACTGAGATTGGAGTATCATTATAAAAATTTAATATAACTTCTAAATTTTCTGTGAGTAATTTTCCCTTATCTCCAACTAAATCTTTTCCTAATTCAATTTGTTCAAAAGATTTTGGATTTATAAAAAAATAACTCCTATCATCCTCATAAAGAAAATTAAAATTAATTTCCTCTAATGAAGCTTTTTCAACAGTCTCGCTTGATCGAAATCTTTCATTAAGTTTAGTATTTTTGTGAACACTTTTCATTTCAACTTGCGCAAAAGCTCCACCTTTACCTGGTTTTACGTGTTGAGTTTTTAAAACTTGCCACAAATCGTTTTTAAACTCTAAAAGCATTCCTACTCTTATTTCACTTGCATTTATTTTCATTTTAATTTTTTTATTGTCTCAACTGGTTTTAAATTTTTATTATTCCAAATGTAACCTGAAATAGCTAAAAAGTTTGCTTTGTTCAACAAAAGTTTTTTATAATTTAAATAATTTATTCCTCCTATCGCAACAATTGGAATTTTAACAAATTTTCTAGCTTTTTTAAGTAAATCATATTTTGCTTTGAATTTTACTTTTTTTGTATTTGAATAATTAAATGCACCAAATGCAATATAATCTGCTCTATCACGAACTGCCTTTTTAGCAAGTTTTAACGAATTATGACAAGTGATACCTATTATTTTATTTTTTAGAATTTTTCGAGCATCAGAAATTTGCATATCATTTTGACCTAAATGGCATCCATCCGCATTAATTTCTTTTGTTAAAAAGGGATCATCATTAATTATAAGTTTAACATTATAGTTTTTACAAATTATTTTTATTTTTTTACCTATTTTTAATTTATTTTTAAAACTTTCTTTTTTTAATCTTAATTGAAAAAAACTTACTTTTTTTAATCTAAAAATTTTAATTAAGTCTTTATAAAATAAACTATGGATTTTGTTTGGAGAAATTATATAAAGAAACTTTTTCTTATTAATTTTCAAGATCTCTTGACCATTTACCTTGAGCAGCTAAAGTATTCATTTTTGCTCTATGATTAAATACCTTTTGGGTGCTGTCTATGTCTTTTATATTTTTAGACCATTTTTTAAGGGCACTTTGTTGTAATGCTCTCCCATAAGAGTAAGACATAATAAATTTAGTGTCATTATATTTATTAATTAAATTTAAATTTTCAGTCGACTCAATTTCAGTTTGACCACCAGATAAAAAAGCAATACCAGGAACTTCAGATGGCACTGATTTTTTTAAGCATTTAACAGTTAACTTTGCTACATCTTCCCCCTCAATCTTATTTTTAGAATCTGTTCCTGCTAAAATCATATTGGGTTTTAAAATTACTCCTCTCAAATCTATTTTATGTAATATTAATTCTTCAAAACACTTTTCAATAACTTCTGAAGTTTTATTGTAACAATCTTCAGCTGAATGATCTCCTGACATCAAAACCTCAGGTTCAACAATTGGCACCATATTAATTTCTTGTACTATAGCAGCATATCTTGCTAGTGCATGAGCATTTGAGTAAATTGACAATTTACTTGGGTAATCTCTACTGATGTTATAAACACCCCGCCATTTTGTGAAACGGGCTCCAAGTTTATAATATTCTTTTAATCTTTCTCTCAAACCATCTAAACCCTCTGTAATTTTTTCTTCTGTAGAGCCTGCTAATTGTTTTGCACCTGTATCAACTTTTATTCCTGGTATAGATTTAGAAGATATAATTAATTCTGGAATAGTTTTACCTTTTGATGATTGTTGCTTTATTGTTTCATCATATAATATCACTCCACCTATACACTCTGCCATACTACTTGAGCTAAAAAGAGTTTCTCTGAAATTCAATCTATTCTCTGGAGTTGAAGGAATTTTTACAGAGTCCAGTCTTTTTGTCATAGTAGCTGTACTTTCATCAGCTGCTAAAATTCCTTTTCCATCAGACAAAATTTTTAAAGCTATAGAATTTAATTCAGACATGATTCTTCAAAGCTTTTATACCAGGAAGATCCTTTCCTTCAAGGTATTCTAAAAAAGCTCCACCAGCAGTTGAAACAAAATCAAAATTCTCAATTGCTTTTAATTTATTCAATAACGCAATTGTATCTCCACCTCCAGCTACAGAGTATAATGAGTTGGTTTTACTTTTATTTATTATTGACTTAGCTATTTCAATACTTCCTTTTGCAAAATCTGGATTTTCACAATATCCAGCAGGACCATTCCATAAAACAGTTTTACTTTTATTTATTAAACCATTTATTTCTTTTATTGTTTTGGGGCCAATGTCTAAAATCATTTCATCATTTCTAATTTCAGCTAGATCTCTGACAGAAGGTTTGTCATTAAAATTTTTACCAACTATTACATCTTTAGGGTAAATTAATGAACAAGGAAACTTTTTTAATTCATTAAAGATATCTTTTATAATATCCCCACATTTAGTCTCCTGTATAGACTTACCAATTTGAAAATTCTTATAATTCAATATATTATTTGCCATACCTCCAACGATTACAATATTATTAAACCTCGGAATTAAATTTTTAATAATACCAATTTTTGTTGAAATTTTAGACCCACCCATAATGCAAGTGACAGGTTTTTCTATGTTGTTTGTAACTTTTTCTAATGCCTCAATTTCTGAAATAAGTTGTATACCTGGGTAAGATGGAAGAAACTCAGTAATACTTGTGACAGAGGCGTGATTTCTGTGGGAGCATGAAAATGCATCATTTATATAAATATCAGCTAAACTTGCTAAATCTCTAGAAAAATCTAAATCATTATTCTCTTCTTCTTTGTAAAATCTAATATTTTCAAAAAAAATAATTCTCTCACTTAGTTTTTCGAATAGGTTAGTATTTTTAATTTTTTTTAAATCATCAGATATTAAATGTATTTTTTGAGACAATTTATTCTCTAAATTTTCCTTAATTGGTTTCAATGATAACTGAGGATTAATTTTACCTTTTGGTCTTCCAACGTGTGAAATTATTATTACTTTAGCATTTTCTTTTATTAAATATTTCATTATCGGTATTATTTTGATAATTCTAGTTTCATCTGTAATGAAACCATCTTTAATTGGGACATTTAGATCTAACCTCAATAAAACTCTCGTATTTTTTAAGTATTTAAAGTCTCGTAAATTTTTCATCACGAATTATTGTGAACAAATTCTGCAATATCACACATTCTATGAGAAAAACCCCATTCATTATCGTACCAAGCTGAAATTTTTCCCATATTTTTTCCTACTATGTTTGTTAATGACGCATCAACTATGGAAGAGGCAGGGTTATGATTGAAATCAATCGAAACAAGTTTTTCATAAGTAAGATTTAAAACAGATTTGGATTGTTTGTCTATAAATTCTTGAAAAGCATTATTAATTAATTTCACACTTAGTTCTTTTTTAGTGCAAAATATAAATTCAATTAAAGAAACATTTGGTGTTGGAACTCTCATTGCTACTCCCTCAATTTTCCCTTTTAAGGATGGGATTATTTCTCCAATAGACTTAGAGGCACCAGTTGATGTGGGAACAATTGATTGACTAGCTGACCTGGCTCTTCTAGGATCTTTATGAGAATTATCTAATATTCTTTGATCGCTAGTAAAAGCATGTATAGTGGTCATGAAACCTTTTTCAATTTCAAAATTATTATTAATTACATATGCAACAGGCGCTAGACAATTAGTAGTGCAGGACGCAGCTGAAATAATTTTATCTTCATTTTTGATACTATTTTCATTAACACCAAATACAATTGTTTTATCAGCATCTTTACAAGGTGCTGATACGATTACTTTTTTTGCACCATTTTTGATATGTGATATCAACTTTTCTTTTGAATTAAATTTTCCAGTACATTCAAAAACATAATCCACACCTAATTTTTTCCAATTTATTTCCTCAATTTTAGAAAAACGTGAATAAGTAATTTTTTTTTTATTAATAATTAAATGACTGTCATCAAATGATACATCAGCATTAAACTTACCATGAATAGAATCATATTTAATTAAAGAACAACTAGTTTCTGTATTTGATCTATTGTTGATGTGTTTAATTTCTATATTATTTTTTTTACTTTCTATGATCGACCGAACAATCATTCTGCCAATCCTTCCTAGTCCATTAATTCCTATTTTTAGAGTCATTATTATTTTTTTATTAACTTTTTAATTTTTCTTTTTATATTTTCAGAAGTTAGTCCAAAATGTTTAAAAATATCCTTATAAGGTGCGCTTTTTCCAAAAGTATTTATTCCAAAACTCATACCATCTAATCCAATGTATTTTTTCCAGCAATCAGCAGTACCTGCTTCGATAGATATTTTTAATTTTGTTTCATTAAGGATTTTGTTCTTGTATGAAATAGTTTGTTGATCGAAAAGTTCATGGCACGGCATAGAAATGACCTTACTGTAAACTTTATCTTTGGCCAATTTGTGACTTATATCAATCGCTAAATTCACTTCAGAGCCACTTGCCAATATCGTAGTTGAAATTTTTTTGTTCGTTCTAAGAACTTCATAGGCTCCAAAAGAGCATTTGTTATCAACTGAATATTTCTTCCTCACAGGATTTAAATTTTGTCTTGTCAGTGATAAAACACTTGGAGTTTTCTTATTTTTTAAAGCTTGTTCCCAACATTCAATTGTTTCTATCCTATCTGCAGGTCTAAAAATATTTAAGTTTGGAATTGATCTTAAACCACTTAATTGCTCTACTGGCTGGTGGGTTGGACCATCCTCTCCAAGACCGATAGAGTCGTGAGTCATAACATAAATAACTCTTTGCTGCATAAGTGCAGACAATCTTATTGAAGGTTTACAATAATCTGAAAAAATTAAAAATGTACCACCATAGGGTATAAAATTACTATGAAGAGCTAAGCCATTCATTATACCGCACATTGCATGTTCTCTAACACCATAATGAATGTAATCACCACTATAATCGCCTGGTTTAATTATTTTATGGTTTTTTGTTTTGGTGTTATTAGATCCAGCTAGATCAGCAGATCCACCAATTAAAAAATTACTCTCTTTTATAAGTTCATTAAGAATTAGCTCAGAAGATTTTCTTGTTGCTAAGCTTTTAATTTCTTTTAGTGCAACTTTTTTTTGGGAGTTAATAGCTTTTTTGAAACTATTTTTAATTATTTTTTTTAAATTTTTTTTATCTCTGTTACAAATCTTTTTCCATTTTTCTTCATGTAATTGACCTTTCTTACCAATTTTTCTCCACTCATTTAAAATGTTACTTGGAATTTCAAAAGGTTTGTGACTCCACTTTAATTTTTTTCTTACAAGTTTGATTTCGTCCAAACCCAAAGGGCTTCCATGAGAAGAGGCTTTTCCTGATTTATTAGGAGAACCAAAGCCAATAAGTGTTTTACAAGATATTACCGTAGGTTTTTTTGCACTCTGTACTTTTTTAAGAGCCTTATAAATTTCTTTTTCATTGTGACCATTAATAAGAATATAATCCCATCCATAACTTTCGAATCTTTTTTTGTAATTATCTGAAACAGCCAAACTAGTTGGGCCATCTATTGAAATAGAATTATTATCAAAAAGCATGACTAGGTTTTTAAGTTTTAAATGACCTGCCAAACTCATCGCTTCATGGCTTATCCCTTCCATGAGACAACCATCTCCAGCCAAAACATAAGTTTTATGATTAATTACTTTTTTACCAATTCTTTTTTTTAAAATTTCTTCAGCAAGAGCAAAACCAACACTATTCGCAATACCTTGCCCTAAGGGACCAGTAGTTGTTTCAATTCCTGTCCCTGGATGATACTCTGGGTGTCCTGCGCAAATTGAGTTTATTTGTCTAAATTTTTTAATACTATTTAAAGAAATACTTTTATAACCTGTAAGATATAAAAGTGAATAAAGCAGCATTGAACCATGCCCTGCTGATAAAATAAATCGATCTCTATTTAGCCAATTAGGATTTTTTGGATTAAATTTTAAAAAATTTTTGAATAATACTGTTACCACATCTGCCATCCCCATAGGCATTCCTGGATGGCCAGAATTAGCCTTTTGGACCGCATCGACAGACAGAAATCTGATACAATTTGCTAAATCATTGAGTTGTTTATTCAAAAAATTTCCCGTGTAGACTTAAAAGAATCTATTTAATAATATGAATATATATATATGAATTCTGTTACTGAAAAAGAAAAAAAATTAAGTTTGGCACTTACAAAGTTAAAAAAATTAAACTTTAAAAACCCAAACTTTCAAAATAATGTTGAAAATTTAAAGCAAAAAAAAAATCAATTAGAAATTGAAAAGAAAGAACTGGAAGAAAAGTACAATTTATTAAATACAGATTACAACAATTTGTCTAAAAAATTAGAGGAACTAAAAAATAAAGAAAAAATTGAACAAAAAAAGCAAATTGAATTTTCGGAAAAAATTGATGAATTAAATCAAGAAACAGATACTTTGCTAGAGGAGATAGACAAATGGCAAACGTAAGTATTAAATTTAATGGAAAAGAATTTCTATTATCTTGTGATGATGGACAAGAAGAGCATTTAGAAGAATTATTAATTTCAATAAATCAAAAATTTAATGAACTTAAAAATAATCTTGGGAATTTAGGTGAAAATAAATTACTTTTGATTACAGCTGTTAAAGTCTTGGATGAGTATCACGAAACAAAAAAAAAGGTTGAACAAAAAAAAATCGAATTATCAGAACTTTCAAAGAAATTTAGAGAATTGAAAAATTTAGTATATGACTACAGAGATAAAAAAGAAGATGAAATTCAAAAACTAAATGAAAGACATTTTCATTTAAAATCAGAAATAGAGAATAATCAAAAAGATTATGAAAAATTAATTGATCAAGCAGCTGATGAAATTTCAAATTTCGTTGAAAAAGCAAATTCAGAAAATTTATCCTAAAAGGGTTATGAATAAATTACAATTAAGAAAAAAATTTATTAAGCTAAGAAAAAAAAATTTTTCTAAAAATTTGAATATTAATTCAAATAAATTTTTGAATTTTTTAACTAGAAAAAATTTTAAAAATAAGATTATAGGTGGTTATTATCCATACAATTATGAGATAGATACCTTAGAAGTTTTACAAAAACTGGAAAAAAAAAACTTTTTAATTTCACTTCCAAGAATTTCAAAAAATAACCAAATGTGCTTCTATTTATGGTCATTTAAAGATCCTCTATCAATAAACACTTATGGTATTCCAGAACCAATTTCTAACAAAAAGGTTGATCCAGATTTACTGCTCATTCCACTTTTAGCTTATGATAGTGAATTTAATAGACTTGGTTATGGGGGAGGTTTCTATGATAGATATATTTCTGTTGCTCAAAAACGTAAAAAGCTTATAAAAATTGGTTTTGGTTTTTCTTATCAAAAAACTAAAAAATTACCTGTAGACCATAATGATAAAAAACTTGATTATATTTTAACAGAGAAAAACTTTATTCAATGAGAATTTTATTTTTAGGTGATGTAGTTGGAATATCTGGCTGTTCAACAATATTAAATAATTTAAAATCTGAAATTAAGAAAAGACATATTGATTTTGTAATTGTAAATGGGGAAAATTCTGCTGAGCAAGGTGTAGGTCTAACTAAAGAAATTTGTAATGATTTTTTTAATTGTGGTGTAGACGTAATTACAACTGGAAATCATGTTTGGGATCAAAAAGAAATTATGAGTTTTATTGATAAAGAAAATAGGCTTTTACGTCCTCATAATCTTTTTGAACCTTCGCCGGGTAAAGGTTTTGAAATTTATAAAACCTCTAATAATTTCAAAATCGGAGTTCTAAACTTAATGGGAAATGTTTTTATGAAAAAATGTGATAACGTTTTCGAGGCATCAAAGAAATTTTTAAAAAATAATAGACTTAAAGAAAATTATGATTTGTTAATAGTTGATTTCCATGGAGAAATGACAAGTGAAAAAAATGCTATTGGACATTACTTTGACGGAAAAGCAACTCTAGTAGTTGGTACACACACTCATATACCCACAAATGATGCAAGAATTTTAAAAAATGGAACTGCTTATCAGACTGATGCAGGTATGTGTGGCGATTATGACTCAGTCATTGGAATGAACAAAGAAAATTCAATTAATAAATTTCTTAAAGAAAGTTCTACTAAAATGTCACCTGCAACTGGTGAAGCAACTTTGAGTGGAGTTATTGTTGATTGCGATACTGATACAGGATTAGCAAAAAATATAGATTGTTATATTTTTGGAGGTCAACTTAAAAATACAATCTAAATTATGGCAGGACATTCTCATTGGGCAGGGATTAAGCATAAAAAAGGGAAAGCAGATAAACAAAGGTCAAAAATATTTTCTAAACTTTCAAAAGAAATTACTGTTGCAGCTAAATTAGGTGACAAAGACCCTAACATGAATCCAAGATTAAGGTCAGCAATTCAAGCCGCTAGATCAGCAAATATGCCAAAAGATAATATAGAAAGAGCTATTGATAGGTCGTCTGTTTCTGCTGAGTTAAATTATGAAAATTTGAGATATGAAGGTTTTGGACCAGAAAAAGTTGCTGTTATAGTTGAGACATTAACAGATAACAAAAATAGGACAGCATCAAATGTAAGGACTATTTTTCAAAAAGCAGGTGGAAGCCTTGGAACACAAGGTTCTGCTTCACATAATTTTAACCAGTTAGGTGTCATTAAAATTGATAAAAAAGAAATTTCAGATGAACGTATTTTTGAACTAGCCACTGAAGCTGGAGCAGATGAGTGTAAAACTAATGAAGATTTTCATGAAATTCAGTGTTCTGTGAATGAAATTTATAATGTAAAAAAAGAATTAGAGAAAGAAGTAAATAATTTTATATCAACTGATATTGAATGGGTGCCAGTTAATAGTGTTGAAATTTCTAAAGAAAAAAACGAGGATTTGATTAATTTTTTTGTAACATTAGAAGAGAATGATGACGTACAAAATATTTATTCTAATGCAGTATTTATTAAGTGAATTATGTTAATTATTGGTATAGACCCTGGCATATCTGGATCAATCTGTTTTTTTGAGGATGGAAAAATTCTTGATGTTATTGAAATGCCAACAATGACAGAGGGCAAAAAAAACAAAAAACAAGTTAATGGATCACAAATTTATAATGAACTCCTCAAAAAAGTTGCAAATACAGAAAAACACAATGTCAGGGTAATTATAGAGCAAGTATCTGCTATGCCAGGACAAGGTGTTACGAGTATGTTTAACTTTGGACAATCTTTTGGAATTTTAAAGGGAATATGTGCTGCAATGCAATTGCCAATGTTTTTTGTAAGACCTGCTAAATGGAAAAAATATTTTGGTTTAATAAATTCACAAAAAGATGCAAGTAGAACAAGGGTGATAGAAATGTTTCCATACTACTCATCCCAACTTTCAAAAAAGAAAGACTCTAATAAAGCAGATGCAATATTAATTGCTAGTTTTTATCACGAAACCTATAAATTAGAGGAATAAACTAGGATATTAAAGTCAAATTCATGACACATTTAAGTGTGAGAAGACACTATGGAAGCTGATATTTCATCACAAGCAGTCGGGTTAGCATCAAGTGCAGATTTCTCTTTAATGAATCTCTTTATTCGAGCTGATATAATTGTCAAATCTGTGATTATTTTATTAATTGCATGTTCAATTTACTCTTGGGCTGTCATTATAGAGAAATTAAGATTATTTAAAAAAATTAATCAATCAACCGAGGAATTTGAGACAAAGTTTTGGAACTCAAAATCTGCTGAGTCATTTTACAATAACTTACCAGCAAATATTGAAGATCCTATGGCATTGGTCTTTAAAGATGCAATGCAAAATTTATTAAAAAAAAGATCAAAAACTGATCTACACGAAAGAATGACGACAATGTTAGAAACTGGAATTGAAAAACAAATGTCAAAAATAAGTAAAGGATATACTTTTTTAGCTACTGTAGGATCTACAGCTCCTTTTATAGGCCTATTCGGAACAGTTTGGGGAATTATGAATTCGTTTCAATCAATTGCAATTTCAAGAAATACTAGTTTAGCAATTGTTGCTCCAGGAATTGCAGAGGCATTATTTGCAACTGCATTAGGGTTGTTGGCTGCAATTCCTGCAGTTATCGCTTATAATAAATTTAATAATGACTCAATTTTATATTCTAAAAAACTAGAAAATTTTTCTAAAAGATTTTTAACTATAATTTAAAATGGCTTTTAAATTTAATCGTTCTTCAAAGGAACCAATGAGTGAAATAAATGTTACACCTTTTGTTGATGTAATGTTAGTTCTTTTGATAATATTTATGGTTACAGCGCCACTATTAACCGTAGGTGTACAGGTAGATTTACCTGAAAGTTCAGCAGACTCACTTCCAGAGGAACAGGAGCCGCTAACATTAACAATTAATTCAAAAGGTGAAATATTTATTCAAGAGTCCAAGGTTGAATATGAAAAAATTATTGCAAAAGTTTTAGCAGTATCCAAAAATAGAACTGATACAAGAATTTATGTGAGGGGAGATAAAACAATAAACTATGGAAGAGTCTTAGAAATTATGGGCTTGCTATCTGGATCTGGATTTACAAAAGTTGCACTGATATCTGAGCCTTATAAAGAGAGGTAATTTTAAGTGAATAGGAGTTTAATAATATCCTCTGTTTTACATATAATAGTAATATTCATAACTGCAATGAGCCTCCCTTTTTTAGCAAAAAAAGCAATAGACCTTCCGCCTATAGTATCTATCGAATTAATACAAATAACCGAAAAAACGAACATACCATTTGCTCCAAAAGCAAAAAAAACAATTGAAAAAATTAAGGAAAAAGAAAAAAAGTTGGTTTCAGAACAGGCACCTCCAAAAAAAGTAAAAAAAATAAAACCCGATTCTATACCAATGCCTGATGATAAGTTAAAAAAGGTTGAAAAAATTATAGAAGACAAACAAAATCCTGAAAAAATTGATGATGAAGTAAAACAAGTTTCAGAATTTGAAAAAAAAGAGTTATTTGACCCTAATAATATTGCTGCTTTAATTGATAAGTCAAAAGAGGAAAGTGCTGAAACAACAAAAAAAACAAATAAAGTTACTCAAGATCAAGACAAAAATATTCAAAATACTGGTTTGACATTAAGTGAGGAAGATGCATTAAAAGCTCAAATTTTTGGGTGTTGGAGTATCCCGCTAGGTTTACCTTATAATGAAAATTTATTAGTAAGAATTAAACTTGAGTTAAAACCAGATGGGTCAGTAATAAGATCAGAAATATTGGATCATGCAAGAATGAATAGACCCGGACAAGGTTTTTACAAGGTTTTGGCCGAAAGTGCTTTACGAGCTGTAAAATTATGTCAACCTTTGAGAGTACCTAGTACTGGATATGAAAGATGGAAAGAGTTACAATTAAATTTTGATGCAAGAGAAATGTTAGAAGGATAAGATAAATAAAATGGGCAAATCTAAAAATTATTTAATATCTTTTTTAATAATTTTACTATTTCCAGTAAAATCTTTTGGTTTAATTGAAGTAGATATTACCAGGGGTAATTTAAATCCTTTACCGGTAGCAGTTTCTCCTTTGTCTATTGATGATAAATCAAAAAAAAGTTTTGAAAAATTATTAAAAAAAAAGAACATAGGATCTGAAATCTCTTTAATTGTTGAAAATAATTTAAAAACATCTGGTTTATTTAACCCTTTAGATAAAAATGCATTTCTTCAAGCGCCTGACATAGCGAACTTAAAACCCAGATTTGAGGATTGGAATTTAATTAAAGCACAAGCTTTGATTACTGGAAAAGTTAGTAATTTTGAGGATAAGTTAAGAGTAGAGTTTAGATTATGGGATGTTTTGGCAGGTAAAGAGATGATGGCACTAGCGTTTACAACGGTACCAAATAATTGGAGAAGAGTTGGTCATATAATTTCGGATAAAGTTTATGAAAGATTAACAGGAGAAAAAGGTTATTTTGATACTAGAATTATTTATGTTGCAGAAGAAGGACCTAAAACAAAAAGAATAAAAAAATTAGCAATAATGGACCAAGATGGAGCAAACAATAAGTTTTTAACTTTAGGAAATGAATTAGTTTTAACACCAAGATTTAATCCTACAAGTCAAATGGTTACTTATCTTTCTTATTTTAGAAATTTACCAAGAGTTTATTTATTAGATATAGAGACTGGCATACAGGAAGTGGTAGGAGATTTTCCTGGAATGACATTCGCACCAAGATTTTCTCCTAATGGAAAAAAAATAATTATGAGTTTTGCTAAAGATGGAAACTCAGACATATATACAATGGATTTAGAAAACAGAATTGTTGAAAAAATAACAAACCATCCATCGATTGATACATCACCATCATACTCTCCAGATGGAAAATATATCTGTTTTAATTCTGATAGGAGCGGATACCAACAGATTTATGTTATGAAAAGTGATGGCAGCAATGTTAAGAGAATTTCTTTTGGAAAGGGTATTTATGGAACACCTGTTTGGTCACCTAGAGGAGATTTAATCGCTTTTACAAAACTTCATAAAGGTAAATTTTATATTGGCGTGATGAGAATAGATGGCAGTGGAGAAAGATTGTTGACAGAAAATTATTATCAAGAAGCACCATCCTGGTCACCTAATGGAAGAGTATTAGTTTTTTATAGAGAAACTAAAACTGATGATCAAGGAAAAGGTTTTTCTGCTAAATTATGGTCGATTGACCTAACCGGATATAATGAACGTATCCTTAAAACACCAACAGATGGCTCAGACCCATCATGGTCATCATTATTAAGCAAATAACTAATAATTTGTTGATTTTTTTCTTGAAACCTCTATTGAGTTGTGAATAAATTAAGTATTAGAAATATTGATTAAGGAGCAACAATGAAATTAAACAAGATTTTAAAAAACGCACTTTTGGTTCTTTTAGCATGTTTTGCTTTAAGCGCGTGTGCAACAAAAAAAGTTTCAACATCACAAATTCAGGGTGACGTTTATACAGGAACCGATACTGTAGAGTATCTAGCATCAGGCGTACCTGACAGAGTATTTTTTGCAACTAACGAGTCAGTTTTAACAACAGCTTCTAGAGAAACTTTAAGAAAGCAAGCTGCATGGTTGAGAAAAAATTCTGATGTAACAATAGTGTTAGAAGGTCATGCTGACGAAAGAGGTACTAGAGAGTACAACTTAGCTTTAGGTGAAAGAAGAGCAAACGCTGCTAAAGATTATCTTATGACATATGGGATATCTTCAGACAGAATTTCTGTTTTAAGTTATGGTAAAGAAAGACCAGTTGACTCTGGTTCAAATCCATTAGCGTGGTCGAAGAATAGAAGATCAGTAACAGTCAAAGCTAATTAATCAATATTTTTTAATTTTTAGACCCCTTAAGCATCATGTTTAAGGGGTCTTTTTTTTGCCATTATTTTAAACATAACTAAACTAAATGCGTTTAAAAAACTTCTTAATAATTAAATTTTTTATTTTAATAAATTTTTCAATCACACAAATTAGTTTTGGAGATAATCATAATATTTATGAAACATTAGAATTAATTCAAAAAGATATCAAAACATTAGAAAAAGCTGTTTACTCTGGGTCTTTAGAGTTAAATAGTAATAATACTAATTCTTCAAGTCTATCAAGCATGGATAATAATTCTGAGGATGTTTTAACCAGGCACTTACTGAAACTAACTGAAATTGAAAATCAATTTCAACAATTAACAAATAGATTTGAGGAAATTAATTTTAAATTAGATAAATTATCTAACAGGCTATCCAAAGTTCAGGCAGATAATCAAATTAGATTTCAGGATATTGAAAGTATTATATCTTCTGAAGAAAATGTGAATAAAATTTCAAAACAGAAAAAAAATGATGAAGAAAATATTTTACCAGGTTCATCAGAACCACAAGATTTAGGTTCTGTATCATATAAAGATACAAACACAAACGAAACGGAACAGAAAATTCAATCAATAGAAGCGACTGGCTCAATAGTAACTGAATCGTTTCAAGCAGAAGAAAAAATATTACCTGACGAAGAACCTAAAAAGCAGTATGAATTTGCTACTAGTTTTTTAAAAGTAGGAGATTATCCAACGGCTGAAAGGGCTTTTAGGGAATTTGTTTTATCAAATCCAAACCATGAATTAGCTGGTAATGCACAATATTGGTATGCAGAAACATTTAGAATTAGACAACTTTATACGGATGCGGCGTCAGCATACTTAGAAGGTTATCAAAAATATCCTAAAGGAGAAAAAGCTCCAATTAATTTATTAAAATTAGGTGTATCAATGGTACAGATAGGTGAAAAAGATCAAGGTTGCAAAATGATAAATGGTGTTGAAAAACAATATCCAAAAGCTAATCAATCTGTTATCCAAAAAGCAAAATATGAGTCTCAAAAATTTGAGTGCAATCAAAATTCCTAGGATTTTAAAAAAAAAACTATCTAATAAAAGACTGTTTAAATTATACAATATTTTTGAAAGAAATTTTGATATCGATAATCCATTTATTGTTGCAGTTTCAGGAGGGCCAGACAGTCTTGCACTATCATTTTTAACTAAGATTTACTCTATTAAAAATAGGGTTAAATCTAACTATTTTATTGTTGATCATAACTTAAGAAAAGAGTCAACATATGAGGCTAAAAAAGTTAAAAAAATTTTAAATTATTATAATATTAAATCGGAAATTTTAACTTGGCATGGTAAGAAACCTCAAAATAATATTCAGTCTTTAGCTAGAAAAAAAAGATATGAATTACTATTTTTAAAATGTAAAAAGTTAAAAGTAACAAACTTAGTAATTGGTCATCATATAGATGATTTATTTGAGAATTTCTTTATCAGAATGATAAGAGGTAGTGGTTTAAAGGGATTAGTGTCATTAGGAAAAAAAAAAACTATTGATGACGTTAATCTAATTAGGCCATTATTATACTTTAGTAAAAAAGACTTAGAATTTATTTCTAATCATGTATTTAATTTTTTTGTTAAAGATCCATCAAATAAAGATACTAAATATAAGAGAATAAAAATTAGAAGTGTTATTCAAAAATTTGAAGATAATGGTCTCGATAAGGCTAAATTATCTTTAACAATAAGAAACTTAAAAAAATCAAATAATGCGATATCTTTTTATGTAGATGAAAATAAAAAATTAAACTCTTTTTTACGTAAGAATAATGATATATTAATTTTAAAAGATCATTTTTTTAATCACCCTTATGAGGTCGTTTTCAGATCTTTCTCTGATTCTATTAAATTGATTGGCAAGAAGGATAATGCCGTAAGGGGCAAAAAGATTGATTATATTTTAGATAAAATTAGGCAAAATTGTCTCAAGAAAGAGACTCTAGGCGGTTGTGTGATTAAAAAAGTAAATCAAACGGTAATAATATCTAAAGAATACTAATTTTCATACTTGTTTAATTTATAATAATTCTTATTTTAAGAACAATGAATATAAAAAATTTAGCAATGTGGGCAATAATAGTTTTTTTAACTATTGGCTTATACAATATGTTTAAAAATCCTCAGTCTAATATAAGGGGGAATAATCAAATAATATTCTCAGATTTTTTAGATGCTGTTGATAATGGTGAAATTTTAAAGGTTGAAATTCAAGGCAATAACATAAAAGGAGTTTATTCAAATGGGAATAGTTTTACTACTTATTCTCCAAACGATCCAAACTTAATTGAGAAACTCTCTGAAAAAGGCATAAGCATATCTGCAGCACCAATAGAAGAAAAAATGCCATCTCTATTTGGTGTTTTGTTATCATGGTTCCCAATGTTGCTATTGATTGCAGTTTGGATTTTTTTCATGCGTCAAATGCAGGGTGGTAAAGGTGGAGCAATGGGTTTTGGAAGATCTAAAGCTAAAATGATGAATGAGTTAAAAGGCAAAGTTACTTTTAATGATGTTGCTGGAGTTGAGGAAGCTAAAGAGGAAGTTGAAGAAATTGTAGAATTTTTAAAAGACCCAAAAAAATTTAGTAGACTTGGTGGAAAAATTCCAAGAGGAGCGTTATTAGTTGGACCTCCAGGTACTGGAAAAACATTATTAGCTAGAGCGATTGCTGGTGAAGCTGGAGTTCCATTTTTTACAATTTCAGGATCTGATTTTGTAGAAATGTTTGTTGGAGTAGGTGCTTCCAGGGTTAGAGATATGTTTGATCAAGGTAAAAAAAATTCACCATGTATTATTTTTATTGATGAAATAGATGCAGTAGGTAGAAGTAGAGGGGCAGGTCTTGGTGGAGGAAATGATGAGCGTGAGCAAACTTTAAACCAACTTTTAGTTGAGATGGATGGTTTTGACACTAATGAGGGTGTTATAATTATAGCCGCAACAAATAGGCCTGATGTTTTAGATCCAGCACTATTAAGACCTGGTAGATTTGACAGACAAGTGGTTGTTTCAAACCCAGACATAATTGGAAGAGAAAAAATTCTTAAAGTTCATGTTAAGAAAATAAAAATGTCACCAGATGTAAATTTAAGAACTATTGCAAGAGGCACACCAGGATTTTCTGGAGCTGATCTTGCAAACTTGGTAAATGAGTCAGCTTTATTAGCTGCAAGAAAAAATAAAAGAATAGTAACCTTAAATGAATTTGAAGAGGCCAAAGACAAAGTGATGATGGGAGCTGAAAGAAGATCTATGGTAATGACAGAAGATGAGAAAAAATTAACTGCCTATCACGAGGGTGGTCATGCATTAGTTTCCTTCAATATGCCCAGTTATGACCCAATTCATAAAGCAACAATCATCCCAAGAGGGAGAGCATTAGGAATGGTTATGAATTTACCTGAAAGAGATAAACATGGTCACTCAATTAAATACTTAAAAGCAAGATTAGCTGTATGTTTTGGTGGAAGAGTTGCTGAAGAAGTAATTTTTGGTAAGGATAATATTTCAACTGGGGCTGGAGGTGGAGCTGGTTCAGATATAAATCAAGCAACTCAACTTGCTAGAGCAATGGTAACAAAATATGGAATGAGTGAGGAAATGGGTCCTGTTGAATATGGCGAGAATCAAGAAGAAGTTTTTTTAGGAAGATCAGTAACTCAAACACAATCTGTCTCAGAGGAGGTTGCAAAAAAAATTGATAAAGAAATTAGAAAATTAGTTGATGAGGGCTATAATAAAGCAAAAGAAATTTTAACTGAAAAAATTGAAGATTTGCATAAAATTGCTAAAGCTTTAATGACATATGAAACTCTCACTGGTGAAGAAATTGAAAATATAATAAATAAAAACATATATCCTAAAGATAAACAAGATCTTAAAGTTGAAGACGATAAAGGGTCTGCGTTAACAGCAATGGGTCTCAAACCTAAAATTGTTCATTAGAGTTAATGCCTAGATATTACACAAGGGTGTGTAATTTCTATTATGGAGAAAATTCAAAAAATTTAGTATTAAAGAAAAAAACTCTACCTCTACATGGAAATAAAAATATATCTTTTGACAGAATAGAAATTATCTCCAGAAACTCAAAAAGAAATATTCAAATTAATGAAATAAATAAATTACCTAATAATCTAAAAACAAAAATCAAACAGGATTTAAAATCGGTAACAAAAAAAAAATATTTTAAAAATTTAAATTTAAATTCATATCCAAAAATAATGGGGGTATTGAATATAACTCCTGATAGTTTTTCAGATGGAGGGAAATACAACAAAACATATCTTGCAAAAAAACAAATGAATTACCTTTTTAAAAAAGGTGCTCATTTAGTCGATATCGGAGGGGAGTCAACAAGACCTGGAGCAAATCCAGTGAGTTCTAAAGTTGAATGGAATAGAATTAAAGGTATTTTGAAAAAAATTGATAAAAGAAAATTAATTTCTCTTGATACCAGAAAATCAGAAATAATGGAAAAAGGTATTAAACTTGGTGTGAAACTAATTAATGATGTTTCAGGATTAAATTATGATAATCAAACAATTGATTTACTTAAAAAATTTCAAATTCCATTTGTTATTCAACATTCGCAAGGCTCAGCTATTAATATGCAACAAAAACCTAATTATAAAAATGTATTATTGGATATTTATGATTTTTTCGAAAAAAAAATAGAATTGTTAAGATCATTTGGCATAAATCACAGTAATATAATTATTGATCCAGGTATTGGTTTTGGAAAAAATTTGAAACATAATATGAGTCTAATTAGGAATATTTCTATTTTTCACTCACTTGGTTTTCCTATACTTGTTGGTAATTCAAGAAAAAAATTTATAAAAGAATTGTCAAAAAAAAATGACTCTAAAGAAAGAATTGGTGGAACTATAGCTTCCTCAATATACTTAATGATGCACGGTGTTCAAATTTTAAGAATTCATGATGTTAATGAATTACAACAAGCAATTAAAGTTTTTAAAGAAATACTAGAGAATTAATGACAAAAAAATATTTCGGAACAGACGGTATAAGGGGCGCAGTTAATAGTAAAAATATTAATGGTGACATGTTTTTTAAATTTGGTTTAGCCTCAGGTACATATTTTAAATCTCAAAAAAAAAGAAAACAAACTGCAATTATTGCAAAAGACACAAGGTTATCTGGTTATACTTTAGAGCCAGCATTAGTTTCTGGACTTACTTCCGCTGGTATGCATGTATTTACTTTAGGCCCACTTCCAACAAATGGTCTTGCAATGTTAACAAAATCTATGAAAGCGAATATGGGTATAATGATAACAGCTTCTCATAATACTCATTCTGATAATGGATTAAAATTATTTGGTCCAGACGGAATGAAATTATCAGACAAAATAGAAAAAAAAATTGAAAAATTAATTGATAAAAATATAAAAAAAAATCTTTCTCATTCTGAAAAGCTAGGTAGAGTGAAAAGACTAGAAAGTGGTACAAAAGATTACGTAAATATCTTAAAAAAAAATTTTACTAAAAATTTTAATCTTGATGGAATGAAAATTGTAATAGATTGTGCTAATGGCGCAGGCTACAAGGCTGGACCAGAATTATTAAGATCTCTAGGAGCTAAAGTATTTTCATTAGGTGTTAAACCAAACGGTTTAAATATTAATAAAAATTGTGGCTCAACTTTCCCAAGTAATATTAAAAAGGCTGTAAAAAAAATATAAAGCACATTTGGGTATTTCTCTAGATGGAGATGCAGATAGAATTATTTTATGTGATGAGGCAAGCAATATCGTTGATGGTGATCAAATTATTGCTGCACTTGCAACAAGATGGAAAAACAAAAAAATGCTTAAGGGTGGTGTTGTTGGGACTCTTATGTCTAATTATGGTCTAGAAAAATTTCTCAAATCTCAAAAAATTAAATTTATCAGGGCAAATGTAGGAGATAGATACGTAAAAGAAAAAATGAAAAAGTATAATTTTAACCTGGGTGGTGAACAGTCTGGTCATATTATTCTAGGAAAATTTGCAACTACAGGAGACGGTTTACTCGTTGCTTTAGAGGTATTATTTGCTCTTAGAAAAGGAAAAAAAGCTAGTGACTTTTTTAATAAATTTGAAAAGACACCACAAATTTTAAAAAATATAGACGTAAAAGACAAAGATGTAATAAATCATGCAAAGGTAAAAAAATCTATTAGACTTGTCGAAAAATTAATCAGAGGTCAGGGAAGAATATTAGTTAGAAAATCTGGCACAGAGTCAAAAATTCGAGTGATGGGTGAAAGTAGAAATAAAAAACTTCTTAATAAATGTGTAAACTTAATTTTAAATAAGATTAAATAATTTGAAACCTAAATCAAAAATATTAATAATTGCTGGCTCAGATTCTTCTGGTGGAGCAGGTATCCAGGCAGATATAAAAACTATCACTGCACTTGGATCTTATGCGATGACAGCGATAACAGCAGTAACAGCTCAAAATACTCAGGGTTTAAAATCTATTGTTCCTATTAAACCCAAAGAAATATCAAATCAAATAATATTTACTTCTAAGGACATTAAACCTGATGCTGTGAAAATTGGAATGTTACATTCATCAGAAGTAATTAAATCTATTGTTAAATCAATAGATAAACTTAAAATAAAAAAAATTGTTCTTGATCCTGTAATGGTAGCAAAAAGTGGAACAAAACTAATAGACGATAAAGCTATCAATTTTCTTAAAACTAAATTAATCAAAAAAGCGATATTGATCACACCCAACATTCCCGAGACTGAAATTTTGACTAAAATTCCAATAGAGAACAAATCTGATATGATCTGTGCAGCCAAAAAGTTAATTGGATTAGGAGCAAAAAATGTTTTGATTAAAGGTGGTCATTTAAAATCTAAAATGGTTGAAGATATTTTGGTAAATAAATCTGAAATAAAAGTTTTTAAAAGCAGAAGGTATAATACAAAACATACTCATGGAACTGGATGTACTTTATCTAGTGCTATAACTACTTTCTTGTCATGTGGAAAACCTTTAAAGAAATCTTGTGAGCTTGGAATTAAGTATGTAAATTCTGCAATAAAAACAAACCCTAAGTATGGTAAAGGTCATGGACCGATAAATCATCTAAATACAATGAAAATGAATAAAGAATTTAAATAATGAAAAATATTGTCGTAGTAGGATCTCAATGGGGAGATGAGGGGAAAGGAAAAATTGTAGATTGGCTTTCAGAGCAAGCTGATATTGTAATAAGATTTCAAGGTGGCCATAATGCTGGTCATACACTAGTTATTGACGGGGTGACTTATAAATTGCGTTTATTACCCTCAGGAATAGTGAGAAAAGATAAAATTTCAATAATTGGAAATGGTGTTGTTGTAGACCCTTGGGCACTAATTGAAGAAATAGATGAGATAAAATCTAAAGGTGTAGATGTAAATACTAAAAATTTTATTATTTCTGAATCTGCTAACTTAATTTTACCTTTTCATAAAGAAATGGATGAAATTAAAGAAGATGCTGCTGGAAACAGTAAAATTGGAACAACAAGAAGAGGAATTGGCCCAGCATATGAGGATAAAGTTGGAAGACGATCTATTCGTGTAATGGATCTAAGATCTGAAAGCAATCTGGACAAGAGGTTAGAAACAGTGCTAATTCATCATAATGCAATCAGAAAAGGCCTAGGAAGAAAAATTTTTCAAAAACAGCAATTAAAAAAGGATTTATTAGAAATTGCTCCAGAAATATTAAAATTTTCACAACCAGTTTGGTTGAAGATAGATCAATTTAGAAAACAAAAAAAAAAGATTTTATTTGAGGGTGCCCAAGGAATTTTGCTTGATGTTGATCATGGAACATATCCATATGTTACTTCCTCAAACACGGTAGCCTCAAGTGCAGCAACAGGCACTGGATGTGGTCCAAATTTAATAAATTATGTTTTAGGAATAACAAAAGCTTACACCACAAGAGTTGGTGAAGGTCCTTTTCCAACAGAATTAAAAAATGAAATTGGCGAATTACTAGGAAGTCGAGGTAAAGAATTTGGGACTGTAACCAGTAGAAAAAGAAGATGTGGATGGTTTGATGGAGTTCTTGTTAGACAAACGATAAAAATTTCAGGTATTAATGGAATTGCACTTACCAAGCTGGATGTCTTAGATGAATTAGATGAAATTAAAATTTGTGTCGAGTATGATCTCGATGGTAAAAAAATAGATTATTTACCAGCAGCAGTTGAGGATCAATTAAAGATTAAACCAATTTATAAAATTTTTCCAGGATGGAAAAGTTCTACCAATGGGATTAAAAATATTGATGCATTACCAGAAAATGCAAAAAAATATATATTTGCAATAGAGGATTTTATTGGTGCAAAAGTTTCTAGTATTTCAACTAGCCCTGAAAGAGAGGACACAATTTTGATTGAAAACCCTTTTGAAATTTAATTAATAGGCAAAAGATTTTTAGATTTTGCTAGTAATAGCATTTGTTTTTGAAGTTTTTCAAAAGCTTTATTTTCTATTTGTCTCACTCTTTCTCTGCTAATTTTATATTTTTTACTTAAATCTTCCAAAGTAATAGGATTATCATTCAATCTTCTAGATGTAAGAATTTCTTTTTCTCTTTGATTAAGTATCTTAATTGAACTTTTTAATAAATCTTTTCTATTTTCCATTTCTTCTTGATGTGCAAATTTTAAATCATGATCTAGTTCTTTATCAACCAACCAGTCTTGCCATTCGTCTCCATCCTCACCCACTTGGGCGTTTAAAGAAAATTCTTTACCTGATAGTCGTCTATTCATAGAAACAACTTCATCTTTACTCACATCAAGTTTATTAGCAATTTCGTTTACATGTTCATCTTTTAAATCGCCCTCTGTTTGAGGTGCTATTTGATTTTTTAATTTTTTAAGATTAAAAAATAATTTTTTTTGGGCTGTTGTAGTACCGATTTTGACCAGGCTCCAAGATCTCAAAATATATTCCTGGATGGAAGCTTTAATCCACCACATTGCATATGTTGCTAATCTAAATCCTTTTTCTGGTTCAAATTTTTTTACAGCTTGCATAAGACCAACATTCCCTTCGGAAATCATTTCATTAACTGGTAAACCATAACCTTTATACCCCATAGCTATTTTGGCAACTAATCTTAAATGACTAGTTACAAGTTTCTCAGCAGCTTTAATATTCCCAGTTGTTCTCCAATTTTTTGCTAACATATATTCTTCTTCAGCAGCTAGCATTGGAAATTTTTTAATTTGTTCCAAATAAGCGGATAAACCTCCTTCGTTAGAAAGAGTCGGTAAATTGTTTACAGTAGTATTCATGGCTGTATTTATTTAATTTAGTTTACTAAATTTTCAATGTTTTATTAATCAGTATTTCTAAGCATTTTTAACAAATTATTAAGTTCTTTAGGTAAAATCGAAGAAAAAATCATCTCTTTATTAGTTTTAGGATGAACGAATCCTAATGTTTTTGCATGTAAAAACTGTCTATTTAATTTAGAAATTGTTTTTTCAAGTTTAATATCAATATTTTTAATTTTTTTATATTTCTTTTTATATTTTAAGTCACCAACAATACTATTTCCCAAATGAGACATGTGAACACGTATTTGATGGGTTCTTCCAGTTTCTAATTTGCATTCAACTAAACTTAAAGTAGGCGTTTTATCATTTTCAAATATTTCTATGGTTTTGTAATTAGTCACAGCTTTTTTACCTCGAGTGCTGCTTGTCTCCATCAATTGTCTATTTTTAGAACTACGAGTTATCAAAGTATTGATTTTACCAAATGAAGGTCTTAATTTTCCCCAAATTAAAAGTTGGTAAGTTCTTATTATTGAATGTTTACTAAATTGTTGAGATAATCCATTATGGGTTTCATTGTTTTTCGCAATCACAACTAAGCCCGAGGTATCTTTATCAATTCTATGAACTATTCCTGGTCTTAAATCTCCACCAATGGTTGATAGAGAATTTTTAACATGATAAATTAATGCGTTGACAATTGTTTTATCGTAATTTCCTGCACCTGGATGCATAATTATACCTGCAGGTTTATTAATCACCAATAAGTCATCATCTTCAAAAATAATCTCTAATTTATAATTGAAAGGTTTAAGAGATGCTTCTTTTTGTTTGGGAATATTTAAAGTTAATTTATCTCCGACTAAAACTTTTTTTGCTGGGCTTTTAATAATTCTATCATTAAGTTTAAGTTTTTCATCTAAAATTAAATTTTTAATTCTAGTTCTACTAATTTTATTTTCTCTTTTATTAATTATAACATCAACTCGTAAGTTATTTTCATGTTCCTCAACAATAAAATTAATGTTTTTTTCCATAAAATGTAATAATAATACTATATGCGCTTGTAGCTCAACTGGATAGAGCGCCTGACTTCGGATCAGGAGGTTCTGGGTTCGACTCCTAGCAGGCGCACCAATCATTCACCCATATTTATTAATGTCCCCTTTATCCTTGCTCTTAAAAAAGATAAATAAAACAACCCTATTCCAAAAAGTAGATAAATTAAATTTAATAAATAAGCTTGTTTTATATTTTCATAATTTACCATACCATTTATCAAAATATTTCTGGTTTCATCAAAAATGTAAACTAGTGGTAAACCCTTTGCAATTACTTGGAAAAATTCAGGAAGAATTTCTATAGGGTAGTAGATACAGCCCAATGGAGCAAGTAAAAATAATGATGACCAGGCTATATTTTCAAAAGAGGGCCCAAATCTCATTAAACCTGAGCTCACAAATAAACCCAATGTAATGCCGAACATGTATAAACTTAAAAATAATATAAATAGTGGAAAACCTAATTTTAAAATTGAAACTCCAAATAGTGGAGATGTTAAGATAATTGCAGGTACTAAACCAATTAATGTCCTTATCAAAGCAGTAAAAATTAAAGATATAATTATTTCTTTAAGTTTCAAAGGAGCAATGAATAAATTCGTAAAATTTCTACTCCAGATTTCCTCTAAAAAGAGCATGTTAAAACTTATGCTAGATCTAAAAAGGATGTCGTAAAGAATCGCGCATGTAAGAATTATTCCAAGTGTATTATTGTAATAATCACTATAAATTGAAAAAAACTTAGAAATAAAACCCCAAAGAATAATTTGTATTGTTGGCCAATAAATTAAATCCAAAACTCTTGGCAAAGAACTTTTGATTAGATAAAAATGTCTTAAAAAAAGACCGTACATTTTATTTAAATTCATATTAAATCTCTTGTAAGTTTTAAAAAAACTTCCTCCATATTCCTTCGTCCATGTTTTTTAATTAATTCTCCAGGTTTTCCTTGATCAATAATAGATCCTTTGTTCATCATAAGAACCGAAGAACACAATCTTTCAACCTCTGCCATATTATGTGAGGCAAGGAGAATAGAAGTTCTTTTTTCTTTTTGGTATTCCTCTAAAAAACTTCTAACAAAATCTCCTGTTTCTGGATCTAGAGATGCGGTTGGTTCATCAAGAAGAAGAACTGATGGATCATTAATTATTGATTTAGCCAGACTGACTCTATTTTTTTGCCCAGAAGAAAGTTCTCCTGTTATTTTATTGATAAATTCATTAAGTCTTAATTTTTCACAAAGATAATCAATTTTAATTCCAAGTTCTTTGACATCATAAAGTCTGCCATAAACTTCTAGATTTTGCTTTACTGTTAATTTTTTTGGTAACTCAATATATGGTGAAATAAAATTTAAATCGTTCAATAATTCAACTCTTTGCTTTTCAATTTCAATACCATTAATAAGAACTTTTCCTTTAGAAGGTTTAAGTAAACCAAGGATCATACCTATTGTTGTGGTTTTACCACATCCATTAGGTCCGAGGATACCAATAATTTCATTCTCGTTTACTTTAAAAGAAATATTTCGAACAGCCTCTTTTGAGTTGTAGGTTTTTGATAAATTAATTATTTCAAGAGGAATAGTCATTAAAATTTTGAAGCCCTTAATAATCTATCATTAATAGTTTTGCCAATTCCTTTATTTGGGATTTTGTCCACAGCTATAGATTTATAATTATCTTTTTTTATTTTTCTTAAAATAGTGTAAAGATTTTTTACAGCTTCTTTTAAATTACCTTTTTTTGATAAAAAATAATAGTTCGGTTTTTGAATTTTACTTTTTTTGATCAATAAAAAAGCCTCATTTTTTTTTATTTTTTTAACATTAAGTCTAATCGGAATTCCAGGTGAATAATGAATTCTTGATTGTCCAGGAGTTGAAATCTTAGAGGGATTTATATTTATTGTAATTTTTTTTTTCAATATTTTTTGGATACTTCCAACTTCAAGGCCACCTAATCTTAAAATTTTTGGGTTTTTTCTGAGATCAATAATTGTTGACTCAACTCCAACCGATGATTTTCCTCCCTCAAGAATATACTTAATTTTTTTTCCAAAATCGTCTTTTACATCTGAGGAAGTTACCGCACTTATTCTTGAGGAAATATTTGCACTAGGTGCTGCGATAGGGAATTTTAAATGTTTCAACAGTTTTCTTGCTATAGGATGTTTTGGAAATCTAACAGCAAGAGTATTTTTTTTATTTGTTGCAACTTTTGAAATTTTTGACGTTTTTTTTTGATTTAAAATAAATGTTATTGGACCAGGACAAAATCTTTTATATAACTTAAGAAAATCATCATTAAAATCACAATCATTTTTTAATTTTTTCAAATTATAATAATGAATGATTAAAGGGTTATTCGCTGGTCTTTTTTTTAATCGAAAAATTTTTTTACATGCTGTATCAGAATATGCATTCCCTGCAATTCCATAAACAGTTTCAGTAGGTATAGCAACACACTCTCTTTTATTTATGAGATTCATTGCTTTTTTAATATTTGCAAGATTAATTTTCATGTATTATTTGAGAGTATTATATGAAAGATAAAAATTTACCAAATAATTATAATTCATTATCTCTTGAGGAATTAACCATTGAGGCAAATAAGATGATTGAAGAATTAGAAAATCAAAAGGATTTAGGAAACTCTTTAGACAAATATCAAAATTTAATTAAACTAAACAATATAATTGAGAAAAAATTTCAAATGAACATTAAAGAAATAAATGAAAAAACAAAAGAAAAGATATCCAAAATTAATCAAAAAAATGATAAAAAGAAAATTAAATAAAATTGCTAAAGATACAAATTTATTTTTAAAAAGATTTATTTCCAAACAAAAAAAATCAAATTTGATGGTTGCAATGAAATATGGTCTATTTTCTGGAGGAAAAAAAATAAGATCAAAAATTTTGATTGATGTTGGATCTTTATTTAATTTGGATTATAAAACACTTATTATTATTGGTGCTTCAGTTGAATGTATTCATTCGTATTCATTAATACATGACGATTTACCTTGCATGGATGACGACTCTATAAGAAGAGGCAAACCATCAGCGCATATTAAATTTGGAGAGGCTACCGCAGTTTTGGCTGGAAATTCACTTTTAACAATGGCTTTTGAAATTTTAAGCCATAAAGACTTAAGAATTAATGAAAAAACTAAAATGGATTTAATAAATAAAATTTCTGAAAGTTCAGGTCATCTTGGAATAGCAGGGGGACAATATTTAGATTTAAATTATGAACGTAAGAAAATTTCCAAAAAAAAGATTGAAGAGATGGAAATTAAAAAAACTGGAAAACTTTTTAGTTTTTGTTGTGCTGCACCATTGATTATTAAGAAAAAAAACAAGAGTGATATAAAAAAATTTGAAAATATTGGTGCTGATATAGGTTTGTTGTTTCAAGTCGCAGATGATTTGATTGATTATAAAGGAAGTTTGCTTGTTGCAGGAAAAAAAACTGGTAAGGATAAAAAAAAAGGAAAAGCAACTCTAATTAGTTTACTAGGATACAAAAATACTATTAAATATGCTAATATTTTACTTAAAAAAATAAATAATAAATTAAAAAGATATGAACCTAAATCAAAAAGTTTGTCTGAAACATTAAATTATATTTTGAATAGAAATAAATGATAAAAAAATATGAATTGTTAGATGAGGTTAATTTTCCATCAGATTTAAAAAAAATACCTGAGTCAAAATTGCAAAAAGTTGCTGACGAATTACGAGAGGAGGTAATTGATGCTGTGTCAGTTACTGGTGGTCATCTTGGAGCAAGTCTTGGTGTTGTAGAATTAACTGTTGCTTTACATTATATTTTTAATACACCAAATGATAAACTAATTTGGGATGTTGGTCATCAGAGTTATCCACATAAAATTTTAACTGGCAGAAAAGAAAGAATTAGAACTTTAAGACAAGGAAATGGCCTCTCTGGTTTTACTAAAAGAGTAGAAAGTGAATACGATCCCTTTGGTGCTGCTCATAGCTCAACATCAATTTCATCAGCACTGGGTATAGCAGAGGCAAATAAATTGTCTAATAAATCAGATAATGTTATTGCAGTAATTGGTGATGGCGCAATCAGTGCAGGAATGGCTTATGAAGCCATGAACAATGCTGGTGCTTCAAAAACTAAGATGATCGTAATTCTAAATGATAATGATATGTCAATTGCTCGACCGGTCGGGGCAATGAGTACTTATTTAGCAAAAATTTTTTCAGGAAAGATTTATTTTAGTTTAAGAGAGACTATTAAATTAATTGTGTCAGCCTTTTCAAAAAGATTCAGTGCAAAGGCAGGTAAAGCAGAAGATTTACTTAGATCAGCTGTTACAGGTGGAACCTTGTTTAGTTCACTCGGATTTTATTATATTGGTCCAATTGACGGTCATGATTTGAATTCATTAATTCCTATTTTAAAGAATGCTAGAGACTCTAAACACGAGGGACCAATTTTGATACACATTAAAACAAAAAAAGGAAAAGGTTATACATTTGCTGAAGAGGCACAGGATAATTATCATGGAGTATCAAAATTTAATGTAAAAACTGGCGAACAATTGAAAGGAACGAGTAAATTACCTTCATACACAAAGGTTTTTGCTGATACCTTAATTCAACATGCTAAAAAAGATAGTAAAATTGTAGCAATCACAGCGGCTATGCCAGATGGGACTGGACTTAATAATTTTCGTAAAGAATTTCCTGAAAGAACTTTTGATGTTGGGATTGCTGAGCAACACGCTGTTACATTTGCTGCAGGTTTAGCTACCGAAAACTTTAAACCCTATGCAGCTATCTATTCTACTTTTCTTCAAAGAGCTTATGATCAAGTAGTTCATGATGTAGCAATTCAAAGTTTACCAGTTAGATTCGCGATTGATAGAGCAGGACTTGTTGGGGCTGATGGACCAACACATGCTGGAAGTTTTGATACAACATATTTAACCACTTTACCAAATTTCATTGTCATGGCAGCAAGTGATGAAGCTGAACTTGTAAGAATGATAAATACCTCAACTGAGATTAACGATAGACCTTGTGCATTTAGGTATCCAAGAGGAACAGGATTAGGTTCAACTCTGCCCTCAATAAACGAAAAAATTGAGATAGGTAAATCAAAAATTATCAAAGAAGGAAAAAAATTAGCGATCCTAAATTTTGGAGCAAGATTGAGCGAGACCTTGAAGGCTGCAGAAAATTTATCAAAAAAAGGTGTGCCAATAACAGTTGTTGATGCCAGATTTGCAAAACCTCTAGATGAAAATCTCATTTGGCAATTAGCTACAACTCATGAGGCAATCATGACAATTGAAGAGGGTTCAATTGGTGGTTTTGGATCTCACGTGGTAAATTTTTTGACAAAAAAAGGTTTAATGGACTCTAATTTAAAATTTAGATCGTTAACATTACCAGATATTTTTATTGATCAAGATACTCCAGATAAAATGTATAAAGTTGCAAATCTTGACTCAGTTTCAATTGAGGAAAAAGTTTTAGATTTACTAAATTCTAATATAGTTTTGAAAAAACAGAATTAACTACACTGAGCTTTGTGAAGAAGATAATGATCTAATAAAACACAAGATAACATTGCTTCACCCACAGGTACTGCTCTAATACCAACACAGGGATCATGCCTACCTTTTACTGATATACTTGTATTCTTGCCAAATTTATTGATTGTTTTTCTACTTTTTAAAATTGAAGAAGTTGGCTTTACAGCAAAAGAAACAATTATTTCTTGACCTGAAGAAATCCCCCCTAGAATCCCTCCAGCGTTATTAGATTTAAATTTTGTTTTTTTTCTATTTTGAGAAATTTCATCTGAATTTTCCTCACCTGATAATTGTGCTGAGTTTATACCTGAGCCAATATTAACTCCTTTTACAGCATTTATACTCATCATAGCTGATGCTATGTCAGAGTCTAATTTTGAGTATATGGGTGCTCCTAATCCAGCGGGGATACCGTTTGCTCTTACTTCGATTATCGCTCCACATGAAGATCCAGCTTTTCTAACACTTAATAAGTATTTTTCCCAAATTTTTAACATTGATTTATCTGGACAAAAAAATGGATTTTTAGAAATTATTTTATCATCCCATTTATTGGTATCACATCCTAATATTCCAAGTTGGGTTACAGCTCCAGTGATTTTAAATTTTTTCCCTAATTTATTTTCTAAAACTTTTTTTGCCACAGCACCCGCCGCAACTCTTGCAGCTGTTTCTCTTGCAGATGATCTACCTCCACCTCTGTAATCTCTTATTCCATACTTTTTAAAATATGTGAAATCAGCATGTCCTGGTCTAAATTTATCTTTAATATCATTATAATCCTTTGAACGCATATCTTCATTGTAAATTATCAATGATATTGGTGTCCCAGTCGTTTTTCCCTCAAAAACTCCTGAAAGAATTTGAACCTTGTCACTTTCCTTTCTTTGAGTAGTAAACTTTGATTGCCCGGGTTTTCGTTTGTTTAATTCTTCTTGAATATCGGCTTCTTTTATTGGTATTAATGGTGGACACCCATCTATAATACACCCTATAGCTGGACCATGGGATTCTCCCCAAGTTGTAAAACGAAAAGACTTTCCAAAAGTATTAAATGACATTATTTATATTGTATAGATTATTTTGTTTAAATTATGAATCAAAAAAACTCACTTGGGCTTAATAAATGCTTCTTAGATCTAGATAATCCATTTGAACTATTTCAAAGATGGTTTGAGGAGGCTAAAAAAAAAGAAATTAATGATCCTAATGCTTTAGCACTTGGTACCGCAAATAAAAAGGGTATTCCTTCAGTAAGAATGGTTCTGCTCAAAGGTCACAGTGAAAATGGATTTGTTTTTTATACAAATTTAAACAGTCAGAAAGGAAATGAAATTAAAGAAAACCCAAATGCCACAATGTGCTTTCATTGGAAAAGTCTATTAAGACAGATAAGGATAGTTGGAACATTGAAACAAGTAGATGATCAAACTGCTGATGAGTACTATTACTCTAGAGCATATGATAGCAGAATAGGTGCTTGGGCCTCAAAACAAAGTAGTATTCTCCAAAATAGAGATGAACTTTTAGATGCTTTAGAGAATTATAAAAAAAAATATAATGACAAAGACAATGTACCAAGACCAAGCCACTGGTCTGGCTGGAATTTAACACCTTCCACAATTGAATTTTGGTTAGATGGAGATAATAGAATACATGAAAGATTAAAGTACTCTATAGATAAAAATGGTAGTTGGATAAAAAGTCTTCTAAGTCCTTAAAAATCTCTAGACAAACTAAATGAAGTTAAATTTTCAAAAATATTTTTTTCATTACAATCTTTAAATATTGATAACGAGTTTGATGCTAGATTTATATAATGACTTGCCTTTTGATAACACTCTTTAATAATTTCATATTGTTTGATTAAAGATAATGTATGATTAAAATCACTTTCATCTCTTTTGTCTTTTAAAAAAATACCTTTAAGACTCTCCTTTTCATTAAGATTTGCTTTTTGAAATAATAAGATTATTGGCAGAGTAATCTTCCCCTCATAAAAATCTTTGCCAATTTTTTTTCCAAATAATTTTGACTCAGAATTGTAATCTAAAGTATCATCAGCTATTTGAAAAGTTAATCCCAAATTCCTTCCGTAAAATTCTAAAGCCTCTTTTTCTTTTGATGACACATCTGACAAAATTGCACCAACTTTGGTAGCTGCTGCAAATAATTCAGCAGTTTTCGCAGAAATTATTCTTAAGTAAGTTTCCTCCAACATATCTACTTCACCTCTGTGCTGTAATTGAAGAACTTCTCCTTGAGCAATCTTAGAGGAAGTTGAGGATAGTAATTTTAAAACTTCAATATTTCCATCATCTACCATCATTTCAAAACATCTGCTAAGTAAATAATCTCCAACTAAAACAGAGGAATGATTATCCCATAATTTGTTTAAAGTTTCTTTTCCCCTTCTAATAGATCCATTATCTATTACATCATCATGCATTAAAGTTGCTGAGTGAATAAGTTCTACACAAGCAGCTAAATTTATATCCCTAGTTCCTTTTGAATATCCACATAATTTTGCAGAACCTAAAGTTAGTAAGGCTCTTAATCTCTTTCCACCTGTATCAAGGTGATAGTTTGTCATTTTCTGAACTAAGTCTACGTTACTCTCTAATTTAGACTTTATTTTTTCTTCAACTAATATCAATCTATCTTCAACTGAATTTTTTAGTTGAAAATATGAATTATTAATTTTGTTTTTTAATTGTATGACACTTCCCATTATTTAAGCAAATTAGTATAATAGGTTGCTTTTTATACTTATCAATTGACGCACCTAAATCTTCAATTATAAGGTGTCTTTATATTAATAAAAAAATTCTATAAATATTAAAAATGCTCTCTTTTTTTAAAAAGAAAAAAATTATTCCACACATTAAGCTTAGTGGTGTAATTGGAAATGTTGGTAAATTTAAACAAGGCATAGATTTTTCTGGTCAAGAAGAGATTATTTCAAAAGCTTTTTCAGTTAAAAAAGCACCATGTGTCGCTATTACAATAAATTCTCCTGGAGGTTCTCCCGTCCAATCACATTTAATTTATAGCCTAATTAGACAACAGGCAAAAAAAAATAAAAAAAAAGTAATAGTTTTTGCAGAAGATGTAGCAGCCTCAGGTGGATATCTAATAGCGTGTGCTGGAGATGAAATTTATGCAAACTCAAGTTCAATAATTGGCTCGATAGGAGTAATCTATTCTTCTTTTGGTTTTACAGAATTGATAAAAAAGATAGGTGTTGAGAGAAGAGTGCATACTGCTGGGAAAAATAAAAGTACATTAGACCCATTTCTAGATGAAAAAAAAGAAGACATCGAAAGATTGAAAAATATTCAATTAGATTTACATAAAGATTTCATAGAGGTAGTTGAAAAAAGCAGATCATCAAAACTTAAAAAATCTGAGGTAGAATTATTTTCAGGTGAATTTTGGTCAGGTAGAAAAGCTAAAGATCTTGGTTTGATAGATGAGATAGGAAATGCAAACCAGGTATTAAGAGAAAAATTTGGAGAGGATGTAGTCATTAAAAAATTTGAAAAATCAAAAAGTTGGCTTAGTAAAAAATTATCATCTTCTAATGATCATGTCGATCAATTAACAAATATATTAGAGGAAAAATCAGTTTGGCAGAAATATGGCCTCTAAAAAAAATATAAAAAAACCTAAATTTCAAACTTTCCAAAATACAATTATTAATCTACAAAAGTTTTGGAGTAAAAATGGATGTGTAATTTTACAACCTTATGATATGGAGGTTGGAGCCGGAACATTTCACCCAGCTACTACTTTAAGATCACTCGGGCCTAAGCCATGGAAAGCAGCATATGTTCAACCTTCACGTAGACCTACAGATGGAAGGTATGGAGATAATCCCAATAGACTTCAACATTATTATCAATTTCAAGTTATAATAAAACCCTCTCCATTAAATATTAAAAAACTCTTTTTAAATAGTTTGTCGGTAATAGGAATAAATCATAAAGACCACGATATTAGATTTGTTGAAGATGATTGGGAAAGCCCAACTCTAGGAGCCGCAGGTCTTGGATGGGAAGTATGGTGTGATGGAATGGAGATATCTCAATTTACATATTTTCAACAAATGGCAGGTTTCGAATGTAAACCAGTGTCAGTCGAGATAACCTATGGCCTCGAAAGAATTTGTATGTTTACCCAGCAGAAAAAAAACGTTTATGATTTAGTTTGGAATGATGAAGGTATTGATTATAGGGAAGTTTATCATCAATCAGAAAAAGAATTTTCAGCTTATAACTTTGAGCATGCTAATACAGAAAACCTATTTAAAGTATTTGATATGCATGAGAGTGAAGCAAAATCATTAGTTGAAAAAAATATATCTTTACCTGCATACGATCAATGTTTGAAAGCTAGTCATATATTTAACGTATTAGATGCCCGTGGAGCAATTAGTGTTGCGCAAAGAGCAGAATATATCGGTCGAATAAGAGAAATCACAAAACAAGCTGCTACACTTTGGGTACAGTCGCAAACATAGAATGTCAGAATTTTTTTTAGAGCTATTTAGTGAGGAAATTCCTGCTGGGCTTCAAAAAAATTTAAGAGAAAAAATTTTCGAAGATTTTAAAAATTTATTTGAGGAAAAATCAATAAGATCAAAAAAAAATTTTTCTTTTTCAACTCCAAATAGGCTAGTTCTAGTTTTTGAAGGACTAGATAAACAAATTAAAATTAAATCTAAAGAGATTAGAGGCCCTAAAACTAGCGCTCCTGAACAAGCGTTGGAGGGTTTTTTGAGATCAAATAAAATCCAAAAAAAAGATTTATTTAAAAAAAAAACCGAAAAGGATGAATTTTATTTTTACAAAACTGCAGCAACCTCATTAAAAACACATGATTTACTCACTGAATTCATTCCAAAAATTTTGAGTAACCATCAATGGAAAAAATCAATGAAATGGGGTGAATTTGATCTAAATTGGGGAAGACCATTAAAATCAATTTTATCAATATTTGATAAAAAAATTTTAAGTTTTAAATTTCATCATTTAGTCTCATCTAACCAGACTTTTTTAGATAAAGATTTTGAGGAAAAAAAAAGATCTTTTGAAAATTTTAAGAAATATGAAAAATTTTTTGAAGATAATGGAGTTATCGTTAATCAAAATAAAAGATTAAAAATAATCAATAAATTTTTTTTAAAGATATTAGGGAAAAAGGGGTTAAAAATAAATGAAAATCCTAAATTAATGGATGAGGTTGTAAATTTAGTAGATAGCCCAAATGTTTTATTGTGCAAGTTTGATAAAAAATTTTTATCAGTTCCTAAAGAGATTTTGACCCTAACAATGGAGTCTCACCAAAAATATTTTCCAACATTTAATGATAAAAATGAAATTACAAATGAGTTTTTAATTGTAACAAATAAAAAAGATAATAAAGGATTTATTAAAATAGGTAATGAAAGGGTAGTTGATGCAAGATTAAGTGATGCAGAATTTTTTTGGAATAAAGATAAAACTCAAAATTTAGTAAAAAAGGTGTCAGAATTAAAATCAATGAATTTTTTTAAAGGGCTTGGATCTTATTTTGACAAAGTTCAAAGAATGAGAAAACTAGGAGGAATGATTTCAGATAATTTGATGATCAGTAAAGAAAAAGTTGAATTATCAGCATCTGTTTGTAAAGTTGATTTAATTTCAGAATTGGTTGGGGAATTCCCAGAACTTCAGGGTATTATGGGGTCATATTTTGCTGAAGTTCAAGGTTTTGATAAAAATATTTCTCTTGCAATTAAGGAACATTATTTGCCAATAAGTTCAAATTCAAAAATTCCAAAAAAACCATATAGTATAGCATTGTCCTTGGTTGATAAAATAGACACGCTAGTAGGTTTTTTTGGTATAAATAATAAACCTACCAGTTCAAAAGATCCATACGCATTAAAAAGATTAGCATTAGGAATAATTAGAATAATAGTTGAGAATAAGAAAAACTTTAAAGTGAAAGATTTAATTAATTATTCTTCAAGTTTATACTTAGATCAGAACTTAAAATTAGAAAATAATTTTCTACAAAAAGAATTGATAGATTTTTTAACTGATAGACTAAGGTTTTATATGAAGGAAGAAAATATCAGAAATGATATCATTATAGCTTCAACTTATTCTTTTAATATTAATCAAACTACTGAAATTTTTGGAAAAGCAAAGAGTTTAAATAGAGTTATTAATAAACCTACTGGTATTGATCTTATCGCGAGTTATAAACGAGCATTTAATATTTTAAATAGCGAAATTAAAGGTAAAAATTTTGAATTATCAAATACACCCGATCCAGGAATTTTTAAAACAGAATTTGAAAAAAATTTATATAAGAAGATTAATGAACTTAAAAAATATTTTCTAAATGTTGATAGCTATGAAAACTTTGATGATACATTGAATTATTTAGCTGAAACAAAAAAGATTATTTTTGATTTTTTTGATAATGTAATAGTAAATGAAAAAGATCTTGTAATAAAAAAAAATCGTTTGGAATTAATTCAAATGATATGTAAAACTTTTGATAATTATATGAATTTTTCTTTAATAGATAACAACTAATGAAAAAGTTAATTTATAATTTCAAATCAAACGATAGTAAAAAAATTAAGAATCCTAAAAATTTTTTAGGGGGAAAAGGTGCAAATCTTTCTGAAATGGGAAGAATGGGATTACCGGTACCACCAGGATTCACTATTTCAACTAAGGTTTGTGAACTTTTCTTTAAAAACAAAAAAAAATTAAATAGGGATTTAATTCAACAAATTAGAAAAGAATTAAAGATTATCGAGAAAGATGTTTCAAAAAAATTTGGTGATCTTAAAAATCCTTTATTATTATCAATAAGATCAGGAGCCAGAGTTTCAATGCCTGGTATGATGGATACAATTTTGAATCTTGGATTAAACGATAAAACTGTCGAAGCTTTAGCAATTAAAACTTCAAATGGAAGATTTGCAAAAGATAGTTATCGAAGGTTTATACAAATGTATAGCAATGTAGTTATGGGAGTGGAAAGTTTCCATTTTGAGGAATTAATTGAGAATTACAAACTAACCAAAGGTGTTCTTTTAGATACTGATTTAGATGAAAAAGATTGGGATGGTCTTATATTAGATTTTAAAAAGACTGTTAAAGAGAAAACAAAAAAACATTTTCCTCAAGATGTATTTGAACAATTATTTGGAGCAATTAGTGCAGTATTTTTATCTTGGGAAAGTAAGAGGGCCAAAGTATACAGAAAACTTAATAAAATTCCTGATGAGTGGGGGACTGCTGTAAATGTTCAGTCAATGGTTTTTGGAAACATGGGTAATGATTGTGCAACTGGTGTTGTATTTACTAGAAATCCCTCCAATGGAGTTAAGGAAATTTATGGTGAGTATTTGATAAATGCACAAGGAGAGGATGTTGTGGCAGGAACAAGAACGCCTCAATATATTACAAAAAAAGCTAAAAATTTTGCAAAAGTAAAAGATCTTTCAATGGAGGAGTCTATGCCTCATGTATATAAAGATCTTTATAAAATTTTAAAAAGATTAGAGAATCACTATAAAGATATGCAAGACGTAGAATTTACAGTAGAAAATAAAAAACTTTGGATGCTTCAAACAAGATCAGGCAAAAGAACTGCTAAATCTGCAGTAAAGATCGCAGTCGACATGGTCAAAGAAAAATTAATCTCAAAAAAAGATGCAGTATTAAGAATAGATCCAAATTCTTTGGATTCGTTATTACACCCGACCTTAGATGAAAAAAGTTCAATTAATGTAATTGCAAATGGACTTCCAGCTTCCCCAGGCGCAGCAAGTGGAAAAGTAGTATTTACCTCAGAAGAAGCAGAGAGATTAACTGGGATGATGCAAGACACAATTTTGGTAAGAGTAGAAACTTCACCGGAAGATATCCAAGGAATGCATGCTGCAAAGGGAATTTTAACTGCAAGAGGAGGAATGACTAGTCATGCAGCAGTCGTTGCAAGAGGTATGGGTAGACCATGTGTCTCTGGTTCAAGTGAAATAGATATAAATTACGATCAAAAAGTTTTTAAAACTTCATCTCTTCAGATAAAAGAGGGTGATACGATTACTATAGACGGCTCAACCGGAAGAGTAATTTTAGGCACTGTTCCAACAGTAAAACCCGAAATTTCTGGAGACTTTTCAAAATTAATGAGCTGGGCAGATGATATTAGAAAATTAAAAGTTAGAACCAATTCTGAAACACCATTTGATACTAAAATAGCTAGAGATTTTGGCGCAGAGGGCATAGGTCTTTGTAGAACAGAACATATGTTTTTTGATGAGGAAAGAATTTTGTCAGTAAGAGAAATGATTTTATCAAAAACACAAGAAGATAGATTTAAAGCACTTAAAAAACTTCTACCATATCAAAAAAGAGATTTTATTGAAATATTCAAAATAATGAGCAGTTTACCTGTGACTGTGAGATTATTAGACCCACCATTACATGAGTTTTTACCAAGATCTGAAAAGGAAATTTCTGAGCTTGCAAATGTTGTTGGTGCAGATGTAAAAGAAGTTAAATCTAGAATAGAAGAACTTCATGAGCAAAATCCTATGTTAGGACATAGAGGTTGTAGATTAGGTATTTCATTTCCTGAAATTTATGAAATGCAATGTCGAGCAATTTTTGAAGCATTGTCTGAACTTAAAAAAAAGAGACAAAAATTTGCTTTTCCAGAAATAATGATTCCACTAGTTTCAACTGAAGCTGAAATAAAAATAATGAAAGATTTAGTTATACGGATTGCTGGGCAGGTAGAAAAAGAAAATAACGTTAAAGTTGATTACATAGTCGGTACAATGATCGAATTACCTCGTGCAGCAATTAAAGCAAAAGAAATAGCAAAACATGCAGAGTTTTTTAGTTTTGGAACTAATGATTTAACCCAAACTACTTTTGGAATTAGTCGAGATGATAGTGGTAAGTTTTTAAATGATTATATTGAAAATAAAATATTTTCTATTGATCCATTTGTTTCTATTGATGAAGGGGTTGAAGATTTAATTGAGATAGCAGTAAATAAAGGAAAAAAACAAAATAGAAATATCAAATTAGGAATTTGTGGTGAACACGGTGGTGATCCTAAAAGTATAAATTTTTGCTGTAGAGTAGGTTTAAATTATGTTTCATGTTCACCTTACAGAGTCCCTATTGCTAGACTAGCAGCAGCACAGGCAGAATTACAAAATAAATAAATTTTTCATATGAATGAAGTGATAAAATTTTTTATACTAAAATATTCTAATGATTTTTTTTAAAGATAAACAAATAAAACAATATTTAATTATTTCAGGCATAAGTTTGATTGTTTCATTTTATTTATTTGAAGGATATTTAACTTTTTTTAAGGGCCAACTTTTTAAAGAGCAACTTTATGAAAAACAAACTGGAAAAAAATTTGATACAAGGACCAAAAATCAGATTTATGAAGATATAAAAAAAAATAACAATAAAATTAAACTTACTTCACACAGAAGTTATTATTTAAATAAAAATTTCCCAATTCATCCTTTATCTGGAATTTCAAATTCAGAAACAATACATTGTAATGAAAATGGATATTATTCAATTTATAAAAGTGATAGATATGGATTTAATAATCCAGATGAAGAATGGTATAAACAAGAAATTGAGTACCTTTTGGTTGGAGACTCATTTACTCATGGAAATTGTGTAAACAGACCAAATGATATTGCTTCTGTTTTAAGAATTTTATCAAATAAAGCAGTTCTAAATTTAGGACAAAATGGAAATGGACCTCTTTCAGAATATGCGACTTTAAGAGAATACTTAAATTCAAATGTAAAAAAAATTTTATGGATTTATTACGAGCAAAATGATTTAGAAGATTTAAAAAAAGAGTTGAGTGATAAAAATTTAATAAATTATTTGAATAATTTGAATTTTTCTCAAAATCTAAAACTTCATCAAAGTAAAATTAACAAACTTATCGAGGATACACTTGATGTAGAAATTAAAAAACATTATACTGTTGTTGAAAAAAAACTAAAAAAAAAAAATCAGAAAATAAAATATAAAATTTTAAAATTTATAAGACTAGATAAAACAAAAAAAGTATTTTCGAATTATCAGATAAAACAGGAACCAGTAAATCAGACTTTTGAAATAAGTAAATTTAAAGAAATTCTTAAACAAACAAAAGAATTAGTAGAAAAAAATAATTCAAAATTATACTTTGTATATTTGCCTGAATATAATCGTTACAAAATAAAATACGATAACACAAATTATAATTTGATAAAAAATATTGTAACAGAATTAAATATTCCTTTTATTAGTATACATAATGAAGTTTTTAAAAAATATAAAAATCCATTAAAACTCTTTCCATTTGAACAGTTTGGTCATTATAATATTGAAGGTTATAAAAAAGTTTCAGAGACAATCTATAAATTTACTAAAGATTAAACCTGCTCTCCACATAATAAGAAGGGGCGTTCTGTTGCCAGGTGCCCCGAACCCCGTTTACTTAATTAACAAGTTAATTAAGCAGCAAGTGCGTAACTTTCGTTAGCAATTATAAAGTAGTCCTTTTCGGAGGAACAATTCCGAACGAAAGAATAGCCTTTAGTCACCCGTCGAATCTAGTTCACCCCCATAAGTTGTAAATGGTGGAGGTGGTGGGTACTGCCCCCACGTCCGCAATGGTTATTACGAAATTCGTTTATCGTCATAGTTGGAAAACCAACTTTATTAATATAAAAGGAATTACATTAGATTCAATAACAATCATGAAATTAACAAAAGAGCAATCAGCAGAGATTAAAATCCAGCAATCACAATCTAACCAAACAAAAAAGAGTTACAGCTCCAGAGTTAGAAAAAATTCTTTATGAGGCAGTCCCCGCATTAGATCATGGTTTTGTTCGTGTTATTGATTATATGGGGGATGACACTTCTATTGTTCAATCAGCAAGGGTTTCTTATGGAAAAGGCACAAAACAAGTATCCACTGACAAAGGTTTAATTAAATACCTAATGCGTCATTGGCATAGTACTCCTTTTGAAATGTGTGAAATTAAATATCACATAAAGTTACCTATTTTTATTGCACGTCAATGGATTAGACATAGAACAGCAAATGTTAATGAATATTCAGCTAGGTACTCGATTTTAGATAAAGAGTTTTATTTGCCTGAAAATAACAATTTGGCTGCACAGTCGACGAGTAATAGACAGGGAAGAGGAGATGTCTTAGAAGGCGAACAAGCTAAAGAAGTTTTAGAACTTTTAAAACATGATGCTGAAAGAACCTATGCAAACTATGAAAAAATGCTTAATCAAAGATATGATGGATCAACTATAGATGAAAATAAAAAAGGTTTAGCAAGAGAACTTGCAAGAATGAATTTAACTTTAAATACATACACTCAGTGGTATTGGAAAACAGATTTATTAAATTTAATGAATTTTTTAAGACTAAGAGCTGATAGTCATGCTCAATATGAAATAAGGGTTTATGCAGATATTATGCTTAATACTCTCAAAAGATGGGTTCCAATTACTTTTGATGCTTTCATGGATTATAGAGTCGGAGGAACAGAGGTTTCTGCAAAAGGTAAAATAATAATACAAAAGCTTGTCAAAGGTGAAAAAGTTGATATTGAAAAGTCTGGATTATCAAAAAGAGAGTGGAATGAGTTAATGGTTGCTTTAGATTTAAAAGATAAATTAATTTAATTTTTGTAATATTCGAAAAGTATTTTTTTTAATTCTGGATATACTATTTTTGATATTTCAATAGACCCTTTCTTATTTGTATGTACAGTGTCAATAAATGAGTTATTTAATGGAGCTTTAACAAGCTCATCTAATTTAATGATATCTAAATTATTTTTTTTTGAAAATTTTTTTAGTTCTTCATTTAGGAAGAATAGTATTCTTTGACCATTAATATCATATTTAATTTGAGTTATAAAAATTGGTTTAATATTCAGGATCTCAAGCTGATCTAGTAACTTTTTTAAATTAATATTAAAATTATCGATTACTTTTTTTTCTTCAATACTCACATTTTTATAATTTGATTTTGCATTTTCGTATGAAACATATTCATTACTACTCAATTTCTTTATTAATTCCTCATCATTTGTAAAATATTTATCTCTTTGTGAGAAAAAAAAATTATCTTTTATATATTTTGCTTTTTCATAAAAAAAACTTTTTTGTGTTATATTCCAATATATTTTCTCAAATAGATTTAGATCATATTTAAAGTCATGCCAACGATCTGGTTTTATTCCTCTATCATTTATACCCAAATAATAAATAATTATATCTGGTTTGAAATTAGGAATTTTTGAAAACCAAGATTTAAATTCTTGAATATGCCCTTTGAGAGATTTTCCAGATAGACTTGCATTATAAATTTTTAGGTTTGAGCCATCTTGATTTAAATAAGAATTTAAATTCCCAACGATTGTGTCATCATAATTTTTGTACATCTCATCACCTGTACTTCCACCATTAAATATAATCTTAATTTTTGATGCATCATATTTTTCATAGATGTTATTATTTTCTCTGAAACCATAAAAATCTCTTAAATAAGTAGTTTTTTCATTATCATAATTAAAAACTATTTTTTGAACTCTTTTTCCTCTTAGTTGAGGTCCAAAATTATATTCTTTAAACCAATAACCAAAAATAAGATCACTACAAATTATTAAGGTAAAATATACACAAATATTAATTAAAACTAATTTTGTATGTTTAAACATTATTATGAATTATAGTATTTACTTAATAATTTAATTTAATAATTTGTCAAAATTATTTGTTTTAATTTACATGTTTAATTTAATAAAAGACTTTATAAATTTAAATAAAAAAAAATATTATGATGAATAAAATAAAATTACCTTCAAACCGTAACTTTGGAATTGTTTTTTTTGTGGTTTTTTTTGTGATAGCCTTTTGGCCAGTTTTAAATGGAGAAAATATAAGAATTTGGTCGATATTACTTTCATTAATATTTTTATTTTTGGGTATTATAAATTCGAGAATACTCACTCCATTAAATATAATTTGGATGAAGTTTGGTATCATTTTAGGAAGTATTATTTCTCCTCTAGTTATGGGCTTTGTATTTTTTGGAGTCATTACTCCAATAGGACTTTTAATGAGAATATTTAAAAAAGACCTATTAAATCTGAAAATTAATACAGAAAAATCGTATTGGATTGAAAAAGATAAAATTAAAAGTAGTATGAAAAATCAATTCTAACAATGGATTTTATTTTAGAAATTATAAATTTTATAATGGTGAGAAAAAAATATTGGTTAGTCCCTATTATATTATTTTTATTAATGTTTGGTGGTATAATAATAATCACTCAAGGTTCTGCAGTAGCTCCATTCATTTATACAATTTTTTAATTAGATAATGGAATTTATAAAAGAATTTATTCAATTTTTAAAAATTAGAAAAAAGTATTGGTTATTACCCATATTAATAGTTCTTGTAGCTTTTGGAGCATTAATAATTTTATCTCAAGGATCTGCGGTAGCGCCTTTCATATACGCAATTTTTTAGACTAAATGTCAGAATATATTAAAAAACCATTTAAAAAAGAAAATGGGATTTTTTCTTTTACAATTACAGATTTAGAGACAAAGAAAGTTACAGAATTTTATAAAGTAACACCTTTTCCCAATTATAAAGATGATGATAACAAACAAACAATATTAGAAAAAGGGAATAGAAATATTTTAGCCCAAAAATTTAAAAATTTTATAGGATATAAAAAAAAGGTTTTAGAAGTTGGATGTGGAACAGGACAGTTATCAATATATTTTTCATTAGGAACAAACAATAAAATTGTAGGCTTAGATCCAACTATCGAGTCTTTAAAACTTGCAAAAAATTTTGCAATAAAAAACGAGATTAATAATATTGAATTAGTAAATGCTGATATTTTCGATGATGTTTTAATTGAAGATTATTTTGATTTTGTTTGGTGCAACGGGGTGTTGCATCACACAAAAAACCCTTATAAAGCTTTTGAAATTTTATCAAAATCTTTAAAAAATAATGGTTATATTTTAATCGGACTTTATAATAAAATTGGAAGGTTAAGAACAATATTTAGAAAATATTTAAGTAAATTATTTGGAGTTAAATTTTTAGAAATTTTTGACCCAACTCTTAAAAACTTAAAAATAAGTAATGAAGAGAGAAAATCATGGATTAAAGATCAATACTTTCACCCAATTGAAAGTCTTCACACTTTAGATGAAGTTTTGCGATGGTTTGATAAGAATGACATAAAATATATTAATTCAATACCTTCATGCGATTTTGAAATATCTCAAAATTATGACAATTTATTTGAAGAAAATCCAAGGGGTAGTTTTTATTCTCGATTAATCAATCAAATTTTCATGATTTTTAATAGACTTGGATCTGACGGAGGTTTATTTATTGTAATTGGAAAGAAAAATATTAAAAACACTTCGAAATAAAAAAAGATTTGAATGAAATCAATTTTAGGTATTTCTGCTTTCTATCATGATAGTGCAGCATCAATTTTAATTGATGGAAAAATAATCGCTGCTGCTCAAGAGGAAAGGTTTACTCGAATAAAACATGACAAAAGTTACCCTCATAATGCTATAGAATTTGTTTTAAAATTTGCGAACTTAAACTTGAGTGATATCGATCATATAGTTTTTTTTGAAAAACCATTCCTTAAATTTGAAAGATTGTTAGAAACTTATGTAGCATTTGCACCCAAAGGTTTTAAATCATTTTGTAAGGCAATGCCAATATGGTTAAGTGAAAAACTTTTTCAAAAAACGTTTTTATTTGAAAAATTAAAAAGTCATGACAAAAATTTTAATGATAAAAAAAAAATCATGTTTTCTGATCACCACCTAAGCCATGCTGCAAGCGCTTTTTATCCATCTCCATTTAATGAAGCTATAGTTCTCACAGCAGATGGAGTAGGCGAGTGGGCCACAACAACTGTTGCTTTAGCTAAAAATAATAAAGTTGAAGTAATTAAAGAAATACACTTTCCACATTCACTGGGATTATTATATTCAGCATTTACTTATTATACTGGTTTTAGAGTTAATAGCGGTGAATATAAATTAATGGGTTTAGCACCCTATGGAAATCCAATCTACAGAGATAAAATTCTAAATAATCTAATTGATATTAAAGATGATGGCACTTTCAGGCTTAATCAGGATTATTTTAATTATTCTACCGGATTAACTATGACCAATAAAAAATTTGATGATTTATTTGGTCAACCACCGAGAAAACCAAATGACGAGAAATTAACTCAATTTCATATGGATATAGCAGCCTCAATTCAGTTGGTGACAGAAGAAATTATGATTAAGTTATCAACTTCAATTCAAAATGAATACGGTATTAAAAATTTATGTCTTGCAGGCGGTGTAGCTTTAAATTGTGTAGCAAACGGAAAACTCATAGAAAAAAAAATTTTTGATAATATTTGGATACAACCTGCTGCTGGAGATGCAGGTGGATCTTTAGGAGCTGCTTTAGCATTGTGGTATAATGAGTTTAATAATCCTAGAAAAGTAAATCCTAAAGATGATATGCAGGGATCATACTTAGGTCCAGAATTTAACAATAATCAAATTGAGGAGAGCTTAAAAGAAATAGGAGCAGTTTTTGAATTTAAAAGAGAAGATGAATTAATTTTAAAAACTGCAGAAGATTTATCTAAAGGCAAAGCAGTTGGTTGGTTCCAAGGAAGAATGGAATTTGGGCCAAGAGCACTAGGCGCTAGGTCTATACTTGGAGATCCAAGATCATCATCAATGCAAAAAAATTTAAATTTAAAAGTCAAGTATAGAGAAAGTTTTAGACCATTTGCACCATCTGTATTAAGAGATGATTTAAGTGATTGGTTTAATATAAATATTGATAGCCCTTATATGCTTTTAGTATCAAATATAAACTCTAAAAAATGTTTTCCAATGTCTGAAGAACAACAAAAATTATTTGGTATAGATAAATTAAATGTAAAAAGATCTGAGATACCAGCTGTAACTCATGTTGATTATTCGGCAAGAATTCAAACAGTCCATGAAAATACAAATAATAAATATTTTAATCTTTTAAAAAAATTTAAAGAAATTACTGGTTGTCCTGTATTGGTTAATACTTCATTTAATGTAAGAGGTGAACCCATAGTTAATACTCCAAAAGATGCATTTAATTGTTTTATGGGAACAGAACTAGACACTTTGGTTATAGGGAATTATTTTTTGAAAAAAAAAGATCAAGATCAATCACTTAAAAAAGACTACAAAAAATCATTTGAGCCTGATTGATCAAGTTAAAAAATTATAGGTAAATCTCTTTGATTTTTCTTGCAAGATTAATATAAATTTTTGAAATTTCATGGTCTGAATTTGCTTCTACCAATGGTTTCCCTTCATCGCCAAATTTACCTATCTCAGGATTTATTGGTATTTCACATAAAAATTCTTTTTTGAATTCTTCTGCTGTTTTCTTTACTCCACCTTTACCAAAAATATTATATTTTTTTCCATCATCTCCTAAAAAATAACTCATATTATCAACTAAACCTAGAATTTTTACTCCAAGTTTATCAAACATTTTGATTCCTCTTTTTACGTCGAGTAAAGCTACTTCTTGGGGTGTTGAAATAATAATAGCACCATCAATTTTAATCTCTTGTGAAAATGTAAGTTGAGTATCACCAGTACCTGGGGGCATATCTACAATTATAAAGTCTAAGTTTTGCCAATTCACTTTTTGAGTAAAAGTCTTTATTGCACTTGTAACCATAGGACCACGCCATATCATTGGAGTTTGTTGGTCAGTTAAAAATCCAATAGACATACATTGTATGTCATATTTGAGTATAGGCTCAAGTTTTTGTCCGTCGCTCTTTGGTTTCTCTGTAATTCCAAACATTTTTGGAACTGATGGTCCATAAATATCTGCATCTAGTAGTCCAATTTTTAGACCTATTTTTTTTAAAGCAAGGGCAAGATTTGTAGCAAATGAAGATTTTCCAACACCTCCTTTTGCACTAGAAATTGCTATAGTGAATTTTGTACCAAGAATAGGGTTCTTAGAAAATTTTTTTGACTCCAATTTTCTTTTCATTGCGTCACTTAGTTCTGGCTTTTTTTCAGACATATTTTTATCATTACTTGTTTTTTGCAATAAAGACACTATATAGTTTTGCATATGTCAGATGATTTTAGAAAAAGTGGCGGAAGTCCTTGGGGCACTCCTCCTGGAGGTGGAAATGGATCAGGTCAAAGACCAACCCCCCCAGATGTAGATAAAATCATAAAGGATATTCAAGAAAAAATTAAAAAATTCTTACCAGGCGGAGGATCCTCTGGAACTAAACAATTAACTTTAGTTTTAATTGTTTTGGGCTTCGTATGGTTAGCTAGTGGTCTTTATAGGGTTTTACCAGACGAACAAGGGGTTGTTTTAAGATTTGGAAAATTTGTAAAAACAACTCAACCAGGATTAAATTATCATATACCTTTTCCAGTCGAGTCAGTTCTTACTCCTAAAGTAACTAAAGTTAATAGAATCGATATAGGTTTTAGATCAGAGAGAGACAGTGGTTTTTCTTCCCAAGGTGGTGTAGCTGATGTCCCTCAAGAAAGTTTAATGCTTACTGGAGATGAGAACATTGTGAATATTGATTTTTCAGTATTCTGGGTCATTAAAGATGCGGGTAATTTTTTATTTAAAATTCAAGACCCTGAGGGTACGGTTAAAGCAGCAGCTGAAACAGCAATGAGAGAGGTAATTGCCAGATCAGATATACAACCTATTTTAACTGAAGGTAGATCAGTTATTGAAAATGATACACAAGAAATTATTCAACAAATTTTAGATGAATACACAAGCGGTATACAGATTACACAAGTTCAAACTCAAAAAGCAGATCCACCAGACCAGGTAATTGATGCGTTTAGAGATGTACAAGCTGCAAGAGCTGACATGGAAAGATCTAAAAATGAGGCTGAAGCTTATGCTAATGACGTGATACCTAGGGCTCGGGGTGAAGCAGCAAAAATATTACAAGCTGCTGAAGCATATAAAAAAGAAGTAGTTGCAAAAGCAGAAGGTGAAGCAAGTAGATTTGTATCTATTTATACTGAGTACGCTAAAGCAAAACAAGTTACTCAAGAAAGAATGTATTTAGAAACAATGGAAAAAGTTTTGTTGGATATTGAAAAAGTAATTATAGAAAAAAATTCAGGATCTGGAGTGGTTCCGTATCTTCCATTGCCTGAGTTAAATAAAAAAAAGGTAACAAATTAAAATGAAAACTGGAAAAATAATAGCTGGACTTTTAGTTGCAATTGCAGCAACAGCTTTTTTTTCAATCTTTATTGTAAAAGAAGTAAATCAAGCAATTGTTCTTCAATTTGGTGATCCTAAAAGAATAATTATAAAACCAGGGTTGAATTTTAAAATCCCATTTATTCAAAATGTAGTTTTTTTGGACAAAAGAATTTTAAACTTAGATACTCCCCCGGAAGAAGTTATTGCTTCAGATCAAAAGAGATTGATTGTAGATGCTTTTGCAAGATTTCAGATAGTAGATCCTTTAAAATTTTATATATCCGTTGGAAATGAGAGAGTTGCAAGATCTAGATTAGCAACAATCATAAATTCTAGAATAAGAAATGTTTTAGGTCAGCAAGAACTTCAAACACTTTTATCAGAAGATAGAACAAAGCAAATGGCTTTAATTCAAGAGGGTGTGAATAATGAAGCTGAAAATTTTGGAATTAAAATTAATGATGTAAGAATTAAAAGAGCAGATCTTCCCCAAGCAAACAGTGATGCAATTTTTAGAAGAATGCAAACTGAAAGGGAAAGAGAAGCAAAAGAATTTAGAGCAAGAGGTGCCGAAATGGCAGTAACAATTACCTCTACCGCGGACAAGGAAGTCACCGTAATTTTAGCAGATGCTCAAAAAAAATCTGAAATTATGAAAGGTGAGGGGGATGGTTTAAGAAACAAAATCTTTGCTGATGCTTTTGGAAGAGATCCAGAATTTTTTGCATTTTACAGAGCAATGCAAGCTTATGAAAATGCTTTAATCGGAGGTGATACATCTATGATTTTATCTCCAGATAGTGAGTTCTTTAAATTTTTTGGTAATATAAAACCTAAATCAGAATAAATTTTAATATGAGAGAATTGATCATTGCTTTTGGTCTTTTTCTTTTTTTTGAGGGAGTTTTATATGCCATATTTCCATCAAAAATGAAAAATATGCTCAAAAAATTGGATTTAGTCACTGATAGTCAATTAAGATCTGGTGGTATGATCTTTGCAATTTTAGGGTTTGTTATAATTTATTATGTCAAAAAAAGTTCATTATGAGAATAATTAAAGTTTATTTTTTATCAATATTTTTTCTATTTTGTCATTCTGCACAATCTTTCTCTAAAAACGCACCAGAGTCTTTTGCTGATTTGGCAGAAAAATTAATGCCATCAGTAGTGAATATTTCTACAACTCAAACAATTGTAACAAATTCTAATCCGTTCCCTTTTCAGTTTCCTCCGGGTTCACCTTTTGAGGATATGTTTAGAGAGTTTGGTTCACCTCAGGAAAGACAATCAGCTGCTTTAGGATCAGGTTTTATAATAGATAAAGAGGGAATAATAGTGACGAACAACCACGTAATTCAAGACGCAGAAGACATCATTGTGAGAGTAAATGATAAAGAGTTCAAAGCAAATGTTGTAGGTGCTGATCCATTATCAGATATTGCAGTGTTGAAATTAGAAACGAATGAAAAATTTGTTCCTGTTAAGTTTGGAGACTCCGATAAAGCTCGTATTGGAGATTGGGTTATTGCTATCGGAAATCCATTTGGATTAGGGGGGACAGTTACGTCTGGAATAATCTCTGCAAGAAATAGATCTATTGGTTTGTCAAGATATGAAGATTACATTCAAACAGATGCTTCAATTAATTCAGGAAATTCAGGCGGCCCTTTGTTTGATATGAATGGAGATGTAATAGGTATCAATACTGCAATTTTAGGAAGGAATGGTTCTATTGGAATTGGTTTTTCAATACCCTCTAATAGCGCAAAAATTGTAATTGACCAATTATTAGAATTTGGAGAAACCAAAAGAGGGTGGCTTGGAGTTCGAATACAAGATGTGACCAAAGAAATTGCTGAAGTAGAAAATTTAAACGAACCAAGAGGAGCACTAGTAGCAAGTGTTGCTGAAAATAGCCCTTCTGACAAAGCTGGAGTGAGATCTGGTGATATAATTTTGGAATTCAACGGCGAAAAGATTCAAGAGATGAAAGAACTTCCCATAATTGTTGCTCGAACTGAAGTAGGAAAAAAAGTTAAAGTAAAAATTTGGAGGAACAAAAAAGAAATTACAAAAGAAATTATATTAGGTCGTTTAGAAACATCTGAAGATTTTAAAGTTTCAGAAAAACCATCATTAGCTGAAACAAGAATAGATGATTTAAAAATTACTGTAAGAAAATTAACAAAAGATGATATTAATATTAGAAAACTTCCTAATCAAACCAATGGAGTTATAATCACTAAAATTCTGAATGATAGTCCTCTAAAAAATTCAATTGAGGTAAATAGTATTATAATTGAAGTGCAGAAGAAAAAAATTAGATCACCAAATGACCTTACTCAAATTGTAAAAGAAGTTTTAAAAACAAATCAAAACACAATATTATTTGTTGTTTATAATAGCCAGAATCAAAAAAGATATATTGGTATTAAAATAAAATAAACAATGGATTTAAACTCCAAAATTGTTTTAATTTATGGTCCAACAGCTTGTGGAAAATCTGATTTTGCAATTAAACTTGCCAAAAAAATCAAAGGAGAAATTATAAATGCTGATAGTATGCAAGTATATAAAGAACTTAAAATTTTATCTGCAAGACCACTACCAAAATACTATAACAATATTAAACACCATTTGTATGGTTTCCAAAGTGTAAGAAAAAATTTTTCTTCAGGAGATTGGTTAAAATTAGTTAATCAAAAAATTCTTGAGGTAAAAAAAAGAAAAAAATTGCCCATACTTGTTGGAGGGACTGGATTATATTTTAAAGCTTTAACAGAAGGTTTGGTAAATATACCGAATATTCCATCTCAGTTAAGATCAAAAATAAGATTACTACATAAAAAAATTGGGTCAAAAAAGTTTTTTTTAAGATTAATCAAATTAGATCCTCTATCAAAAAACAATATAAAACCTTCAGACACCCATAGAGTTATTCGTGCATATGAGGTAAAATCGTTTACTAAAAAGTCTATTTATGAATGGTTTAAAAGCACTCAGGCAGTGTATGAAAGTGATGATTTTTTCAAAATTTATATTGATTATCCAAGAACTGAGCTAATTAAGAAAATTAGAGCTCGAACTGAGGATATGATTAAAAATGGAGCAATCTCTGAGGTTAGAAATTTTATTAAATTAAAAGTTCCAAGAGTTAAAACTGCATCTAAGGCAATAGGAATTAGAGAAATTAGAGAATATATTAATAAAAGCATGGAGATATCAGAGGTTATTGAAAAAATATCAATAAAGACAAGGCAATATGCTAAAAGACAATCCACTTGGGGCAGAGGAAATATGATGGATTGGAACAAAATAAAGTCAGAGGATTTAAATAAATTTTTAAAAAAAATTTAGATATCATGTAGTAATTCTTGACCAATAAGCACAACTTCAGCTAGATTGCATGAATGTCTAAATTATTTACAGGTGCTGAAATTGTGTTCAAATGTCTTGAGGATCAAGAGGTTGAATTTATTTTTGGTTATCCTGGTGGTGCAGTGCTACCAATCTATGATGAGTTAAAAAATCATAATACGATTAAACACATCTTAGTAAGGCATGAACAAGGTGCGGGACATGCTGCAGAGGGATACGCAAGATCATCTGGAAAACCTGGAGTGGTTCTTGTAACTTCTGGACCAGGTGCAACTAACGTAGTTACTGCATTAACAGATGCTTATATGGACTCTGTCCCACTTGTTTGCATATCAGGACAAGTGCCAACACATCTAATAGGAACTGATGCTTTTCAAGAGTGCGATACAACTGGAATCACAAGACCTTGCACAAAACATAATTGGTTAGTTAAAGATATTAAAGATCTGTCAAAAATTCTTCATGAAGCTTTTAGAGTTGCTACAACAGGTAGACCAGGACCAGTATTAATTGACATCCCTAAAGATATCCAGTTCGCTAAAACAAGTTATCTAAAACCTAAAGCTAAAAAAAAGCTAAATGGAAAATCAATAAATTATTTTTCACAAAAAGATATTGATACATTGGTGGACCTAATGAATAAATCAAAAAAACCTATTATTTATTCTGGAGGTGGAGTTATAAACTCAGGACCAGAGGCGAGTAATGTTTTGAGAGAACTAGTTGAACTTACAGGTTTTCCAATAACTTCAACACTACAAGGTTTAGGAGCATACCCAGGAGATGATAATCAATTTTTAGGCATGCTTGGAATGCATGGAACTTACGAAGCTAACAATGCAATGCATGATTGTGATCTATTGATTAATATTGGAGCTAGATTCGACGATAGAATAACTGGAAAAATTGATGAGTTTTCACCAAAATCAAAAAAAGTTCATATTGATATTGATCCTTCATCAATAAATAAAATAATCAAAGTTGATTTAGCATTAGTTGGTGATGTTAAAGAAGTTCTTAAGGGTATAAACAAAACTTTAAAGAAGAAAAATTTAGATTTGAAAAAATCAAATAAACAAAAAATTGCTAAGTGGTGGGAACAAATTCAAAAATGGCGTACTAAAAATTCTCTTAATTTTAAAAATAGTGATGAAACAATAAAACCACAACATGCAGTTCAAAGATTATATGAACTTACAAAACATAAGGATACTTATATTACTACCGAGGTTGGTCAACATCAAATGTGGGCAGCTCAACATTATAAATTTAACAAACCTAATCGTTGGATGACTTCAGGTGGATTAGGAACTATGGGATATGGGTTGCCAGCTGCTGTTGGAGTTCAAATAGCACATCCAAAAAAATTAGTGATTGATATTGCAGGTGAGGCTTCAGTTCTAATGACTATGCAAGAGATGTCTACTGCTGTTCAATATAATCTACCCATCAAAATTTTTATTTTAAATAATCAATACATGGGAATGGTAAGACAGTGGCAAGAATTGTTACATGAAAAAAATTATTCTGAGAGTTACTCAGAAGCATTGCCTGATTTTATAAAAATGGCAGAAGCTTATGGCTGTAAAGGTATTAAGGCAGAAAAACCAGAGGAGCTAGATGAAAAAATTCAGGAAATGATTGATTTTGATGGGCCTGTTATTTTTGACTGTCGAGTTGATCCAAATGAAAATTGTTTCCCAATGATACCTTCTGGAAAACCTCATAATCAAATGATATTGGGACCAAGTGAAAAAGAGGAAAATAAGATTACTGGTAAAGGGAAAGCATTAGTTTAATTATGGCAAATCCGAAGTCTGCATATAGTGTCTCCTTAAAAAAAGAAAAATCAGATACACACATAATTGTTGTTTGGGTAGATAATGAATCTGGTGTTTTAGCTAGAGTTGTAGGATTATTTTCTGGTCGAGGTTACAATATTGAGTCTCTTGCTGTTGCAGAAGTTGATGCAAAGAGGAATATATCTAGGATTACAATTGTCACTACTGGGACGCCACAAGTAATAGACCAGATTAAATTACAGTTAAAGAAATTGGTCCCAGTTCATAAAGTGGCAGATTTTAAAAGAAATGATAAAGGTGTAATATTTAAAGAAATGGCTTTATTTAAAATTGTAGGTAATTCAAGAAAAATTAAAAATGCTATTAACGCTTGTAAAAAGTATGATGCTGTAATATTGGATAAAACGAATAAATCAAATGTAATTCAAATTACTGCATTAAGAAGAGAGATAGACAAAATGGCTAAAAATTTAAAAAAATTTGGCTTAGTAAGCATTTCCAGAACAGGAGCTGTCGCTATGACTAGAGGAGATAAAATTTTTAGTTAAATATTAAGGAGTAAGTTATGAAAATGTTTTATGAAAAAGATACAGATGTAAATTTAATAAAAGATAAAAAAATAGCTATATTTGGATACGGTAGCCAGGGACATGCTCATGCTTTAAATCTTAAAGATAGTGGTGTTAAAGAAGTTGTTGTTGCTTTAAGAGAAGGTTCATCAAGTATTCAGAAAGCAGAGTCTAAAGGTTTAAAAGTAATGAATTTATCAGATGCTGCAGAATGGGCAGATGTCGTTATGATTTTAACGCCTGATGAATTACAAGCTACGATTTATAAAAATCATATTGAACAAAGAGTAAAACAAGGATCATCGATAGCTTTTGCACATGGCTTAAATATTCACTATGACTTAATTAAAGCTAGAAAAGATTTAGATGTATTTATGGTTGCTCCAAAAGGGCCAGGTCATTTAGTTAGAAGTGAATTTGAAAAGGGTGGTGGTGTCCCTTGCTTATTTGCTGTCCATCAAAACGGTTCTGGTAAAGCAAGAGATTTAGCAATGTCTTACGCTTCTGCAGTCGGTGGCGGGAGATCTGGGATAATAGAAACCACGTTTAAAGATGAAGTTGAGACGGATCTATTTGGAGAACAAACAGTTTTATGTGGTGGTTTGGTGGAGTTAATTAAAAATGGTTATGAGACCTTAGTTGAAGCTGGCTATGAACCAGAAATGGCTTATTTTGAAACTGTTCATGAAGTTAAACTAATTGTCGATTTGATTTATGAGGGAGGAATAGCAAATATGAATTATTCCATATCTAATACTGCAGAATATGGTGAATATAAATCTGGCCCTCGAATTATAAATAAAGAGGATACAAAAAAAAGAATGAAAGAGGTTTTAGCAGATATCCAATCTGGAAAATTTACCAAAGAATGGATAGATGAGTGTAAAAATGGTCAAAAAAACTTCCTTGCTACACGTGCTAAATTAGCCGAACATCCAGTGGAAAAGGTTGGAGCTAATTTGAGAGCTATGATGCCATGGATAGCTAAAAAAAAATTAGTTGATAGTGACAAGAAGTAAAATTTAGTTCCAATTTGGGACAAAATCTCTCTTTTATTTTGCAATCTAAACGAGAGGTTGTATATTTCACTTATAAAATTTTTACAATGGCTGATAAAGATAAAGTATTTATTTTTGATACAACGATGAGAGATGGTGAGCAATCACCAGGCGCATCTATGAGCGTTGAAGAAAAAATTCAAATCTCACGTGTTTTTGATGAGATGGGTATTGATATAATTGAAGCTGGATTTCCAATTTCATCGCCCGGGGATTTTGAGGCAGTTAGTGCAATCAGCAAAAGTATTAAAAATTCAATTCCTTGTGGTTTAGCTAGAGCCACTAAAAAAGATATAGATGCATGTCATGAATCACTAAAGTTTGCAAAAAGATTTCGAATACATACTTTTATTTCAACAAGCCCTGTTCACATGAAACACAAATTAAATATGACAAACGAACAAGTTTTGGGTGCAATCAAAGAGAGTGTTACTTATGCTAGAAAATTTACTGACGATGTTGAGTGGTCTTGCGAAGATGGAACAAGAACGGATTTAGATTTTATGTATAAAACAATTGAACTTGCGATTCAATGTGGTGCCAAAACAATAAATATACCTGACACTGTGGGTTATTCAATTCCAGAGGAATTTGCAAAAACTATTAAACTTATAAAAAATAATGTGCCAAACATTGATAAAGCAATAATATCAGCTCATTGTCATAATGATTTAGGATTAGCTGTAGCTAATGCGTTATCTGGATTATCAGCAGGAGTAAGACAAATCGAGTGCACTATTAACGGTATTGGGGAAAGGGCAGGAAACGCTGCTTTGGAAGAAATAGTTATGGCAATTAAAACTAGAGACGATTTATTACCTTACGAAACTGGAATTAAAACAGAATTAATTAGCAAAGCTTCTAAAATTGTTTCTAATGCAACAGGTTTCCCTGTTCAGTTTAATAAAGCAATAGTTGGGAAAAATGCTTTTGCACATGAGTCAGGTATTCACCAAGATGGTATGTTAAAAAATAGAGAAACTTATGAAATAATGACTCCTGAGAGTGTGGGTGTAAAAAAAACTTCTTTAGTTATGGGAAAACACTCAGGAAGACATGCATTCAAAGATAAATTGAATGATTTAGGATATACAGATGTAACAGATGATGTTGTTCAAGCAGCGTTTGGTAAGTTTAAGATTTTAGCAGATAAGAAAAAGCATATTTATGACGAAGATATAGTCGCACTTGTTGATGATAGTTTAATTATAGATAATAAAATTAATGCAATTAACCTTAAATCTTTAAAAGTTTTTGCTGGAACAGGTGAACCCCAAAGAGCAGAGATGACTTTAGATGTTTTTGGAGATATTAAAAAAACAACACAAACAGGTGATGGTCCTGTAGATGCGATATTTAAATGTATAAAAGATTTATATCCACATAATGTTAAATTATCACTTTATCAAGTTCATGCGGTTACAGAAGGAACTGATGCGCAAGCGACAGTAAGTGTTAAGATTGAAGAAAACGACAGAACAACTGTTGGTCAATCAGCAGATACAGACACTCTTGTTGCGTCTGCTAATGCATATTTAAATGCTTTAAATAAGATGTTAATCAAGAGAGAGAAAAAGTCTTTATATAAAAATATTGAACACCAAAAAATTAAAGGGGGAGTGTAATGGGACTATTTAGCAAAGTTAAAGGTATGTGGAGTCAAGATATGGCAATTGATCTTGGTACAGCCAACACTTTAGTTGTTGTAAAAGGACAGGGGGTTGTGCTTAATGAGCCATCAGTCGTTGCCATAGTTGATCAAGCAGGAAAAAAACAAGTTTTAGCAGTAGGTGATGAGGCAAAGACTATGCTAGGTAGAACTCCTGGTAATATTAGTGCTATTAGACCATTAAGAGATGGTGTTATTGCAGACTTTATTGTTACTGAGGAAATGATTAAGCATTTTATTAAAAAGGTTCATAAAGGAAGATCGTTTGCAAATCCAAGAATTTTAATATGTGTTCCAACTGGATCTACTCCAGTTGAAAGAAAAGCAATTCAAGATAGTGCTCTTGCTGCTGGAGCAAGAAGAGTCCAATTAATTGAGGAACCTATTGCAGCAGCAATAGGAGCAAACCTTCCTATTTCAGAAGCAACAGGTTCTATGGTAGTTGATATTGGAGGAGGAACAAGTGAAATAGCTGTTATGTCGCTGGGTGGTTTAGTTTATTCAAAATCTTTGAGAGTTGCAGGTGACGCAATGGATGGTGCATTAGTTAATTACATGAGAAAAGAATACAATTTAATGATTGGAGATAGTACTGCAGAAAAGATCAAAAAAGAAATTGGTACAGCTATTCCGTCTAATGATAATACTTATCCTGTCAAAGGAAGAGATTTAAGATCAGGTACGCCAAAAGAAGTAAACATCACTGAAGAAGATACAGCAGAAGCTCTTAATGACATTTTAAAAGAAATGGTTGATGGAATAAAAGATGCTTTAGAAGCAACCCCACCCGAACTGTCTGCTGACTTAGTTGATATGGGCTTAACATTAACCGGTGGCGGAGCTTTATTAAAAAATATTGATAAAAGATTTTCAAAGGAAACTGGTTTACCAGTTCATATAGCAGAAGATCCTTTATCATGTGTAGCTATTGGAACTGGAAAAGCTTTAGATCAAGAACAAACATTTTCTACTATGCTGACTGAGTATTAAGAATAATGGCCTCAAGTAGAGACGATTTTATTATAGCAATCCGATCTGCCTTTTTAAAAAAAAGTACTAAACAAAAATTTTCTTTATTAACTCTTGTTTCTATTTCAATATTTATAATAATATTATCGAGTCTTGACTTTAAAGCAGTCAAATATCTTAAAATTGGAATTAATGAAATTGTTTATAGATCAACATTTTTTGTCTCTGTGCCTGAAAATTTTATTAAAAATTCCTATATTAGAATTTATCAATATTCAAATTTTTATAAAGATTATGAAAATAAAGTAAGTGAATTAGAAAAATTTAAAGCAGAAAATATTTCAAGTGAAATAATAAAAAGTGAAAATAAAGAATTAAAAGAGTTAATCGAAGACTTCACCCTTACACAGAATAAGATCTTGGCAAAAGTTATTGTTGATCATAAAAGCCCTTTTCTTAAAACAATAATAATTAATAAAGGATCAGCTGATAATATAAAAATAGGAACAAATGTTTATGATAAGAGTTATTTGGTTGGAAGAGTAATAGAAGTTAACTATAAATCATCAAGAGTTCTATTATTATCAGATCTAAACTCCAATGTCCCGATTTCAATAATTCCAGGCGACATTCAAGCTATTATTATAGGAAATGGTGACAACTCAGGTAAAATAAAATACACAAAGGATAACCTATACGAAACTATTGAAAATCAAAGTATCGCATACACTTCTGGGACAGGTTCAATTTTTAAAAGTGGAATACCTGTAGGAAAAATTAAAATTTTAAATCAAGATGTTTATATAAATTTTTATAGTGATTTTACGCAACTAAAGTATGTTTTTGCTGAGGTAGAGCCTGAAATTAAGAAAAGTCCATTTGAAGATCCAGAAACTGAAATTACCGATCAAAGTGAAAAGGTATCACTTAATAATACAGAAAAAATTAAGATTAATCTTTTGAATGAAGAAATTGAAATTTTAAATGACAGTAATTCAAAATTAATTGAGGAAAATAAAACCTTAAATTCGAAAACTAATAAATTAAATCAACAAATTTTAGATTTAGAAAATAAAGTTAGAACTCAGGCTAAAAAAATAGATCAAAATAATATAGATCAAAAGGAATTAGAATTCTTAAAATTAAACTTAATTTATAGTTCTAAATGTCAAAAAACAGTTTTTAAAAAAGGTTTTAAGGTTGGAACCCAAGAATATAAAGATTGCATATATCGAAAAGGAAAACAATTGAATGATTAAATTTAAAAAAAATAATTATCTTTATAAAATATACACTTGGTTACCAATAATAATTTTGTATTTATCTGTGTTAAATGAATTTGATTTTAATTATTTGAATATAGAATATTTTTCTTTCAATTTTCCTTTAATATTGATTTTTTATTTTTCTCTAAAAGCTTATCTAAATTTTGATTATTTATTAGTTTTTTTTGCTGGCTTAATAAATGATACTGTAATTGGATTACCACTAGGACTTAGTTCATTATCTTACATGATAGTTTGTATATTTGCCTCTTATTTAAGAAATATAACTATAAGACCTAATCTGATAAAAGATTGGTTTTATTTTCTCTTTGTGATTAGTTTGATCAACTCAATTAATTACTCTGTATTATTTATATTTTTTTCATATGATTTGGACATTATGTTTTATATAGTAAACAATCTTTTTACGTTTTTATTATATATTCCATTAAATTTTATTTTTAAAAATTATTATAAGGCTGTTGATGATTAATCAAAGTGATAACGTGGTTAAACTAAATTCTATTAATAGAAGAATGTTTATAATAGGAGCTGCAAAAATAATAATTTTAGGTGGTATAGTTAGTCGCCTATTTTTTTTGCAAGTCAAAGAAAATAAGAAATATTTAACTCTTTCAGATAAGAATAGAATTAGAGAATGGAAACTACCTCCTATTAGAGGTGATTTTCAAGATTACTTTGGAAATACAATTGCAGGAAATTATGAAGCATATCAGCTTCATATAGTCCCAGAAGAGGTTGAAGATTTTAGGTATACGATAAATCGAGTAAAGGATATTTTAGAATTATCTGATAAACAATTTCAAAAAATTTTAAAAAAAAAAAAAGAGAAAAAACCATGGGAAACTCTAATCGTTGCTGATAATTTAAGCTGGAAAAATTTTTCTAAAATAAATAATCACTTGTATGATTTAAATGGTGTTAAACCTATTATATCAATTTCAAGAAACTATCCTTTCAAAGAAAATTATACACATGTCTTGGGTTATGTAAGCCAGGCTAATGAAAATGATATTATAAGTAATAAAGTTATAAAAGACAAATTCGTTCAAGGATTAAAGGTTGGCAAAACTGGTCTTGAAAAATCATTTGAAACAAGTTTGATTGGAGATAATTCAATTGAGAGATATGAGGTTAATGCCTATGGAAGAAGAATAAATCAGCTGGCTTTTCAAACTGGTGAAAAAGGCAAAACTATTAAGTTAACCATCGATACAGAAATTCAAAAATTAGCGAATGAATTATTAATTGACAAAGCAGGTTCTATTTGTGTGATGGATATTTTTACTGGTCAAATTATTGCTATGCACTCATCTCCTTCTTTTGATCCTAATTCATTTGTTTTTGGAATAAGTCAAGATGAATGGCAACTTATTCGTAATGATCCTATGAAACCCTTAGTGAATAAAACCCTTCAAGGTAATTATTCACCTGGATCAACAATTAAACCTATTGTTGCTTTATCAGCTTTAGAGAATGGTATTATTAACACTAATTTTACAGTCAATTGTAGAGGACATGAGAATCCATTAGAATTGTATGGTCAAACTTATCATTGTTGGAAAAAAGAAGGGCACGGATTTATGAATTTAAGAAATGCTATGAAACAATCCTGTGATACATATTTTTATGAAGTAGCTCGAAAACTTGGTGTAGATAAGCTGAGTGAAACAGCAAAAAAATTTGGATTAGGTAAAGAAGTTTTTGGTAATTTATTTAGCATAGAGAAAAAAGGTTTAATTCCAAATACACAGTGGAAGAAAAATGCTTTAGGACAAAGTTGGTTGTTGGGAGAAACTATAATCACTGGGATTGGTCAAGGCTATATTCAAACAACTCCAATTCAATTATGTTTAATGACAGCTCAAATTGGCAATGGTGGTTTTAAAATTTATCCTAAATTAGTAATTGATAATGAGAACAAAGATGAACCTGTAGATAAATTTATACCTTTATATAAGAATTCTAAAAATATTAAGATTATCCAAGATGCAATGTATGCCTCAACAAATGAACCAAGAGGGACGTCATATCGTTCAAGAATAGATGATCTTAAATATCAATTTGCTGGTAAGACAGGGACTGCACAGGTAAAAAAAATTACAGAGCTAGATCGTGAGTTAGATTTAAAGACTTTTGAAATACCCTATGAGGAAAGAGATCATGCTTTATATGTTGCTTTTGGTCCGTATAAAAACCCAAAATATGCCTTAAGCATACTAGTTGAGCATGGAGGAAATGGAAGTACCACCGCAGCCCCAATGGCTCAAAAGCTTTTTAAATTAATTATTGATAGAGACTCGTTAAGAAAATCTAATGAAAAAAATTTTTTAGAGATTTAAATGTATCAACACACAAGACTTAATAGCAATAGATTTAGTTTTTTTCAAAAATTTAAAAATTTAGATTATTTGCTCTTATTTTGTATTTTGCTACTGGGTTTCATAAGTCTAACAACTATGTATTCAACAGATGGTGGGCAAATTTTATTTCATACAAAAAGCCATTTTATCAAATTAGTAACTTTTACTGTAATGATGTTAATGATTTCACTGATAAATATAAGATTTTGGTTTTTAGTAGGTTACCTTTTTTACTTATCCATTATCGCACTTTTATTATGGACATATTTTTTTGGGATCAAATCATCTGGGTCTCAAAGATGGATGGACTTATATTTTATAAATCTTCAACCCTCAGAATTAATGAAGATATGTATCATAATATGTTTAGCTAAATATTTTCATAGAATGAAAATAGAAAATGTTAATTCAGTTTATACAATCCTTACATCATTAATAATTATTCTATTACCCATGGGATTGGTAATTGTTCAACCTGACTTAGGCACTGCGCTATTAATTGCTATTAGCGGATTAGCAGTGCTTTGGTTTGCAGGAATAAATCATAAATATTTTATATATACAATTTTAGGATTTTTGATTTCGTTACCTTTTATAATTTCATTTTTAAAGCCTTATCAAAAACTTAGAGTTTTAACTTTCTTAAACCCAGACAGAGATCCATTGGGTGCTGGTTATCAAATTATACAATCTAAGATTGCTGTTGGATCTGGAGGTATATTTGGTAAAGGTTTTTTAAAAGGTACTCAGAGTTATTTAGAATTCTTACCAGAAAAACACACTGATTTCATTTTCACACTTTTTTCAGAGGAATTTGGTTTCATAGGATCTACTTTTCTTCTGATTATCTATGCTATTATAATTTATCGGATAGTTTCTATTGGTGCAGGATCAAGAAGTTATTTTGCAAAGTTATTTTGTTATAGCTTTGCAGCTGCAATATTCGTCTATATTACAATCAACATGAGCATGGTTTTAGGCTTGTTGCCAATAGTTGGTTCACCTTTGCCTATAATGTCATATGGTGGATCATCAATGCTTGCAACCATGATTGGATTCGGTGTTGTATTAAGTGCCAAAGTTCATAATCAACAATCTATTGCCTAAGTATAATTTGTCGCTTAACCTATTTTACAGATAAATTGTATATTTTTTTATGAATAAAAAATTACACATTGGTATTGTTGGTGCGGGTATTCAAGGAATTTCTAATGCACTTTTTCTACAAAAAAAAGGTTTTAAGGTAAGCATTTTTGATAGAGATAATCCAGGAAGTCCGGCAGCCTCCTACGGTAATGCAGGTCATTTTTCTCCATATGCCTCATTATCATTGAATAGAACAGATATTCTTGCAGATGTGCCAGCTATGTTATTAAGTTCTACTGGACCTTTAGCCTTAAAATGGAATTACGTTCCAAAAATGTTGCCATGGTTTTTAAAATTTATTTTTAATACATCCAAAAATAATATGATGCACACAGCTAGAAATATGCATCAAATTTTAGATTTGGCACTCCCTGCATATGATGAACTTTTTGATGAAATAAATTTGGAAGGTTTAGTTGAAAATAAAGGAATTCTTTATATTTGGAATGATAAAGATTTAAAAAGTAGAGAATTGGAAATAAAAGTTAGAGATGAACTTGGTGTAAAACAACAACTAGTAAACAAGTCTGAGATACATGATTTAGAACCTCATATTAAGCCTTTTTATCATGCAGGAGTTTATTATCCATATGCAAGACATGCACGAAATCCAAAAAAGATATTACTAAAATTATTTGATTTATTTTTAAAAAAAGGTGGAAGGTTTGAGAAGAAAAACATCAATGAAATTCAGTTTGAAACAGAAAAACCAATTTTTCTTACAGACGGAGAGCGACATACTTTTGATAAGGTAATCATCGCTTGTGGGGCTTTCTCTAAAAAACTAACAGATAATTTAGGTGAGAAAATTCCACTGGATACTGAAAGAGGCTATCATGTTCACTTCAAAGATTGTGATCATCTTTTAAGTAGACCAGTCATTTTTTCTAATAGAGGATTTGGTATTACACCAATGGAACAAGGGTTGAGAGTGGTAGGTACCGTTGAATTTGGTGGTTTAGATAACCCAATTTCAAAATCAAGAATTAAAAATTTAATTAATAACGCAAAGTACATGTTAGGTGATCTTCCAGAGCATGAAGATGAATGGTTAGGTTTTAGACCAACACTCCCTGATTTTTTGCCTGTGATGGGACCTTCCAAAAATCATAAAAATGTTTTTTATTGTTTCGGTCATCATCATTTAGGATGGACATTAGGACCAATTTCTGGAAAAATAGTTTCTGGAATGATAGCTAAAGAAAATACAAATCTAAATTTAGACCCTTATAGCTCAGCAAGATTTTATTAAAATGCAAAATACTAAAGCATATGTAATGCTTGTATGTGCAACATTATTTTGGGCTGGAAACTTCATGATAGGTAAATTAGCTTTTTTCTCTAATATTCCCCCAATGACTTTAGTTTTTTGTAGATGGCTTTTGGTTTGGTTAATCTTATTACCATTTACCTTTAATGAATTGATAAGATATAAGAAAATAATTTTAACTAATTTACCATTATTATTTTTTTTAGCATTAACAAGTGTAGGTTTATTTAATTCTTTTACGTATTTATCATTAGTTTATACTCAGGTTATAAATGCTTCTCTTTTCAACACAGCTATACCAGCAATTATAATTTTATTGTGTTTTATATTTAAAATAGAAAAAACAAATAAGTATCAAATCATAGGATTAGTGATTTCTATTTTAGGAATTTTATCAATTGTCACAAGACTAAATTTTGAAATAATACTTTCATTAAATTTCAACAAGGGTGATCTAATAATGATCGGAGGTGTTGTATCCTGGGGTTTATATTCAGCCTTTCTAAAAAGAAAAAAATTTGACTTACCACTTCTTACTTTAGTTCATGTTTTATGTTCTCTCGGATTAATTTTTATTTTTCCTCAGTTTATTTACGAATTTACTCAAGGACAAAAAATAGAAATTAATGAAAACTTATTTTATATTCTTATATTCTTGGCTCTATTTCCGAGCATTGGATCTTATTATTGTTGGGCAGGAGCTGTCTCAATTATTGGGGCAAATAGAGCTGGAATATTCTTGTCTTTAATTCCATTATTTAGCACCTTGATGGCAATATTTTTTTATAACGAAAAATTCCAATTTTTTCACTTCATTGGAGCAATTCTGATAATATTAGGATTATTTTTATCTAATAAGGAGATTAAAAATGCTTAAAGTTGCAATTTTAGATGACTATCAGAATGTTTCACAACAGTTTGTTGACATTGAAAAACTCTCAGGAAAGTATGAAATAAAAATTTTTAGTGAACCTTTTGCAGATGAGTCAGAGGTTTTAGAGCAATTAGCTGACTTTGAGGCTCTTCTTGTAATGCGAGAAAGAACGCCAATGACCAAGAATATTATAGATAATTTAACTAAGTTAAAATTTATAATAACTAGTGGATCAAGAAATAAATCAATTGATTTAGATGCTGCAAAAAAAAGAAAAATTATAGTCTGTGGAACAGAAATAAATATTCACCCAACTCCAGAATTGACATGGGCTTTAATATTAGGATTAGCAAGAAATTTTAAAGAAGAAATTGACAATATGTATCAAGGATATTGGCAAACAACTGTAGGTGTTGAGCTTAAAGGAAAGATTTTAGGATTGATTGGCCTCGGCAGAGTTGGTTCACAAGTTGCTAAGATAGGAAAAGCATTTGGAATGCAAGTAATGGCCTGGAGTGAAAATTTAGATTTAAGCAAATGCAAGGAATTAGATGTTTTGCCATGCAGTAAAGATGATTTAATTACAAGTTCAGATTTCTTATCTATTCATGTTCAAGGGGGTGATAGATATAAAGATTGTATTACCTTAAAAGAATTAGATAAAATGAAAAAAACTGCATTCTTAATTAATACTTCAAGAGGACCGATTGTTAATGAAGATGATTTAATTATTGCACTATCTACAAATGAAATAGCTGGAGCAGGTCTTGATGTTTATGAGAAAGAACCTTTGCCAGAAAATAATAAGCTTAGATTTTTGCCAAATGCTTTATTAACTCCGCACATTGGTTATGTAACAGCTGAGAATTATAGTATTTTTTACAATCAAATGATAGAAGCTTTGGAAGCTTGTGCAAATGGTAAGCCTATTAGAGTAATAGAGTAAAAATGGATTTGCCTGTAGTAAATCATAAAGATTACTTTGCTAAAATTGGTGATGATCACAAATTTCCAATAAATAAATTTGGAGAATTAGCTAATTATTTGATTAAAGAAAAAATTGTAAAAAGATTTCATACACCGTACCCCTGTTCTGAGGAAACATTAAAAAAAGCTCATTCTGAAAAATACATAAAAAATATAAAAAATAAAACTTTGGATGAAAAAATTATAAAAAAAATTGGTTTCCCATTAGTTGATAGTGTCGTTCAAAGATCATTGGTGGCCACAGGGGGAACAGTGCTGGCATCAAAACTTGCAATTAAAAGTGGTGTAGCTTGCAATACAGCAGGTGGAAGTCATCATGCGAATTTTGATGGTGGTGCTGGCTACTGTGTGTTCAATGACGTAGCTGTAGCCGCTCATTATCTATTAGATCGAGGTTTAGCAGGCAGAATTTTAATTGTTGATTTAGATGTTCATCAAGGAAATGGAAGTGCAGATATATTTAAAGATAATAGAAATGTATTTACTTTTAGTATGCATTCAAAATCAAATTATCCAGCAAAAAAATCTACCAGTAATCTTGATATTGGACTTGATGATAATTTAGAAGATGCACAGTACATTAAAATACTTAAGTTTTATCTAAATCAATTAAATGAGGAAAACTTTGATTTTGTTTTCTATATAGCTGGTGTTGATATTCATTTTAATGATCGTCTAGGTAAATTAAAAATTTCAGATGATGGAATTAGAGAAAGAGATGAAATTGTAACAGAAAATTTTTTTTCAAAAGGAATTCCACTTTGTGGAGTTTTGGGTGGTGGATATAATAAAGATTTTGATAAACTTGTTGAATTACACTCTATTTTACATCAATCATGTGCTAAATTATTATAAATAAATGAGTAAAAAAAATCCAAATCTTACTGTAGAACAAAAATTAGTAATGTTTGAAGATGGCACCGAACCTCCAGGTACTAGTGAACTAAATAATGAAAAAAGAAATGGAAGTTATCACTGCGCAAACTGTGGAGTAGAATTATTTGGTTCTGAAACTAAATATGAGAGTGGTTCTGGTTGGCCATCTTTTTTTCAGTCATTACCAGATGTTTTTGAAACAAAAACAGATCACTTATTAGGTTACGCTCGCACAGAATATCATTGTAAAAACTGCAATGCTCATCATGGTCATATCTTTGAAGATGGTCCTAAACCAACAGGTAAAAGATATTGTAATAATGGTATTTGTTTAGTTTTTAAACCAAAAAATTAATGATAATCAAGTATATAAGTTTTTTAATTGGAGTCATATGGTCGTATTCAATTATAAAAACGCAATCAGTATTTAGTAAAAAAGCTGGATTAATTTTTAAAATATTTATTACAAAAGTTTCTTGGTTTACTTTAATTGCAGCTTGTTATTTTGGTTACAAAAATTTTTCTATTAAACCTACTATATTTGGAATTATTTTTGCTGTTTTATTAGTTAATATTGGATTTTATTTCTCAAAAAAATTTATTAATCAAAAGTTTAATGAAAAACAAATCACAATCTTTAAAAGTTTTTTTGAGTATACTTTAATTTTTTGGGTTATTTATTACGTTTTATTTTAAAAGATCTTGTAATTTATTTTCTTTTTCTAATGCTCTAACTTCATCATAACCACCAATATGTTGATCATCAAAAAATATTTGTGGTATTGTTCTTTTTCCGTTTGCTTTCTTAATCATTTCATCCATAGCACCATCAACAGTTGCAATATTGATTTCAATGTAAGTAGCGTTGTTTCTAGTTAGCAATCTTTTAGCAGCTTCACAGTAATTGCAAAGAGGACCTGTGTAGATAGTTATTTTTTTCATAGGTTATAAGTAATCACCTTTTTTAATTTTACTAGATAATTGTTTTCGAGAGTATTCAAATTTTTTTCTATGTTTAATACTCTTTTCATGGACTCTTTTTCTCCATAATCTAAATGAGGAAGGTTTAAGAGATTTTCTCATTATTTTTATAACATCAGATTCTTTGTAACCAGTTTTTTTTTCTATTTCTTCAAAAGTGATCCTATCAGCCCATGCTGCCCAGATGACCCAATCTGGACTTTCAATATTTGGCTCTGGATTTTTGACTCGAGTAACCGGCCTGTGACCTTTTTTTTTCATAAATCCTTTATATTTCAAAAAAATCGATAATGCATTTTTTTTGGGATATGCTATATTGATCTAGATAGTCCTTCTTAGCCATCTTTAGCTCCCGGTTTTTAAGGACTATCTTTTTTTTATATGCTCCCCTTAGATTTTATTCTTTTTTTACAAATCATAATTTTTCTTTTTATCACTCCTGGCACTCCAAGAATAGTAATTGTATCTTATTCAATGAATTATGGTGTTCGAAATTGTATTTGGACTGCGTTAGGAGATATCACTGCTAATCTTATTCAAGCAACTTTAGTTATATTTGTTTTAGGAAATTTT
>CACKVM010000002.1 GCA_902603625.1 uncultured Pelagibacteraceae bacterium
ATTAATATATCCTTTTTTTGATTAATCTTATTTTCTAATAAAAGTGGAATATCTAAAATAACAATTTTTTTATTTTTGTTTTTTTTTAAAAATAAATTCATTTTTTTTCTTACTTCTAAGTGAACTACTTTAACTATTTTTGTTAAATTATATTTATTTCCTAAAATAGCATTAGTAATTTCTTTCTTATTTACTGGAAACGAGAAAATATATTTAGGTAAAGTACTTTTTAATTTTTTGTAAATTTTTTTATTATTTTTATATATTTTAGAAACCTCTAAATCAGCATTGAATACAGGGTAACCAAAACATTTTGCTACGAAACTTTTTCCTGATCCAATACTGCCTAGAATTCCTACTCTTATCATCTATCTAAAAGTTTAATGACTTCACTATTTATTTCTGGTTCTATACCGTGCCATAATTTAAATGAGGCAAATGCTTGATAAATAAACATATATTTACCATTTTCTACTTTATTTTCCAGGTCTTTACCTGTTTTAAGGAAGTGTGTCTCACTTGGATTGTAAATTACATCATAAAAAAATTTATTTTTTCCTACTTTAGAAAAATTAAGTTTAAGATTGTCTTCTTTTTTTAAGCCGACACTGGTAGCATTAATAACAATATCAAATTCTGGAATTTCTCCCCAATCCACTATTATTAAATCTTCAAATAGTTTTTTTAAATAATTTGTGTTCTCTTTAGTTCTATTACTAATTATTATTTTAGATACTTTCATTTTCTTAAGTGCATAAATTATTGATGATACGACGCCTCCTGATCCTAAAATAAGCACTATTTTATTTTTTAGGTCTATATTAAAATTCTTTATTCCCAACTCAAACCCTTTGATATCTGTATTGTAGCCAACTACTTTATTGTGTTCTAGACAAACAGTATTAACTGATTGTGTGTCCTCAGCTTCCTCACTTAATTCATCTAAGTGTCTAATAATAGTTTTTTTAAAAGGAACTGTTACATTTATTCCATTAATTTCTTTTTTTTTGATTTGATTAATAATACTTGAAATCTCCTCCTCTTTTATTTCCTTTTTTTCATAAATTGCATTTATATTATTCTTTTTTATCCAATAGTTGTGTAATTGTGGTGAAAGAGAGTGTTTAATTGGATTTCCAATAACTATAAATTTTTTCATTTTATATCGTTTAAATATTCCTTAATTTTTTTTATTGGTAAGCCCATAATTGTATCTGCATCACCATCAATTTTTGAAAATAAATTTCTACCTTCCCCTTCTATTTGATAAACATTGTATGCATATAATTTTTCGTCAGATATTTTAGATAAATATAATTTTAAATCAGTTTCTGAAAAATTTTTCATAACCAATGAAGCTCTATCAGTATAATTCCACAACATAGAGCCATTTTTAGAAATACAAACAGAGCTTATTAATAAATGCTCTTTACCGTTTAGTTTTTTTAAGATATCTAAAGCATCCTCCCTATTAATTGGTTTTGATATTAATTCTCCATTTAAATCTATAACACTATCAGCCCCCAAAACTAGTTTGTTATTTATTTTTAAACTTACTTTATTCGCCTTCAACTCTGCTAAGTTTTTTGATATTAAATCAGGTGAAGCTTTAATTTTTTTCAAACTTTCTTTTACAGGATCCTCGTCGACATTAGAAGGTTCGACTCTATTAGGAATATTGTGTTTATCTAATATATCTTTTCTTACCTTGCTTTTTGAGGCAAGAATTATTTCATTTAACATTGTTCAAATAGATTTCATGCATTTTAATTATTGATGCCGCTGTTTCTTCTACTGACTTTCTGGTTACATCAATTGAGGGCCATTTATATTTTTTAAATGTTTTTTTCGCCTCATCAATCTCTCTTTTTATATTGACCAGATTAGTATAATTTTTGTTTTCTGTCTCTCTTAAGGAGTTCATTCGGTTTTTCCTTAACTCTACTAATCTTTCTGGTTCTGTATTAAGTCCAATTACACAAGTTAACTTTGGATTATCTTTTAATTTTAAAGGTAAAGAATTTTCGTTTACTAGAGGTATATTTGAAGTTTTAAAACCTTTGTTAGCTAAATAGATTGAAGTTGGAGTTTTGCTTGTTCTGCTTACACCAATTAACACAATATCTGATTTATCTATTTCATTTACTAAATTTCCATCATCATGATTCATGGTAAATTGAATAGCTTCTATTCTTTCATAATACTCGTCATTGAGTACATGTTGAGCACTTGGCTCATGAGACGCTTTTTGATTTAGAATTTTTGAAAAATTTAGAATTAAATTTCCTAAAACTCCAAAGCAAGGAATTTTCTTTTCATTGCTTTTATTAGCCAAATATTTTGCAAGATTATTGTCAACAATTGTATAAAGAATTACCGAATTATTATTTTTTTTTGCCTTTTCTAAAATTTTTAGAATTTGATTTTCAGTTCTAGTAAAAGAATAAGAATTAACATTATAATTAATATTTTTAAATTGTGCTTTAAGGGCTAAAAATATTCTATCTAAAGTTTCACCTGTTGAATCAGAGATTAAATAAATTTGAAATGTATTACTCATGAATAATTTGTTAATAAATTTTTATTATTTTAATAAATTTTGTATATTTAGATATTGTTTAATTAATGTTGTAAAATAAGAACTTTATTCACAAAAATAAACAAATCTGACTAATAATACACCAAACTTAATAAATTAAAAAAAAGCTGCATTTTGAACAATATTAATTATCTTAATATCAGATAAACTGTTGATATAATGTTAATAAAATTTAATCAACGTTATTCACAAGCTATATTAATACTAAAATTAAATATATTTATTAATTAATTATGTCTCCTATCGAGGAAGTAATTTTAAACAAAAACGTTAATATAAATCCAATATGGATAATGAGACAAGCAGGTAGGTATTTACCTGAATTTAGAAAAATAAGGAAAGAAAACCCAGATTTTATTAAATTATGCCTTAACGAAAAGTTATCTACTGAGTTAACGCTACAACCATTAATTAGGTATGATTTGGATGCAGCAATAATTTTTTCTGATATTTTAATGTTACCTTATGGATTAAATCAAAAAATAGAATTTATAAAAGGAACTGGACCTATATTGGGCAACATAAATTTAGAAAATATTTCAAAATTAACTGAAAGTGATTTTATTAAAAAGGTAAATCCAGTTTATAAATTAATAAATTTGGTAAAAAATAATAAAATTACTAAAAACAAAACCACAATAGGATTTGTTGGAGCTCCATGGACCTTGTTAGTTTATATGTTAAATCAAGAATCACCTAAGAGTGGCTTAAAAAAAGATTTTTTTGGTGATGAAAATTTAATTAATAACATTTTAGCAATTATAGAAAGATTTTTAAAAATACATATCAAGCATCAAATAAATAGTGGTGCACAGATCATTCAAATTTTTGATAGTTGGGCTGGTTTATTAGAAGAAAAAGATTTGCCAAATTATATTTACAAACCAACATCAAACTTAGCTGAGTATATTAAGTCCTTTAATGTTCCAGTTATATGTTTTCCAAGAAACATTAAAAACTACAAAGAATATTGTGATGTCGTTAATCCAAGTGTCATTTGTATTGATTACAATACGGATCCAAAACAAATTTCCAGAAATATTAATATTCCTGTTCAAGGCGGGATGGATCCTAAAATCTTATTAACTGACAAGGAAAACTTAAAAAAAGAGGTAAATGAAAGAAATAGTATTAGATACTGAAACTACAGGCATTTCAGCAAAAGAAGGGCACAGAATAGTTGAAATTGGTTGTATTGAATTAGAAAATTTAATACCAACTAAAAAAAAATTTCACAGTTATTTAAATCCAGAAAGAAAAGTCTCAGAAAAGGCTTTAGAAGTTCATGGTTACACAGATGATTTTTTATCTAATCAAAAAAAATTTAAAGAAGTAGTAGATGACTTTTTAAATTTCATTGATGGAAAAAAATTGATAATACATAATGCTAATTTTGATCTAGAGTTTTTAAATAAAGAACTTAAATTATTAGGCAAAGGAAAGATTAATAATGAAATTGTTGACACACTTGTTTTAGCTCGCGATAAATTTCCAGGTGCTTCAATAAGTCTGGATGCATTATGTAAAAGATATAGAATTGATAATTCAAAGAGAGTAAATCATACTGCTCTTATCGACTGTGATTTATTAGCGAAAGTATATATTAATTTAATTGATCAAAAAGAACCATCATTAAACTTTCAAGCACAAGATGAAAAATCTCAAATTTTAGATAGAGAGAGTTTATTATATTTCAAAAAAATAATTAAGCCTACTCCTCAGGAACTTAAAAAACATGAAGATTTTTTAAAAATAAATTTAAAAAAAAATTTTTTTAATTAAATTTTTCGTTATACAATTTTGTAAAATCTATCTTTTTTTCCAGCTTAATTGATGGATGGCCAGAATTATGCATTAAATTTAAAAAAGCATTTTCTAATTCAGGATATATTTTATTAGGAACATCACACAAGATTATTCTTTCCAAATCTTTCTTTTCTTTAATTTCTTCATTAATTCTTACTATTGATGCATAAACTATTTCGTAGTAGGATTTTTTTTCATTTGGTTCCTTATCCTCAAATTTCAAAGTAGTATTAATTTCAATTAATTTATTTTTTAAAGGCTTAGATGTGATGTCAATATTTAATTGATATTTTGAAATATTATCTTTAACAAATAAAAAAGTCTCTATATCGCGTGTTTCACTTGACATATCTTTAATATATTTTGCTAGGATTTTAAACTTTTCTGTCGTCATCTTCTTCTATTTCCTCAAATTCGCCTTCAATAAAATTTTTTTTGTTTGTTTGTTTTTCATTAAACTTTTTTGATAAATTTCCAAAAATTAATTTTCTACTCAATGGGAAAATTAATAAAAAACCTATTAAGTCAGTTGCAAAACCAGGAATTATCAAAAGAATGGCTGCAAAGGCTATTGCTGCGCTAGAAATAATTTCATACGCTGGAACTTCATTTTTAATTACTTGTACAAAACCAGATCTTATAGTGTTAATACCCTCGTATTTTGCGTAATAAACTCCTATAATTGCAGTAATAAATATAAGCAAAACTGTGTTAAATGCTCCTATTTGAGAGCCAATCTTTATAAATAAGTAAATTTCTAAAGCAGGGATTAAAATTATTGATAAAAGGACTGTGTTCATTTGTCTTTAATGTAATTGTTAGTTGAAATATATCAACAGAGTAATTACATTCAGGCCATGAACAGTAGCTTTGAATATATTGATATCATATTGTTAGCGATGATTGCTGGGTTCATTTTTTTAAGATTAAGGGGAATATTAGGAAAAAGAACAGGATTTGAGGGTAAATCTACATCGCAATTCGAAAATGTCATAAATAATGTTCAAGTAAAAAATACCAATATTGAGAATGGTGAATTTGACAAAAATGCACAAAAAGATTTTCTAAAAGGAGCAGAAATCGCTTATGAAACAATTATAACTGACTTTAGTGATAACGATAATAAGTTAATTGCAAGTAAACCATTGTTGAGTAAAAAGATTTTTGATCAATTTAATGAGGCTCTAAAAGAAAGAGGTAAAAGAGGTCATTATGCAAACATTACTTTTATAGGTGTAAATTCTGCTAAAATAAAAGAGCATAAAAAAATTGATAAAATTTTAAGTGTTACAGTCGATTTCGTTGCAGAAGTAATTACTTGTATCAGAGACAAAGAAAATAATGTGATTTCTGGGGACCCTGAAAAAATTAAAAAAATTTATGATACATGGGTTTTTTCAAAAGACGTACGAAACAATAATCCGAATTGGCAATTAGTTGATACTTTAACATAATTGAGCAATAAAATTTCAGATAAAGATAAAAAAGATTGGGAAAATTTTATAACAGATCAATCTAGATTAAATAATAAAGATTTAGATTCCTCAAAAAAAAATATTGTTAAAACAAAACGATATGATTTTCATGGTTATTCATTAGATGAAGCAAATAAAAAAATTGATAGCTTGATTAAATCTGCATTTTCAGATGGAGTTCGTAAAATTATTGTCGTTACAGGAAAAGGACTTCACTCAGAAAATGAAAAAGATCCATATAAATCGAAAGATTTAAGTATACTTAAATATTCATTACCTGAGTATATTAATAATAATTTTGAATTAAGTAATTTAATAAATGAGATTAAAGAAGCAAGTATTGAAGATGGAGGCTCAGGAGCTTTCTATATTTATCTTAAAAAAAAAATTAAATAATTAATTTTATTTATAATATAAATTTTGATAAGTCTGTATCTTTAACTAAATTATCAAGATTTTTCTCTATATAATTTTTATCAATTATAATTTTTTCACCTGCTCTATCTGTTGCAGTGAAACTAATTTCATCTAGAATTTTTTCAATAATAGTATGTAATCTTCTTGCACCAATATTTTCTACAGATGAATTAACTTCAGAAGCAATTTTCGCTATAGCATCTATTCCATCATCAGAAAATTTAAGATCAACGTCTTCTGTCTTCAAAAGTGCAATATATTGTTTAATTAAGCTAAAATCTGGTTCCTTTAAAATTCTTTTAAAATCCTCACTTGTTAAAGCCTCTAACTCAACTCTTATTGGTAATCTACCTTGTAATTCAGGTAATAAGTCAGATGGTTTTGCAAGCTGAAAAGCCCCTGAAGCAATAAATAAAATATGATCAGTTTTTATTGGACCATACTTTGTGTTCACAGTAGTTCCTTCAATTAAAGGTAACAAATCTCTCTGTACACCTTCTCTAGAAACGTCACCACCAACCCTATCAGTTCTTCCTGAAATTTTATCTATTTCATCTAAAAACACTATCCCATTATTTTCAGTGGATATTTTCGCTGATTTAATAATTTTATCTTGTTCAATTAATTTATCTGACTCATCGTTAATTAAAATTTCATGAGATTCTTTTACTGTCATTTTTCTTTTCTTTTCTTTAGCACCCATTGATTTACCAAGCATTTCACCTATATTGATCATTCCAACATTAGCGCCTGGCATTCCTGGTATTTCAAACGATGTAGCGTTATTTCCTGAATCGCTAACTGCTATTTCTATCTCATTATTATCTAAATCACCATTTCTGAGTCTTTGTCTAAAACTTTCTCTAGTTGCTGCACTTGCTTTTTTACCAACTAGTGCATCCAAGACTTTTTCCTCTGCAAGCTTTTGAGCCTTTGCCTTTACCTCTTTTCTTTTTTTTACTTTCTCCATTGATATTGCAATTTCTACCAGGTCTCTAACTATTTGTTCCACATCTCTTCCAACATAACCAACCTCAGTAAATCTTGTAGCTTCAACTTTCACAAATGGAGCTTCTGCAAGTTTAGATAATCTTCTAGAAATTTCTGTCTTACCTACTCCTGTTGGTCCAATCATTAAAATATTTTTTGGTAATACCTCATTTTTCATTTCACCTTCTAGAGCTTGTCTTCTCCATCTATTTCGTAAGGCTACAGCTACAGCTTTTTTAGCTTTATTTTGACCAACTACAAATCTATCTAGTTCAGAAACTATTTCTCTAGGTGATAATGAGCTTACTAATGAGGCTCCATCTTTCTTGTTTTTATCTTTTGGGTGTAATTGAGTTACGTTTGATTTATCCATTATATTTTTTCAACTTTGACATTTTCGTTTGTAAAAACACAGATATCGGCTGCAACTTTTATAGCTTTCTTTGCAACTTCCTCTGCTGATATATTACTTTCCATTAAAACTTTCCCTGCAGCTAAAGCATAATTTCCACCAGAGCCAATGCCAATCACATCTCCTTCAGGTTCAAGAACATCACCAGTACCAGAAATTATATAACTATTTTTTTTATCACCAACTGCCATTAGTGCTTCTAATCTTCTTAAATATTTATCTGTTCTCCAGTCTTTAGCTAATTCAACAGCAGCCCTAGACAAGTTGCCAGCATGTTTTTCTAATTTTCCCTCTAATCTTTCAAACAATGTTAAGGCATCAGCTGTTGATCCAGCAAAACCAGCTACAACATCTCTCTTCTCAATTTTTCTGACCTTTGAGGCAGTACTTTTTACGACAGTGTTTCCCATACTCACTTGTCCGTCGCCAGCCACCACTACTTCATCGTTTTTTCTAACTAACACAATCGTTGTCATAGCCTATACATGGATATTAAATTTGATAGTTCAAGCCCAGGTTTAGTATTATTGCCATAATCGAATAATATATGTATACCTGTTTTTAATTATGAAGCGTAAAGGTAAAATAAGTAGGAAAACAAAAGAAACAAGCATTAGTGTTGATTTAAACATTGACGGCAAAGGTAAATACAAAATTGACACAGGAATAGGTTTTTTAAACCATATGCTTGAACAACTATCAAAGCATTCTTCAATAGATATGAATATAAAAGCTAAAGGCGACACTCATATTGATTTACACCACACAACTGAGGATACAGGAATTGCTATTGGCGAAGCGTTAAAAAAAGCTTTAAATAAATCTGTTGGAATTAAAAGGTATGCTCATGCGATGATACCAATGGATGAAACTTTATCACGTGTAGCAATTGATATTTCAAATAGACCTTATTTAATTTGGAAAGTAAATCTAAAAGTAGAAAAGCTCGGCGAGATGGACACTGAACTTTTTAAAGAATGGTTTCAAGCGTTTTCTCAAGCTGCTGGAATTACTCTACACGTTGAAAATATTTATGGGGACAATAGTCACCACATTATTGAGTCTTGTTATAAAGGATTAGCAAGATCATTAAGAACTGCTTTGGAAATAGATCCAAGGAATAAAAAAACAATTCCATCTACAAAAGGTTCTTTATAGATTTAATGAACGTTACAATTGTTGATTATAAATCGGGCAATATAAGCTCGGTGATAAACTCTTTTGAGGAAGTTGCTAAGGACAAAGTGAATATCGAGGTTACTTCGGATTTAAATAAAATAAAATCAAGTGATAAAGTAGTTTTACCTGGGCAGGGCTCTTTTAAAAGTTGTGTAGAAGCACTAAATAATATTAATGGCCTTAAAGATATACTTAATGAATTCGCAATAACTAATAAAAAACCTCTTCTTGGAATTTGTGTAGGTCTTCAAATGTTTGCCGACATCGGTTATGAAGAAACCGAAACAAAAGGATTAGGTTGGATTGCAGGCAAAGTCTCAAAAATAGATAATCAAAATGGAAAATTTAAGCTTCCTCATATTGGATGGAATCAAATCAATATTGTAAAAGATAGTAAAATTTTTAAGGATATAAAGGAAAATTCTCATATGTATTTTGTTCACAGTTATGAATTTATTCCAGAAGATAAAAATGTGATATCAGCAACAACTGATTATTCATCAAATATTGTTTGTTCTGTTGAAAAAGAAAATATTTTTGGAACCCAATTTCACCCTGAAAAGAGTGACAAGATGGGACTTAAAATAATTGATAACTTTATAAATTTATAAAATGAAGATATTTCCCGCAATAGATATTAAAGATAAAAAGTGTGTAAGATTAGTGAAAGGAGATTTTGACAACAAGACTGAGTATGACATGTCTCCAATAGAGCAAGCAGGAAAATATGAAGATCATGGATTTAAAAATTTACACATAGTTGATCTTGATGGGGCTTTAATTGGTGAAACAGTAAATTTAGATATTGTTCAGGATATAGTTGGTAAATTTAATTTAAAGATCGAGGTAGGTGGTGGTATTAGAAATACTGATAGTATTCAAAAATATATTGATGCTGGTGTTGAGAAAGTAATTTTGGGGAGTGCTGCTATTAAAGACAAAAATTTTTTAAAAGAATCGTGTGAAAAATTTCAAAATTATATTGCTCTAGGTTTAGATGCTAAAGACGGGTATCTGTCAGTATCTGGATGGAAAGAAAGCTCTAACCAACTTGCTTTAGATTACTTAAAAGAAATTAACGACTATGGTGTTAGTAGATTAATTTATACTGATATTAATAAAGACGGTATGAAACAAAGTCCAAACTTTAATGAAACAATGAAAGTTGCTGAGATGTCAAAGTGCCCTGTAATTATATCAGGTGGTGTTTCATCGATACGTGATATTAAAAAAGCAAAGAATTTGAAAAATATTGAAGGAATAATAGTTGGTAAAGCTATATATGATGGAGATATAAAATTAGAGGAATTAGTAAAAGAAGATGCTTAAAAACAGAATAATACCTTGTTTAGATGTTAAAAATGGCCGAGTAGTTAAGGGTATAAATTTTGTTGATCTGAAAGATGCAGGAGACCCTGTCGAACAAGCAAAAATTTATAGCGATGGTGGAGCAGATGAAATTTGTTTTTTAGATATTACAGCTTCAAATGAAAATAGAGATACTATTTATGATGTTGTGGAGAAAACTTCAAAAAAATGTTTTGTGCCATTAACTGTAGGAGGTGGTGTTAGAAGTGTTGATGATATAAACAAATTACTTAGCTGTGGGGCCGATAAAGTTTCCATAAACACAGCAGCAGTTGAGAATTCGAAAGTCGTTGTGGATAGTTCAAAAAAATTTGGGTCTCAATGTATTGTAGTTGCAATAGATGCTAAAAAAAATGAAGATAAGTGGGAAGTTTTTACTCATGGAGGAAGAAATAATAGTGGGATTGATGCGTTGGAGTACGCTGAACAAATGGAAAAAAACGGTGCAGGGGAGCTATTAGTAACTTCTATGGATAGAGATGGAACACAAGTAGGTTATGATATTGATCTCATGTCAAAAATTTCATCTAAAGTAAATATCCCAGTTATTGCATCTGGCGGGGTGGGTAATTTAGATCACATGGTGGACGGAATTAAATTAGGAAAAGCTAGTGCAGTTTTGGCAGCTTCTATATTTCACTATGGAAAATATTCGGTAAAAGAAGCCAAGGATTATTTGGACTCAAAAGGAATACCTGTTAGAATTTAAAATGCTTAATACTTTAGAAAGCTTATTTAATCTTGCAAGAGAAAGGAAAAAAACTCCTGTAGATGGTTCTTACACAAATAAATTACTTAGTGATAAATCTTTGAGCAAAGAAAAGGTCCTAGAAGAAATTAATGAACTTATTGAGGCAGTAGAAAAAAATTCAAATAAAATTCATGAAGCAGCTGATGTTTTTTATCATTTGATAATGTATCTAGAGGCTAATGATGTAAAAATTGAAGATGTAATGGAAGAACTTAATAAAAGAAAAAAATGACTTATGATGATAATAATATTTTTGCTAAAATTTTAAGAGGCGAGATACCTTGTAAAAAAATTTATGAGGACGAATATGTCTTATCTTTTCATGATATAAATCCACAAAAAAAAATTCATGCACTGGTCATACCTAAAGGAAAATATATTGACCTTGACGATTTTAGTCAAAATGCCTCTCAAGAGGAAATAGTGGGTTTATTAAAGGGTATTAATCTTGTTGCAAAAAAACTTGGTATATCAGTAGACGGTGGTAAAGGTTATCGTGCTTTAGCTAATATATCTGAACACGGTGGTCAAGAAGTACCTCATTTACATTTTCACCTATTTGGAGGTGAAAAAGTTGGAAAGATGGTGGAGTGAGCACTAAAGTCGAGAGAAATTACTTAGAGATCAATTCACTTAAAGACTTAAAAAAATCAAAATTTTCTCCAGATGATTGTTTAATTGATCTTAGTGATCCAACAGATTTTCAAATAAATAAGTTTTTTTATAAAAACATCGGTAAAGAACATCGATGGACGGATCGATTAGTTTGGACAGATAAACAGTGGATGGAATATATTTCTGATCAAAAGGTTAAAACTTATATTCTTAAAAAAGCTGATGATATAGCTGGATATTTTGAACTTATTTTCCATAAGGAAAAAAATGAGACAGAAATTGCTTATCTTGGTTTGCTTAAAGAATATCAGAATAAAAAGTTAGGTTCATATTTACTTTCTTCAGCAATTAAAAAATCTTTTGAAGATAAATATATTAAAAGAGTATGGGTCCACACTTGTACTTTAGACCACAAAAATGCTTTGAATAATTACTTAGCAAGAGGTATGAAAATATTTAGGAAAGAGTCTATACAAATTTAGTTAATAGTAGGAAGTTTAAATATATTTTTTTTTAATATCATATTTTTTTTTACTGACGAAATATATGTAATGGCTAAATTTTGATATATATCTAAAGTTTGCCACCCTACTAAAGTATAGTTATCTTTATCAAAAAATATGTTTATTTCATTGTTATCTTTTAGAAGAGTGTAATTGACAAATTTATTGTCAATAATCCTTTCCTCCAAATTTTGAATTTGGTTTATTAAAAAGTTTTTATCAAGAATATATGTAAGAGGTGTCCTTTCGATAGGATATCTATAATAACTTCCATTTTTTGTAATTATAACAAGAGATTTCCCGTTTGATACTAATATTTTATTTTTTGGTAAATTATAATCACAAAATATTTTTTTTGGATATTCTATAATGCATTCACCTTTTTCAATCTTACTATTTATATTTTGTTCAAATTTGAAACTTAAATTATTTATATTTGATAAATTTTTAATAATATTTTCTTTGATTGATCCTAAAGCAATTGAATTATGAGATAATATAATGAAAATTAATAAAAATTTTTTCATTAGAGAACGTCTCTTTTGCCAACATGATTAGCTTTACTAATTAATCCTTCCTCTTCCATCATATCAATTATTCTTGCTGCTCTGTTATAGCCAATTTGTAATTTTCTTTGTAAAAATGAAGTAGATGCTTTTCCTTCTGTTTTTATAATTTCCACTGCCTTTTCATAAAGTTCATCTTTATCTCCATTATTTTTTGAACCATATTCAATTTCTTTTTCATCTGCAAAATTGAGAATTTCGTCTACGTAATCAGGTTCTTCTTGGGATCTAAGAAAGTTATTTATTGTCTCAATTTCATTATCAGAAACAAATGGTGCATGAATTCTTAAAATCCTATTAGCAGAAGACATATACAACATATCACCTTTTCCTAGAAGTTGTTCAGCTCCTTGTTCACCTAAAATAGTTCTGCTATCAATTTTAGATGTAACTTGAAAAGAAATTCTAGTAGGAAAATTTGCTTTAATAGTGCCTGTTATAACATCTACACTTGGTCGCTGAGTGGCCATAATAATATGAATACCAGCTGCTCTTGCCATTTGAGATAATTTTTGAATATAATTTTCAATTTCTTTACCAGCAACAAGCATCAAATCCGACATTTCATCAACTACAACTACTATATAGGGCATTGCTAATTTATGTTTTGAATTGTAAGAGTCTATATTCCTAACACCTTCTTTTGTCATCAATCTGTATCTACTTTCCATTTCTTTTACTACCCAACCGAGAACAGAAGCAGCTCTTTTAGCTTCAGTTATGACTGGACATAATAAATGTGGTATACCTTCATAAGTCGAGAGCTCTAACATTTTTGGATCAATTAAAATAAATTTGCATTTATCAGGAGTATGTCTAAACAACAGTGACAAAATAATAGTATTAATACAAACAGATTTTCCAGAGCCTGTAGTTCCAGCTATTAATAAATGGGGCATTGAAGCTAAATCAGTTACTAAAGGGACACCAGAAATATTTTTTCCTAATGCTATAGGTAATTTAATTTCTTTTTTTTTAAACTCTTTACTATTTAAAATTTCACTTAAATAAACATTTTCTCTTGTAGTGTTTGGTAATTCAATTCCAACAGTATTACTTCCTGGAATAGTCGAAATTCTTGCTGACTCCGAGCTGGTATTCCTTGCAATATCATCTGATAAGTTAATAATTTTAGAAACTTTAACTCCTGCAGCTGGTTCAAATTCGTTTAATGTCACAACTGGACCATGACTAATTTTTTTGATATTACCATTTACACCAAAATCTTTTAATATTCTTTCAAGAAATTCAGGGTCTTGATTTTCATCTTTTTTGGTTTTCCTTTCTTTTATTGATGGTATCTTTAATAATTCAAATGTAGGAAGATTAAATTTTAATTTTTCATTGTTTTTTAATTTGTCAGCCTTAATAAAAGGTAAGTCTTCTTGAATTAAATTTTTGATTTGATCTTGTGGAATGTACTCTGTAATAATTTCATTTTTGTCAGTATAAGTTGTATTTTCTCTTTTATTGAAAAGTGTTGAGAGTTTTTTTAATAATTTAAGAAAACTTTTTATTTTAAAATTTATGCTTTTTAAAAAAGATCCTATTGTCAAAACAATAAGAAGATAATAAGCTATGTTAATATTTAGATTAATTAAATTTCCAAATAAATTTTTATTAAGATATGATCCAACAAATCCTCCATTTCCATTAATAAAAAGGGAAAAATTGTCATTATAAAAAAAACTAAAAAATAAAGATCCAAATAAAGAGCAAATTATAATAAAAAAAACATTTTCTATTATTAAAAATATATTTTTACTCTTAAAAATATTTATCCCAGTGACGAATAAAGTTAGAGATATTAGATAAGATATAATTCCAATAGATTGAAAAAATAAATCAGATGTATAACTTCCCTGAAAACCAAGTAAATTTTTGATTTCCGTATTTTGTGGAAATATGAAGTTTGGGTCTTCTGGAGAGTATGATGTTAATGAGATGATTAATAGTATTCCAGAGAATGATATAATTAAACCTAAAATTTCAATTAATCTATTAATCGTAAATTGAACAGTAATATTTGCTATATTTTTTATATTCATTTTAATGAATCAAATTTATCACTTTGTATCATCTAATTTTTATTGTTAAAATTAATTTGTTATGAAAGTTTGTATTATTGGTGATGGCCTCGTTAGCCTATCTCTGGCTAATGTATTGATGAAAAAAGACTTGGAAATAGATATTTTAGTAAACACTAAAAAAAAAATTTACAATAAAACAAGGACTATCGGTATTTCAAAATCTAATGTTGATTTTTTTAATGATGAGATAGTCAATATAAAAAAAATTTTATGGGAAATTAAAAAGATAAAAGTTCTTACAGAAAATTCATCGAATAAAGAAATTTTAAACTTTACGAATGATAATAAACAAATTTTTTCGATAATTAAAAACTATAAACTTAATGAATTATTACTTAGAAATATAAAAAAAAGAAAAAATGTTAATTTTAAAAAAACAATTAATCTAGAAAATATTTTAAAGGAAAATTATAATTTAATTGTAAATTGTGACCCAAAACATGAAATTACAAATAAATATTTTTATAAAAAGATTAAAAAGAATTATAATAGTTATGCATACACCACAATTATAAATCATAAAAAAAAAGAAAAAAATAATATTGCATATCAAAATTTTACTAATGATGGGCCGATAGCTTTTTTACCAATTTCGAATTCTTCAACTTCAGTTATATATTCTTTACGAAGTAGAAATATAAATACCCAAAAACAAATAAAGAAATTGATTAAAAAATTTAACCCAAACTATCTAATTAAAAAAATAGATGATTGTGCAAGCTTTAGATTGAAATCATCAAATTTAAGAAAATATTATAAAAATAATATTCTTGCCTTTGGAGATTTGCTTCACAAAATACATCCTTTAGCAGGACAAGGATTTAATATGTCGCTAAGAGACATTAAGCTTTTATCAGAATTAATCGATAATAAACTAAATTTAGGTATGCAAATTGATAGTTCAGTTTGTTATGAATTTCAGCAAAATTCACAAGATCGAAATTATATTTTTGCGACGGGTATTGATTGGATTTATGAAATATTTAATTTTGAAAGTAAAACTAAATCTAAATTTATTAGTAAAACGATCAATTTTATAGGTCAAAAAAAATTGATTAATTCTTTTTTTAAAAAATATGCAGATAATGGAATTAGAATCTAAATTACTGTAAAGTTGTATTATTATACTCGTCGTAAGAATAAGTATTCAGAATTTCAGCAATTTTACTTTTTCTAACTGCTAAATTTTGCGCTTCTAATAAAACTTGTTTTTCCTCTAAACTAAAAGGAGAGGCCATAGCTAGAGCATTTATGGTTTCGTCTAAGCTTTGTTTTTCTAGGGCTTTCCAATTAATAATAAATCCTCTTTTTTCAAATAGAGATTTTAAATCTTTAAAAATTAACTCAAGATCTGAAAATTTTAAATTTTCCTTTTTTTCGGTTAAATCATCTAAGAAATTTTCAAAACTTACTTCACAACTTCTATATTTTTTCTCATTTATTATTTCTTTAATTATTTTAAATCTCGCCACTCCCTTTAAATCAATTAAATATCTCCCATCGTCAGTTTCCTTAAAACTTGTAATTTTTCCTAAACATCCAATATCATGGAGTTTCTCTATAGTAGATTCTTGCTTGATAGTAATTTTTGGTTGGATCATTCCAATAAGTTTGTTTGACTTCATGCTATCATTTATCATATCAATGTAACGTGGTTCAAAAATGTTGAGTGGAACAGAAGTTTTTGGAAATATTATAAAATTACTTAATGGAAATATTGGGATTTTATTTGGTAATTCTTCTTTTTTTAACATGATTAAGTATAACACATTAATATAGCTTGAATCAAAAAAAAAGGCTTACTATAATCTTAATATGCGGGCATAGCTCAGTGGTAGAGCGTCTCGTTGCCAACGAGAAGGTCGAGGGTTCGACCCCCTTTGCCCGCTCCATAAAAAAAATTTATATGATTATTTGGATTGCATCTTATCCTAAAAGTGGAAATACTTTCATTAGATCTTTCTTGTCCTCTTATTTTTTTTCAAAAAAAGGAAAATTTGACTTTAGCTTATTAATGAATATTCCTCAATTTCCTTCAATAAGATTTTCCCAAAAAGATTTTTTGTCATTTAAGGATGCTGCTGAAAATTGGATACCCAATCAAAAATTTTTTTTTGACAAAAAAAAGATTTTTTTTTTAAAAACTCATAACACTCTTAACAAATTTAATAATTTTGATTTTACGACAGAGAGTGAAACAGCTGGTGCCATTTACATAGTCAGAGATCCCAGAAATGTGATAACATCTATGTGCCATCATTACTCCTTCACACTAGAATATGCGTTGGAAAGAATGTTAGACCAAAACGCTTCATTATCTGAAAAAGCTAGTAATGGTGATTGTAGTAATTTTACATTTTTAGGTTCTTGGTCTGAACATTATAAATCTTGGAAAAATAATAAAAAGTTTAAAGTCTTATTTATTAAATATGAGGACTTAAAAAATAACAAAGAAGAGATTTTTATGGAAATGATAAATTTTATTAATCAATTATATGGTAATCCAAATAGCCAAATAGATGAAAATAAGTTTAATAATTCTTTAAGATCTACAAATTTTTCAAATTTAAAAAACAAAGAATTAAATGAAGGCTTTAGTGAAGGCTATATGTCAAGTGGAGGAAAAAAGATTAATTTTTTCAACATGGGTTTTAAAAATAAATGGGAAAACTTTTTACCAAAAAATATAGTAGACATGATTGATAAAAAATTTAATATTGAATTGAAAGAATTAGGTTATAAATAAATAAGTATATGAATGATTTAATAAATAAAAAATGTGTTCCTTGTGAGGGTGGGGTCATACCTTTTGATATTTCACAAATACAAAAATATCAAAAAAAAGTTGATGGCTGGGAAATTGTAAAAGGTGATAAACAAATTTATTTTTTGGAAAAAAAATTTGATTTTAAAAACTTTCAAGAAAGTCAAGATTTTATCAATAAAGTTGGTGAAATTTCAGAAAATGAGGGACATCATCCTGACATAAATTTTGGCTGGGGTTATGCTAAAATAAATATTACTACTCATGCCATTAAAGGTTTGTCAGAAAATGATTTTATTTTAGCTGCTAAAATTGACGAAATTCTTAATGTCTAAAATGCCTTGTTTTCGAAAATAATAAAACTGTATTTGTATCATTTGCAAATTTAATTATTTCTTTATCTCTGATTGATCCCTTGGGTTGAACTACAGCTTGCACACCGGATTGAACAAGTTTTTCTATTCCATCAACGAATGGAAAAAAAGCATCAGATGCTGCAACAATATCCTTAGATGATTTCATAAATTTATTCATTTTATCTATTGCAATTTGGCTGCTATCCAATCTACTTGGTTGTCCTGATCCAATTCCTATTGTTGTTTTATTAGAGGCTAAAACAACAGCATTAGATTTAACGTATTTGCATACATTGAAAGCAAACACTAAATCGTCAAATTGTGATTTGGATGGTTTTCTTTTGGATACAACCTTAAAATCTTTTTTTTTAAATATTTTTGTATCTTCAGATTGTACTAACATATTCCTATTTACAGAAGTATATTTTAAAACTTCAGACAGTACATAGTGTTCGGCATTTATTAACCTTAAATTTTTTTTCTTTTTTAATATTTTCAAAGCACTATTATCAAAACCATTTGCAATAATCACTTCTAAAAACATTTTATTTAGTTCAGTTGCGATTGTTTTGGTAATTTTAAAATTACAAGAAACTATTCCGCCGTATGCACTTATTGGATCACATGAAAGTGCAAACTTAAAACTATTTAAATTATTTTTTAATGATGAAACACCACAAGGATTAGCATGTTTTAAAATTACAGTGCCAATATTTTTTGGAAAAGATTTTGAAATTGTAAGAGCTGAAAAAATATCATTCAAATTATTGTAGCTCAGTTTTTTTCCGTGAATTTGGTGAATATCCAAAATATTATTTTTTGAGTAAACTGCACTCTCTTGATGAGGGTTTTCACCGTATCTAAGTTTTGAAATTAAATTACCATAAATAATCTTTTTATGAGGAAAATTAATATTATCAATTTTATTAAAATAATTAGAAATTACTGCATCATAATATGCTGTTTCAGCAAATGCTATTTGAGACATTTTTTTTCTAAATTTAAGAGTGGTAAAACCTTTATTATTTTTTATTTGTTCTATTAGTTCATTATATTGAGAATTAGATGTTATTACTGTAACATCATTGTAATTTTTTGCAGCAGCCCTAACCATTGTTGGACCACCAATATCTATTTGGCTTAAAATTTCATTATGATTTGAGGTTTTTTTTAAGGTTTTCTCAAAAGGATAAAAATTTACGATTACAAGATCAATGTCATCAAAATTATTTTTGATAAGATCTTTACGGTGACTTTTTTTATTTCTTTGGTTTAAAATTCCAGCATAAATTTTTGGATGTAAAGTTTTTACCCTTCCATCTAATATTTCAGGTGATTTTGTATAATTTGAAACTTCGGTACATCGGAATTTTAATTTTTTTATTTCTTTGTAAGTCCCACCAGAACTTATAATTTGGATTTTATTTTTTTTTAAAATTTGAAGGAGCGGTTTTAAATTTTCTTTATTTGAAACAGAAATTAATGCTTTTTTAATTTTTTTCATTAAATTTTACTTAGCTCCCAAGATATGCTTTCCTCAGTTGTATTAGTAATTCCACTAATAAAAATATTTTGATTTTGTGTATATGAATTTTTTTTGCCAAAATAAAGTCCTTTATCAATATTGATTTCAAATTTTTCGCAACTAAATTTCCAACCCTGGTCATCTAATTCAATTAATATAGTTTTATTGTCTTGTGTCTTCATTAATTTTACATTTGGTTCCAAGTGAAATCTCAACTCAAATTTTATATTTAAATTATTTTTTCTATTCAAGATTTTATCATTCCCTACAAACTTATATTTTTTTGGAAAAAATTCTATTTGTCTCTCATAAATTGTATTATATCTTCTTAAATATCCATCGTGCGAAGCATTAATTTTCCAGTAATTCTTTTCAAATATTAAATTTTTTTTTAATATTTTTATCCCGCCATTAATTAAAAAACCTTTATTATTTCTTTTTTCAAAGCGACACGAGGAATTATCGTCAATAATCAATACACTATGTGTAGCTGTTGACTTTGATAATTTTTTTAGATCAACATTTTTATAACCAAAATATCCACAATTGCTTATAAGTTTTTTTCCATCAGAATTTATTTCAAATGATAATGCTCCAGCTTGGTAGTCTTTAGAAAATCTTGATAAAGGAGATGGACCAGCATCCATTACTAATGATATCTTTTTACCATTAAGAATTATATAACCTCCAAATTCTTTTTCTTCATTCTTAAATTTATAATCAAATCTTTTTAAATAATTATCAAAATCGTGATTGTTAGAAATATTATTTCCATTCATTAAAATATCAAATTGAGTGTTTTGCCAGACAAAAGCGTAACCCTGTCCTAAATAGTAAATTGTTTCGTTTATTTCATCTGGTATCTCAATTTGTGATTCTTTGAACCACTCTCTTATAAGAATAAAATATTTTAAGTAGAAAATTAATTGTTTAATATTCCTAGATTTTGGAAAACCATAATTATCAAAACTTGATTTGATAATTTTTTTCAACAGACTCAAGCCGTATTCTAGATAATTTTTTTGATCTTTGTAGCAAAGACCAACCAAGATGATAGCCGCACATCCAATTATTTTATCATCTAAGTCTTTTGATTTATTAATTTCGTTAACTAAATGATTTGTTTGTTTCTGTATCATTAAATTATATTTTTTTTGGTAACTTTCGTCACTTTCATCAAAAGTTAGATTATAATTTGAAAGCCATGCTATAATTCTTTTTGAGGTAATATCAAATTCCCAGCTTTTAGAATTATATTTAAAGTTTTTATCTATCCAATCAGATATGATTTTATGTATATTTTTTTTTGATGACTTTAAATCTAATTTAAAAAACCAATAAAAATTATTAAGCTTTTTAAAATCTCTAGAATTTATATTTTTGTTTGTCCACAAGTTTTCAATTGAAATATCGTTTATATTTATCTTTTTTGTTTGATAATTTATTAAAGATGAGAGTAAATGTGGACTAGGTTTATAAATTAGCTCATTAAATCTGATATTAGATATTTTCTTATCATAATAATTTGAATTAAGATAAATATTTCTAAATTTAGAATAAAAAGTCTTATAGAATTGATACAGGAAATTTAATAAATTTCTTAAAATCATTTATTTAATGAGATTTAAGTAAATGAATATTCTTTTTTATATCTCCGTTGTTACTTTTAAATATTGTAGTTCCAGAAACTAAAATATTAGCACCTGCATTAATGGCTATTTTTGAATTTTCAAAATTAATTCCACCATCAATTTCAATATCAAAATCTATGTTTTTGCTTTCCTGTATTTTTTTTAATTCTTTTATCTTATCTAATACTTCTGGCATAAACTTTTGTCCCCCAAAACCAGGATTTACACTCATAATTAAAACTAAATCAATTCGATCTAATAAATCTTTGATTACATCAATTTTCGTCTCAGGATTTAAAGATACCCCAACCTTCTTTTTTAATTTTTTTATTTTGTTTATTGAGTCTATCAAACTACTTGTTGCCTCAGGATGAATGGTAATAATATCCGCACCTGCTTCTGAGTAAGCATCTATGTATTTATGAACTGGTGATATCATTAAATGAACATCAAATATCATTGAAGATTTATCTTTTAATGCTTTAATTACAGGAGGGCCAATTGTTAAATTAGGAACAAAATGCCCATCCATGACGTCCACATGGATCATATCAGCACCAGCATCTTCCAGTCTTTTAATTTCTTTTCCAAGCTGACCAAAATCAGCTGATAATATTGATGGTGAAATTTGTATTTTTTTCATTGATAACTAGATTTACTAGTATCAATTTTTAAAATTTAATTGAATTAAAAAATTGGTAAATTTGTCTCGAAATTTCACTTTCTAAAGGAAAAGATAGCATACCCATTACAGAATAACCTAAAACCCATGGCATTAGGTAAAATCTTATCATAAAAAAAAACCATGCTACATATAAGGGAACTAGTGGTTGAATTATAAATTTTGGAGTCAAAGGTTTGAAAATATTAATCAAGGGATTAGTAAATTTAACAAATACTTTCATAAAAAAAAATTGAGAGTCTTCTCTTTGGAAGATGTTCATCGCGACTCTTCCAATCAAAGTCCACATAATTACTCCAAGAATATAATCAATTATATAAACTAAGGGGTGAAAGTTAGCTGACATTCAAAATTTATATTGGAAAAATTAAGAAATTAAAAGGGGCGAAATTAATCGCCCCTTAAATAAGATTATTTAATGTTGTTTACCTAGGATCGATTTACCTGACGGTACACGAACCTCATCAACCATTTTTTGTGTTGCAGCATTAGGCTCTGCAGTAATTAAACTTACTACTACCATAGATACTAAGCTGACTGCTGAACCAAAGATACCAAACGTTAACTGCGTAATACCCAAGAATCCACTTCCGCCGTTTCTTACCCAAATTAGGTAACCAGCACCAGAAATTAATCCTAAAGCCATACCAGCTATAGCACCTTCTCTGTTAGCTCTCTTCCACCATACACCAAGTACAAGTGGGAAGAACAATCCAGACATCGCAAAGTCAAAAGCCCAGATTACTGAACCTAAGATACCTTGGATCTCCATTGCTGCAATAGTTGCTCCAGCAAAACCAATTACTACAAGTAATACCCTTGCAACAACTAGTCGTTTTGCAGTTTCTGCTTTTGGATCAATGATCTTGTAGTACAAGTCATGAGATAAAGCATTTGCAATCGCTAGAATCAAACCATCCGCTGTAGACATAGCAGCAGCCATACCTCCAGCAGCAACTAGACCTGAGATTACATATGGTAATCCAGCTATTTCTGGAGTTGCTAACACAACGGCTTTACCACCCATGAAAAACTCGTTTAATTCAAGAGTTCCATTTCCGTTAAAGTCGCTTACAAACATTAAGTTTGCTTGGTTCCAGTTTTGATACCAATCTATCGCTTGAACTTCTGCAATCGATTTACCGATAATACCAGTTGGTAATGACGGATCAATCAATGACAATTTAGACAGTGTAGCTAACATTGGAGCAGAAGAATAAAGTAGGAAGATAAAGAATAATGACCAACCTACTGATTTTCTAGCTGCTTTTACACTTGGAGTAGTGAAATATCTCATCATCACGTGCGGTAATGAAGCTGTTCCCATCATCATCGCTAGTGCTAATGAAATAAATGCCCAAGGTGTAGCGTTAACCGCTGAGTGAGCTTTAGTTATTCCAGCTAAGCCTTTAGGTACTTCCTTTAGATTTTCAGCTGAGTTTTTTACAAAACCAAACTGAGCTTCTAATTCAGCAATTCTAGAAACTTCATCAGCTAACATAAAGTGTGGGAAGAAACCCGCACCCATTTTGTTACTGATCCAGAATACCGGAAGTAAATAAGCTATAATTAGTACAATGTACTGTGCTACCTGTGTCCAAGTTACTCCTCTCATACCACCTAACATAGAACATAATAAGATACTTATTAGTCCAACATAAACTGCGTATTGGAATGGAATATCAAGAGCAACAGATGCAATTGTTCCTGTAGCGTTAATCTGTGCAGTCACATAAGTAAATGAAGCAACAGTTAAAACTATTACTGCCATTAACCTAGATAAATTACCACCGTATCTTGTACCAATAAAATCTGGAACTGTGTAACAGCCAAATTTTCTTAAGTATGGTGCTAATAAAGATGCAACTAACACATATCCACCAGTCCAACCTACAAGTAGTGCCATATAACCGTAACCTTTAAAGTAAATACCACCTGCCATCGCAACAAACGATGCACCAGACATCCAGTCTGCTGCTGTTGCCATTCCGTTGAACACGGTAGGTACTTGTCTTCCAGCTACGTAATACGCATCTGCTTGAGCTGTACGTGATAGATAACCAATTATCGCGTAGATGGCTACTGTAAAGGCTACGAAACAAATTCCGATAGCTTTAGCTGACATACCCATCTGTTCAGCAATTGCCATAATGATTATGAAAGCTAAAAATCCACCTGTATAGATTCCATAAACTTTAGGCAAGTTGTCTATAAAATTACCTTTTAACATTAGTCGTCTCCTCTTTCACTGAAGCCGAATTCTTCATCAATTTTTTCTTGTCTATTCGCAAACCAGAAAATTAAGATTACGAAAATTCCAAGAGAACCTTGACAAGTGAACCAATAAGTTAACGGGTATCCAAATGGACCTGTTACTTCGTTCATTTCTGCTCCGAAAAGGAAGATGCCAATTGAGAATACAAACCAGATTGCCAACGTTACCATTAACAATCCCCTGGTTTTTTCCCAGTGTTGTGCTTGTTTTGACATTTATACCTCTCTCTTTTAGTTATAACTGGCCGAAACCATAACCATTATGAAAAAGATTTAAAGTGTTAAAATTGTACAAAAAAAGTGGTTTTTTGAGGTATAATTCAGATAATTAGCTGATTTTATGGCAAAATATAAATTAACTTGGAAAGATCTAACTTGGAGAGATTTTAAGATTTATTTATTTGCATTATTTAAAGCTTTTATTCCTAAACAAAAAATAAGTGATTTAAACCAGCTTGAAAACTTTATTCAAACGAAATCAGCATGGGTAACACAAGTAACACTTTATGGTTATCTAAAAACTAGGATGGGGACACGATATGTTCTTCATTTTGAGAATGATGAATTTATGAAGTCAGTAAATACAGCTAAGTGGAATATTTATGCAGATGCTCTTCAAGACCTTACATTTTATACTTTTTCGTATTTATATGTAAATTTTGATTATCGAGATACCAATAAAGCAAAAGATATTTTTTTTAATATTCTAGATGATGAAACTTCTAATAAGATGCCGTTAGATATAATTGATAAAAATAAAAAAATTTTTACAGAAAGATTTCAAAATTTAGATTGGAAGAGTTACTGTAATAGTCTTCCATTTAATTCGAGTGCATTATCCTTATACAAGTGGTCACCTATTGCTGAAAATTTAAAAGAACTCGATCGTAAAATTGTATTAAATTCAGCAATATTGAAATGGGATATTATTAAAAAAGAATTTAAAGAAAGAATAAAGTTTTAAATATTTTTTCTGTTTTCAACTAAACTGCTTACAACACTCGGATCTGCCAACGTCGTAGTATCTCCTAATTGTCCGTGTTCATTAGCTGCAATTTTTCTTAAAATTCTTCTCATAATTTTACCAGATCTTGTTTTTGGAAGGCCAGGAGTAAAATGAATTAAATCTGGTGTGGCAAGGGGTCCAATCTGTTTTCTTACCCAGAGTTTTAGATCTCTTTCAAGCTCTCCAGTTTCTTGTTCGCCTGCATTTAGAGTCACATAACAATACAATCCATTTCCTTTAATGTCATGTGGGTAACCTACTACTGCAGCCTCTGCAACTTTTGGATGAGCAACGAACGCACTTTCAATTTCTGCAGTTCCTAGGTTATGACCAGATACTATAATTACATCATCTACTCTTCCAGTAATCCAATAATATCCGTCTTTGTCTCTTCTACAACCATCCCCTGTAAAATATTTACCATTGAATTGTGAGAAATATGTATCAATAAATCTTTGATGGTCTCCATAGACTGTTCTCATTTGACCTGGCCATGACTGAGAGATACAAAGCCTACCTTCTCCGGCACCTCTAATTTCTTTTCCATCTTTATCAACTAAAACAGGTTTAATTCCATAAAAAGGTTTAGTTGCGGAACCAGGTTTTAAAGGGATCGCTCCCGTTTGAGGTGCAATCATTATTCCACCTGTTTCTGTTTGCCACCATGTATCAACTATAGGACATTTAGAGTCACCAACAACTTTGTAATACCACATCCAAGCTTCGGGATTAATTGGTTCACCTACTGTTCCCAATAATTTTAAAGATTTTCTTGAAGTCTTATTAACTGGACCATCTCCCTCTCTCATTAAAGCTCTAATAGCCGTTGGAGCAGTGTAAAAAATATTTACTTTATATTTGTCTACTATTTGCCACCACCTTGAACTATCTGGATAATTTGGAACACCTTCAAACATTATCGTTGTCGCTCCATTGGCAAGAGGTCCATAAATTATATAGCTGTGTCCTGTCACCCAACCTATATCTGCTGTGCACCAGTAAATATCTTTTGGTTTATAATTAAAAATGTATTGATGAGTCATTGATGCATAAACCATGTATCCACCAGTAGTATGTAATACTCCTTTAGGTTTACCTGTAGATCCAGAGGTATAAAGAATAAACATTGGATCTTCAGCATTCATTTCTTCAGGTTCACATTCATTAGAAACATCTTTAATTAAATCATGATACCAAATATCTCTATTTTCATTCCAATCAATTTCATTTCCAGTTCTTTTTACAACAATGCATTTTTTTACATTTGGACAACTTAATAATGCTTCGTCAGTTATTGCTTTTAGAGGTATTTTTTTACCACCCCTAAGACCTTCGTCTGCAGTTATAATAAATTCAGACTCGCAATCATTTACTCTTCCCGAAATAGATTCTGCCGAAAAACCTCCAAAAATAATTGAGTGTACCGCTCCTATCCTTACGCATGCTAACATTAGAACAGCAAGTTCTGGTATCATTGTTAAATAAATTGTTACTCTATCTCCTTTTTGAATTCCTAATTTTTTTAAACCATTAGCAGCTCTTGATACCTTTTGATGAAGTTGTTTATATGTAATTCTTTGGTTATCTTTTGGATCATCCCCAACCCAAATGATTGCAGTTTTATCTTTTTTATCTTTTAAATGTCTATCAATACAATTCGCTGAAGCATTCAAAGTTCCATCTTCGAACCATTTAATCCTTACCTCTTTTGAACTGTATTTTACATCCTTAATTTTTTTGTATGGTTTTATCCAAGTGATCCTTTTTCCTTCTTTTTTCCAAAATCCTTCATTATTTTTAATCGATTCATTATATTTTTTTTGATATTGGTTTTTATCTGCAATACTAGTTTTTACCCACTGGGGTTTGGTCTTAATTATTAACTCGGATGGTTCATTTTTTTTATCAATTTTTTTTTTATTTTTTTTTATCTTTCTTTTTCTTCCTTTGGAGATATTTTTTGTTCTTTTTTTAATCACTCTTTTTTTAGAGGATCTTTTTATTACTTTTCTTTTTTTCTTTTTTTTTGGCATTTTATTTTATTTATAATCAAATCTTACTCATGTTATTTAAAATTTTCCAGCTTTTAGAGTCTATTGGCATTACAGATAATCTGCTTTGTTTTATCAAGGGTATTTGACCTAATTTCTTGTTTTTTTTAATCTCGCTCAATGAAATCGGTTTATCAAATTTTTTGAGAAATTTAACTGTAATCGCAACAAAACGCCCAGATTGATCTGTTGCATCTGGGTAGGCTTCTTTTATGACTTTTACTATTCCAACAATTTCTTTTCCAATATTTGAATGATAAAAAAAACATAAGTCACCTTTTTTCATGGATTTGAGATTTTTAGCAGCTTGATAATTTCTTACACCGTCCCAAGCAGCTCCTTTGATCCCAGCTTGTTTTTGTTGATCAATAGACCAAACATTCGGCTCTGATTTAATTAACCAATATCGCATTATTTTATAAATTTATAATCTCTTTTTAGTCTTAATGAAATTATATTTTAGACGAACATTAGAATAGTATTTTACTATGCTATTATAAATATATAATTATAAAAAATGAATATTTTAATTTGGGCTCCATTTATCCAAAAAGTTGGCACAACCTCAAATGTTCAAAATTTGATTAGTTCTTTTATAAAATTTTCAAAAAAAGATAATTTTAAAATTGATCTAATTAATGTTTTTGGTGAATGGGATAATTATGAATTTAGAGATATTAGAGTAAATAAAATTAAATTATTAAATTTTAAGTTTCTAAAAGAAAGTAAAAAAAATGGTTTTTTAAGAAGTCGAATTTATACGATATTAATTATAATTCTTTCAATATTTCCATTGATAAAGATATTAAATAAAAAAAAATATGATTTTTTATTTGCTCACTTGATAACTTCCTTACCGATTTTTTTATTAAACTTTATTAATAAAGATATTAAATTAATACTTAATATTGCAGGGTTTCCTAAGTTAACTTTACTAAGATCTTTCTTTTGGAAATTAAATCAAAAAAAAATTTATAATATAATTTGTCCTTCCCAAGAAACGAAAAATCTTTTGAAAGAAAAAAATATTTTTAATGAGAAAAAACTTTTTGTAATTAAAGACCCACATATTAGCGCAAGGGGTATTGTTAAAAAGAAAAACTATGTTGACGATGAAAAATATATTTCAAAAAATAAAATAATTTCGATTGGTCGTTTAACTAAACAAAAAAATTATATTTTTTTATTAGAGGCATTTAAAAAAATTCTAGGTTTAAAAAAAGACCTTGAATTGATAATAATTGGTGATGGAGAACAAAAAAAAATCATAGAAAAAAAAATACACGATTTAGGAATTTCAAGTCATGTTACATTAAAAGGTTATCAGAAAAATGTTTATAAGTATTTAAATAAATCACTTTGTTATTTTTCAACATCTCTTTGGGAAGGACCGGATTTAGCTATGCTTGATGCAGCATTTTTAAATGTTCCAATAATCTGTAGTGATTGTAAGAGTGGCAGAAAGGAATTTATAGAAAACAATAAAAGGGGTTACATATTTGAAACTAATAATATGAACTCATTAATAGATGCCTTTAAGAAATTTTTTGATGAAGATGAAGTAAAATTAAAAAGGATAATAATTGAGTCAAAAAAAGAAGTAAAAAATTTTACTCAATTTAGATTTTATCTAAATTTAATGAAAATTCTTAAAAATTAAAATTTTACACCTGCTCCTTTTAAATAAGAAGCATTTTCATCCAGCTGCCATCTTGGTTTTGCTGGATGATCAAAATTATTTAATTCTTTTAATTTATATTTTTCTAGACCAACCAATGCAATCATAGCAGCATTATCACCGCAAAATTCAATCGGAGGAAAAATACTTTTAAATTTTTTTTCATTACACAAATTTGTTAACATTGATCTTATATTTCTATTAGCAGCTACACCTCCAGCAACTACAAATATTTTTTTCTCTACTATATTTTCTTTTTCGAATTTACTAAATGCAATTGTTGTTTTTTTATATAAAATTTCTTCTATAGTTTTTTGGAATGAGGCAGCGAGATCAAATTTATCTTGTTCCGTTTCAATTGATTTTGAAATTTTTAAAATCGAAGTTTTAAGACCAGCAAAAGAAAGATTACACCCACCTTTGTTAAATATCGGTTTAGGCAAATTATACCGATTGGAATTACCTTTTTTTGCAAGAATTTCTATTTGTGGACCACCTGGAAATTCTATTCCTAAAATTTTAGCCGTTTTGTCAAAAGCTTCTCCTAAAGCATCGTCAATAGTAGTACCTAACCTTTTGTATTTTCCTAGACCTAGAACACTCAAAAATTGTGAATGACCACCTGAAATTAACAAAAGTAAGTAAGGAAAATTTAAAGATGAATTTAGTTTTGGACTTAACGCATGACCTTCAAGATGATTAACAGCTACAAAAGGAATATTTAATGTTGAGGCAAATGATTTAGCAAAACTTAATCCAACAGATAAACAAACTATTAATCCTGGACCAGCGGTAGATGCTACAGCATCAATTTCCTCAATTTTTTTTCCACTATCATCAATTGCCTTTTGAACAATCCAATCAATTTTTTCAATATGCGATCTTGCTGCCAATTCTGGAACAACTCCTCCGAATTCTTTATGTACATTTTCTTGACTAGAAACTACGTTCGATAATACTATTGGTATTCCTTGCTCATTTTCAGAGATAATTGATGCAGCTGTTTCATCACAGCTAGATTCAATCCCTAGAATTATAGGCTTTTTGGTCATACAAATAGTTTTTATAAATAGTACTATCTGTTTACAAGTATGAAAAAAAAGAAAATAGTTATAGGGTCAAGAGGAAGTAAATTAGCATTAATTTATGCTCAAAAAGTTAAAAATGAGATCACTAAAAACCCTAAATTTAAAAATATTCAAATACACATAAAGAAAATTGTTACAAAAGGTGATAAAATAAAGGATATTAGATTATCTGATATAGGTGGAAAAGGCCTTTTTTCAAAAAATATAGAGCACAATTTATTGAAAAACAAAATTGATATTGCCGTTCATGCATTAAAGGATATGCCAGCTATAGAAACAAAAGGACTTTCTACGTGTTCATTTCTTACCCGAAATGATCCAAGAGAAATTTTAATAAGCAATAATCAAAAAAAATTAAATGAGTTAAAAAAAAATTCAATAATTGGAACATCTTCTTTTAGGAGAGAATTTCAGATTAAAAATATAAAAAAAGGATTGATTTGTAAAATTATCAGAGGAAATGTTGACACAAGATTAGAAAAACTAAAAAAGGGTTTTTATGATGCTATTATTCTTTCATGTGCTGGTTTAAAATTGTTGAATTTAGAGGACAAAATTACTCAAACATTTTCTGTAAAAAAAATTATACCAAGTGCAGGTCAAGGGATAATAGCTATGCAATGCAGAGAAAATGACTTGGAGATTTTCAATTTATTAAAGACTATTAATGATAAAAAGACATATATTTGTGCAAAAGCCGAAAGAAACGTTTTAAAAATTTTAGAAGGAAGCTGTGAGACAGCTGTCGGTGTTCATGCTTCTTTAAAAAAAGATAGAATTACGATTGAAGCAGAACTTTTTTCTCTGGATGGATCAAAAAGATACTATGAAAAGAGGACGAGAAATAAAAAAGACTTCTTTAAATTAAGTAAAGAAATTGGAAAAATTCTTAAAACAAAATCACAAGGACTTTATAGAAAATAAAATGCATATATTATTAACAAGACCATTAGAGGACAGTATAGAATTGATAACAAAATTTAAAAAACTTGGTCATACAGTTTCTCATTTACCTTTACTTGATATTGAAAAAGTCAATTATGATGAAAACCTTGGTAGTTTTAGTGGTATAATTTTTACAAGTGCCAACGCTATAAGGTTTTTAAATTTAAAGCATATTGATAAAAATATAAAATGTTTTTGTGTTGGATTAGCAACTGAAAAAATGGCAAAAAGTGTCGGTTTTCAGGATATAATTTGTGCCGAAGGAAATGTAAGAAATTTAAAAGAATTAATTATTCAAAACTTTAATACTTCTGAAGGGAATTTAATTTATGTTAGCGGGGAAATGGTCACTATTGATTTAGATCAACAACTTATTGAGGAGGGTTATTCTATAAAAAGGATAATTAATTATAAGACAAAACATAATGTTATTTTTGATACAAAATTTGTAGAAAAACTTAAACTCAATATTCCTGAAATTGTTTATGTTTATTCCCAAAATAGTGCTATGAGTTTCATAAATTTTATTAAAAATGAGAAAATTGAAAGCCTATGGATGGATACTAATTTAATGTGTTTAGGTGAGAAAACTTCATCAATATTGAATGAAATTAAATGGAAAAAAATCTTTCTTTTTAATCCTGGTGATGAAGAGTTTTTATTATATAAAATTTAATTATGGATATAGTTGACAATTTTTCAGAAATATTTTTATCAGTTTGGAATAAAGGCATATTAGGTGTCGATATATTTCAAATATTAATTGGAATTTTAATCTTTTTAATTTTTCTAATTTTTAGAGGTATTATTAGCAAACTAATTATTAAAAAATTAGAAATAATTTCAAAAAAAACTACAAATAAATTAGATGATACATTTGTAAATTCACTCGTTGGGCCTGCAAGATTTTTTCCAATTGTTATTGGTTTTTTTATTGCAAGTTATTACATGACATTTTCCATAGAAGGTAGAGAAATAGTTGATACAATTAATAGAACATTAATTACAATTCTGATTTTTTGGATTATTCATCAAATTATTGAGCCGATCTCTTATATTTTAAGCGGCTTAGATAAATTATTAACAAGGGAATTAATTGGTTGGATAATAAAATCATTAAAAATTTTGATTTTTATTTTAGGTTTGGCAGCTGTTCTTGAACTGTGGGGTATTAAAATTGGACCCATAATTGCTGGACTTGGATTATTTGGAGTTGCTGTTGCATTGGGGGCACAAGATTTGTTTAAGAATTTAATTTCTGGTATTTTGGTTTTAGTAGAAAAAAGATTCAAAATCGGAGATTGGATACTTGTTGATGGAATTATCGAGGGAATAGTTGAAAAAATTGGTTTTAGATCGACTACAATTAGAAAATTTGATAAATCCCTAGCAATCATTCCAAATTTTCAATTTGCTGAAAATGCTGTTGTAAATGTTAGTGAAACTTCAAACTGGTTAATTAGCTGGATTATTACTTTACAATATGACACTACAGTTGACCAATTGAAAACAATTAGAGATCAAATTGAGGATCATATTAAAAAAAGTGAGGATTTTAACACAAGCGTAGGTGTAGCGGTAAGGGTAGATAAATTTTCTGATAGTTCTATAGACATGTATGTTAGATGTTTTACAAAGTCAGATAGTTGGAATGAATGGCTTTCAGTAAAAGAAAATCTTGCTATAGCAATTAAAAAGATTGTAGAAAATAATAAAGCATCATTTGCATTCCCAAGCCAATCTATTTATGTTGAAAAAAAATGATAGCAATATTTTATTTAGCTCTCCAAATTTTAAAAATTTATTCTTATGTAGTTATAGCAAATGTTATCATCAGTTGGTTAATTGCATTTAATGTTCTGAATACTCATAATAGATTTGTTTACTCAATTTTAGAACTTACATATAGACTTACAGATCCTATTTTAAATAAAATTAGAAAATTTTTACCCAATTTAGGATCTTTGGATATTTCACCAATAATACTTCTTTTATTGATTTGGTTTATAGAAATGTGTATGAAACTGTACATTGCGCCAATGATTTTTTAAAATATTATGATTTTAATTGATGGAAAAAAAGCTGCCGCTGAATTGAGAGAAGAGTTAAAGAAGGAGGTCTCTCAATTAAAAATAAAATATAACAAAGTACCAGGATTAACTGTTATTCTTATTGGGGATCTTACTCCAAGTCAAATATATGTAAAAAATAAAGAAAAATCAGCTATAGAAGTGGGATTAAAATCTGATGTAATCAGATATTCAGACACTGTAGAGGAAAAAACAGTATTAGAAAAAATTAATGAACTCAATAAAGATGAGAGTGTTTCAGGTATTTTAGTCCAACTTCCTTTACCAAAACATATAGACAAACAAAAAGTTATAGAGGCAATAAATCCTTTAAAGGACGTAGATGGGTTCCATCCTATGAATGTTGGAAATCTCTCCTCTGGATATAAAAGCTCGATTCCATGCACACCTTTAGGGTGTTATCTTTTGATTAAAAAAATTGAACCAAATTTGAGTGGAAAGAAAGCTGTTGTTGTTGGTAGATCAAATTTAAATGGAAAACCGATGACACAACTTCTTTTGAAAGAAAACTGCACTGTAACGATTACTCATTCAAAAACTAAAGATTTAAAAGCTGAATGTCTTGAAGCTGATATAATTGTTGCAGCAGTTGGTATACCAGAGTTGGTAAGAGGAGATTGGGTTAAAAACGATGCAATAGTAATAGATGTAGGAATTAATAAAACAGACAAAGGAATAGTGGGTGATGTAAATTTCGATGAAGTTTCAAAAAATGCAAAAGCTCTTACACCAGTTCCGGGTGGTGTAGGACCAATGACAATCGCTTGTTTATTAAAAAATACTATAGAGTGTTTCAAAAGATCGCAAGTTTAATATTTAAATCTTTTAATTTAATCTGTTAACTTATTGATATGAAAAAACCTAAGTATCCTTATAGAATTGGTATAATATTTTTATTACTTACTTTTCCTACAATAGGTGCAACGCAGTTAGGTTGGTATTTACATGATATGCAAACGGGATTTGATTATGGTATGATAGTAGGGACGATATCTGTGGTATATGCCGCATATCTTTTATATGAAAAAAAATGGAGAGAAGAAGACGAAGATTAATCTATGGAAAAAATAATTTTTTTTAGTTTAGTAATTCCAATTTTTGCTTTTGTTTTATATCTGGGCGGCAGGGCAATTATGAGTGGTTTCAGTGCTAAAGAGGCAAATAAATCTCATAAAGATCAGTTAGATAAAGATGATTATGATGCAACCACTATTAACGACAACAACAATTTAAGCGATGAACTTGCAAAATTAAATGATTTACGTGAGAAAGGAATTTTAACACAAGAAGAATTTGATAAAGCAAAAAATAAATTACTAAATCAATAAAATTATTTTTTCATTTTCTCCATTATCCATAAGCTATCCCCTCCTAAAAAAAAAATTTTACCATTATCTGGATGGACTTGAATATCTCTTATTCTTCCAATTTTACCTTTAAAAATTATATCCTCTTTTATATTGGACAAGTCGTCAAAAATTAATTTTCTTAAAGATTGATCTTTCAGAGATGTTACAAGAGCATGCCCATTCCATTCACTAAACTCTTTACCTTTATAAATTGTTATGGCACTCGTTGCTATAGATGGGACCCAATATTGTATCGCCTTTGTGAAGCCCGGCTTCCACTTAGGACCGATAGGAATACCTGAATAGTTTGTGCCTCCCCAACCTAAAATTTTCCATCCGTAATTTTCACCCTTTTTTACCTCACCAAACCAATCTCCACCCCTTGCTCCATGGTTACTTATGTAAATTTTTTTATCGAATGGAGATAAAGTTAAACCTTGAGGATTTCTGATACCTATTTGATAAATTTCAGGTAACCAATCTGATTTACCCTGAAATTTTGGATTATCTTTTGGAATACTTCCATCAATATTTATTCTAATAATACTGCCTGGATGCTTTGTAGGATCTTGTGCAATCATACCTTGACCTCGCTCACCAGCAGACGCAAATAGATAATTACCTTTAATTGCTAACCTTGATCCAAAATGATAACCAGAATCAATTGGTGGGTTAGCCTGAAAAATATTTTTAAATATTAAATTTTTTTTATCAAATTTTGATTTTGCTATTGAAGTACTTGTTTTCCAATCCCCTCTATTTTCGGTATAAGAAACATAGACAAAATTATCTTTAAAAAGAATATCTAATAAACCACCCTGCCCGTGCTCTAAAAAGTTAAGATTGTGATTTACCGAAGAAATTTTATTAGTACTCAGATCTATTAATTTAATTTTTCCGCTTTTTTCAGTAATTAATAATTCTGTATTACTAATAAAAGTAGATCCCCATGGACCCTTTAAATTTACAATCTTTTTAAAAGTTAAATTTCCTGCAAATGAATAATTTATGCAAAGTATAAACAAAAATAATGTAACAAATGTTCTTTTCACCTTAAGAAAGTTTTGATCTACCACCATCAACAGCTATGACTTGACCTGTTACCCAAGAACTATCATCAGTAATAAGAAATTTAGCAAGAGCGGCAGAATCTTTACCTTGACCTAATCTTTTTAATGGATGAGCTTTAGCTATTCCATCTGCTAATGCTTTATTTTTTAGCATTGGCTCAGCGATTTTTGAATTAGTCAAACTAGGTGCAATACAGTTTACTCTAATATTAGGAGCGAATTCTGCAGCCAAAGAAACTGTCAAACCTTCCACCGCAGCTTTTGTTGATGCAATTATAGCATGGTTTGTAAAACCTCTTTGAGCAGCAACTGTAGAAAATAGAACTACTGAACCTTTATTTTTTTTTAAACTATCCTGATAGTTCTTAATAACTTCGACTGCTGAATATAGATTTAATTTCATACATTTGTTAAAATCTTGCTCATTAACCATTCTTAAAGGCTTTAAATCTATTGAACCTACACAATATGCAATACCTTTTATATCTGAAATATCATTTTTGACCTTTTCTACAAATCCATCTTGTAAAACATCAACTATAGTAAATGCACAACCTAATTTTTCAGAAATAATTTTGGTTTCATTTTCACTTCTACCGACTAAATGAACTGAATTTCCTGAATTTACTAATTGTTCGGCTAAACTAGATCCGATTGATCCTGTCGCACCAAAAATAAGATATTTTTCTGACATAAAAAATTTTATTAGTTATATTTAACTATGAAGTTATTTTTTATACTGGGCAATCAATTATTTCCATCAAAATACTTAGACCGCTTCAAAAAAGACCACCTATTTTTTATGGCAGAAGATTACCAATTATGTACTTATGAAAAACATCATAAACACAAGATTCTTCTCTTTTTATCATCGATGCGTTCACATGCGGAAACCCTTAAAAAAGATAAGTTTAAATTAGAGTATTTTAAAATTGAGGGTAAAGAGTTTAAAGATGACTATTTAAAGAAATTAAAAAAAATAATTAATTCAAAAAAAATAAAAGAGATTTCAAGTTTTGAAATTGAGGACAAATTTTTTGAAAAAAAAATTGATCAATTCACTAAAAAAGAAAAAATTAAATGGAATATTGTTCAAACTCCAATGTTTTTAAACACAAGAGATGAATTCAAACAATATCTATCTAAATCAAAAAAACCTTTTATGGCGACTTTTTATAAAGATGTCAGAAAAAAATCAGGTATATTAATGAGTTCGGATGGAAATCCTATTGGAGGTAAATGGAGTTTTGATGAAGATAATAGAAACAAGTTACCAAAAAATATTTCTATTCCAAAGTTTCCTAAAATTAATGAAACAAATCATACTAAAAATTTAAAACCTATTATTGAAAAATTATTTAAAGATCATCCAGGAACAACCAAAAATTTTTGGTTTGCCACAGAATATAATGATGTGGTCAAATTATTGAATTTTTTCATTAAAGAAAAATCTAATTTATTTGGTGATTATGAAGACGCAGTGGATCAAAAAGATAATATCTTATTTCACAGCGCATTAAGTCCTTATATTAACCTTGGTTTAATTACACCTGAATTTATTATAAAAAAAGTTTTAGATTTCCATAAGAGTAAAAAAATCAAGTTAAATTCTTTAGAAGGCTATGTTCGTCAAGTTATAGGATGGAGAGAATTTATGAGAGGAATTTATCAAAGTTACTCAAACGAAATGGAAACTGGAAATTTTTTCAAACAAAATCGTAAAATGAAAAAGTCATGGTATGATGGAACAACAGGTTTACCTCCATTAGATTATGCAATTAAAAATGCTTTAAATTTTGGATGGTCTCATCACATCGAAAGATTAATGATTTTATCAAACATCATGAATCTTTGTGAGATCAAACCTACAATTGTTTACAAATGGTTTATGGAAATGTTTGTAGACTCATCTGATTGGGTAATGGTGCCTAATGTTTATGGTATGGGATTATTTAGTGACGGAGGAATATTTGCTACGAAACCATATATCTGTGGATCAAGCTACTTTATGAAAATGATGGATTTTAAAAAAGGTGATTGGTGCAACATAATGGATGGATTGTATTGGAGGTTTATTGATAGAAATAGAAAATTTTTTTTGAAAAACCCTAGGTTATCTATGATGGTAAGAATTTTTGATAAAATGAAAAGCGATAGAAAAAAATTAATTCTTCTTGCTGCAGAAAAATTTATTAAGCAAAACACAATTTAGTGAAAAAAGAAAATCTTCCCTTTAAAATCTGTATAGTTTGTAAAAAACCTTTTACTTGGCGAAGAAAATGGAAGTTAAATTGGGAAAGAGTTAAGTATTGCTCAAAGAGATGTTCTAACAAAAAAATATGAAACTAGGTAAATACAAATGGAAAAGTAGAGTCTTACTTGTTTCTACACCAAATTATAAAGATAGAATTTATCTAGAGACGAAAAAAATATATCAAGATGAAATAAAAAATTTTCATAAAAGATCTGTAAAATTAATTTGTAAAATTAATAAGCAGGAAAAATCTTCTATAAATCTAATTGGTTTTGACGGAAAATCTAAAAAGATAATGGATAAACTTAATTATAAAATAGTGTTTAAAATCATTGATAAAATGCCACTAAGTAGAAAATCTAGACCTATAAATTTATCACTTTATTCAGATTATAATCCTAAAACCACTACTCAAGGTTTGGGATTTAAAAACAGGGAAAAAGCTCTTTACACAATTAAAACCATTAAAAATCGTTCATTTAAGTATCAGGTGAATGTCATCGCAACCATGTTGGGTAGAGCAAAGAACCATCCTCACAAAACTAGGGATATGGAGGATGCGATAAAAATATTTAGTGATTGGATGAAAAAATATAAAAGTAAAAAAAGATGAATATTAAAATAAACAAATTTTTAATAAAAATAGTAGTTTTATTTTTTTTATTTACCCCAAATGGTCTGTATGCTGATTTTTTTGAGGATATTACAAATCAAATTGTTGATAATCCCAAAAGACTTAGTTACGGAGTTTCTGTAACGGACGTAAATCAAGATGGAAATTTCGATTTTATAGTCACAGGTTTTGGTTATCTTAATTTAGCTTTATCTTACGAGGACGGAAAATTAATTAATATTGTAAAACAAAAAAAATTTACAGATAAGTTTAGAAGAACAATTGGTGTAGCTGCATGCGATATAGATAAAGATGGATACGAAGAAATATATTTTCTTAACACCGACACTTATAGTGGTGCAAAAAAATATTCAGATAGACTTATAGATCTAGAAAATAATAATTATATAGATTTATTTGAAATCGAAAAAAATCAGAGAGACCTTAATTTAACATCAGGCAGATCAGTTGTTTGTGTCGACAGAAAAGGCGATGGAAACTATGGGGTTTATGTTGCTAATTATGGAGGACCAACAAGATTTTACGAATATGATAATGACATAATAGTCGATAAATCTGCCCAATTAAATCTTGCAGAGATTACTGGTGGTCGAGCAGTCGTAGCTGGACATATTATTTCTGATAAGATTGATGTGTTTGCAGCTAATGAGAGAGGAGCAAATTTTCTTTATGAGAATAATAATGGAATTTTTCAAGATGTAGCATTTGACTACAGAATAGATGATGCAATCCAAAATGGGAGAGGTACAGCTTTATCAGACATATATTATCGAGGTAGATTAGATATTTTGAGTGGTAATTGGCTTGGATACCATAGAGCCTGGGTTTTGGAAAAAAACGAATTTAAAGATATAGGAAACAAAGATTTTGATAAACCTTCTAGAATAAGAACAATTATTTCAGCAGATTTTGATAACGATGGTTTTGATGAAGTTTTTATGAACAATATAGCAGAGCCGAACAAATTATTTCGTATTAAAGATAATGGAAAATTTGAACAGATAACTTTTCAAGTTGGTCTCGAAGCTAGTGGGTATGGAACTGGAGCAGCAGTTGCAGACATTGATAATGATGGAGTTTTAGAATTGTTAGTTGCTCGTGGTGAAAGTAAAGAACAACCATTAACTTTGTATAAAGCAAAAGTAAACAAAGAAAATAAATATCTAAGAATTAAACCTTTAAATAAATATGGTGCTCCAGCGAGAGGTGCTACGGTAACATTGATGACTAATAAAAGAAAGCATTCCAAAACCATTGATGCAGGATCTGGTTACTTATGTCAAATGGAGCCTGTGGCACATTATGGAATTAGAAAAAATGAAAAAAATTTTAAAGTAGAGATTAAATGGACTAATGGGTCAAAAGAATTGTTTGATATAAGTGAGTTAAATCAAACAATTACTATAAAGCAAAATGAAAAAAATTTTTAATATATCTTTGATTATATTTTTAATATTATTTCAGCTTACATCATTTGCTGGAGAAAAAAATTATCATAAGGAGCTTATTACTGATTGGTCAAGAATATTTCCTGATAAAAATAGAAATGCAGCAGGACCCAAGTTTTTCAAATATATTATAGGTAAAAAAATCACGTATAAAGATTTTATTGAATTTAATAAATTATACTGCGCAGTTTCTGGATCTTTGATTGATCCAAATAGCGACTCAGAATTTTTATTTATTGAAGAAACTAAAACTCAAAAAAAAATTTGTGGAAATTATTATAGATGCTGCGTTCCATGTTCATGTGATCTTATGAAGTATTCTGAAACTCAAAAAATGAAGTATGAATTTAAAGATGGCTTTAAAGAATTTTATGTTTTAACAATAAAAAATCCTTGCAGTAAACAGGATTTTCCAAACAGGGTAAATAAAGATTATTTTTGCGATGGAAAAAAAATTAATAAATCAGAGGTGTATAGTCTTGATGATCGTATAGTTATAGGTTTGTTGCATAATGGAAAAAGTTGTGAAAAGGATGAGATAGATTTTGTTAAAAGCCACCAAGTTACTGGTAGTTATTGTGAGCTAAGAAACAATACACCTTTAGAAAATTTAGATGCTGGTATGGGAGATATATTCATTAAACTGGCGAGATAATTTAAAAAAATTTTTATTTTTTTTACTCAGTAAATTATTGTTTATAAAATTTAACTCGGTTAAAATATTAACTATTGAACATACTTATTTTACAACATATTAAAATTGAAGATCCAGGTTACATAAAGGATCTAATGTTGGATGATGGTTTAAATCTTACAACAGTCGAACTTGATGAAGGTGAGAAAATCCCAACTGATTTAACAAGGTATGATGGAATGTTTTGCATGGGTGGGCCGATGGATACTTATATGGAAAAAGAGTATCCCTGGTTGGTTGAAGAAAAAAAAAGAATCAAAGAATTTGTAGTTGATCTAAAAAAACCTTATTTGGGTTTCTGCTTAGGCTGTCAGTTATTAGGTGAGGTAGTTGGTGGCAAAGTCGTAAAATCAAACCCAGCAGAGATTGGTATAATGGATATAAATTTTACTAATAATAAAAAAGAAGATAATTTATTTTCAAAATTCCCAAATAATATCAAAAGTTTACAATGGCATTCTTATGAGGTTCAAGGAATTGATAATAATCCTGACATTACTTTATTAGCATCATCACCAGTAACTAAATTTCAAATTTTTAAATATCAAGATCACGCTTATGGGATTCAATTTCACATCGAAATTAAAGATTCAACAGTTAATGAGTGGGGTTGTGTGCCAGAATACAAAAAAGCTCTTGAAGATCAACTTGGAGATGGTGCTTTAGAGAAATTTGATCAATCTGCTAAAGATAATATGAAAGATATGAATAATTATTCAAAAATTTTATATAACAATTTCAAAAAACTCTTATGAGTAAAAAAAGAAAAAAATTGAAAAAGAAAAATCCAATAGCGAAATTATTAAGTTCACCAATGTTAAGAAATAAAATAGTAAAAAATAAAAAAAAAATCTATAATAGAAAAAATTCAAGTTGGAAAGTGAGTAAAGAATATGAATAATAAAATTTTTGAATGGGCAGGGGTGATTACCGCAATATTATACTCATTATTTGTAGCTATGAATATCGGAATCGAATTTTTTGGTTTTTGTTTGTTACTTATATCTGCAATCTTAATTGGAATCTGGGCTTACAGGGGTGGTCATAGAGGAATATTGTTTTTACAATTCTTTTATGCAACAGCTGGAATTATAGGAATGTTTAGGTGGTTTTAATTAAAAGTTGTAACTATTTTAGGAATATAATTCTTAAAATTAAAAAAACCTTTATTACAATATTGCCAAGAAAATTGATCAAGTTTTCTATATAAAAAATCTAATTTTAAATTATTTAAATTTAAATAATCCAAGTTTTCACCAACAGTTGGATATAAAGCAATAATTCCTTCATTTATGTTTTTAATTTCACTTATATCTATTAATTCATAATCAATAGAATTATTTTTTAATCTCTGAATTTGGTCTTGAATTAAACGTGATTTAAATTTAATAACTTTCTCACTTAGTTTGATAGATCTATTTTCATTTTTATTGGAAATTATATAAATTTTTTTAAATTTATTATTTTGAAAATCAGAAGTTTCAAATGATAGATTATTTTCGAAAATTAAAAGGTTTCTATCATTTATATTTTGATTACTAAAATCTTGTTTAACAATTGGATAAGTTTTTTCCGAAATTTTAGGGGGAGCGTTCTCGTTTAATTTGATTTTATTATATCTATTATTAGTGAATTTTTTAATATTCCACTCATTTGCCAAATAATGTTTTCCTTGTGTTTGGATTCCAGCTACCCATCTCCAGCCAAGAGTATTTGAAGCAGCGTCGCCATCGTAAAGATGTTGCATAAAAAATTCCGCACCTAATTGCCATGGTAATTCCAAAGTGAATATCCAAATACTAGCGAACCACATTCTAGTATGATTATGTAAATAGTTATTTTCTTTAAGTTCTACTACCCATTGATCAAAGCATTCAATATTAGTTTTTCCATCAATCGCATTTTTATAATTTTGTTTATCTTTAAACTCTTTTCGAATTTTGTTTAGCTCAACTAAGTAATCTGTCCAAACATTAGGTCGTAATTCTAACCAACCTTTCCAATACGTTCGCCATAAAACTTCTTGAATAAATTTTTCATTTTTTGAAAAAGAATATTTATTTAATGATTTTATTATCACCTCTTTCTCATTAATTACTCCATGGGAGATATATGGAGATAAACAAGAAGTGTTTGATCTATTATTAGGCCCATAATCAAAATTTCTTAGTTTTGAATATTCTGAGAGATTCTTTTCAACAAAATTATCCAATTTCTCAATAGCTTTTGCCCTTGACGCATCAAAATTCATAATACCTAGTATCTTAATTTTTTTTTGTGATAATTGATAAATCTTTCTATGTTTGACTTATTAAAAGTTTTATTTTCCTCAAAAGAAACTTTTTTTAAAGAGTAAGCAGAACTATTTGTTTGTCTAGACTCAATTATGACATTGCCTTTATAAAGTTTGAGTTTGATTGATCCATTAACTTTACCTCTTTTAAGATCTACAATTTTTTGAAGTTTTAATCTTTCTTTTGAATACCAATAACCATTATAAATAAGTTTAGCGTATCTTGGCATAATCAAATCTTTTTTATGCATAGTTTCTTTATCTAATGTTACAGATTCTACAGCTCTGTGAGCAATGACCAATAAAGTTCCACCTGGTGTTTCATATACTCCTCTTGATTTTATTCCAATAAATCTATTTTCAACCAAGTCTACTCTTCCAATCCCATTTTTTCCTGCTAAGTAATTTAGTTTTGCTAATAATTTTGATGGAGTTAATTTTTTTCCATTAAGACCAATTGGATTACTATTCTTAAAATTAATTGTTACGAATGTAGGTTTATTAGGTGCTTTTTCAGGAGAAACTGTTCTTTGAAAAATAAATTCTGGTGCAGATTTTCTTGGATTTTCTAAAACTTTTCCTTCAGTTGAAGTATGAAACAAATTATCATCTATTGAAAAAGGAGGTGCTCCTTTTTTATCTTTAGGAATAGACATTCCTCTTTTCTTTGCATAACTTATAAGATCAGTTCTTGATTTTAATTTCCAAATTCTCCAAGGAGCGATGATTTTAATGTCAGGTCCAAAATAATGATAACCTAATTCAAATCTAATTTGATCATTCCCTTTTCCTGTTGAACCATGTGAAACAGCATAAGCTTTTAATTTTTTAGCTACTCTGATTTGATCTTTTGCAATTAGTGGTCTAGCGATCGAAGTTCCAAGTAAATAAACACCCTCATAAATAGCGTGTCCTCTTATCATTGGGAATACATAATCTTTAACGAACACATCTTTTAAGTCCTTGATTATAATTTTTTGAACACCAAGTTTTTTTGCATTTTTGATTATTTTTTTTTTATCAAAATTTTGACCAATATCTGCAGTATAACAAATAACTTCTGCATTATAGTTTTCCTGAAGCCATTTTAAAATTATTGAAGTGTCTAAACCTCCAGAATAAGCTAAAACAATCTTCTTCTTTAATTCCATTAATTAACTACATGCAGTTTTTGCAGTTTTGTATGCTTTAGTAAAACCTAAAAGCGAGTAGTGATCAATTGTTTGAGAACCTTTTTGATTGTATCCTGTAATCATAATACGTGAACCTTTTTTCATTATTTTTATCATTTTTCTCTCTATTTTATTATCTGCTATCCATGCAAAACCTTGTTGCATAATATCAAACTTAATTTTATTTTTTCCAGATTGAGCTATTACAGAATTATTTTTATTAAATTCATATCCAGGACTAGCACTTATTTCATCAGAAATTTTCTCATTTGGTCTAAAGGTTACAAACAATTTTGCTTCTCTTTTATTTGACTTAGGTGATTGCAAAACAGGAGATGATTGGGCAAAACAAATTTTACCATTTGCTTCAATGTAAACCATTGTTTGCCAATCTTTAAATTTTCCAATTTCTTTCAGATCTTCTCCCTTTGACGGGGTAAATGAGAACAATGTAAAAACAAAATAAATTAATATACTTTTTTTAATTATGGACATGGGTTGGGATAAATTTTTTGTACTTCGTTAATTTCATCAATAATTTCATCAGATAATTTTATATTTACACTTTCTATATCTGTTTTCAACTGATCCATTGTCGTAGCTCCAATTATTATACTTGTAACAAATGGCTGTACTTCACAGAATTTTAAACTCATTTGTGCAAAGTTTAATCCATGCTTATTTGCTATCTCATTATATCTTTCAATTGCTAATTGACCATTTTCGGTTTTATATCTGTTAAATTGATCACCAAATAATTTCATTCTTGATTTTTTTGGTAATTTTCCATTTCTGTACTTACCTGACAAATAACCAAAAGCTAAAGGAGAATATGCCAAAAGTCCACTTTCTTCTCTAATAGAGATTTCAGCGAGTCCAACCTCATAAGTTCTATTTAATAAACTATAAGGATTTTGAACTGACATTACCCGAGGAAGATTTTTTAATTTTGAGATTTCTAAAAATTTTGATAGACCCCACGCTGTCTCATTTGAGAGTCCTATATATCTAATTTTACCATTTTTAATTATTTTATTAAGGGAATTAAGAATATCTTCAAATTTGTTCCAATTATCATCATCTTTGTGTCGATATCCAAGTTTTCCAAAAAAATTACTTTTTCTTTCTGGCCAGTGCAATTGATAAAGATCAATATAGTCTGTTTTCAATCTTTTTAAGCTTTCATTGACAGCATCATTTAAATTTTTTTCGTCATATTGATTACCTCCACCTCGTATCCAATCTAAACCAGGTCCAGCAATTTTTGTTGCTAGAATCACTTCATTTCTTTTTTTTGTTTTTTGAAACCAATTTCCTATTACTTCCTCTGTTTTACCATAAGTATTTTCTTTTGGCGGAATTGCATATAGCTCTGCAGTATCCCAAAAATTCACTCCTTGATTTAAAGCATAATCCATTTGTTCGAAACCTTCTGCTTCAGTATTTTGTTCGCCCCAAGTCATTGTACCGAGACAAATTGTACTTACCTCAAGTGAGGTATTTCCTAATTTTTTGTAATTCATTTAGGTTTTTGAGTTATTTTTTATTAATCTTTTAAGGTATCTTGAATAATTAGTAAAAGACTATATATCTATTTCATAATGGAATTTAATAAAAAAGGAATATTAGCTAGAGCAAAAGAAACTGCGCAAAAAACAGCTGCAGTGACAGATGAGGGCTTAAGAGCCTACATGTTAAAAGTATATAACTACATGGCAACTGGAATACTATTGACTGGTATAATAGCTCTCATAACTTTTAAGATGTCAGTCGTTACAAATGATTTAGGATCTATTGTAGGTTTAACCCAAGTTGGTAATGCAATTTACATGTCTGGATTAAAATGGCTAGTAATGTTAGCTCCCTTAGGAATAGTATTTTACATGAGTTTCGGAATAAACAAGATGGGTGCATCTAAAGCACAAATGACATTTTGGGTTTTTGCCGCTTTAATGGGCTTATCATTATCATCAATTTTATTAGTCTACACTGGTATGAGTGTAACAAGGGTATTTTTCATATGTTCAGCTACTTTTGGTGCAATGAGTATCTATGGTTATACAACTAAAAGAGATTTAACTAAGTTGGGATCTTTTTTAATGATGGGACTGATCGGTATTATTATTGCTTCTATTGTTAATATATTTATGAAATCCTCAATGATGTATTTTGTAATTTCTATATTAGGTGTTTTAATTTTTGTTGGTCTTACAGCGTATGATACTCAAAAAATAAAAAATATGTACACAGCAACTGATACTGGAGAATTAATAGGTAAAAAAGCTGTTATGGGAGCACTAACTCTTTACCTAGATTTTATTAATTTATTTATTATGCTTTTAAGACTTTTTGGTCAAAGAAGATAATTTCTTTCTACAATTTTTTCCAATTAATACTTTTCAGAAGCAATTTAAGATCGAAAGAATTTTTTAATACTTTTCCATTAGTGTCAGTAATTAAATACTTTAGATTTTTATTTTTTGGTTTAAAATTTTTACATATTTTATAAAGTGCATTCTCAGCTGCATTTTTGAATACACTAAAACCTACCTGTTTACTTGAAATACTTAAACCATAATCTTTCCAAGACCCTTCGGAGACCATTTTTGCATAAAGATTTAAAATTATTTTTAATTCCTCTTTTTCAAAAAAATTTCTTTCCTCTGTTTTTTTATTAATATTATCTATTACTAATCTTAAGTTGTTATTCATCTATTTTATATTTGTTTATTAATCCTATTTGAAAAGCAGTAAAGATAAATGTAATCGGCAATAAACCCCAAACTTTAAAGTTAACCCAGAATTCTTCTGATTGTGTACGCCAAACCAATTCATTTAATATTGCCAATCCAAAGAAAAAATATATCCATCTTTTGTTAAGAATTTCCCACCCTTCATTTGTTAATAGGACAGATTTTCCCATTATTTTTTTTAAAATTGGTTCTTCACTAAAATATTTTCCAAATATTAGAGTTACACCAAATAAAATATTTATAATTGTGGGTTTAATAAAAATAAAAACAGGATTATCAAAATATAACGTTAATCCTCCAAATAAAGTTATTAGTATTCCACTAATTAATGGGATTTTAGGAATTTTCTTTTCTAAAAACCAGACTACAACCAATGCTATTATTGTCGCAACTATAAAAGGTGGAATAGCTACTTTTAAATTTTTTTCACTCTCATAATAAAAGTAAAAAAAAATAATTAATGGTCCAAAATCGGTAAGAAACTTTAAAAAAGATTTGTTCACTTATTAAATATTAACATAAATAATATTTATTCAGAAATTATAAATTTTTCTTATTGATTTTTATATTTAAATACCCATACTAAACCTAATGGCAATACAAAAAGCTAAATTTTCTATTGGAGATATAGTAAAGCATAAACACTTTGAGTTTAGAGGCGTAATTTATGATGTTGACTTTGAATTCAATAATTCTGAGGAATGGTATCAATCAATACCTAAAAACGTAAGACCCAGAAAAGACCAACCTTTTTATCATTTGTTAGCTGAAAATGATGAAATTACGTATGAGGCATATGTTTCAGAACAAAATCTTTTAACAGATGACTCAGAGGAACCGATTAAACATCCATTAATTGAAGAAATATTTTCAGGAAAAAGAGGATCTAGTTATTTTAAGCCATCAAATTAAGATTCATTTTTTTAACACAATTGCTTCAAAACTTAGACATATGAAATTCGTATGATTACTCAGTATCTGGTCAAGAGTGTTAAATTTTATCCCATTATTATCTCCCTCTACATTCTTGATCAGATAAATTTTTCGTAATACAACCCTTCTATAAATTATGATGAAAATATTTGAACCAAATAAAATTTTTTTATTTACATCTAAAGCACCAAAATATGTAATGTTCTTATTTGTAATAGTTTTATCTATTGGACTTATTGAAGCTCTCATTTTCTCGCCAGAGGATTATAAACAAAGCCATTCAGTTCGAATAATGTATGTGCATGTACCAGCAGCATGGATTTCATTAGGTATTTTTTCATCAATAACTTTACTCTCTATAAGTGGATTTATTTTTCGAAATAAGTATTTATTTATATTTGCAAAAAGTTTGGCTCCATCTGGATTGGTATTAAATATTATTGCATTAGTTACAGGCTCTATTTGGGGCAGACCAACGTGGGGCACTTGGTGGGCTTGGGATGCCAGAATAACCTCGATGCTAATCTTAGCATTATTTTATTTAATGTATTTAGTTGCATGGAGAATATATGAAGATAAAGATAAGGTTTTAAAAATTACAACTTTTATAACTATTCTGGGAATTGTAAATATACCTATAATAAAATATTCTGTTGATTGGTGGAACACACTTCATCAACCTGCTTCAATTAACATTTTATCAAAATCTTCGATACATTCTTCAATGATGTTTCCGCTAATGATTATGACTGCGGCATTTACACTATTTTCATTGTTAATTTTTTTGATGAAATATAATACAGAAATGATAAAAATTAAAAATAAGGGTTTAGATAGGTTATGATAACAAATTTATTTTATATGAGTGGATACGGAACATATGTTTGGTCTGCATTTATTTTTACCTTTTTTAGTTTTTCGATTTTATACTTGGTCATAAGAGTTCAATATGTGAGAGAGAAGAATAAATTTATTTCTAAATTTGGGGCTTTAGACCCTAAGAAAGCCGAAATTGCAAAATCACAAAATATTAATAGAGAAATTTTATCTACAAACTAAAATTATTAACTTTTGAACCATGTATGGTCGAAAAGTTAAGTTAAGATTTTTTTTTATTATTTTACTATTAATTACTTTAACTCTATCTATCTTTCTTATTCTAAAATCTCTTGAGGAAAATGTAGTTTATTTTAAATCTCCTACCGATGTTCAATTAATTTATGAAAATAAAAATGAAAAAATAAGAATAGGTGGAATGGTTAAAAAAGACTCATTAGAAATTACTAAAAAAGAAGTAAAGTTCATAATAACTGATTTTAAAAATGAGATTAATGTGACTTACTCAGGTGTTGTACCCAATCTTTTTTCCGAAGGGAAAGGAGTAGTTGCTGAAGGATTTTTAAAAGACAAGAATTTTTTTCAAGCTTCAAAGATTCTAGCTAAACATGATGAAAATTATATGCCCCCAGAAGTTAAAGAGGCTTTAGGAGAAAATAAATGATTTACAGTACCTTAGGCTACTATTCTTTAATATTTGGTTTAGTTATTTCATTACCTTTATTTTTTTTTTCAACTAAAAATTTTAAGAATCAATATCCTTTAGACTTCAAAATCATAATATTTTCTTTTATTCAATTAATTTTAGTTATTATAAGTTTTCTAGGGCTTATACTTTCATTTGTTTACTCTGATTTTAGTAATGAAACTGTTTTTAATAACTCCCACACTACAAAACCTTTATTTTATAAAATAACTGGCACCTGGGGTAATCATGAAGGAAGCTTATTATTATGGTTATTAGTTTTAACATTATTTATTTTTATTTTTCTAATTAAATCGGAAGGATTGCTTAAAAAATATAGAATATTAACTTTATTATTTCAGCAAATAATTATTATAGGTTTTTTTGTCTTTTTAATTAAATCATCAAATCCTTTTAATTATTTAATCCCTGCACCAAAAGAAGGATTAGGTCTTAATCCAATTTTACAAGACCCAGCTTTAGCCATTCATCCTCCAATATTATATTTAGGTTATGTTGGATCCTCAATTATTTTTTCGAGCGTTCTAGCTGCAACAACTTTGAATTATATTTCAAACACATGGGCAACTCACATAAAAAAATGGGTTTTGTTGTCATGGGTTTTTTTAACATTAGGAATTTTACTTGGTTCTATATGGGCTTATTATGAATTAGGATGGGGTGGATTTTGGTTTTGGGATCCTGTTGAAAATGTATCTTTAATGCCATGGCTTGCTTTAACTACATTGTTACATTGTATTTTAGTATTAGAAAAAAGATATCAGCTAAAATCATGGGTAATAATTTTATCTATCTCAACTTTTGCATTAAGTATGTGTGGAACCTTTTTAGTAAGATCTGGAATTTTAAACTCCATTCATACATTTGCAAATGATCCAGAGAGAGGTTTATATATATTAACTTTTTTATTTATATTAATTCTTATTTCTTTATTAATTTTCTTTATCTTTCATAAAGAAGATAAACATAAGTTTAATTCCTTTTTTTTATTTAGTAAGGAAACAGCCATAGTAATTAATAATTGGTTTATGATGTATTTCTTAGCAGTCGTTTTAATTGGAACTGTATATCCAATTTTCTTGGAGGTTATATCGTCAGAAAATATTTCAGTTGGCCCACCATTTTACAACAAGTTAATAATTCCTTTTCTTATCCCTTTTTTAATTTTTATGGCAATAGGACCTCAACTAAGATGGATTAAGACAAGACTTGAAAAAAAGCTAAATTTAATCTTATTATTTGTTATTTCTTTATTAGTTTCTTTTTTTATTATTAGAAATTTAGATATTAATTTTTTAATCAATACAGTTTTAATAGGAAGTGCGCTGTACCTTTTTTTTATAACAATAAGAGATTTTATTTTAAAAAAAAATATTAATATTTCTCAAAATATAGCGCATTTTGGCTTTAGTTTATTTATTTTAAGTATTCTTTTTAATAATTTTTTTTCAAGTGAGGTTATCACAAATTTAAAAGTTGGTGAGAAGTTTAATAACGATAGATATGAAATTTTTTTTAAAGATTTAAAAAAGTTTGAAAAAAAAAATTATGTGTCCTTCGTAGGTAAATTCTCTATTAAAGAAAATAATAAAGAGTCAAACATGGAACCTGAATTAAGAATTTACAATCAGCCAAATATAATTACAAGTGAAGCTGATATTAAAACTTCTTTTTTATCTGATAAGTTTATCACCATTAATACAGTAAATAATAAAGAATATTTTAATGTTAGATATCAAGTTAAACCTTTCATGATTTGGATTTGGCTGTCAGTACTATTAATTAGCTTAGGAGGAGTCATAAGTTTATTTAAAAAATATTATGAAAAATAAAATACTTTCTTTTTTGTCAATTTTAATTTTGATTTTTGTTTTTACAACATTTTATAAAGGTTTAGAAAAATCAAATATTTATGAACCACAAAATAGTTTAAAAAAAATACCTGAATTTTCTATGATGACTTTTTTTGAAAGTAAGGAAATTTATTCAAAAGATATATTTAGAGATAATGATTTTTACTTAATAAATATTTGGGCCTCTTGGTGTGTGCCTTGTAGAGATGAACATCAATTTTTAGTTAGCTTAAGTAAAAATAATCGTTTAGAAATTATTGGTATAAACTATAAAGATAATTATAAAAATGCAGAGAGATTTTTAATTGAATTGGGAAATCCCTACTCAAAAATTTTAGTAGATAAGGATGGAACAAAAGCTATTGAATGGGGTGCAATAGGAGTACCAGAAACCTTTTTGGTCTATGAAAATAAAATTTTAAAAAAGATCATTGGTCCACTTAATTCTGAATTAGCTGAAGAAATTGAACGTATAGTAAATGAAAAAATTTAGTTTGTTTATAATTATTTTACTATCGTTGAATATTAATTCATCCCAAGCTGATGAAATAGAATTACAAAACAAAATTACCAAAAACTTAAGATGTTTAATTTGTCAAGGTCAATCAGTTTTCGACTCAGATTCTGATTTTGCTAATAGTCTTAAAATTGTAGTTAGAAACAAAATCGATGAGGGTTTTACAGAAAATGAAATTAATGATTTTTTGATTCAAAAATATGGAGAGTGGATTTTATATGATCCTAAATTTAACAAAAATACTTATTTATTGTGGCTTTTACCTCTATTGATCTTCTTACTAGGTGGTGCAATAATATTTAAAAAATTAATAAAAATTAATAAATAAATTAATGAGAAAAATATTTTTTTTAAAAAAGATTTCCATAACTTTAATTCTTATATTTAGTATAAGTAACTTAACAACAGCAGATGAGAATAATAATGGACATCAAATAAATTTTTTTACTGGAAATTTTGATTTTAGTGATGATAAACAGAGTGCGTATTTATTTGGTTTTCAACATCAAGATGAAAATTTAAATAGAGATACATTTTTAGGAAATGTATCTCCAATTACAGGAGGATTTATCACAGAAAACTCTGCAGCATATATTTATACGGGCATTGAGTGGAATATGGAAATGAGTGATAAAATGGCTTTTACACCAAGTTTTGCCCCTGGTTTTTATCATGAAGGCGATGGGAAAGATTTGGGACATGTTTTGGAATTTAAATCTGAAGTGCAAATTTCTTATGCAACCTCTGAAAATTCAAGCATTGGCGTATCATATAACCATGTATCAAATGCCAGTTTAGGAGATAAAAATCCTGGGGCAAATAGTTATATGTTTAATTTTATTAAAAACTTCTAACATAAAGTAATGAATTTAAAAGATTGTCACAATTTTAGTGATTTTAGAAAATTAGCTGAAAGAAAATTACCCTCACCTATATTTCATTACATTGATGGAGCCGCAGATGATGAAATCACCTATGTTAGAAACACAAGTGCTTTTGATGATGTAGATTTAGTTCCAAATGTGTTAAGAGGTGTGGAGAATGTTGATTTATCTACTACAATTTTTGGAAAAAAATTAGACTTACCTTTTTATTTGTCTCCAACAGCTCTTCAAAGACTTTTTCATTATGATGGTGAAAGAGCAGTTGGAAAAGCAGCACAAAAATTTAATACAATGTTTGGTGTCTCTGCCTTAGCTACAGTTAGTGTTGAAGAAATTTCTTCAATGATTGATACACCTAAAATGTTTCAATTTTATTTTCATAAAGATAGAGGTTTGAATGACTCTTGTTTGGAAAGAGCAAAAGCAGCAAAATTTGATGTTATGGCATTAACTGTAGACACAATAACAGGTGGTAATCGTGAAAGAGATTTAAGAACTGGATTTACTTCTCCACCTAAACTAACTTTATCAAGTTTATTTAGTTTTGCTACAAAACCAATGTGGGGGATAAATTATTTAACAAAAGGTAAATTTGAATTACCTCATCTTCAAGATTACGTAAAAGAGGGGACAAGCACGAATACATCTATAGGAAATTATTTTTCTACTATGTTAGATCAATCAATGAATTGGAAAGACGCAGAAAAACTTTGTTCTCAATGGGGAGGCCATTTTGCTCTCAAAGGAATTATGAGTGTTGAGGATGCTAAAAAAGCTGTAGATATTGGCTGTACTGGCATAATGGTTTCTAATCATGGAGGAAGACAACTTGACGGCTCCAGATCTCCTTTTGATCAACTTGCTGAAATAGTTGATGCAGTTGGTGATAAATTAGATGTTATCTGTGAAGGAGGAATCCATAGAGGTACACATATGTTAAAAGCCTTATCATTAGGTGCAAAGGCTTGCTCAGGGGGAAGACTTTATCTTTACGCATTAGCAGCGGCCGGCCAGGCAGGTGTTGAAAGAGCTTTAGAAAAATATAAATCTGAATTAATTCGAGATATGAAACTGATGGGATGCACTAAAATAAGTGATCTAAGTAGAAGTAACCTAAGGTTTAGAAGATAGTGAGTTTGAAAGACTGTCACAATTTTAATGACTTCAGAGAATTAGCTAAAAAAAAATTACCTTCACCTATTTTTCATTATATTGATGGTGGCTCTGATGATGAAACTACTCTTAGAAGAAACACAGATTCGTTCAATGATTGTGATTTGATTCCAAACGTTTTAGCAAATGTAGGTAAACCAGATTTATCAACTAATTTATTTGGAAGAAAAATAGACATGCCAATTTTTCTTTCTCCAGCTGCGATGCAAAGACTTTATCATACTGATGGTGATAAAGCTTCAGCAAGAGCAGCAGAAAAATTTGGAATTTTTTATAGTATGTCATCTATGAGTAATAACTCTATTGAGGAAATATCAAATATTTCTAGTGGTCCAAAGTTATTTCAATTATATGTTCATAAAGATAAATCAATAACTGATGATTTAATTGACAGATCAAGAAGGTCAGGATTTGATGCAATGTGTTTGACAGTAGATACTTTGGTTGCAGGTAATAGGGAAAAAGATCATAGAACGGGTTTCACTACTCCACCAAAACTTACATTCCAAAGTTTAATGAGTTTTGTAAAGAGACCAAGCTGGGTATTTAATTATCTAACTGGAAAAAAATTTGAGCTTTCAAATGTTAAAAAAAAAACAGATAAAGGCACCAATATTGCTAAGTCAGTAATTGAATACATTAATGAGCAGTACGATCCACTAATGGGATGGAAAGATGCAGAGTACTGTGCAAAAAAATGGAATGGACCTTTTGCACTTAAAGGAGTTATGTCAGTCGAAGATGCAAAAAAAGCTGTGGATATTGGCTGTACGGCTATCATGATATCAAATCACGGTGGTCGACAACTTGATGGATCACGATCACCCTTTGATCAAGTCAAAGCAATATCTGATGCTGTAGGCGATAAATTGGAAATCATTTTAGACGGAGGAGTGAGAAGAGGAACTCACGTGTTAAAAGCCATTGCAGCTGGTGCAAAAGCTTGTAGTTTTGGAAAAATGTTTTTGTTCTCTTTGGCCGCAGGAGGCCAACAAGGAGTAGAACATTTACTAAAAAATATGCAAGATGAGATAAATAGAAACATGGTTTTAATGGGATGTAGAAATTTAAAAGAGTTGAATAGTTCAAAATTAATCTATAGAAAATAGAGGGGGAAATATGAAATTAGCAAAAAGTTTAGAAAGATTAGGAACCGAATCTGCATTTACTGTTCTAGCGGAGGCTAAAAAATTAGAAGCTCAAGGAAAACCTATGATCCACTTGGGATTAGGACAACCAGATTTTAAAACTCCAAAACATGTTGTTGAAGCAGCTAAGAAAGCCTTAGATGATGGACACCATGGATATGTTATGTCTAACGGTATTCCCGAATGCCGACAAGCTGTAACTAGATGGATTAAAAAACGTTACAACGTCGATGTAGATTTTGAAAGAATTATTATCATGCCTGGTGGAAAGCCAACAATGCATTATGCTATACAATGTTTTGGTGAACCAGGTGCAGAGATTATACACCCGACACCAGCTTTTCCAATTTATGAATCGATGATAAATTATACAGGCTCAAAATCTGTTACTTATGACTTAACAGAGGACAAAGATTTAAAATTTAATCCTGATAAAATATTATCTTTAATTACAGATAAGACCCGATTGTTAATATTAATTAATCCAAATAACCCTACAGGAAGTTTTGTCGATAAAAGAGATATTGATTTTTTAGCTGATGGTCTCAAAAAACATCCTCATGTAACAATTTTAAGTGACGAAATTTATAGTAGGCAAATTTTTGATGGTAAAGAGATGCCCTCATTTTTTAATTATCCTGAGTTAAGAGAAAGGTTAATAGTATTAGAAGGATGGAGTAAAGCTTATTCAATGACAGGGTGGAGACTTGGTTGGAGTTTTTGGCCTCATCATTTAGTTGAACATGTAAATAAATTATTAATTAATAGTGTTTCTTGTGTTAACGCAGCGGCTCAATTTGCTGGTATCGCTGCATTAGACGGACCAGATGACTCAATTGATCTAATGATGGAAAAATTTACTCAAAGAAGAGATTTAATTCATAAAGGTTTAAATGACTTACCAGGTGTTGAATGTAGTTTACCTGGAGGGGCTTTTTATGCATTTCCTAAAGTGATCGGTACAGGTATGAATGGTGCAGAGTTTGCAAGAAAGGCTATGCATGAAGCAGGAGTAGCAATAGTTCCTGGGTCAGCTTTTGGTGAAACTTGCCAAAATTATGTGAGGTTTAGTTTTGCTGCATCAAGAGATAATATTTCACAAGCATTGGAAAATATAAAGAAAATGCTATCTAAATAAGGTATATTTTTTTAGTATTATTTATTAATATCACTTCTTATGAACGATCAAGTACAAGCTGAGCTAAAAAAAATTTTTAATGGAAGATTTTCAACTTCTGTATCCACAAGAACAAATTATGCCAGAGGTGAAGACACTTATGATCCAATTTTATCAGAAGCTGTTGTATTTCCAGAAACAAATCAGGAGGTTTCACAAATATTAAGACTATGTAATGAACATAAAATTCCTGTAGTACCATTTGGTACAGGTACCTCTTTAGAGGGTAATGTGGTTGGTAATGAAAAAGGAATAACCATAAGCCTTGAAAAAATGAATAAAATTTTAAGTGTTAATGCTGAGGACTTCGATTGTAGGGTACAAGCCTGTGTTACAAAAGAACAATTAAATGAATATCTTAGAGAGGATGGTGTCTTTTTTCCAATTGATCCAGGTGCTAATGCTGCGATCGGAGGTATGGCTTCCACATCGGCTTCAGGAACAATGGCGGTTAAATACGGCACTATGAAAACTGTAATTACTGGTTTGACTGTTGTTTTGCCTAATGGAGATATTATTAACACAGGAGGAAGAACGAAAAAAACCTCAGCGGGTTATAATCTAACTAATTTATTTATTGGTTCTGAAGGAACTTTAGGAGTTATAACGGAAGTTCAATTAAGACTTTCTCCCATACCAGAGAGTATAATGTCAGCTGTCTGTCACTTCCCAACTTTAGAAAAAGCAGTTCAAACTGCGCAACAAGTTATTCAATATGGGGTCCCAATCGCAAGAATCGAAATGTTAAATAAAGACCAAATGGGAATAAGTATAAATTATTCAAAATTAAAAGATATTGAGGAAACGCCAACATTATTTTTTGAATTTCATGGATCAGAATTATCTAATAATGAAAATATCAAAATAGTCGAGGAAATATCTAAAGATAATAATGGAAGCTCTTTTAAATGGGCAAAAGATTTAGAGGAAAGAAATAAACTCTGGCAAGCAAGATGGGACGTTTACTATTCTGTAAAAGCTTTGATAAATAATGGAAGAGTTTATTCAACAGATGTGTGTTTACCTATCTCAAATATAACAGAATGTGTAAATTATGCAGAGGAACAAGCAAAAAAGTTTGGACTTAGAGCTCCAATGGTGGGCCACTTAGGAGATGGAAATTTTCATGTATTGTTACCATTTGATCCTGAAAAAAAGGAAATGTATAAAAAGATAAGAGAATTTAACGATTTATTAATAAAAAAGGCTTTAGAACTTAAAGGAACGATTACAGGAGAACATGGTGTAGGCCTTCATAAAAAAGAATATCTTTTAAAAGAGCATGGAGACAACATCCCTGTTATGAAATTAATTAAAAGAAGCATTGATCAAAACAATATAATGAATCCAGGTAAAATATTTGATCTTAATTAAAAAAAATATTTTATGAAAAAAATTTTGATTACGAGAAAATTAATCAAAGAAAGTGAAGATAAAGCTTCAAAAACATTTGACCCAATATTTAATTCTAATGATGAGTTATATTCACAATCAAAAGTTATAGAGATGAGTCAAGGTTGTGACGGTATACTATCCTCTTTAACTGATAAGATGGATAAAGAGACTATTGATAAGTTACCAGATACAATAAAAATTATTTCAAATTTTGCAGTTGGTTTTGGAAATATAGATTTGGAAGCAGCAAAAAAAAGAGGAATTGCAGTTACTAATACACCTGAAGTTTTATCAGACGCAACAGCTGAGATTGGTATTCTTTTAATATTAGGAGCTTGTAGAAGGGCTGCAGAAGGAATTGAGTCTGCCAGAGAGGGTGGATGGAAATGGTCTGCAGATTATCTGATTGGTAAACAATTAACCGGAACAAGGCTTGGAGTTTTAGGAATGGGCAGAATTGGACAGAAAATTGCAAGGATTGCAAAATCATTAGGAATGATTATTCACTATCATAACCGGTCAAAACTGAGCGCGGAAAAAGAGCAAGGTGCCATTTATCATGATAATTTGAAAAGTCTTTTTTCAGTATCAGATGTTTTATCTATTTGTTGTCCAGCAACAAAAGAGACTGAAAATATGATAAACAAAGAGACAGTTGAGTATTTCCCTAAAGGTGCAGTAATCACTAATGTTGCAAGAGGTGATATAGTTGATGATGATGCATTGATCGATGCACTTAATAGAAGAAAAATTTATGCTGCGGGACTTGATGTTTATAAGAATGAGCCAAATTTAAATCCAGGATACTTAAAGATTAAGTCAGCCTTTATTTTACCCCACTTAGGCAGCGCAACTAAAGATACCAGAATTGCTATGGCAAACCTTGCGATAGACAATATTGACGAGTTCTTTAAGACAGGAAATTGTGCAAATAAAGTAAATTAATTCTACTTCAGATTGAAATTTTATTAAATTCTGCGACATCTGCTCCGTTTTTTGGAAAGACTCTAAACTGATTCTGTGTTTAAATTGATCGAGTTAATTAACTTTAATAGGAGTAATAATGACAAAAGAAAATAAATCATTGAAGGTAAAAACATCTTCAAGACGTAAGTTCTTTAAAACTGCTGCTAAAGCTGGTGCTGTAGCTGCAGCTGCTGTTGCAATGCCAAACATAGCAACTGCAGGCGGTCATAAAACTTTAAAGATGCAAGCTGCATGGCCAAGTGGAGCAAACATCTTTTTTGAAATGGCCGGAGACTACTGCAAAATGGTAGATGAGATGTCTGGAGGTACACTTAAGATTGATCTTCAACCAGTTGGAGCAGTCGTAAAGACTTCAGAAATCGGACAAGCAGTAAGTTCTGGTGTAGTAGATATGGGTCACTGGGTGACTGCATATTGGTATGGTAAAAATCCTGCTGCATCATTATTTGGAACTGGTCCTTCATACGGTATGTCATCTCAAGAAGTTATGGGATGGATGGAGTATGGTGGAGGAAGAAAACTGTATGATGAAACTCTTGCAAAAGTAGGTTTCGATTACATTGGTTTTTTCCATATGCCTATGCCAGCACAGCCTTTTGGTTGGTTCAAAAAGAACGTAACAAAAGTATCTGATGTTAAAGGTATGAAGTACAGAACAGTTGGTCTAGCGACTAACGTTTTGACTGCAATGGGAATGGTAGTTAGACAATTACCAGGTGGTGAAATTCAGCCAGCTATGAAAACTGGTTTGATTGAAGCTGCTGAGTTTAACAACCCAACTTCAGACTCTCAATTTGGTATGCAAGACGTTTCTAAGCATTATCACTTAGGAAGCTTCCACCAATCTCAAGAGATGTTTGAGATCCCAGTTAACAAAAAAACATATAATAGTTTATCACCTGCGCACCAAGCGATATTGAAAAATGCTGCTTATGCTGCAAACAGTGATAACTACTTTAAAGCTTTAGTAAGATACTCAGCTGACTTAGCTAAGTTGATGAATGAGCATAAAGTAAATGTTTACCAAACTTCAGATGAGATTTTGGCTCAACAATTAAAAGGTTGGGACAAAGTAATTGGTGACTTTAATAAGAAAGATCCTTTCTTTAAGAAAGTTGTTGATTCTCAAAAAGCTTATGCGAAGAGAGTAATGAAGTACTTGCTGATGAATCAGCCTAATTACAAACTTGCATATGAAAATGAGTTTGGTCCAATTGGAAAAGTTAAGATATAATTAACTTTTATAAATTTTAATGAGGGGGCTTCGGCCCCCTTTTTTATTTGATTAATTCAAGACAATTCAATAAGAGTCTATATTTATGATGAGATCTTATATAAAATTCGCTGATCGTTTGAGTGTCTCGATGGGTAAAGCATTCTCGTGGTGTATAGTAATTTTGATGGGCGGAACATGCTATGAAGTTTTTATGGCGTATGCTTTGAATGCCCCAACCTTGTGGAATTTCGATTTTAGTCTTCAGATGTACGGTGCAATTTTTATGATGGCAGGAGCTTATACTTTATGCACCGAAGCGCATGTTAGAGGAGATGTTATATACAGATTATTTTCTCAGAGAACGCAAGCTTGGATAGATGTTGTTTTATATTTTATTTTCTTCTTCCCTGGCGTCATTGCTTTAGCTTTTTATGGTTATGAATATGCAGCATTAGCATGGAAAATTAAAGAAACAAGTTGGAATAGCCCTGCACAAATTCAAATTTATATGGCAAAATCTTTAATACCATTATCTGGAGCACTTTTAACACTTCAAGGAATTGGTGAGGTATTTAGATGTATCATTTGTATTCAAACAGGTAGTTGGCCTGAAAGAGGAACAGAGCGTGATGCTGAGGAAACTGAAAAAGTATTAATGAGAACTTCACAAGAAGGTAATAAAGAAGATGTTATTTAGTCTAACAAATCCTGAAGTAGCAATTATGATGATGGGAATATTTCTATTTGCAGTCTTATTAGGTTTTCCTATTGCTTTCACGTTAATGGCGATGGGTCTTGGTTTTGGATATTATGCTTACTTTGATCCGACTAAGATGGAGCATCTGTTTGATAACAGGATTTTCCAACTCTTTGTTCAAAATACCTACACTGTAATGGACAACAATGTGTTGACCGCAGTCCCCCTCTTCTTGTTTATGGGATATTTAGTTGAAAGAGCTGGAATTGTTGCAAAATTATTTTTTGCAATAAGATTAGCATCTCACAAACTTCCAGCTTCAATGGCAGTTGCTGCACTAATTACTTGTGCGCTATTCTCAACTGCTACAGGTATTATAGGAGCTGTAGTAACTTTAATGGGCCTTCTTGCTTGGCCAGCAATGATTAAAGCTGGTTATGATAAAAAATTTGCATCTGGAATTATTTGTTCAGGAGGTTGTCTAGGAATTTTGATACCACCTAGTATTATGTTAATCGTCTATTCTGTAATTGCTCAATTATCCCCTTTAAGATTATTTGCAGCTGCAATTTTCCCAGGATTAATGCTAGCAGGACTTTATATAGGTTATGCAGTATTTAGGGCTTGGATGAATCCCTCAATAGCACCTAAACCTGCAGCAGAGGAAATTCCTCCTCCTGCAGTAATTATGAAAGAAGTTTTAGTTTCTTTCTTACCTTTATTCTCATTAATCATCTTAGTTTTGGGAACAATACTTGCAGGTATAGCAACCCCAGCAGAGGCAGCCGCTGTTGGTGCATTTGGCTCATTAGTGCTTTCATATTTTTATAAAACACTTAAATGGAAAAATTTTAAAGAGTCAGTTTTTCTTACAGCAAAAACAACAGCCATGATTATGTGGTTGTTCATTGGTTCTTGGACATTTGCCTCAGTATTTTCATACTTGGGTGGTCACGAAGTTTTTGAGCATTTTTTCAAATCCTTAAATTTACAGCCTTGGCAGTTTTTAGTTATTACCCAATTAATTATATTTTTATTGGGATGGCCCCTAGAATGGACTGAAATATTAATCATATTTGTACCGATATTTTTACCATTAGTTGAATTTTTTGGAGTTAATCCATATTTTTTTGCAATGTTAATCGCATTAAATTTACAAACCTCATTTCTGACACCCCCCATGGCAATGTCAGCTTATTATTTGAAAGGAGTTCAATCAAAGAACGTTGAGCTTATGGAAATTTTTGGAGGGATAATGCCTTTCTTAGGAATTGTAATTTTAGCGATGGTTCTGATGTATTTATTCCCAGGAATAGCACTTTGGTTACCAGAGACATTATTTGCAAATTAATTTTGAATGACAGATATATTTTCATTAAGTCTTGAGGAACTAGCAAAAAAGATAAATGGTGCTCAGCTTACATCAGTCGAAGTTTGTGAAAAATATATTGAAAGAATAAATAAGTTTGAAAAAGATGTAAAAGCCTGGGCACATTTTGATAAAAAAGTTTTATTAGAAAAAGCAACCGAAGCTGATGATCATAGAAGATCAGGAAAACCAGTAGGACCACTGCATGGAGTGCCGATAGCAGTTAAAGATATCATAGGAACTGTTGATATGCCTACTGAGTGTGGAACTGTAATTAGAAAAGGAAAATCGTATTCTCAAAATGCTGAAATAATTGATTTGCTTCATGCATCAGGAGCAATTGTCATGGGTAAAACAGCAACCTCAGAACTTGCCTACTTAGGACCCCCAGCCACAACTAATCCACATGATAAAACTAGAACACCAGGTGGTTCATCAAGTGGATCAGCAGCTTCGGTTGCTTCTTTTATGGCACCGGCTTCTATTGGTTCTCAAACAGGAGGATCTGTAATAAGACCAGCGTCTTATTGTGGTGTAGTTGGTTATAAACCAAGTTATGGACTTATTTCTAGAAATGGAGTTTTAAGAACCTCATACAGCTTAGATCAAATTGGAATGTTTGGTCGTAAAGTTGAAGATGTAGCTATGTTAGCAAAGGTATTGATAAAGAAAGATAAATATGATCCAGCTACGATTCATTACTCTACAGAAAATATTTTAACTGAAACTAAGAAAGGTCCAATTTTTGAGCCTAAGTTTATTTTTTATAAAACTGATCATTGGAAAATAATTGATAAAAAATCACGAGAATCTTTTGAATATTTTATTAAATCTTTTAAAAAAAATATTGAGATATTTGACACTCCCTCATATTTTAAGGATATACACAAATATCATAAAATTATTCATGAAACAGACTTGGCTAATAATTTTTCTGTTTATTTTAAAAAATTTAAAAATAAACTTTCAAAGTATATGCAAGATGCTATTTCAAATGGAAATAAGTACACTGCAAAGGAATATGCTGAGGCAATTGATTTTATGAAAAGAAGTTATGAGTCTTATGAGGAAGTATTTGAAGACTATCATGGAGTACTATCTCCATCTAGTCCTGGTGTTGCGCCTAAAGGATTAAAGAGCACTGGAACAGCAGAATTTAACAAAGTCTGGTCGTATCTAGGTACCCCCTGTATATCACTGCCTTTACTTGAGGGTGAAAATAATCTACCATTAGGAGTTCAATTAATTGGCAACAAATATGATGATCATAGATTTTTAGGTGTTGCTAATTGGCTTGAGAAGGAGTGTCAGGAATAATCGTATGAATAAAATAACAACAATAATAGGTTTGTCATTTGCTGTTTTCTTTTTAATTGGTCTAGCGACCACTCTTACTAGATCAATGATGATTGGTTTTTTAGACGTAATACCGGTTTATTTGTTAATGGGTGCTGCCATCATAATGATGATTTACGAAGCCTTCTTTGATAAAAGTTAATTTATCGTAAATTGAATAACTCAAAGAAAAACTTTTTTTCATTTTCATTGTTATTTATTCAGCCAATTTTTATGGCTAGTAATCTTGTTGTAGCAAGAGGGGGCGTTGAGTTTGTACCTCCAATATCGTTAGCTTTTTGGAGATGGACACTAGTTTTTTTGATATTATTACCTTTTACATACATAACATTAAAAAAAAATTTTAAGACTATTAAAAAAGAATATAAAAAATTATTTTTTTTAGGCTCAATGGGATGTGGAGTATGCGGAGCCTTTCCATTTTTGGCAGGCGAAACAACAACTGTAACAAATATGGGAATTATTTATACATCTTCGCCTGTGTTCATAATTTTGATTTCATACTTTTTTTTTCATGAAAATATAAATTTCACAAAAATAATTGGATTAATCGTATGTTTAATAGGTGTCTTTACAATCATTATAAAAGGAGATTTAAATTTATTAATTAGTTTGCAATTTACAATTGGTGATTTATGGATGTTAGCTGCTGCTATTGGATGGGCATTATATTCAATTTATTTATTTTACTGGAATTCAGAACTTAAAATTTTTGAAAGATTTACTTTAATATCATTTTTTGGAGCTTTAAGTTTATTACCATTTTATATTGGTGAAGAAATATTCTACAAACAGACAGCTTTTATACCTGAATTTTATTTCTGGGTAATTTTTGCTGCTATTTCACCAGGAATAATTGCTTTTACACTTTACACTTTTGCTCAAAAAAAAATTAGGTGCATCTTTAACGGGTTTCACTCTTTATGTTTTTACAGTCTATGGAGCGATTTATGGTTATTTTTTATTTGACGAAAAATTTGAAAATTATCATTTCATAGGAACAATTCTAGTATTTTTTGGAATATACTTAGCAAAGAAAAAAAATGTTAAAAAAGTCTAGGAATATTTTGTTGTTATTTTTTCAAATAATTATTTTTGTTTACTTTTTAATCTTAGTTTTTTTATATTTTTATCAGAGAAGTTTATTATATCATCCTAATGAAAATAATTATTCTGGCGATCAAATATCGGTACCTATTGAAAAAGTAAAAATTAATACAGAGGATAATATTGAATTATTGGCCTGGTTTCATGAAAAAGACTTAATCAATAATAAAACAATTTTATTTTTTCATGGTAATGCAGGTAATCTGGAAAATAGAATTTATAAATTGAATCAATTCGGTGACATGGAAGTGAACTTTCTGATTATAGCTTGGAGAGGATTTAGTGGAAATAATGGAAATCCTACAGAAAAAGGTCTTTATATTGATGGCAGAAGTGCAATTAAATGGTTAATAGACAAAGGTGTAGAAGAAAAAAATATAATTTTGTATGGTGAATCTTTGGGGACTGGTGTTGCTACACATTTATCTCAAAATAAAGATTTTGCAGGAGTCATCTTAGAGACACCATTCACTTCGATGACAGATGCAGCTAAAATATTTTATCCATATATACCTGTTGGTATATTGTTGAAAGATAAATTTGATAATAAAAATAAAGTAAAAAATATTAAATCTCCTGTTTTAATTCTACATGGTGAAGCCGACCAAATAGTCCCTTTTGATATGGGAAAAAAAATTTTTAGCTTAGCTAACGAACCCAAATATTCTTATTTTACTAAAACGGATAATCACATGATGGAATTTGATAAAAAATTGATAAAAGCTTTAAAAACATTTATAAAAAGTTTGAATTAAAAAAGTTATAAGAAATTAAAATTTACTATTTTAAAAATGAAACAAGTAATCCAAACTTCAAGAGGCGATATATCATTTGAACCTACAAGAGAATTTTTTGACTCAGAAAAAAAAATAAACAAAAAAATTTCTCGTGAAAATATTCTTATATTAAGAGATGTTTTAATTAAAACGAAAGTTAGATGGGGGTTATTATTTGGAACATTGTTGGGCGCAGTTAGAGAAGGAGATTTTATAGAATGGGATATTGATACAGATATCTTTGTATTTGATGAGGACAAACAGGATTTATTAGACTCAATACCAGATCTTCAAAATAATGGGTTTAGAGTAATAAGATTTAATGACAACAAAACTATTTTATCAATTGAGAGAAATAATGATTATATTGATTTTTATTTCTTTAAAAAATCTTTTTCAGGTCGAAAATGTGAAAAATATTTTATTCCTAAAAAGTTTTTTATAAATCTTTCAGAAATAAATTTTTTTGATAAAAATTTTCCAACTTTCAACCATGTAAAAGAATATTTGGTATTCCAGTATGGCAATACTTGGAATATTAAAATTAAAGATGCTTATGCAACTGGAAATATAGTTACTTTCAAAGATATTTTGAAAAAAAAATTTCCTTTATTAATAAACATAATTCGATCAATACTTAAGAAATAAATCTGAAATAAAAAGCGTATAAATATTAATTAAGCCATAATCTTAACAAATATTAATCTAATTTTTTATTTAAATGTTTTAAATGAAACATTTTTTTTTAATTATTTTATTTTTATTAAATTTAGAACAAATTACTTTTGCAAATGATAATGAATTTAGTGCAGATGATTTATTTCACATTGATAATATGAATTCATATAATAATAATTTTGCCTTATATTTTAAATCTAGAAATAAGTCAGTTTTGGCCAAAGGTGAAATTTCAAATTATATAAATGATTATCCCAAAGATCTTTATATTTATGATTATCAATCAAAAAAATCATCTCCTTTAATTTCATATGAGTGGTTTCCTGCTCAAGCAAAATATCATTTAGAAGAATATGATTTTCCAGTTTTTCCAGATGATTTTGCTTATTACCTTTTAAGAGATGATAGAACGCTCATTATGATAAGTGCTGTAAAAAGTTTAAGAGCTAACTTCAAATTTGATATAGTAAAAAAAAAACTTGAACTTTATCCAACAAATGGAAAATTCGAGTTTATTATATCTTCATTTGCTAAAAACTGTGGACACAATAATTTTGAAAATAATTACGAATGTAGTTTATATAAACCTTTAATTTCTAGTAATTTAATAAACTAATAGATTTGAACAAAAGCCTCAGCAAATTTTTCTGCTTCAAATAATTGTAAGTCGTCTTCTTTTTCACCTAAGCCTAGTGCAATAATTGGAATTTCATATTTTTTTGCTAAAGCTAACAAAATTCCCCCCTTAGCTGTGCCATCTAATTTTGTCATTACGATACCTGTTATTGGGATAATTTTATTAAATTCTTCAACTTGATTTAATACATTTTGTCCTGAAGTTGCATCTAGAACTAAAACAACGTTATGAGGTGCGTTGGGGTCTATTTTCTTTGTAACATTAGCTATCTTTTTATATTCCTCCATTAAATTTTTTTTATTCTGAAGTCTTCCCGCAGTATCTATCAAAACTTGATCAAAATTATTTTTAATAGCTTCATCCACAGCTTTAAAAGCAACAGAAGCAGGATCGGCTCCTTGAGATGCTTTTACTATTTTAACATTTACTTTACTTGCCCAATTTTCTAGTTGTTCAATTGCAGCTGCACGAAAAGTATCTGAAGCTGAAAATATTACTTTACTGCCGTTGGCCTTCAATATTTTCCCTATTTTGCCAATAGTTGTTGTTTTTCCAACACCGTTCACGCCAGAAATTAATGTTGTATTAAGTTTTTTCTTTTTTTCAAAAAAGGATTTATTTTCCAATGGTTTCATCAATGAAATTATATACTCTTTTAAAATAGAGTTTATCTCTTTAGATAAATCTTCATTTGGATCAATTTTTTTTCTAGAAATTATTTCTTTTATTTCAGATGCAGCCTCAATTCCCACATCTGATCGAATTAAAAATTCCTCAATTTTATTTAAAATTTCATCATTAATTTCTTTTTTAACAATTATTTCTTTAAGTCCAGAAGTAAACGTCGATGCACTTTTTTTAAATCCAATTTTAAATTTATCAAAGATTCCCATTACAATTTTATATTTATTTCTTTAACATCTGAAACAGGTCCTTTCATATGAATAGAATTATTTTCATCTATTGAAATTGATAATTTTCCAGTTGTAAACTCTATATCAGTTTTATTTTCTGTAAGATTATTTAATTTACCTGCATATGCTGTAGCACAAGCTGCAGTTCCGCAAGCTTTAGTAAGACCAGCTCCTCTTTCCCAAACTTTTACTTTAATCAGATTTTTATTTAAAATTTGTGCAATTGTTACGTTACATTTCTCAGGGAAGATTTCGTGATTTTCTATCTCAGGACCAATTTTCTCTATATTGAAATCCTCAATACTTTTAACAAAAAAAACAATATGTGGGTTACCCACATTAATTACAGTGCCACCTAAGTACTCACTATTATTTGTATCCATAATTTTGATATTTAAGTTCTTTGTATCCATTTCTTTTGATAAAGGTATTTCATCCCATTTTAACTTTGCTTTACCAATTTCTGTTGTAACAATTTTTTTTTCTAGGATTTCAGATTTTAATTTGCCAGATAGCGTATTTAAAATTATTAATTTGTTATTTTTTTGATTTGAAATTAGGTTTGCAACACATCTAGTTCCATTTCCACATGCTCCAGACTCTCCTCCATCTGAATTAAAAAATCTTAAACTTGCATCCGCAGAACTATCTGGCTCAATAAATATTAGTTGATCACAGCCAATAAAATTTCTGTCACAAATTTTAACTATCTGATCCCTCGTCAAATTGGTAATTTTTTCTCTATTATCAATTATCACAAAATCATTACCCAATCCGTCCATTTTAAAAGCTTTGATGTCCATATATAGTTATTTAACTTATTTATTGACTTTTTGAACCTCTATTATAGTTTGTGTCAGTTTCCGCAAAAGCGTTAAATTTGCGGTGTCTTTGGAAACAAAGAGATCGACACTAGTCAGCGAGGGTTCGCCCACTAGTGCGATTACTGCTGTGTGTAATAAATATGTTTGAAAATTTAACAAATAAATTTGAGGAAGTTTTTTCTTCTCTAAAAAAAGCCCCATCACTTGATGAAAATCAGGTTGATGAAGGATTGAAAGGAATAAGACAAGCTTTATTAGAAGCTGATGTGTCTCTTGAAGTTGCTAAAGATTTTATTGAAAAGGTTAAACCAAAAGCATTAGGACAAGAAATTATTAGATCAACATCACCTGGTGATATGGTGGTAAAGATTGTTTATGATGAATTAGTTAATCTTTTAGGTGAAAAAAATAATGATGTAAATTTAAATGCAGTTCCACCAGTACCAATGATGCTGGTCGGGTTACAAGGTTCTGGTAAAACAACAACAACTGCTAAACTTGCGAGATATTTAGAGAATACCAAAAAAAAGAAAGTAATGATGGTCAGTTTAGATATTTACAGACCAGCTGCTCAAGAGCAGTTAAAATCTTTAGGTGAACAAAATAATATATTAACACTCCCAATAATTGAAGGTCAACAACCCAGTGATATTTGTCAAAGAGCAATTAGTGCAGCAAACTTGAATGGCGCAGATATTATCTTATTCGATACTGCTGGTAGAACACAAATAGATTTGCAGATGATGAGTGAAATTAAACAAATTGAAAATACCATCAAACCGGCAGAGACGTTTTTAGTTGCTGACTCGCTTACTGGACAAGTAGCTGCATCAGTGGCAAAAGAATTTAATAATACAGTAAATTTATCCGGAATTATTTTAACAAGAGCAGATGGTGATGCGAGAGGCGGAGCTGCTGTAAGTATGAAATTCGTTTCTCAGGTCCCAATTAAATTTTTAGGTATTGGTGAGAAGATTGAGAATCTTGAAGTTTTTCATCCAGATAGAATTGCAAATAGAATTCTTGGGATGGGAGATATTGTTTCTCTTGTTGAAAAAGCAGCTCAAGATCTTGGGGAAGAAAATATAAAAAAAACAGAGGAAAATTTAAAAAAAGGACAATTCTCAATGCAAGATTATTTAACTCAACTAAGGCAAATGAAAAAAATGGGAGGGATCGAAGGCATCATGTCTTTCATGCCAGGAGTTTCAAAAATGAAATCGCAAATGGATGCAGCTGGTATCGATGAGAGTGTTATTACAAAAAACGAAGCTATAATTTTATCAATGACAAAAAAAGAAAGAGAGAACCCAAAGATAATTGATGGTTCTAGAAAAAAAAGAATTGCTAATGGTTCAGGGACTGATCCAGCCACTATCAATAAATTGTTGAAACAATTTAAAATGATGTCTGAAATGATGAAAAAAATGTCAAAAGGAAATCTGAAAGGTATGTCTGATAAAGGGATACCGCCAGAATTATTTAATCAATTAAAATAAAAAAGGAGAGAAAATGTTAAAACTAAGATTATCTAGGGGTGGCACAAAAAAAAGACCTGTTTACAAGGTTGTTGTAGCCGACAGTCGATTTTCTAGAGATGGAAGATTTATAGAAAAAGTAGGTTTCTTTAATCCACTATTACCAAAAGAAAAAAAAGAAAGAATTGGATTAGAGGCTGAAAGAATAAAATATTGGTTGGGTCAAGGCGCACAACCTACAACAAGAGTAGCTAGAATTTTAGGTGAGAATGAATTGATGCCTATGCCTGCTAATGGAAATAATCCACAAAAAGCAATTCCAAAAAAAGAGAGAAAAAAGGAAGTTTCTGAAGAAGCTAAAAAAGAGGAAGCTCCAAAAGCAGAAGCTAAAAAAGAGGAAGCTCCAAAAGCAGAAGTTAAAAAAGAAGAAAAAAAATAAAGTAAAGGATATTAATGTTGCAAGCTCAAATATTTACACTTTATCCAGATATTTTTCCTGGGCCATTAGGAAAGGGTCTTTATGGAAAAGCAATGTCTAAAAAATTGTGGAGCTTGAATGTGATAAATATAAGAGATGCAGCTACAGACAAACATAAAACAGTTGACGATACTCCTTATGGTGGTGGAACTGGTATGTTATTAAAACCAGATGTTCTAGCAAATTCTATTGATCAAAACACAAGTAAAGGAGATAGGATTTTGTATCTTTCACCAAAGGGTAAAGTATTTAATCAAAAACTTGCAAAAGTTCTGTCATTAGAAAAATCCTTTTCCTTAATTTGTGGTCATTTTGAGGGAGTAGATGAAAGAGTTTTATCTACGCGAAATATTGAAGAAATTAGTATAGGTGATTACGTATTGTCAGGTGGAGAAACTGCTGCCCTTGTAGTTTTAGATAGTGTGTTGAGACTTTTGCCTGGAGTTTTAGGAAATGATAAATCAGCTTCCGAGGAAACTTTTGAAAATGGCCTTTTAGAGTATCCGCAGTATACAAAACCACAGATTTGGGAGAAAAAGTCAGTGCCAGATGTGTTATTATCAGGTGATCATGCTAAAATTAAAGACTGGCGTTTAGCTCAATCTGAGGCTATAACACGCGTCCGAAGACCAGATATGTGGAACAAATATAAGAAGAATTAAAATTGATAAATATAGAAATGAAAACAATAGAAGAAATAAATCAAAATAATGTAAAAAAAATTGTTTCTGAAAAAAAAATTCCACAATTTTTTGCAGGAGATGTAGTAAGAGTTGGAGTAAGAATTACAGAGGGTAAAAAAGAAAGAATTCAATATTTTGAAGGAGTCTGCATAGCAAAAAAAAATAGAGATATTAATTCCTCTTTTACAGTAAGAAAAATTTCTTTTGGAGAGGGTGTAGAAAGAACATTTCCATTATATGGTCCTGTAATTGACACTATTAAAGTAATCAGGTCAGGTAAAGTAAGAAGAGCTAAACTTTACTATTTAAGAGACAGAACTGGTAAATCAGCAAGAATTGCAGAAAAAATTAGAAAAAAAATTGGTATTGATCTTGATGTTAAACCAGAGACTGTAACAGAAGATAATTTAGCACCTGTTAAACCAGAAACAGACAGCAAAAAAAAGGAGACTTCTACAGAAGAGATAATATCTAAAGCAGAAAACAAGGAGAAGGAAACTCCAAAAGCTGATATTAAAAAGAAGGAATCTGAGAAGAGCACAGAAAGTTTAACCGAAAAAAAATAGTTTTTTTTTCAATGTCTTACACATTATACGATAAAATTTGGAATGATCACTTAGTTGACCAACAAACAGACGGTACATCATTACTCTTTGTAGACAGACATCTTGTTCATGAAGTAACTAGCCCTCAGGCATTTGAAGGTCTAAGAAATTCTAATCGAAAGGTAAGACACCCAAAACTAACTTTAGCAGTAGCAGATCATAATGTTCCAACATCTGATAGAACAAACGGAATTACTGATCATGAGTCTAAAATTCAGGTCGATACTTTAGAGAGTAATTGCAATGAATTTGGTATTCAACTTTTTGGTATGGATGATAAAAGGCAAGGGATTGTTCATATTATTGGTCCAGAGCAAGGATTTACTCAACCTGGCACTGTGATTGTTTGTGGAGATAGTCATACAGCTACACATGGTGCATTTGGGGCTCTAGCTTTTGGAATTGGAACTTCAGAGGTTGAACATGTTTTGGCAACACAAACTCTAGTTCAAAAAAAAGCAAAAAATTTTAGAATAAACGTTAACGGGAAACTTCCATTGGGCGTTACTTCGAAAGACGTAATTTTACAAATAATTGGAAAAATAGGAACTGCAGGTGGCACCGGATGTGTTGTCGAGTATGCTGGTAGTCTAATAAGATCGTTAAGCGTAGAACAAAGAATGACAATATGTAATATGACTATTGAAGGTGGAGCTCGAGCAGGACTGATTGCACCAGACGAAAAAATTTTAAAATATCTAGAAGGGAAACCAATGTCTCCAAAAGGTAAAAATTGGGACAAAGCTCTTGAATATTGGAAAAATTTAAAATCAGATGATAACGCAACTTTTGATAAAGAAATCAGCTTGGAAGCTGGTGAAATATTGCCAATGATTACTTGGGGGACCTCACCTCAAGATGTTATTACGATTGATGGTAAAGTGCCAAATCCAAATAGAGAACAAGATGAAGATAGAAAGAATTCAATTGAAAGAGCCTTGAAATATATGGGTCTTAAACCAGATATGGCTGCTAAAGATATTAAAATAGATAAAGTTTTTATAGGTAGTTGCACTAATGGAAGAATCGAGGATTTAAGAGAAGCAGCAAAAATCTTAAGGGATAAAAAAATTGCCTCGCATGTTCATGCAATGGTGGTGCCAGGATCTGGATTAGTTAAAGAGCAAGCTGAACAAGAAGGTTTAGATAAAATATTTGTTAATTCAGGATTTGAATGGAGAGAACCTGGTTGTTCAATGTGTTTAGCGATGAATTCTGATAAACTAAAACCAGAGGAGAGATGCGCATCAACTTCAAATAGGAATTTTGAAGGAAGACAAGGTAGAGGAGGAAGAACACACCTTGTAAGTCCAGGAATGGCTGCTGCAGCTGCGATATCAGGAAATTTAGACGATGTAAGAAAGTATCAAAGTTAATGCAAAAATTTTCAACACTTAAAAGTATTCCTGCATATTTACCAATAGTAAATATTGATACAGACATGATCATTCCCAAACAATTTCTTAAAACAATTAAAAGAACAGGTCTTGGTAAAAATCTATTTTATGAAATGAGATATGATGAAAAAGGAGAGATCATTAATGATTTTATTTTAAACCGAAATCCATTCAATAATTCAAAAATATTAATTACAGGAAAAAATTTTGGCTGTGGATCATCTAGAGAACATGCTCCATGGGCATTGTTAGATTTCGGTATCACTTGTGTAATAAGTTCAAGTTTTGCAGATATATTTCATAATAATTGTTTTAAAAATGGAATTTTGCCAATTATCCTTGATAACCAAACTATAAAAGAATTGTCAGAGTATTCTAATAGAAAGGAAGAAATTTCTGTTGATCTTAAAGAGGAAAAAATAGTTTTTGGAAATAATGAAGTTAAATTTAAAGTTGATCCATTTAAAAAAAAATGCCTCTTAGAAGGTTTGGATGATATAGCCTTGTCACTTAATAAGTCTAATAAAATTGAAATTTTTGAAAAAGATCTAAAATATAAGAAACCGTGGATCTTTAATGATTAAAGTAAAAAAAAGAAAAATTTTATTATTACCTGGAGATGGAATTGGACCCGAAGTTATTTCTGAAGTAAAAAAAATAATTAATTGGTTTAATGATAAAAAATCTTTAGACTTTGAGATTGATGAGGATCTAGCAGGAGGATGCTCATATGATAAACACGGAACTCCAATTACTGATGAAGTTTTCTATAAGGCGTTAGAGAGTGCTGTTATTATGTTAGGTGCTGTTGGTGGTCCAAAATGGGATAGTGTAGATTTTTCTAAGAAACCTGAAAGAGCTCTTTTAAAATTAAGAAAAGAATTAAAACTTTTTGCAAACTTAAGACCAGCAATATGTTTTAAGCAATTAGTTGATGCTTCAACTTTAAAACCAGAAATTGTTTCAGGTTTAGATATAATGATAGTTAGAGAACTTACAGGAGGAATATATTTTGGTGAACCTAGAGGAATTAAACCTATAGAAAATGGAGAAAGAAAAGGAATAAACACTCACACCTATACTAGTAGTGAAATCATCAGAGTTGCTAGAATAGCTTTCGATTTAGCAAAAAAAAGATCAAATAAAGTTACTTCTTGTGAAAAATCAAACGTAATGGAGGCTGGGCAACTTTGGAAAGAAGAAGTTCAAACACTACACGACAATGAATATAAAGATGTCGAACTAAGTCACATGCTTGCAGACAATTGTGCAATGCAGCTGCTTAGAAATCCTAAACAATTTGATGTAATTGTAACAGATAATCTTTTTGGAGATATGTTGTCAGATCAAGCATCAATGTTAACTGGCTCATTAGGACTTCTACCTTCTGCATCTTTAGGTGCAAAAAATAAGGATGGAGAAATGAGAGCAATGTATGAACCAATACATGGTTCTGCACCGGATATTGCTGGTAAAGGGATTGCAAATCCAATAGCTACGATTTTAAGTTTTGCTATGGCTTTAAGATATTCTTTAGATTTAGAAAAAGAGGCAGATGCATTAGAAAAAGCCGTACAAATAGTGCTAAATGATGGCTTTAGAACAAAAGATATTTTATCAAAAGGAACTAAAGAAATATCAACATCAGAAATGGGTGATGCGATCATTTCAAAATTGCAATAATTAATTAATTATCTTAAAGTCATACTATGCCAAGCTATACCGCTCCTGTTGATGATATGATGTTTCTATTCGAGAAACTTAGAAATAATCAAAAATATAATGAGTTAGAAAAATATAAAGAGGTTACCACTGATTTAGTAAAAGATATTTTGCAGGAGGCAGCGAAGATTAATCAAAATTTAATTTTACCATTAGCTAAAGCTGGTGACGAAAATCCTGCAGTTTTAGAAAATGGAGTAGTAAGAACCCCTCCAGGTTATAAAGAAGCTTACAAAAAATATATCGAGGACGGATGGACTTCACTATCTTGTGATCCAAAATATGGGGGTCAAGGTATGCCAAAAACTGTAAGTGCATTTTTTGATGAAATGCTTTCCTCAGCAAGTCTGTCTTTTAAATTATACAGTGAGCTAAGTATAGGTGCATATAATTGTATTAATCATCATGCTACAGACGATATAAAAAATAAATATTTACCTAAAATAGTTGAGGGAAAATGGAGCGGCACTATGTGTTTAACTGAACCAGTATGTGGTACCGATTTGGGTTTATTAAGAACAAAAGCTAAGAAACAAAATGATGGAACTTATAAGATAAGTGGTCAAAAAATATTTATTACATCTGGTGATCATGATTTAACTGAGAATATTATTCATCTAGTGTTGGCAAGAGCAGATGACTCTCCAACAGGCACAAAAGGAATAAGTTTATTTTTAGTACCAAAATTTGTGGTTAAAGACGATGGAACAATTGGACCAAGAAATGGGATATCTACAGGATCTATAGAGACTAAGATGGGAATAAAGGGATCAGCAACTTGTGTATTAAATTTTGATGATGCTACTGGATATATGATAGGTGCTAAAGAAAAAGGATTAAGTGCAATGTTCACTATGATGAATCTTGAAAGAATAGTTGTTGGTATACAAGGTTTAGGTATTTCAGAAATCGCCTATCAAAATTCACTTACTTATGCAAAAGAGAGAAAACAAGGAAAATCAAATAATTCTAGTTCAAAAAATGGCGCAGATTTTATAATTGAACACGCTGACATAAGAAGAACCCTACTTAATATGAAATCAATTATTGAAGGTGAAAGAGCTTTATGTTTTTGGCTATCACAGCAAACTGAAGTAAGTTTAAATCATCCAGATGAAAAAACACGTCAGGAAGCCTCAGATTATGTTTCCCTCATGACTCCTGTGGTAAAATCATTGTTCACAGATTTAGCAATGGAAATAACAAGTGATGCTATGCAAATTCATGGTGGATATGGATACACTAAAGATCAAGGAATAGAACAATTATATAGAGATAATAGAATTACACCTATCTACGAGGGTACAAATTCGGTCCAAGCTTCAGATTTAGTTTTCAGAAAATTATCAAATAAAAATGGTAATATAATAAATAAATTTTTAGATCAGGTTAAGTCAGAGTGTAAAACTGACAATGAAAAAATTAAACCATTCTTATTAGAATTTAATAAGAATTTAGATATTCTTAAAAAATTTAGTGATTGGATGATAGATAAAGCAACCTCAGCAAAAGATGATGTTAGCGCAGCGGCTAATGACTATCTTAAAACTTTAGGTTACGTATCTATTGCATATGCATGGATTAAGGTTCTTGAGGTAAGTTTTAAAGATTATGAGGAAAATAAAAATTTTTATAATGATAAAATAGATACTGCTAGATTTTATTTTGACAAAGTGTTACCTAGAGCTGAACACCACTATAAGTCTGCAATCTCTGGAAGTTCAAATATAATGAATTTCAAGTTCAATTAAATGAGCCATTACGAAACTAATCTTGATAAAAATGATGCAAATTATGTTCCATTAACACCTTTGACTTTTTTAAAAAGAGCTTATGAAATTTATCCCAATTATGAAGCAGTTGTTTATGAAGATAGAAAATATACTTGGAGTCAAGTTTATAAACGAACTGTAAAATTTGCTAGCGCACTTAATAAAATTGGAGTTAGCAAGGGTGATACTGTCTCATTTTTAGCTTTTAATACCCCTGAAATTTTTGAAGGACACTATTCAGTTCCAATGACAGGTGCAGTTCTTAATACTATTAATATAAGATTAGATGCTAAGACAATTGCGTATATTTTAGAACATAGTGAGGCAAAAGTCTTAGTTGTTGATAGGCAACTTCATATTGAGGTAAAAAAGGCCCTAAATACTTTAAAAAGAAAAATAATAATAATTGATATCAACGATAAATTTGCAGACCAATCTAAGTGTGAGAAAATTGGAGAATTAGAATATGAAAGTTTTTTAAATACTGGTGATGAAAATTATAATTGGGAAATGCCGGAAGATGAGTGGCAAGCATTATCACTTAGTTATACTTCAGGAACTACTGGAAACCCTAAGGGAGTGGTTTACCACCACAGAGGATCATATTTGATGTCAACTGGAAGTGCAGTTGCATGGAATATGCCAAACAGATTAAATTTTTTGACTATTGTGCCCATGTTTCATTGTAATGGTTGGGGTTATCCGTGGACTGTTCCCATGTTAAATGGAAGAACTATTTGCTTAAGAAATATTGATGTTAAGAAAATTTTTGAATTAATTGATAAATATGATGTCACTCATTTTGGAGGGGCGCCAATAGTACTCAATATGATTACAGGAGCTCCTGCGTCTGACAGAAAAAAGCTAAAACAAAAAGTTTATGTATTGACTGCTGGAGCACCGCCACCAAGCATCATATTTAAAAAAATGAAAGAACTTGGATTTGAAGTAATGCATGTCTATGGATTAACAGAAACCTATGGTCATGTTACTCAATGTGCTTGGAACGACTCTTGGAATGAATTTGATGAAGAAAAGCAGAATGAGATAAAGGCAAGGCAAGGAGTAAGATACCCTAATACAGAGGGAATTACAGTTATGGACCCTGAGTCAATGAAAGAAGTACCAAAAGATGGAAAAACGATTGGTGAAATTATGATTAAAGGAAATGTCGTTATGAAGGGCTATTTCAAAGATAAAGATGCTACAGATAAAGCTATGGGTGGTGGATGGTTTCATTCTGGAGATTTGGCGGTCATGCATCCAGATGGGTATGTTAAAATTCAAGACAGATCCAAAGATATCATTATTTCTGGAGGTGAAAATATTTCTTCAATCGAAATAGAAAACACTTTAGCAAAGCATCCATCGGTTTCTATTGCAGCAGTAGTAGCAAAACCAGATGAAAAATGGGGCGAAGTTCCATGTGCATTTATTGAGATGGTCCAAGATAAACCGGTTACAGAAAAAGAATTAATCAGCTTTTGTAAAGAAACCCTTGCTGGTTTTAAAGTGCCAAAACAAGTTGTTTTTTGTGAATTACCAAAGACTTCAACAGGTAAAATTCAAAAATTTGAGTTAAGAAAAAAATTTTAGGAAAATAATTGATATTCCAACTAGAAAACAAAAACATTCATGCATCCGACTCTGGTCAGGGTATAGATATAAATAAAGATACGATAGTATTTATACATGGAAGTGGTCTTTCACACATTGTTTGGTCGCTAGCAGAACAATTTTTTTCATCAAAAAATTATAATGTATTATCTATAGATTTACCTGGACATGGAAATTCAGATGGTCCTTGTTTAGATAGTATTGAAAAAATTGCTGATTGGATGGAAAAAGTATTTGATAAATTAAAATTAAAAAACTTAATTTTAGTTGGTCATTCTCAAGGATGTTTAGAAATACTCGAATATTCCTCAAGATATAAAGAGAGACTCAAAAAATTAGTTTTTGTTGGAGGTTCAAATAAAATGCCGGTACATCCAGATTTAATTGAATTAGCTCAAAGTGGACACTCAGACGCTGTTAAATTAATGATGAAATGGGGATATGAGGGTTCAAAAAAGTTTATTGGTGGTAACCCAGTAGAAAAAATCATTCAATCGCCGAGAGATATAAGTGAAATTTTGGCTGTTGATTTAAATGCATGTAACAATTATTCAAATGGCTCTGAGGCTGCAAAAGTAATTGATCTACCATCTATGCTTATATTTGGAGAATTAGATAAAATGGTTAATTTAGAAGCAGGAAAAAAATTCTCTAATTTGATTAAAAATTCAACTACTCACGTGATCAAAGGATGTGGCCATATGATAATGATTGAAAAAGCATTCGAAATGAGAGAAAAGATTTTAGAATTCTTAAATAAATGAAAAGTTATCCAATAGCTAAATCGAGAAGATTGAGAAGTACTCCATATACTTCAAGAATTGAAAATCAAGGTGTGACTGCCTACACAGTTTATAATCATATGTTGTTACCAGCAGCATTTGGATCTTTAGAAGAATCCTGTGATCATTTAAAAAAAAATGTTCAAGTGTGGGATGTGTCAGCAGAAAGACAGGTTGAAATTTCAGGCAATGATGCAGCGAAACTTGTTCAACTTATGACCTGTAGAGATTTATCCAATTCCAAAATTGGCAGATGTTATTATTGCCCAATAATTGATGAAAGTGGAAATTTAGTAAATGATCCAGTTATTTTAAAGCTAGCTGAAGATAGATGGTGGATCTCAATTGCTGACTCCGATGTTATTTTTTTTGCAAAAGGATTAGCATCAGGAAATAAATTCAATGTAAAAATTTTTGAGCCTAATGTTGATATCTTAGCAATTCAAGGACCCAAATCTTTTGATTTGATGGAAAAAATTTTTGGTAAGGAGATAAAAGAGTTAAAATTTTTTGGATTTGATTATTATGATTTTGAGGGTGTAAAACATTTAATTGCTAGATCTGGTTGGTCAAAACAAGGAGGTTTTGAGATCTATGTTGAAAATACTAAATCTGGATTAGATTTATATGATCAACTCTTTGTATTAGGAAAAGAATTTAATGTAAAAGCTGGATGTCCAAATTTAATTGAAAGAATAGAAAGTGGTTTACTTTCTTATGGAAACGATTTTGACAATAATGATAATCCATTTGAATGTGGTTTTGAAAAGTATGTAAATCTAGATACAGATATAGATTTCTTAGGTAAGGAAAAATTGAAAAAGATACAAAAAAACGGGATAAAAAGAAAATTAATGGGTGTTCAGATTGATATTAGCAAAATTAATTTAACTAAATCTCTTAATATCAAAGATGAAAAAGGAAATTTAATTGGGGATTTAAGATCTGCCTGTTATTCACCTCATTTTAAAAAGTCTATAGGTATTGCAATGATAAATGAGCCATATTGCAAAGCATCTACCACAGGATTATTGGAAATTGATGGAAATTTAATAACTGTAAAAGTTTGCGATTTACCTTTCATCTAGTATAAACCCTACATCATGAATATAGCAATAGTAGGAGCAACAGGTAATGTTGGAAGAAAAACTCTGGAAGTTCTCGAAAAAAAAGGACTTACTTTAGGAAATCTTTACTTAGTTGCTTCGTCTAAAAGCGCTGGAAAAAAAATTCATTTTCAAGGTAAAGATATTGTGGTGAGTGAATTAGAAAATTTTGATTTTTCCAAAGTTAAAATCGCTTTTTTTGCAGCAGGTGGAAAAATTTCTGAAAAATTCGCTGAAAAAGCAGCCAAGCATTGTTTAGTAATTGATAATTCTAGTTTTTTCAGAATGGATCCGGATGTTCCTTTAATAGTCCCGCAGGTAAATTCAGATGCTTTAAACAATGTTAAAAAAAATATTATTGCAAATCCTAATTGTTCAACAGCACAATTAGTAATCGCATTAAAGCCGTTACATGATTTATTTGTAATTAAAAGAATAGTTGTTTCAACATACCAATCTGTTTCTGGTGCTGGTAAAGCATCAATGGATGAATTGATTAAACAAACTAAATTAGCTTTAGATGGTAAAGATATTAAATCTGAAAATTTTACAAAACCAATCGCTTTTAACGCTATTCCACATATCGATGTTTTTTCAGAAGATGGCTATACGAAAGAAGAGTTAAAAATGAGAAACGAGACTAAAAAAATCTTAGATGACAAAATTGATCTAACAGCAACATGTGTTAGATTACCAATATCTGTTTCTCACTCAGAATCGGTAAATATTCAATTTGAGAAAAATTTTTCGTTAGAACAAATAAAAAAAGCATTGAATAGTTTTGACGGTTGCAAAGTAATTGATGAAAGAATTGATGGAGGTTACTCAACACCATTAGAGGCAGAAGGAAAAGATGAAACTTTTATTTCAAGGATTAGAGAAGATAAAACAATAAAAAATGGATTAAATTTGTGGATTGTATCTGATAATCTTTTAAGAGGTGCTGCATTGAATGCAGTTGAAATAGCTGAAACATTAATTAAAAATAATTTTTATGGAAAATAAAACTCCTTTATCGCCGCATATTCAAATTTATAGATGGCATATTTCTTCTTTGGTTTCCATTACTCACAGAATTACAGGAATAATAAATATTATTGGAATTACTTTTATTTGCATTTGGTCTTGCTTACTTCTTCTTGGCGAAAATAATTATGAAGCAATTAATTTATTTCTAAAATCATTATTTGGAAAATTTATAATTTTGGGAATCACATGGTCTTTTTCATTTCAAATATTAAGTGAAATCCGACACTTAATAATGGATCTAGGTTATGGTTTTGAACTCAAGATAACTAGAATTACGGGTTTAATAGTAATATTTGGATCAATAATTTTGACGATTATTTTTTTTACATTAGGAAAAAATTTTATTTAGTATGATTAGCGCGACTAAAAAATGGATCTTTTTAAAGATAAGTGGAGTTTTGCTAGTGCCATTGATGACATGGTTTATTTTAAATTTCACAATGATTTATGATAAAGAATACTTAAATTTAATAGACTTTTTTACAAAGCCTCTATCTAAATTTTTGTTTAGCATTTTTATAATAAATGCTTATTTTTTTTCAGCTTTAAGTATAAGTGAGGTTTTTGAGGATTATATTAAAAATGATAAAATCAAAAGTGTCGCAAATAAGCTTTTATATGCATCAGCAGTAGTAATTCCTCTAATTACAATTATATTAATCTCTAGCTTATGAGTTCATATAAAATAATAGATCATGAATATGACGTTGTAGTTTTAGGTGCTGGTGGTTCTGGATTAAGAGCAGCTGTTGGTTTAAGTGAAGCAGGATTAAAAACTGCATGTATTTCAAAAGTATTCCCAACAAGAAGTCACACTTCTGCTGCGCAAGGTGGAATTTCAGCTGCCCTTGGAAACATGGGTGAAGACGATTGGCGTTGGCATATGTATGATACTGTAAAAGGAGCAGATTGGTTAGGAGACCAAGATAGTATCGAGTACCTTTGCAAAGAAGCCCCTAAGGCAGTTATAGAATTGGAAAAATATGGTGTCCCATTTAGCAGGACAGAAGATGGCAAAATTTATCAAAGACCTTTTGGTGGTATGACCAAAAATTATGGAAATGGAATAGTTCAAAGAACATGTGCTGCAGCTGATCGAACAGGACATGCAATTTTGCACACTCTATATGGTCAAGCTTTAAAACATAAAACAGAGTTTTTTATTGAGTATTTTGCTCTTGATCTTTTAATGAAGGATGGCGAATGTAAAGGATTGATAGCATGGAATTTAAATGACGGAACTATTCATCGATTTAGATCTCATATCGTTATTATAGCTACAGGTGGCTACGGAAAAGTTTACTATTCTGCAACATCTGCTCATACATGCACTGGTGATGGAAATGCAATGGTGTTAAGAGCAGGATTACCGTTACAAGATATGGAGTTTGTACAATTTCATCCAACCGGAATTTATGGACATGGCACTTTAATAACAGAGGGTGCGAGAGGTGAGGGAGGTTATCTTACAAACTCTAAAGGTGAACGATTTATGGAGAGATATGCACCTAAAGCTAGGGATTTAGCATCACGTGACGTTGTAAGTAGGTCAATGTCAATTGAAATAAATGAAGGAAGAGGAGTTGGAAAAGATCAAGATCATGTTCATTTGAACTTAAGTCATCTTGATAAAGAAATTATAGAAAGTAGATTGCCAGGTATAACAGATGCAGCAAGATTATTTGCTAATGTAGATGTTACTAAAGAACCAATTCCAGTAGTGCCTACAGTTCATTATAACATGGGTGGTATACCAACTAATTATAAAGCAGAAGTTTTGACTGTAAATGGTTCCGAAAAAACTGTTCCTGGACTAATGGCTATAGGAGAAGCAGCTTGTGTTTCAGTTCATGGAGCAAATAGATTGGGGTCTAACTCTTTAATTGATCTTGTTGTTTTTGGCAGAGCAGCTGCAAAAAGAGCTGCTGAACTAATTAAACCTGGTGCACCACATGAGGAGATTAGTGAGACTGAAACTCAAAAATGTTTAGATCGTTTTGATAAGATTAGAAAATCTGATGGAGATATTGGTACTGCTGAACTAAGACTGTCCATGCAAAAAACAATGCAATCAAAATGTGCAGTTTTTAGAACAGAGAAAACACTTAAAGAGGGTGTAGATGAAATAAGACAAACATTTGATGGATTAAACTCCTTATCCGTCAAAGATAAATCACTAATATTTAATACTGACCTAGTAGAAACTTTAGAATTTGATAATTTAATTAGACAAGCTGTTGTGACAGTTGAATCAGCTTATAACAGAAAAGAGAGTAGAGGAGCTCATGCAAGAGAAGATTATCCTAAAAGAGATGATGAAAAGTTTATGCGACACACATTAGCTTGGTGTGATGGAAAAAACTCAAAGATAAGCTATAGGGATGTTCATAAATCTACGTTGACCAATGAAGTACAGTATTTTCCACCTCAAGAAAGAGTATATTAATGGTGCAAATCGGTTTACCTGAAAATTCTAAAACAAAAAAAGGTAAATATTTTAAAGATAAAACTGGCTCAAAAAATTTAAGAAAAGTGAATGTATATAGATGGGATCCATCATCAGGAGAAAATCCGAGAATAGATACATATGAGGTTGATATGGATAACTGCCCATCTAAAGTATTAGATATTTTAAATAAAATTAAAAATGAAATAGACCCTACTCTTGCCTACAGACGATCATGCGCTCATGGTGTATGTGGATCGTGTGCAATGAACATGGGTGGTAAAAATGGTCTTGCTTGTACAACTCCTCATGAAAATATTGATGGAGATATTGATATTTATCCGTTACCACACTTAAAAGTTAAAAAAGACTTAATTGGAGATTTAGACGGACTATACAAACAATATAAATCTATTGAGCCATGGTTAAAAGCAAGTTCAAAATCTGAGACAACTGAATTAATTCAGTCAAAAGAGGATAGAGCTAAGCTTGATGGTGCTTATGAATGTATTATGTGTGCTTGTTGTTCTACTTCTTGCCCAAGTTATTGGTGGAATGGAGATAAGTATTTAGGGCCAGCAGTTTTATTACAAGCTTATAGATGGATCATTGATAGTAGAGATGAGGAAAGACAGGCTAGATTAAAAAAAGTAGCAGATGAACTCAAATTATATCGTTGTCATACTATTTTGAACTGTACTAATGCATGCCCCAAAGGTTTGAATCCTGCAAAGGCAATTGCTGAAATAAAAAAAATGTTAGCAACAGCTAATATTTAAACAATAGACTAATAAGAATTTTTAATCTAAAAGATCCTATTCATGAAATTAATTGAACATTTTGTAGGTGGAAAAATAATTTCCGGAACTTCAGGAAAAAAAGGAAAAGTTTTTAATCCCGCTACTGGCGAACAGGAAAAGGAAGTAAGTCTCGCCTCCTCTGGTGATTTAGACCAAGCAGTAGAAATTGCAAAAAAAGCTTTTGAGACATGGTCATTAAAACCTTCTCTTCAAAGAGCAAGGATAATGTTTAAATTCAAAGAGTTAATTGAAAAAAATTCTGATGAATTGACACAATTAATTGTTTCTGAACATGGAAAAGTTTATGAGGACGCAAAAGGATCATTAACACGAGGATTAGAAGTTGTAGAATTTGCTTGCGGAATTCCACATTTACTTAAAGGAGAATTTTCAGAAAATGTAGGAACAGATGTAGACAGTTGGTCAATGCGTCAACCACTAGGTGTTGTTGCTGGAATAACACCATTTAATTTTCCAGCCATGGTTCCGATGTGGATGTTTCCTATTGCTATTGCATGTGGAAATACATTTATATTAAAGCCATCAGAAAAAGATCCTTCTTGTGCAATTAGATTAGCAGAATTATTAAAAGAAGCCGGTCTGCCAGACGGAGTCTTTAATGTGATAAATGGAGACAAAGAAGCAGTAGATGCAATTTTAAATAATAAAGATATTAAAGCAGTTAGTTTTGTAGGTTCAACTCCTATAGCAAAATATATTTACGAAAATTCAGCAAAAAACGAAAAAAGAGTCCAGGCATTAGGAGGAGCTAAAAATCATTTAGTGGTGATGCCTGACTGTGATTTAGATGGTGCCGTAAATGGTTTAATGGGTGCAGCTTATGGCTCTGCTGGAGAAAGATGTATGGCTCAGTCAGTGGCTGTAGCAGTAGGTGATATTGGAGATAAACTAGTGTCTAGATTATCAAAAAAAGCAGAGGCTTTAAAAGTTGGACCAGGAATGGACAAAAATTCTGAGATGGGCCCATTAGTCACTAAAGAACACCTAGAAAAAGTTAAAAAATATGTCGATTTAGGCATAGAAGAGGGCGCGAAATTAATTGTCGATGGAAGAAATTTAAAATTACAAGGATATGAAAATGGCTTTTACATTGGTGGATGTTTATTTGATAACGTGACAAAAGATATGAGGATTTATAAAGAGGAAATATTCGGCCCAGTTTTATCTGTTGTTAGAGTTAAAACTTTTGAAGAAGCTTCAAAATTAATAAATGATCATGAATATGGAAATGGTGTAAGTATTTATACAAGAGATGGAGATGCTGGAAGAACATTCGCAAGCAAAATTCAAGTTGGAATGGTTGGTATAAATGTACCAATACCTGTGCCGATGGCTTTTCATAGTTTTGGTGGTTGGAAAAGATCTTTGTTTGGAGATAGTGCAATGCATGGAATGGAAGGAATTAAATTTTATACTAAATTAAAAACAATAACTTCAAGATGGCCATCAGGAATTAGATCTAATGCTGAATTTGTGATGCCAACAATGAAATAATGAACAATGAGTAAAATATCTTTAATTGGTGCAGGTCAAATAGGTGGAACTTTAGCTCACTTAATTGGAACAAAAGAATTAGTAAATGAGGTAGTTTTATTTGATGTTGCAAGCGGTATTGCAAAAGGAAAAGCGTTAGATATTTCACAGTCATCATCTGTAGATGGTTT
>CACKVM010000003.1 GCA_902603625.1 uncultured Pelagibacteraceae bacterium
AAAACAAGTAAAATTTTCCCAAAAAAAGTAGGTATTTTAAGAAATCTTCCAAAATCATTTGAGGCAACACGGTATCACAGCTTAATTATTGATAAAAAAACACTATCAAAACATCTTCAAATCACAGCTGAGAGCAAAGATGGTTTAGTTATGGGTATTCAGCATAAAAAATATGCTGTTCATGGAGTGCAATTTCACCCTGAAAGTATTAAAACTAAAGTAGGTATTAAAATTTTAAAAAATTTTATTAGAATTTAAAATCAATGAAAAAATTTATAGATAAGATTAAAAGTAAAGAGGATCTGTCTTTAGAAGAAAGTAAGGCAGCTTTTGAATTATTAATGGAGGGTAAAGCAAATGAACAAGAAATATTTGATTTTTTAACACTTTTGTCAGCTAAAGGTGAAGTTTCAAACGAAATTGCTGGGGGTGTTTACGTTCTGAGAAATAAATCAAAAAGAGTTAATGTGCAAAATTGTGTCGATACATGTGGTACAGGAGGAGATGGAATGAACACACTAAACATTTCAACAGCCTCTGCATTGTTGCTTGCAAGTATGGGAGTTAAAGTAGCAAAACATGGTAATAAGGCAGTGTCATCAAAATGTGGATCGGGTGATGTTTTAGAAGCATTAAATATTAAAATTAATTTAGAACCAACAGATATTGAGGCACAAATCGAAAAAAATAATTTTGGTTTTATGTTTGCACCAAACTATCATAGTGCAATGAAATATGTCGGGCCTACTAGAAAAAAAATTGGCAAAAGAACAATTTTTAACATGATTGGTCCTTTAAGTAGTCCAGCTTTAGTAAAAAGACAAGTTGTTGGTGTCTTTGAAAAAAAATTATTAAAAACATTTGCCATCGCTTTAAAAAGTTTAGATATTAAATTTGCATGGATCGTCAATAGTGAAGATGGTTTAGATGAAATTTCACCCTATGCTAAAACAAATGTGATACAATTAAAAGATAATATAATTTCAGAAATTGTTATTGACCCAAATAAATTAAATGTAAATGCAGATAAATTTGAAAATCTTGTTGGTGATGATGCAAAATTTAATGCTAATAAAATGATTGAAATATTTAAAGGTAAAGATAATGATTTTTCTAAAGCAGTATGTTTAAATGCTGCAGCAGGATTGATTGTTAATGAAACTTATGAAGATTTTACTGATGCGTATAAAAATGCAAGAGAACATATTTTATCAAATAAAGTTATCAAACACTTAGAAACAATTCAAAATGCCTGATAATGTTCTAGAAAAAATAATTAAAACGAAAATAGAAAAAATAGAAAATTCTAAAAAAAATATTTCAATAGATTTATTAAATGAATTAATAGAGAAAAATAAAACGTTTATTAATTTTAAAGCAATTATTGAAAAAAATATTAAGGAAAATAAATTTTCAATTATTGCTGAGATCAAAAAAGCTAGTCCTTCTGCAGGCGTAATCATAAATGATTATGACCCTGTAAAAATAGCTAGTATATATCATAATTATAAAGCTACTTGCTTGTCTGTTTTGACTGAAGAAAAATTTTTTTTAGGAGATTTGACACATATGAGTGAAATTAAACAAAATATTAATTTACCAATTCTTTGTAAGGACTTTTTTGTAGATAAATTTCAAATTCCATTGGCAAAAAGTTATGGAGCAGATGCAATATTAATTATATTAGCTGGTGTAAGTGAAAGCCTTGCAAATGAGTTATATGAGGAAGCTTTGAAATTAGATATGTCTGTTATAGTTGAGGTGCACACAGTTAAGGAAGCGAAACAAGCTTTAAAATTTGAAGATGCATTAATTGGCATCAATAATAGAAACTTAAAAACTCTTAAAACTGATATAAATACAACTTTTGATATTCATGATGTTTTGGTTAATCATAAGGGTCCATTAATTTCTGAAAGTGGAATTAAAACAAAAGATGAACTGTTAGAACTCTCAAAAAAAACATCTATTAAAACTTTTCTAATTGGTGAATCACTTTTGAAAAATTTGGAGAATAATTCTATTTTCTCAGTTCTTTAGTCAAATGAACCTCTATTTTAGCAGTTTTTTTACTATTGTGAATTTTGGAGAACTTTTGTAGAACAGATTTTGTACGATATTTGTTCTTATGCTAACAAAAAAACAAAAAAACCTGCTATTATTTATCAACAAGAAGTTGAGGAGTTCAGGTGTATCTCCCTCATATGAAGAGATGAAAGAGTCGCTAAATCTTAAATCCAAATCTGGAATACATAGATTGATAAGTGCATTAGAGGAAAGAGGGTTTATTAAAAGATTGGCCCATAAAGCCAGAGCTTTAGAGGTAATTAAATTACCTGAAACAGCTTCTGCAAACGACATTTTCAATAATTTTTCCCCAAGTGTAATTAAAGGTGGGTTAGATGATGAAACGACAATTTCTGATGATGAAGTTCCAGTATTAGGTAAAATAGCTGCAGGAACTTCTATTGAAGCTATTCAAAATGAAGTCTCAAGAATACCCCTACCAACTAATTTAGAAAAAAACGGTGACTATTTCGGCCTTAAAGTCCAAGGAGACTCGATGATTGAAGCAGGTATTAATGAAGGTGATACAGTTATTATCAGGAGGACTGATACAGCTGATAATGGAAAAATTGTAGTTGCGCTAATTGATGAACACGAAGCAATGCTTAAGAGAATAAGAAAAAAAGGGAAAGTAATTGCTCTTGAAAGTGCAAATAAAAACTATGAAACTAAAATTTTTGGACCGGATAGAGTAAAAGTTCAGGGTGTTTTAGTATCTTTATATAGAAACTTCTAGAAAAATAGTCTAAACCATTTTAATGAAAAAAGTAGCAACTAGATTTGCTCCCTCACCTACTGGTGCATTACATATTGGTGGTGTTAGAACAGCTTTATTTAATTGGTTATACTCCAAAAACCATAATGGTAAATTTTATTTAAGGGTGGAAGATACAGATAAAGAAAGATCTAAAGATGAATTCAAAGATCAAATAATACAATCGCTTAAATGGATTGGAATCAACTATGATGGGAAAGAATATATTCAATCAAAAAAATTAGATTACCACATTAAAGTTGCAAATGAGCTACTTAAAAATGGTCATGCATATAAATGTTATTGTTCAAGTGAAGAAATTGAAGAACAAAAAAAAAGAGCAAGGCAAAAAAAGGTTCCTTATATTTACGATAGAAAATGGAGAGATAAAAGTGAAAATGATGCTCCCAAGGATATTAAACCTGTTATAAGATTTAAAAGTAAGATTGATGGAACATCAATATTGAAAGATTTAGTTCAAGGTGAAGTCGAAATAGAAAATAATACTATTGAAGATTTTATTATCTTAAGAAATGATGGGACTCCTACATATAATTTATCAGCATCCGTAGACGATCATCAAATGGATATGACACATATTATAAGAGGTGACGATCATAAAATAAACACCTTCAAACAAATACAAATTTATCAAGCCATGAAATGGGAGTTACCTTCATTTGCCCATATTCCTTTAATACACACGATTGAAGGAAAGAAATTATCAAAGAGAGATAAAGCGTCTACATTAGATGATTACTCTAAAATTGGTATCATGCCAGATGCTCTTAGAAATTATCTACTAAGATTAGGATGGTCTTATAAAGATAAAGAAATATTTACTTTAGATGAAAGTATTAAATATTTTAATCTTGAAGGAATTGGTAAATCACCATCAAAGCTTGATATGAGTAGAATTTTATCAATGAACGAACATTATATTAAAAATATTAATGAAAATGATTTATTCAATCAATTAACTGAATATTGCAAATTATATAAAAGTGAAATTCAATCAGATAAAAAAGATAAAATTAAAAAATCTCTTACTTTCTTGAAAAATAAAGCAAAAACTTTGGAGGATATATTTAATAATGGTCAATATATCATAAAAGATGAGGTCGATTTTAATAAGGATGATCTTAAATTAATTGACGATAAAGCAAGAAAAGTAATTTCTGATTTTAAGAATCAATTTGAAAAAATAGACCTGCCATCTAGAGAAATTTTAGAACCAATAGTAAACGAGCTTATAAAATCACATGAAACAAACTTTAAGGGTGTTGGACAACCACTAAGGATTGCACTAACTGGTTCAAAGTTTGGACCTGGTATATATGATATTATTTTATCATTAGGAAAGGAAGAAGTTCAAAAACGATTAAGCGTTCAGATAACTTGAAACTACAGCTGAAGCTTCTGAAGATGAAGAAGTTTTAGATTTGATCTCATTTAAAGTATTGTTCACATCAAAGATTTGTTTTTTCATAAACTCAGGGTTTTTTAAAAAATATACTACAGACCTAAAAATTTCTTTTGAATTACATTCTTTTTGAATTAATTCTGGAATTATTTCTTTTTGGTTAATTATATTAATTATATTTGCATATTTTGTTTTTACTAAAAATTTTACAATTAAAAAATTAATAAGATTCATTTTATAAATAATAATAGATGGAACTTTTGCATTACAAATTTCAAGAGAAACAGTTCCAGATTTCGCCACAGCAAAAATTGAGTTTAATAAAATTTGTGATTTTATATTCTCGTCAGATATAACTTCAATATTATTGTAGTTTGTTTTTTTAATCTCATCTTTTATTAAATCTTTGTTTTGATCAGTCGCATGAAAAACAAAATTGTATTCATTGAATTTTTCATTCATTAATCTAATAAAGTTTACTAAAATTGGTAAAAGAATATTGGTTTCAGATGTCCGGCTTCCAGCAAATAAAGATATAATTTTTTTATTGTCATCAATTATATTTGATAAATTTGTTTTAATATTTTCTTTATTTTCGAGTAATGGATGACCAACAAAAGTGTTCTTAATATTTTCTTTATCAAAATATTTCTTTTCAAAATTGAATAATAATAAAACATGGTCTAAAAATTTTTTAAAATTCTTAACTCTACCTTCTCGCCATACCCATACTTGTGGTGCAACATAATGTATTGTTTTAATATTAGGATTTATACTTTTTACTTTTTCAGCAACTCTTAGTGTGAAATCCGGACTATCTACACTAAATAGAATATCAGGATTAAATTTAATTATTTTTTTTACAGTTTCATTTATCTTATTTCTAATTTTAAATAAATTTAAGATAACACTAGTAAAACCAATGTAGGTTACCTCCTTGAGATCATATATTGATTTGACACCAAGTTTGTTTAAATGAGAGCCCCCAACACTTAAATATTCTATGTCTGAATGATTTTGTTGAAGTTTAGAAACTACAGTTGATGCTAATTTATCTCCAGAAGGTTCACCTGTTAATATAAAAATTTTTTTCATTTCACTGAAATAAACATCTTATTTTTATTAGCAAAACTAATGCATTTATCTTTGTCTAAAAATACATTTTGTTTACCTTTTACAACAATGCCTTTTAATCCAGCTGTTTTACTTTGTTTTAATGTATTTAAACCAATGGTAGGCAAGTCAACTCTAAGATCCTGTTTCTTTTTTGGAAATTTTACTAAAACACCATGGTTTCGAAATTTTTTGCTCTTGCTTTTTTCAAGCATTTTTTTAGTTCCACCTTTTCCCTCTATTGAAATAACTTTTTTATTTCTGACTACTACCGCTTGGCTATAATTATATTCTTTTAAATTATTTAGCGTTTTAATAGCCTTCTTAATATCTAATTGATCAGTATTATTTGGTTTAATCTTTGAATAATTTCCCTTTTTAAGTGTAAGCTCTGGATTAAATTTAAGTGAATTTTCAGTTTTTATCTGATTTTGAGCTAGTATTTTTATTATCTCTCTTAAAATTGCAGCATCACCAAGCTTTGATGCTTTAATAATTCTCGGGATATAATAAATCCCCTTAATATCTAATTTTAACTTTGAAAAGTTTGGCTTGTTAACTTTCCCTGCAAATAAGACTTTTTTACACCTATTTTCCTTAAGAATATTAATTATTTTTCCAAATTGACCTATAGAAAATGAATAAGATTTACTATCTTTTTTAAATTTTTTGGATGTAGATAAATCTATTATTATGTACTTTATTTTTCTTTTCTTGATTGTCTTAATTATTTTATTTGGAAAATCTGTATCACCAAAAATTAATCCTATCATTTTATGAAAATGGGGTACAAATAGATCTTTTTTTATCCTTAGTAATAAATTCTATTACCTCTTTTACTAATGGATTTTCCTGAAATGAGCCATTTAATTTGCTTATATTTTCATTAATATTTTTGTTAGCAAAAATCTCTTTATACGCCTCACTTAATCCTAAAATATCTTTATTTTCAAATTTAGCTCTTCTCAAACCTATTAAATTTAATCCTTGTAACGAATTTCTGTTTCCTGTTGATAATCCGTAAGGAATAACATCGTGCAATACTCCTGTCATACCTCCAATCATTGCCATTTTTCCAATTCTTGTGAATTGTTGAACAGCAGAGTTTCCTCCTATAACAACATTATCTTCAATAATTGCATGTCCTCCCAATGGAACATTATTTGCAATTATCACATTATTTCCAACCCGACAATCATGAGCAATATGAGACGAAATCATAAATAAACAATTATTTCCAATAACTGTTTTGCCACCGCCACCAACTGTGCCTGGATTTATAGTTACATATTCCCTGATTTTGTTATTATCCCCTATAATCAAATTTGTTGGCTCTCCTGAATATTTTAAGTCTTGAGGATCGTTTATTGATACAAAAGGATAAATCTTATTTCCATTACCAATTTTTACGTTTCCAGAAATATTAACGTGAGATTGAATGACTGTGTTCTCGCCAATCTCAACATTAGGACCTATTACACAATAGGGTCCTACTTGAACATTTTTATGTAATTTTGCTTTAGAGTCTATAATTGCAGTTGTATCTATCATTTATTATTTTTTAAAAATTGTCTTAAATCTTTTGAGGGATATCCCATAACTTTACTATTATCTGGAATGTCTTTAATCACTCCACTACCACCACCAATATGAACATTATTTCCGATCTTGAGATGTCCTGAAATACCAGATTGTCCTCCAATCATTACATTGTTGCCTAAAGTGGAACTTCCTGCAAAGCCAACTTGTCCTGCAATTATACAATTATCTCCAATTTTATTATTATGTGCTATATGAATTTGATTATCTAAATAAGTATTTTTACCTATAATAGTGTTTGACATTGACCCTCTATCAATGGTTGCTCCGCATCCAATTTCTGAATTTTCACCAATAAGAACTATACCAATATGCGGGTATCTCAAATTCTTTTTTTTATCGGGAAAAAAACCAAAACCCTTTTTTCCAATAATGCAGCCATCTAATATTGCTACATTTTTTTCTATAATTGTGTTTCTAATTATTACATTCGACCCAATTGAACAATCAGATCCTATGCTAACATTTTTTTCTACAATTGTATTATGGCCAATAGAACAATTTTGTCCAATCGTAACATTTTCTCCAACTAAAACGTTATAACCATATTTAATTTTATTATCAAAATTTAATTCTTCAATTTTTTTAACAGAATTATCGAAATCATCATTAGTGGCATCTGGATAGAACTTGGATGTAATTTGAGAAATTGTTAATAAAACATTATCAACATTTATTGGTTTGCATCCCTTCGGCAAATAATGTGCTAAATTTTTGAGAGTTATACAATAAGATGCTTTTGTTTTAGACGCTTGTGAATGATATTTTTTTGAATGAAAAAAAGTTAAATGTTCTTTATCTGCTGTTTGAAGGTCTTTAATATCATAAACAACATCGTCATCACTTAAATTATCTATATCGCTTGTTTTAAGATCATTCAAAAGATCTTTTATTTTAAAGGGACCGTAATTTTTAAAAAAAGGATGTTTCACAATTTGTTAATATCAAAAAATTTAAATATTGATTATCAACAAATATTTCTAATTATTTTTTGTCTACTATTGTTGCTGACCATTGTGCATCAGCCATACGTTTTCCTTCAACATATGCCTCACCTTTATACTTCCAAACTCTTCCATGTGATCTAATAGCTTCAACTTTCAATTCTAATATACAGTCAGGTATAACTGGATTTCTAAATCTTGCCTTTTCTACACTCATAAGAAAAACTAATTTATCTTTATATTCCTCTTTATCAATTCCGTGTGCAGTTAAAGCAGCTGCAGCTTGTCCAAAAGCCTCTACTATTAATACACCTGGCATAACAGGATTTTCTGGGAAATGCCCATTGACATAGAAGGCATCTTTTTTAACATTCATAATTGCTGTAGCAGAAATTAATTTTTTTATATCAATTAATTCATCAATTAATAACATTGGTTCTCTATGAGGAAGTAAATCAATAATATCTTTTTTTGATAATTTCATTTATTTTATTTTTATTGTCTTAATATTTTCATTAAATATATCTAAAATATCTTTAGTTGCATCTAAGTTAGTTTTACCAATTAAAATATTTTCTTTTTTAACTATCATTTCAATAGAATTTTTTGCTGCATATTCTGCAACTATTTTTGTAAGTTGATTATAAAATTCAACTTTAGCTTTATTGCCATAAATATTTAACTTATTATTTTTTTTGGACATCATATCATTATAAGATTTTGCTTTTTTTTCTAAATCTATTGTTTTTTTTTCAAGTTCTTCTTGAGACAAAACATTTTTTTGACTCATGATTTTATCTTTATCTTTTTGAATTTCATTTTGTAGACCCAATAATTCATCGTTTATTTTTTTCGCATCTGATTGGATTTTTTTATTTATCTCTTTTCCAGCAATTGAATTCAAATATATATATTCGACATCTATAAAAAGAATTTTATTTTCTGCGTATGAATGTTGATTAAAATAAACAAAAAAAACTAATATAAAAGTTATAAACTTATTAATCATTAGAAAGTAGTTCCAAGATTAAATCTAAAAGTTTCAGTTTTATCACTTGATTTTTTTGTGATTGGTTGACTTAATGAAAAACTTAATGGACCAACAGGTGTCAATAAATTCATCCCTATCCCAGTTGCACTTCTAATTGTATTAGAGTCATTTATTGAGTCATCGTAATCAACTCCCCAAACATTCGCAAAATCAATAAAATATTGGAAATCAATATTTTCAACTGTACTCATAATTCCGGGCAAATTTGTTGACAAGTTTAAAGAACTTACATAATTACCACCTATATAGTCAGTATTATCAACTGGTCCAATTTTACCTTTTTTAAATCCTCTTAATCGATTGTAGGGGATTTGACCCCTTTTAGAAATTCTCACATCTGAATCATCTAAAGTATTAACTGCTTTAAAATAAAAACTTGCTTTGCCAATCATCTCTGATGCTTGGTTTAAACTTTTATATTGAGTAAAAATTAAAGAGTTTGAAATTTCATTATTACCAGAAATAATTGGCAGTTCTTGAAAAAAGGAAGTTTTATTTCCAGATGAAGGATTATAAAATGAATTTCTCAAATCGTAATTTAAACCATAATTAAAATAAAAATCTTCATAAGTACCTTCTTGTTTTTTTAATTGAGTTGATGCTGTTGAATTTGTTTTTAAATCCTCAAGAGTTAGTGAAAATTCAGGATTAAAGAATAAATTTTCATATTGTTCAAATTCTGTTCCAACTGAAAAACCAGTATTAGATACTTTATAACCAAAATCATCTAAAACATCGGTCTCTGTAGCAGTTACAGATGTAAATAGAGTATTATCAGTATAATTAAAATTGGGTTTAGCATAAACAAATTGACCCTTAACACCATCTTCAGATATTTCTAAATTTGTATTTAAATTTATACCTTTACCTAAAAAGTTTTTTTCAACTATGCCCCCTCCTATTGTAGAGCCAGAAGTTCCAACTCCAGCTCCTAAGGATATTTCACCAGTTGGTTGTTCTACAACGCTAATATCAACTATTTTAAGATTCTCGCTAGAGCCGTCTTTTATTTCAGTATTAACTTCTTTAAAAATTCTTAATCCTTTAATTTTATCAATTGATTTATTGAATAATAAAGAATTTAAAGGATCACCCTCATCTACAATTAATTTATTTCTAATAACCTCTTCTATAGTTTGAAAATTTCCTAATATATTAATTCTTTCAACATAGAATTTCTCAGCATCAATTATATTAAAAGTAAAATTTAATTTATTTTTTTGGACAATTTCTTCTTCAACTTTAGCATCTATAAAATCATATAATCTTGCAGAAGCAATCTGATCAATTTCATTTAAAATTAAATTAAAGTCATCTAATGAGTATCTTTCATTTTCTAATTTTTTAAAAATCTTATCTATCTTTTTAAAATCACTTTTATTATAATTTAAAGGTAAATTTAATTTTAAATTATTAAAAAAATATTGCTCGCCAGATTCAATATTAAATATTAATTTAAAATTTCCGTCATTTTTTAATTCTGCAAATGAATTTAAAACTTTTACTTTATGATAACCTAAATTTTTATAATAATTTTCCAATAAACGTTTATCAAGATCAATAGTTGATTGATTTAGATAAACTCTATTAGAAATAAATTTCCAAAATTTATGTTCTTCAGAGGCAATAACTTCTAAAAGTTTTTTATCCTTAATTTTTTTATCACCAATAAATGATATTTCTTTAATTCTTGCTCTTTCTCCCTCATCTATATTTAATCTAATTTTAACAGAGTTAAGTTCATTATCTTTTATAAATGAAGGCTCAATCTTAGCAAAATAAAAACCATTAGACTTTAAAATATTCTTAATTAAAGTTATATCTTTTTGAAGTTGGTCTTCAGTGAAAGACATTCTATCTTTCAAACTCATGGACTCAGAAATTTTTTGTTTAAAACTTTTACTTTTTATTCCTATAATTTCGATATTTTCAATTATTGGATTTTCTGTAAGATTTATAGTCAGCAGACCATTTGATAAATTTAGATCTATTTCTTTAAAAAAATTTGAATTATAAAGATTCTTTAGAACATTATTGAGTTCATTATCGTTATAATCAGCATTAACCTCTATTTTTCCAAGAACAATAATTGTTTCTTTTGAAATACGTTTATTCCCATTTATTTTAATGTCTTCTAGAACCTCAGCTACACTGAATGACATAGTTATTAAAATAGACAAGACGATTGAAGTTATATATCTTAACATAAGTCAGATTTTATACACCTAAACTAATAAGTTTTAAACTCACATAATCTCTTAATCTATAAATATCTTTAACATTTTTTGGTGAAATTTTCCTTAAATTTAGAAATTCTCTCAAATTACAATACTTATAAATTGAATTAATCATTTCATGATATTCGATTTCATTTTTTAGATACTTTAAAACAAAAAAGTCGTTAATGGTAACTATAGCTGTTTCGTATAAGCTATCTTTATCTCTCAGATTATTCAATAATCGAGTAAGTGGAAATTTTTTATAATCAATTTTTTTTAATTGTAAATTATTCAAAATAGTCAGATTTAAGTTTTGAGATTTGATTTTATTTTTTACATTTGGATATAATGAATTATAGATTGGAATTTTCATGTCTGGTTCATGCATTAAAATTTTTATAAGTGCATTATTGAATTTAACTATTGCATGAACATAGGATTGAGGATGTGTTAAAATTGATATTTTTTTATATTTTAAATTAAAAAGTTTTTTTGCCTCAATTACTTCGAAAACTTTATTCATCATTGTAGAGGAATCAATTGAAATTTTTTGTCCCATTTTCCAATTTGGATGGTTTAACGCATCTCTTCTTTTTATTTTTTTTATTGATTTGTTTAAAAAAGGACCGCCAGATGCTGTTATAAATATTTTATCAATTAAATCGTGATTATTCTTTTCAATTAAAGAATAAATTGAGAAATGTTCTGAATCTATAGGAATAAAATTAGTCTTTGACTTATTCAATTCTTTTTTAATCAAATTCCAACCACAAATAATCGACTCTTTATTTACAATTGCAATATTTTTGCTTTTTTTTATGAGTTGTATTGAAGGCTGTAATCCATCAATACCAACAACAGAAATCATAGAATAAAAAATTTCTTTTTTTTTTAATATTTTATCTATGATATTAAAAGAATTAAAAAAATTAATTTTTAATTTTTTATATTTTTTTTTTGCAAATTTAAATTTATTTAAATCATTTATAATAACGTTTTTAACTTTAAATCGTTTTGCTTGTTGAATAATTTTATTTAAATTCTTATTTGTTGATAACAATTTAATATTATAGTTATTTCTATATTTTTGTATTATAGATAAAGTATTTTGACCTATAGAGCCAGTTGAACCTAAGATCACAATATTTTTTTTCATATATAAATAACATGTAAGAAGTTTATAATTGGTAAAACAAAAATCAAGCCATCAATTCTATCTAATAATCCACCATGACCCGGTAAAATTTTGCCTGTATTTTTTATTTTTGCTTTTCTCTTAAAATATGAAACAATTAAATCGCCTATTTGACTTATAAATGAAATTAATAAAATTAGTGATAATATAAATACCATATTATCATCTATAGATATTTCATTAATCAAATATTGAAGAAAAAAAATACCGGCTAAAATTGAAAAAATAAAACTACCAACAACTCCTGAATAGGTTTTATTGGGACTTATTTTTGTTAATTTAGGTCCTTTTAAAATTTTTCCAAAAACATAACCACCTATGTCAGTAAAAATACATACTAAAATAATAAATAAAAAAAAATTTAGTCCAATCTTTTCTCTCACATAAAAAGCTGAACAAAATGAAATGAAAAGAAATAAAATACCAAAAAATTTAATAATCTCATTCTTTTTACTCATTTTTATCCATTCAAAGCTAGAAACTACAAAAGAAAAACTTAAGAAAAAAATAAAGATTATTGATCCTTTAATAATAAAAAAAACTGACAATGATATTAAAATTATAGAAGTAAATACTCTTTTTTGTAATTCGTTTCCCATTAAATATTACCAAAATTTCGCTTAACTTTTTTAAAATCACTAATAATTTTATTATAATCCTTTTCAGTAAATTCTGGCCACAATTTCTTTTCAAAGAAGATTTCAGAATAAGCAAGTTGCCATAACAAAAAGTTACTTAATCTTTTAGTATTACCAGTTCTTATCAATAAATCTGGATCTGGAATATTCTTTGTTTGTAAATATTGAGATAAATTAATCTCATTTATTTTTTTTTTATGTTTACTCAAATTTTTTAACGCATTTATTATCTCAAATTTTGAACCATAGTTTAAAGCTAAATTAATTTGTAATTTTTTATTTTTTGATGTTTTTTTTTCAGAGAGACTTAATAATTGATTTAATTTTGAAGAAAAATTTTTAACTCCAATTATTTTAAGTTTTATATTTTTTTTATGAAGTTCTTCAATTCTGTTTATTAAGAAATTTTCTAACAAATTAAATAAATAATTTACTTCTTTTTTAGGTCGTTTCCAATTTTCAGTGGAAAAAGCATATAAAGTTAAAAATTTAATCTTATTTTTAATTGTTTCTTTAATAATCTTTTCAACGGTGTTTAACCCAGCTTTGTGTCCAGCATTTCGTGAATTCTTATATTTTAAACCCCATCTACCATTGCCATCCATAATGATAGCTACATGATTAAGTGAGTTCATATTGTCATTATTTCTTTTTCTTTAGACGTAACTTTCTCATCTACTACTGAGATATGTTTATCAGTAATATTTTGTACATTTTTTTCGAAAGATTTTTCTTGGTCTTCACCAATTTCTTTTGATTTTAATAATTTTTTCAACTCTTCATTTGCCTCTCTTCTGATATTTCTTATTGAAACTTTACACTTTTCTCCCATCGATTTAATCATCTTCTTTAATTCTGTTCTTCGTTCCTCATTTAGCTCAGGTATTGGTAATCTAATAAGTTGTCCGTCTATTTGTGGGTTGAGTCCGAGTTCTGATTTTTTTATTGCTGCATCTACAAGTGTAACATTATTTTGATCCCAGATTTGAATGTTTATCATCCTTGGTTCAGGTGTAGTAATGCTTCCAACTTGATTAATTGGCATTTGTTGTCCATAAACATCAACTTTAACTAAATCCAACATAGCTGAATTAGCTCTACCAGTTCTTAAGGATGAAAGTTCTTTTAAAAGAACCTCAATAGCTTTATCCATTTTAAGGCTATATGATTTTTCATCAAACATTTATTCACCAATTTTAAATCTAACAAATTCCTTAATCTTTAAATCAGAAATAGATAGTTCTTTTAATATATCTTGTACTTTTTTTTTTGGCTCCATGACCCAAGCTTGGGATAATAAAGCATTTTCCTCTTTAAACTTATTCATTTTACCTAAACTAATTTTTTTCGCTATTTCCTCAGGTTTACCAGAATTTTTTAGTTCCTCTTGAACTAATTCTTGTTCTTTGTCTATTAGTGTCTGATCAATTGAATTTTGATCCAAAGCTAATGGATTTGATGCTGCTATATGCATTGAAAGTTGTTTGCCAAAGTTTTTGACTGTGTCTGAATTATCTTTAGTCTCTATTGAAACAGCAACTGCTAATTTCGCTAAATTATCTTTAACTACAGTATGTAAATATTTAGAATTTATTGAACCTTTGTGTGATATAGTTTTAGTTTTACCAATTGTGATCTTCTCTCCAATTTTAGCAATCAACGCAACTAAATTATCCTGAACTGATTTTCCATCAGACATTATTGATTTATTTAAACTTTCTACATCTGAGTTAACATCATTATTTAATTCACTTAACTCTTGGACAAATTTAATAAAATCATCATTTTTGGCTACAAAATCAGTTTCACAATTTACTTCAATCAGAGACAACTTCTTATCATCACCACTAACTGCAACAACACCTTCTTTTGCATCTCTGGACATTTTTTTTGAGGCTTTAGAAATTCCTTTTATTCTTAAAATTTCAATTGCTTTATCTAAGTCTCCATTAGACTCTTTTATTGCTAAATTACAATCTTTAAAACCTGCACCTGTTGCAGATCTTAATTTTTTAACCTTTTCAATGTCACTCATTAATTTATTGATCCCTTTTTATCTTTAGAAAATTTTTTTTCTAGTTTTTCTCTATCTAGTTCTTGAATAGTTTTTTTTGAGTTTTCCTCATTATTATTTTCTTTAGCTGGGATAACCTTTTTTGCTGAATTAATTGTTTCTTTAATTAAATTACAATAAAGGTCTATTGCTCTTCGTGCATCATCATTTCCTGGGATAGGATAATCAATACCATCAGGATTTGAATTACTATCTAATATCGCAATTATAGGTATTCCAAGTTTAACTGACTCTTGTATTGCTAACGACTCGTAATTCGTATCAATAATAAAAACAAGATCTGGTGTTTTTTTCATTTCTGCTATCCCACCTAGAGACCTTTGAAGCTTGTCTTTTTTAATGCTCATTTTAAGAAGTTCTTTTTTTGTAAAACCTCTATTTTCAGCATTAAGATCAGACTCATATTTTTTCATTTTTTTTATTGAACCAGATATAGTCCCCCAATTAGTAAGCATTCCCCCTAGCCATCTATAATTTACAAAATACTGATCGGTCTCTTTTGCTATTTCAGCAATAGCCTCTGAAGCTTGTTTCTTTGTTGAAACAAATAATATTTTTCCATTGTTTGAAATGGTTTGATAAACTTTTTCAAGAGCTATTTTTATAAGTTCTAATGTTTGTGTTAAGTCTATGATGTGGATTGAATCCCTTTTTCCAAAAATATATTTTTTCATTTTTGGGTTCCATCTTAAAGTCTTGTGACCAAGATGAACTCCGGCTTCTAAAAGTTGTTGAATTGTTATGTTCGGTATCTTCATATTTATTCCCTGTTAAGCCACCACAGTAACTACCAATTAAGGACAGGAGGTGTAAAACCAAATAACTGTGTGCGTTTTTGTTAATTTTACAGATTATTTACTAATTTTTTTTAATTTAAACAAGTATTAATTAATGAATATTTAAGCTAATTTCTTTATTTCTCAAAATATTAATTGATTTTCTATCAATATATCTCAAATTTTTAAGGTTAAAAATTTGAGTTTCTTTATCGTTTGAAAAATTTATATGAACCAAAGTTTCACCTTTTTTATCAAGAAATTTACTTATCTCTTTTAATTCTTGCTCAGATTTTACGTTAAAAGTTATTTCTTTAATAGAACTATTAAATAAATCTTTGAGTGATGCGATTCTTCTTACATTAATTCTTTTTGTTTTATCCTCATTTGAAGAAATAGTCTTTGTTAAAGTGAGAATTAACGATGTTCCTTCTTTTAGGTAGTCTCTGTTCATGTCTAATAAATCAGAAAATACGAATAACTCAAAAACACTAGACAAATCAGTTAATTTGATTACAGCGTATGAATTTCCTTTAGCAGTTTTTCTCTCATTAATCTTTAAAAGTGTAGCAGCTATATTATTTTCTTTTATCTCATCATTTGAATAAAATTTTTGATAATCTATTATCTTATAATCATCAAAAATTTCTTTAAATTGATTTAAAGGATGGTCTGATATAAAAAAACCTAGAGCTTCAAATTCTTTTGATAATCTTTCCTCAAACTCCCAATCTTTTATATTATCAATAATATTGATATCCTCATCATTACTTTCACCAAATAAATCAATTTGATTAGTAATTTTATTATCAAAATGATTTTTGGACTTTGAAATAATATTTGGAATAGAATTAAATATTGATTGACGATTATTGTTTAAATTATCAAAAGCACCGGCTTTTACTAAACCTTCTAATTGCAGTTTATTAATGTCTTTTGGATCAACTCTTTTAATAAAATCACTAAAAGATAAAAATTTACCATTATTTAATCTTTCTTTGACAATGTTAGAAATAGCCTCAGATCCTACTGCTTTAATAGCACCTAATGCGTAATAAAATTTTTCATTTTCTGTTTTAAAAGTTCCAAAACATTCGTTTATATCTGGTCTAACAATTTCAATATTCAATCTTTTTAATTCTTCATAAAACTCACTTAATTTATTTTGATTAGAAATCTCCATAGTCATAGATGCTGCTATAAATTCTTTAGGAAAATATGTTTTTAAATAAGCTGTTTGATAAGAAATTATTGCATAAGCTGCTGCATGACTTTTGTTAAAACCATACTCAGCAAATGGTTCTATCTTTAGAAAAATTCCTGCTGCTACATCTTTACTAATTCCATTTTCAACTGCTCCAGCAATAAAATTTTGTTTTTGTTTTTCTAACTCAACTCTCTTTTTTTTACCCATTGCTCTTCTTAATAAATCTGCTTGACCAGCAGTAAATCCAGATAGTTTTTGGGCTATCTGCATAACTTGTTCCTGATAAATTATTACTCCATACGTAGGTTTTAAAATATCTTCTAAGAGTGGGTGTAAATAATCTGGGCTTTTTCTTCCATGTTTGCAATCATTATAAATTGGAATATTATTCATTGGACCTGGTCTGTACAATGCAACCAAAGCAATAATATCCTCAATATGATTAGGTCTCATGTGTATTAATGCATCTCTCATGCCTGCACTCTCAATTTGGAATAATCCAACAGTTTTTCCAGATGACATTAATTCAAAAACTTTTTGATCCTCAAAACTTATATTTTCAATATCAAATTCCTTATTTTTTTTTTTGATAAGTTTTTGGGTATTATTAATTACTGTTAAAGTTTTAAGACCTAAAAAATCAAATTTTACTAAACCAGCATTTTCAGCAGAGTACATATCAAATTGCGTAGATGGTAATAATAAATTTGTAGATTTATCTTTATATAAAGGCACTACTTCTGTTAATTTCTTATCAGCAATTACTACTCCGGCAGCGTGAGTCGCAACATTTCTATTTAATCCTTCCAATTTCAAAGATAGATCAGTAAGTTTTTTTACTCTAGGATCATCTTCTATCATTTTTTGTAATCTAGGTTCTCCTACTATACATTCTGATAAATTTTGAGGTCTTGATGGATCAAATGGTATCATTTTAGCAATACTATCCACAAAGCCATAAGATAGACCTAAAACTCTACCAACATCTCTTATAACCATTCTTGCTTTTAATTTTCCAAATGTAATTATATGAGCTACGCTGTCTTTATATCTTTTTGTTAGATATTCAAAAACCAAGTCTCTCTTTTCTTCACAAAAATCTATATCAAAATCTGGCATTGAGATTCTATCTGGGTTTAAAAACCGCTCAAAAATCAAATTATATTTTATTGGATCTACATCTGTGATTGATAGGCACCATGCTACTAAAGATCCTGCCCCTGAACCTCTACCAGGGCCAACAGGGATATCATTTTTTTTCGCCCATTTAATATAATCTGATACAATAAGAAAATAACTAGCATATTCCATTTTTATAATTATTTCTAGTTCATGATCTAATCTATCCTTATATATTAAATATTTTTGATTATTTTTTATTTCATTATCTTTGAGATTAAAAAATCTTACAAATTTTTCTTTAAGACCGTTAATAGACTCTTTTTTAATAATTTCATTTGCATTACCATCTCTTGAGGTACTTATATTAGGTAATATTGGTTTTGAAAACAATGGTCTAAAGCTACATCTCAATGGAAAATTATAATTGTTCTCTAAAGCTTCCGGTATATCAGCAAACAATTCTGACATTTCATTATCATTTTTAAGATAATGTTCTGATGAATATCTAATTCGATTTTTATCATTAACATAACTTTTATTTTTAATACATATCAAAGTATCATGTGCTTCATGCATGTCTTTAGATAAATAAAATACTTCATTAGTTGCAATTATTGGTATTTTAAGTTTATTAGATTGATTAAGATTAAATTTTTCAAAACTTAATTCGTTTTGATCAAAATGCCTTTGAATTTCCAAATAAAATCTATCACCAAATTTCTTCTGTAGATTTTTATATAAATTTGACAAGTCAGAAAATTTACCTTTATCAAACAATTTTCCAAACAATCCATGTACTGTACCTGAAAAAATAGAAATACCTTCATTATTTAAACTCAACAATTCATTAAAATTTAAGTTAGGTTCTAAAATTTCATCATCGTTTAAGTAAGACTTAGAGGATAATTCTATAATTTTTTTGTAACCGCTTTCATTTAATGCAAATAATGGTAAAAGTCCTTTAGTTTCATTATAATTAAAGTTGATTTGAGTACCTATTACGGGCTGTGTTCCTATTTTAGACATTTTTTCTGAAAATTCGATAGCTCCACAGAGATTAGACGTATCGCACAAGCCAAGCGCTTTTATTTTTAATTCTTTAGCTTTTTCTTTTAAGGAGTCTATTTTGATTGCACCTTCACAAATGGAAAATTGTGAATGGATTTTTAAGTGATTAAAATTTTTTAGTTTAGACTCATTCATTAATAGATTTTATATTACCATCTACCATTTCCAACATACAATCTGACTTCTTTGCAAAAAATCTATTATGAGTTGCAAAAATTATCAACCTATTCGGATTTAATTGATCTTTTATAATTTGAAAAATCTCTTTAGCTGTTTTCAAGTCTAAACTTCCTGTGGGCTCGTCTGCTAAAATAATTTGAGGATCATTAATCAAAGCTCTAGCAATTGATACTCTCTGATTTTCACCACCTGATAATTGTGAAGGGTAATGGTCTGATCTATTTGATAATCCAATTTTTTTAAGTAGGTTTTTAGCCTTTAATATGGAGGTTTTTTTGTTTAAACCTGCCGCTAAACTGGCTAAATAAATATTTTCTAAAGCTGTAAAATCAGGAAGTAGATTATCTTGTTGATAGATTATTCCAATTTTATTTGCTCTTAAAATATCGTTTTTATTTGACTCATTAAAATTAATTAATTTTTTCTCTAAGTAAACCAGACCTGAACTAGGTCTATCAATCAATGAAAGTAAATTTAAAAGAGTTGATTTACCTGAGCCAGATGGACCCATTATTGAATAAATTTTTCCTTTTTTAAAGTTATAAGTAAATTTTTTTAACACTTTAATTTTTTTTGAATTGTCAAAAGATTTATTAATATTTACAAGTTTAATTAAATTAGTCATACTTTAGTGCTTTAATTGGATCTAATTTTGCTGCTTTTAATGCAGGAAAAATTGAAACAATTATTGTTATTACTATTGAGCATAATGAAATAATCAAAATCGATACAAAGTTTATTTCTGAAGGCATAGTACTTAAAAAATAAATTTCCTCTGGGAATAATGAAATATCAAATAAGGAACTTAAAAATTTTCTTAAACTTTCTATATAAATTGAAAAAGTAACACCTAAAAAAATACCAAACATGGTTGCAGAGGTCCCTATTAAAACTCCAACTAGAAAAAAAATCTTTATTATAGATTTATTTAAAACACCTATTGACTTTAAAACAGCTATGTCTCGTGTTTTATTCTTAACTAAAATTGTTAGACCAGAAATAATATTAAAAGCTGCTACAATTATTATTAAAGATAAAATAATAAACATGACATTTCTTTCAACTTTTAAAGCTGCAAACAATGAATTATTAAGATCAGACCAACTATATACAAATTCATTTTGAAAATTGTTTTGAGCTACAATTTTTTGAAATTCAATATTTTGAGGATTATGAAGATAAATTTCTAAGTTTCTATCGTTATCATTTAAATTAAAAAATTCCTCTAAAGTATTTAAATTAATAAATGCTACATTATTATCAAAATCAGCAAGACCACTTTCAAAAATAGAGGAAACAAAAAAAGTTTTTTGTTTAGGTATATTTCCTATTATTGTTTGCATACCTGCAGATGACATCAGAGTTACGCTATCACCAATTTTTAGATCAAGAGTAAAGCTTAATTCTTTTCCAATAGAAATATAATTTTTTGTTAAAATTTTCTTTTTTGGTGAAATCGATTTATTATCAAATATTTTCAAATTTAAAAAATCATTATTTTTATAACCTCTTAATAAAATTCCTTTTGATATATCCTCTTTAATTATTATCGCTTCACCTGAATTACTCAAAATTAAATTTTTTGAAATACTCTTTAGTTTCTGATCTATTTCTTTTATTTCAATTTTTTTTTCATAAGGTTTGACAGTAATATGTGCATTAAATCCAACAATTTTATTAATCAATTCAGTCCGAAAACCATTCATAACAGACATGACAATGATTAAAACAGCAACACCAAGACTAATACCAATGAATGAAAAGATTGAAATAACATTTAGAAAACCATCTTTTTTTCTGGCTTTCAAAAATCTAAATGTAATTTCTTTTTCTAAAGTAGAAATCAATTTTTTTCTTTTTGTTCTTTAATTTTTTTTATTATTTCGGCTATCTTTAATTTTTGAGTTTCTTTTCCGACCTCTTTAAATTCTATTAAGTCACCATCAGTTTGTTTACCGATTATTATTTGAAATGGAGCACCTATTAAATTCATTTTTTTTATTTTTGATGAAAAATTTTCGTCAGTATCGTCAATTATTGCATCTATGTAGTTTTTTTCTAATTCAGAATTAATCTTATTTGCTTTTTCTAATGGTGAATTGTCATTTTTGTTTATCATCGGTATTATCCCTATATCATATGGAGCAATAGAAATTGGCCATTTCATGATTTCATTTTTTTCATCATATTTTGCCTCAATTATCGCTCCTACTAACCTTGAAACTCCTATTCCATAAGAACCCATTTTTACAAAATCTTTTTTACCGCCAGGAAGATCAACTGATGCTCGCATTGGTTTTGAATACTTATCACCAAAATAAAATATATGACCAACTTCAATACCTTTTGTTTTTAATCTATTAGTTTCTGAAACCTTTTTTTCAAACTCATCCTTGTTAAATTTTTCATCAGTTACTGAATAAAATTCTTCGTATTTTTTTCTCAAATTATCTAAAGATTTTTTTTCTAATTTTGTACCGTCACTATTCAAATCAAAAATTCTTTTATCTGTAAAAATTTTACTTTCACCGGTTTCAGCTAAAATAATAAACTCATGAGAAAGATTACCTCCTATAGGTCCAGTATCAGCAGCCATTGGTATAGCTGTTAGATCCAATCTTTTAAAAGTTTTTAAATAAGACAAGAAAAATTTATTATAAGAGAACAAAGCTTCCTCATCAGAAATATCAAATGAGTAAGCATCTTTCATATAAAACTCTCTGCATCTCATTATTCCAAATCGTGGTCTAATCTCATCTCTAAATTTCCATTGAATATGATATAAAAGTTGTGGAAGTGATTTATAAGACTTAATTGAAGCTCTAAATATATCTGTTACAAGTTCTTCATTAGTTGGGCCATAAAGCATTTCACGATCTTGACGATCTTTTATTCTAAGCATTTCCTCACCATAATCTTCATATCGCCCACTCTCTTTCCATATCTCACTTGATTGTATTGTTGGCATTAAAATTTCTTGAGCTCCAATTTTGTTTTGCTCTTCTCTAACAATATCTTCAATTTTTTTCATGACTTTGAAACCTAATGGTAACCACGAGTAAATCCCTGCTGATGATTGTTTTATCATCCCTACACGCAACATTAATTGATGTGATTTTATTTTCGCTTCTGAGGGATTGTTTTTTAAAATTGGAATAAATGATTGTGAAATATACATTCTAAGTGATTATATTTCTTAAATTTAAATATTCAAATTTCATAAGTAAGTAAATGATTATAAATAAAACTGTTGTAATTCCAGTACAATAAACAAATTTCTTCAACATTTTTGGATTTTCTGGGGAACCTGGATCTTCTCCCTCGATTTTAATCACTTTATTTCTCTCTACATCTATGGGTAGAATTGCAAAGAAAATTATCCACCAAATGATTATATAGATTATTGCTAATCCTGTAAGGCTCATTAAATCTTAACCAAGTTAATATTAGCGAAAGGTTTTTTTCCAGTTTTTTCTTTTGTAAATTTGCGACAAGTAATTTTAAGTGCATCTATTAAATTGTGCTCTTGCTGTTTATTACCAAGGTTAAATGTTCTTGTTGTTTTTTCAATTTCATCCTCTAATCCATATAAAAACTCCTCTTTCTCATTAACAGGCAAACCTCTGAAACTTATAATAGGACTGTTGTGGATATTTCCTTTTGGAGTAATTAAAATTGTAATTTCCAAATAACCATTACTACTCAGGTTTCTTCTATCTTTTATAGACTGCGAATCCTCTTCCACACTAACATTACCATCTAAATATAATCTTCCACTTGGTGCTTTATCGTAAACTTCTGGTTTATCACCAGGAGATAATTTTACAATATCTCCATTTTCAACTTGAACAGGATGGGGAACCTGCATTTCTTTTGCAAAATTAATATGTTCTATCATATGTCTGTGCTCTCCGTGAACTGGGATTACACATTGTGGTTTAACCCATTGATACATATCTTTAAGATCTTCTCGATTTGGATGACCTGATACATGAATAAACTCAGTCTCCTCAGAGATCACCTCTATACCATCTTTCACTAATTGATTATGAAGTTTATAAAGTTTTTTTTCATTTCCAGGAATGATTTTTGATGAAAAAATAACAGCGTCATCTTTCTCAATAAATACATCTGGATGAATATAATTTGCAATTCTCATCATCGCACCCATCGGCTCACCTTGGCTACCTGTGCATAAATAAAGAATTTTTTCTCTAGAAAAATTTTTTGCATCTCTAGGATCAATGGGTTCAATTGTATTTTTCAAATATCCACATTGTCTCGCAGCCTTATAAATTCTATGCATTGATCTTCCAACTAAGGATATTTGTCTTCCAGATTTTTCGGCACAGTAAAATGCTGTTTCCATTCTTGCTACATTGGACGCAAAAGAAGTAATAATAATTCTTTTCTTTAATCGATTAACTATGTTCAATAAATTTTTTCTGACATCTAATTCTGATCCTGATCTTCCAGCACTAAAAACATTTGTTGAATCACAAATCATAGCTAAAACACCTTCATCACCTATTTCTTTTAATCTTTTAGAATTAATTTCATCACCAATTAGTGGATTTGGATCAACTTTCCAATCTCCAGTATGTAAAATTACTCCTGCTGGAGTTTTAATTCTCAAACCATTTGGTTCTAAAATTGAGTGAGTCAAAGTAATATATTCAATATCAAAATTTTCTAATGAAATATTTCCATTTAGTTCAACAATTTGTAGATCTTTAGTAATATCAATATGTTTTTCTTTAAATTTTTCCTTTATCAAAACAGCTGTAAAAGGTGTTGCATATATCTTGCATTGAAGTTTTGGCCATAAATGAGCGATCGCTCCAATGTGATCTTCATGGGCATGGGTGAGGACTATACCTAATAAATTATCTTTTTTTTCAACAATAAATCCTGGATCTGGATAAATTAAATCTATTCCAGGAAGCGTATCATCTGCAAAAGTAACTCCTATATCAACCATAATCCATTTGTGGTTTCCTGGTAAACCATAGCCGAACAAATTCATGTTCATCCCAATTTCACCAGATCCACCTAATGGACAAAATAATAATTCTTCTTTCATTTATTTAATTAATTTAGAAATTTTTATAAGACCCTTAACAGTGATATCTTTATTTTCAATAATTTTTGTTTTTATTGAATTTTTAAACAAATTAGAAAAGCCACCCGTAATAACAACTTTATAAGAATTTCTTGTCTCTTTCTTAATCAAATTAATTATATTGTCAATTAAGCCTGCATAGCCCCAAAAAAAACCTGATCTAACAGCAGAATCTGTATCAATCCCAATTACTTTTTTAATTTTTTTTAGATTAATTTGAGGAATCAAAGAAGCCTTATCAGTTAAAGTATTCAATGAAATACTTATACCGGGAGCAATAACTCCTCCCCTATAAGTATTGCTTACTAATACATCAAATGTCGTAGCTGTGCCAAAATCTAAGATAATAAAATTCTTCTTAGGTTTCATTAAACTTATTGCATTAGCCAATCTATCAGAACCAACCTGTTTGAAATTTGCTTTTATATTTAGGATAGATTTTAAATTAAGATCTTTTATTTCATAACATTTAACTTTAGTTTGTTTTGATATAAATTTCTTTATAAAATTAAAGGTTTTTGGGACAACACTACAAAATAGTATTTTTTCAATATTCTTAAAATCTTTTGTTAAAATTTTTAATTTTCTATTTAGAATTGAGTTCGTTATTAATTTTGAAGGTAAACTTATTCTTTTTAAAATCTTATCTTTAGAATTTACTAAAAATAATTTAGTTACTGAATTTCCAATATCTCCTAAAATTAGCATATCTATATTTATACTCTTTTTTTAATTAATCTCTTTAAATTATTTTCAAAAATCTTTTTTAGTTCTAATTCAAATTTCTTTTTTGAAATATCTTTATTTACAAACTCCCTTAGATGGGTAGTTGGGTAATTTCTTAAAAAGGGACTTTTTACTAAATTTACACCAATACCAACAATTAAATAAGTATGATTAAGTTTATTTACTTTTTCTTGTAAAATTCCGCATATCTTTTTTTTTTGTATCAAAAGATCATTAGGTTTTTTAAAATAAATTTTTTTTTTATAATATTGTGAAATACATTTTTTTACCATTAAACAATTGATTTTAGTTAATTTGTTTAAAGATATTTTTAAGTTTTTTAAATTATAAAAAAAACTAACGAATAAATTTCCTTTATAGGAAACCCATTTTTTACCATATTGTCCTCTACCATTAGTTTGTAAATTAGATAAGATCATACCATAATTATAATCATAATTTTTGATTATTCTTATAGCCGTATTATTAGTACTTTTTACTTTATTAAATCTAAATATTTTAAATTTCATTAAATTATATTGATTTTTGAAACTGCATCAATCAATTCACTAGGAAAAATAAAGTACATTAAAATTAGTATTGTAGAAACTGTTAAAGATAACTTCAACCAAAGGTTATGATCTTTGTCGTAACTATCTTTTTCCTCATCGAAATACATTATTTTAATAATTCGCAAGTAATAAAACGCTGCTACAACTGTTGATAATAGTCCAACAATAGCTAAAAAATACATTGACTGTTCAATAACGGATTTAAAAATATAAAATTTCGCAAAAAATCCCGCAAGTGGTGGAATTCCAGCTAAAGAAAATAAAATTATCAATAATGAAATTGAAAGTAAGGGGTGATTTTTTGATAATCCTGATAAATCTTCTATTTGTTCATAATAAATATTATTCCTTTTCATCATTAACAAACATGAAAAAAAACCTAAGTTCATGACTATGTAAATAGTCATATAAATAATTGAGCTTTGTATCCCGTCATTAGACCCAGTCGCCAAACCTGCTAGAGCATATCCAATATGACTAATAGAACTATAAGCTATAAGTCTCTTAAGATTTTTTTGTCCTATTGCTGCTATTGCACCAAGAAGCATGGATGCGATTGATAAAAAAACTAAAATCATTTGCCACTGATCAATAAGATTTAAAAAAGGAACATATAAAAATCTTATAAATACAGTTAATGCTGCTATTTTAGGAACCATTGTAAAAAATAATGTTACAGATGTTGGCGACCCTTCATATACGTCTGGAGCCCACATATGAAAAGGTACAGCTGAAATTTTAAACGCTAAACCTACCAAAATAAAAACTATTCCAAAAGTAATAGCATATTCATTTGTATTAAATTGGCTTGAAATAACATTAAAATTTGTTGAGCCGGTAAAACCATAAATTAAAGAACAACCGTACAATAATAAACCTGAGGATAATGCACTTAAAACAAAATATTTTAATCCTGCTTCAGACGATTTTAATTGATCTCTATTAAATGTTGCCAAAACATATAAGGCTAGTGACTGAAGTTCTAAACCCATATAGAAAACAATTAGATCATTAGAGCTAATCATAATCATCATTCCCAATACAGAACTTAAAATTAAAATTGGATACTCAATTTTAAAAATTTTAAAAGTTCTTAAATAATTTGATGAAATTAGCAAAACTACAAAAGCAGCCATTAAAGTTATAATCTTCATGAATGATGATAAATAATCTATAATAATACTCTCATTAAATAGAATCGTCGGATTAACACTTAAAGTTTCATTAAATGTGATGACTGTTGTAATTAATAAAACTAATAACGAAATATTATGGATTATTTTTGAACTATCTTTTTTAAAAACCCCTAAGATAAGTAAAAACATTATTGATAATGAGATAAAAATTTCTGGAAATATTAATTCAATATTATTCATTGTTTGCTAGCCACATTGAAGTTATATGTATCGATTAAATCACTTATTGAAACTTCAATAGTGTTTATTAATGGCTCTGGATAAAAACCAAAATATATAGTTGGTATAGCTAAACAGGTTAGCGTGAACGCCTCTGATCTATTTAAATCAATCATTTTTTTTAACTCAGAGTTTTTTAGTTTTCCAAAAATAACTCTTTTGTACAACCAAAGCATATATGCTGCTCCAATGATAACTCCTAAACTAGCTAATACTGCAACTAAAAAATTATCTTTAAAAGCAGCCATTAAAATTAAAAATTCGCCAACAAACCCACTAGTTCCTGGTAATCCTAAAGCAGCTAAAGTAAATACCATAAATAAAATAGCATATTTGGGTATAATAGTAACAATACCTCCATAGGTTACGATCAGTCTAGAGTGCATTCGATCATAAACTACGCCAACACATAAAAATAAAGCTGCTGATACTAGACCATGACTGATCATTTGAATTATACTTCCTTCAATACCTTGCTGTTGGATTGTAAATATTCCTAAGGTAACAAATCCCATATGGGCCACAGAAGAATAAGCTATTAATTTTTTCATATCCTCTTGCATTAAAGCTATTAACGATGTGAAAATGATCGCGATAACACTTAATGTATAAATTAAAGGTGTAAAAACCTCTGAGGCAGAAGGAAATAATCCCAAAGAAAATCTTATAAATCCATAGCCTGCCATCTTAAGTAAGATAGCAGCTAATAACACTGATCCTGCCGTAGGAGCTTCAACGTGTGCATCTGGAAGCCATGTATGAACTGGCCACATTGGAGTTTTTACAGCAAATGAACTAAAAAAAGCTAACCACAATAAATTTTGATATTTCGTATCTATACCTAATTCGTAAAGTTGAACAACATCTGTGGTACCTGTGATCCAGTAAATTGAAATTATTGCCACTAACATTAGAACTGATCCCAAAAGAGTAAATAAAAAAAACTTAAAAGCAGAATAAACTCTTCTTGCTCCACCCCAAATTCCGATAATTAAAAACATTGGGATTAATCCAGCCTCAAAAAATAAATAAAAAACAACAAGATCTAGAGAACAAAAAACTCCTATCATAAAAGTTTCCATAACAAGGATAGCTATTAGAAATTCATTTAATCTTTTCGTTACAGAATTATTTACTGATATTATACATAGAGGTGTAATAAATGTTGTTAAAATTATAAAAAGTATTGATATTCCATCAACTCCGACTTTGTAATTAATTAAACCTTTGATCCAAATTCTATCTTCAACAAATTGGAAAGCGGAAGTTGTTTGGTCAAATATAAACCATAAATAAATAGATAAAAAAAAAGTTACTAGAGATGTAAATAATGCAACATATTTAGTAGTAATTTTATTTTCACTTTTACTTTTTGTAAAAAATAAAAAGAGTGCTCCGATAGAAGGTAAAAGAATTAATGAGGAAAGAATTGGGAAATTCATTATTTAACAATTAAAAAGGTTAAAAAAGCAGAAAAACCAAGTAACATTACAAATGCATATTGATAAATATAGCCACTTTGAAATTTATTAGCTTTAATAGAAAATTTTTTAATTATTCCAGAAATACCATCGGGTCCAAAGCCATCAATAATTTTTATATCAAAAAACTTCCACAAAAATAATCCAAATCTTTTAGAAGACTTTACGAATAAGGTGTCATAAATTTCGTCAAAATACCATTTATTTAATAAAAATTCATATAATGGTTTATTAATATTTACTAGTTGATTTGTGAAATTTCTATTTTTTACAAACAAATAGTAAGCAAATGGTATAGATAAAGTCACTAATGTTGGGGTTAAAATTAAAAACCATAATGGTGGATGATCGGTGCTTAATGGTTCTAAAAAGAAAATTGACTCATTCCAAAAATTATTGATTCCTCCATAGCTTATAAATAAATTTTTAAAAATAAATCCAGCAAAAATTGCTCCGATAGATAATATTATTAAAGGTATTAACATAACTAATGGAGACTCATGTGTCTCCTCAATCTTAAGTTCTTTGTTATTATACTGTCCATGAAAAGTTTTAAACATCAGTCTCCAAGAATAAATTGATGTTAAAAAAGCTGTAAATATACCTATTCCAGCTGCATAATATCCAGTAGTGCTGCCACTTAAATATGCAAATTCTATAATTGCATCCTTAGAATAAAAACCAGATAACAAAGGAAAACCTGTTAATGCTAAAGTTCCAATTATCATTAAAGTATATGTGTAAGGCAATTTTTTCCATACTCCTCCCATATTATTTATATTTTGCTCATCTTTAAAAGCATGAATAACAGACCCTGATCCTAGGAATAATAATGCCTTAAAAAATGCATGAGTAAATAAATGAAACATTGCAACATTATATGCACCCACACCAGCAGCAAAAAACATATAACCTAATTGACTACACGTTGAATAAGCTATGATCTTTTTTATGTCTGTTTGAACTAAAGCTACACTCGCTGCAAAAAAAGCGGTGCTCATACCTACTATAGTTACAATGTTTAAAGCTAACTCTGAATATTCATATATCGGTGAACATCTTACTACTAAAAAAACTCCAGCCGTAACCATAGTGGCCGCATGTATCAATGCTGAAACAGGTGTTGGACCCTCCATTGCATCTGGCAACCAAGTATGTAAAAAAATTTGTGCAGATTTACCCATAGCACCAATGAACAATAGTATACAAATTAAATCTATTGCATTAATCTGAATACCTAAAAAATTAAGTTTTTCATCTACAACTGTTGGGATTTGATTAAAAACTTCTGAATAGTTTACTGTACCAAATAAATAAAAAATCAAAAATATACCTAGAGCAAAACCAAAATCTCCAACTCTATTTACCACAAACGCCTTAATCGCTGCTGCATTTGCAGTTTCCTTTTTAAACCAAAAGCCAATTAAGAAATAAGAACAAAGACCTACTCCTTCCCATCCAAAAAATAATTGAATAAAGTTATCAGCCGTCACCAACATTAACATGGCAAATGTAAATAACGATAAGTAAGCCATAAATCTTGGTTTGTGAGGATCGTGAGACATGTATCCAATTGAATAGATATGAACTAATGCAGAAACAAAAGTCACTACTACTAGCATTACTGATGATAATGCATCAATTTTCATTGACCAGTTTACTTCCAATGATCCCGAATTAATCCATGTAGCAATCTTTATATTTTCCTCGTATTGATTAAAGATTACCTCATAGAATACAATTACTGAAAGAAGAGCTGAAATTGATACTAACAAACTTGTAACTATTTCAGAATTTCTGTCGCCTATTAACTTGCCAAAAAATCCAGATATAATCGAGGCAATTAATGGTAATGCTATAATTGAAATTTCCATTTTAACCTTTTAATTTATCTATCTCTTCAACTCTTATTGTTCCTGCATTTCTGTAATAGACTACTATTATAGCAAGACCAATTGCTGCCTCAGCAGCTGCTACAGTAAGAATAAATAATGTAAAAACTTGACCAGTTAAATCACCAAGATAAATAGAAAACGATACTAAATTAATGTTCACAGCTAATAATATCAGCTCAATACTCATTAAAATTACAATAATATTTTTTCTGTTAAGAAAGATACCAATAACACCAATGCTAAAGATAACTGCTCCTAATGTAAGATAATGTCCTAAACCTATATCAGTCATCTATCTTTACTCCCTTATTAGATTGAACTTCTAAAACTTCGATTCCTTCAGACCTTTCTCTAGAAATTTGTTTCAAATAACTTTGAGTTTTTAATCCTTCTCTCCGTCTAAATGTTAGAACGATTGCACCAATCATTGCAATTAATAATATCATTCCACTAATTTGAAAAATATGAATATAATCAGTATACAAAACCTGGCCTAATGAGTGTGTATTACTTATTTCATTAGAAATTTGAGTAGTAGTATTTGGATTTGATAATTCGGGTTTATATTTCCAACCACCTACAACAATAATTAATTCAAAAAAAATAATTGTGCTTATAATCAAACCGATAGGAATATGACTAGAAGAAGTTGCGTCAGAATTGAACCATTGATTTTTTTGTTGAGCTACATTTAACATCATTACAACAAATAGAAACAAAACAGCTACTGCACCAACATATACAATTAGCATTATCATTCCTAAAAACTCTGCTCCGATCATTATAAAGAGACATGAAATGCTAATAAAATCTAATATTAAAAAAAAAACTGAGTGTACGGTATTTTTAGAAACTGTAACCATAATAGCTGAAATAACTGCAATAATTGAAAAAACGTAAAAAAATATTGCATGAGCTACCATGAATTTACCTATAAGGATTGTCTGATTTTATATTCGCCGCTAAAATATTTTCCCATCTATCGCCATTGTCTAGTAGTTTTTCTTTAGTGTAGTAAAGTTCTTCTCTTGTCTCTGTTGAAAATTCAAAATTTGGACCTTGCACTATTGCATCTACAGGGCATGATTCTTCACATAGACCGCAATAAATACATTTCATCATATCAATATCGTAACGTGTAGTTTTTCTACTTCCATCAGATCTTTCGGCTGACTCTATTGTAATTGCTTGCGCTGGACAGACCGCTTCACATAGCTTACATGCAATACATCTTTCTTCACCATTTGGATATCTTCTAAGTGCGTGCTCTCCTCTAAATCTTGGGCTAATTTTTCCTTTTTCAAAGGGATAATTTATTGTTTTTTTTGTTTTAAACATTTCTCTTAAAGCAATTAATAAGCCAGTTACAAAATCAACCATGAATACTGTTTTTAAAAATCTTGTAATTTTCATTTAAAGTGTAGGTAAAAGGTTAAAATAAAATAAATAACTAGCAGTCAAAACAACATAGATTAGAGAAAACGGAAGAAATATTTTCCAACCCAATCTCATTAATTGATCATATCTATATCTTGGTACAACTGCTTTTACTAATGCAAATAAAATAAATAAAAGCAATATTTTTAAAATTAACCAAATAACTCCTGGTACCAAATTAAATGGATATAAATCTATAGGTGAGAGCCAACCACCCAAAAATAAAATCGATCCTAAAGCACACATTAATAAAATATTTGCATACTCTCCTAACCAGAACATTGCATACATCATACCAGAATATTCAGTTTGATATCCAGCAACTAATTCTGCTTCAGCTTCAGGTAAGTCAAACGGTGGTCGATTTGTTTCTGCTAAAGCGGAAATAAAAAATATTACAAACATTGGAAATAACGGAATTATAAACCACATGTTTTGTTGAGCTATAACGATATCGCTTAAATTTAATGATCCTACACACAAAAGAACATTAATGATTATTATACCTATTGAAACCTCATAAGAAACCATTTGCGCAGCAGATCTTATTGAACCTAAAAAAGGATATTTAGAATTGGAAGCCCACCCCCCCATTATAATTCCATAAACTCCAAGAGATGAGACAGCGAAAATATAGAGAATTCCGACATTAATGTTGGCTAAAACTTGATCTTCTCCAAAGGGTATAACTGCCCATGCTATCAAAGCTAAAGTCATTGTTATAATAGGAGCTAAAATAAAAATAATCTTATTAGAACTAGCTGGAATTATGATCTCTTTGAAAATATATTTTAGTGCATCAGCTAAAGATTGTAATAAACCAAAGGGACCAACAACATTAGGTCCTTGTCTTTTTTGAACAAAAGCCCAAACTCTTCTATCTAACCAAACAATCATAGCTACAGAAACTAAAACTGGGACAAGAAGAAAGAAGATTTTGTAAACTTCTTCAAAAACTAAATTTATATATTCCATTGTTTATCCTTCTGTACCAGTTCTTTTAATTTCTAATTTAGAATTGTTACAATTCATCATTGTTTTTGACGAACGAGCAATTACGTTGGAAAAATAATAATCCTTATACGTTATTTTAAGAACTTCATCCTCAAAATTACTTAAATCTACTTTAGTGTTATAGGGGCTTTCTTGTTTTTCTTTTTTTAAATTGATATAATTAAACATACTGCTTTCTAACTCATCTTTATCATTAAAAAGTTTTCTATTATTCATAAATTCAGCAAGATCATTTATAATTTCCCAGTCTTCTTTAGCATCTGCTGGTGGATATGATGCTTTATAAGCTTTTTGAACTTTACCTTCTAAATTAGTATAATGACCTGATTGTTCTGTGTAAGCTGCCCCTGGCAAAATAATATCTGCTAGTTCTGCACCATTATCCCCGTGACTTCCTAGATATATCACAAACTCATTTTTTTTATTAAATTTAAGATTATCTTGTCCTATCAAAAAAACTAAATCAAATTTATTTTCGTTCAGACTCTTTATTAATTGATTTGTTTGATCAATTATATCAAGATCTAAATTCCCAACTGTAGCTGCATCGGAAGGTAAAAAGTTTAGAGGGCTCCAGTCATCAGTAAATTTATTATTATCTAATAAAAAGTTTTTAAATGAACTAAATAAAAATTCTGCTGACTTAGATTTTAAAAATGACTCTCCAAATACTATTAATGGTTTTTGTGCATCAATAATATCTTTTGAAAGTACATTTTTATTTTCAAAAATATCTTTGATTGTTTGAGTTTTTCCATCAAGGCTTTGATAAGGATAGTTCAGATCACCTACATCATTTAAAGAAACAATTTTGACTTTATTTTTTAGATAAGCTTTTCGAATTCTTGTATTTAGCATTGTAGCTTCAAACCTTGGATTAGTTCCAATTAACAGAATTAGATCTGCCTCCTCAATTCCATTAATCGTTGAATTGAATAAATAGTTTTCTCTTTTAGAGCTATCAATGAACATATAAGATGATCTAGATTCATAATTTTTAGTATCTATAGTTCTCTCTAAAAATTCCTTGAATATGTAGCTAGCCTCCATATTTATCAGATCACCCACAAATCCGGCTATTTTATCTTTGTCAGTATTTTGTATTTTTGATTTTATAATTTTAAAAACCTCATCCCATGAAGCTTTTTCAAATTTATTATTATATTTGATATACGGTGTATCTAGTCTTTGACTTAATAGACCGTCACAAGCATATCTTGTTTTGTCAGATATCCATTCCTCATTTATGTCTTCATTGATTATTGGTAGTACTCTTTTTACCTCCCAACCATAGGTGTCTACTCTAATATTTGATCCAACAGCATCCATTACATCAATAGTTTCAGTTTTTTTTAATTCCCATGGTCTCGCCTCAAAAACATATGGTTTTGAGGTTAAAGCTCCGACTGGACAAAGATCAATTACATTTCCAGAAAGTTCTGATTGAACTGATTGCTCTAGATATGTTGTTATCTGCATATCCTCTCCTCTTCCAATTGCTCCTAGTTCTGGAACACCTGCTATTTCAGTAGCGAATCTAATACATCTAGTGCAATGAATGCATCTTGTCATTTGAGTTTTAATTAAAGGCCCCATGTCTTTATCAGGCACAGATCTTTTATTTTCTTTAAATCTTGTTTTGTCAATTCCATAAAACATTGACTGGTCTTGAAGGTCACATTCTCCTCCTTGATCACAAACCGGGCAATCTAATGGATGATTTGCCAATAAAAATTCCATAACACCTTTTCTTGATTTTTCAATTTGTGGAGTATTAGTTCTGATTACCATTCCATCAGCTACTGGCATTGCACACGAGGCAATAGGTTTGGGAGATTTTTCCAATTCAACCAAACACATTCTACAATTTCCAGCTATTGATAATTTTTCGTGGTAACAAAACCTTGGTATTTCAACACCTGCTTTTTCACAAGCCTGTAATACAGTCAATCCATCTTCTACTTCTGTATCTATATCGTTAACTTTTATTTTAAGCATTTTTATCCAATAAGTGTTGATCAACTAAATACGGTATATTTCTTTTTTCTTTTATAAATGGATCAAATTTATTTCTTTTTTTAATCTCATCGGAGAAATGTCTTAGTAAACCTTGAACAGGCCAAGAAGATCCTTCTCCAAAAGCACAAATAGTATGTCCGGCTATTTGATTTGTTACATCGCCCAACATATCTATCTCGTCTCTTGATGCCTCACCTTTCGCCATTCGCTCTAACATTCTCCACATCCATCCTGAACCCTCTCTGCAAGGTGTACATTGTCCACAGCTTTCATGTTTATAAAATCTCGCAATTCTCGCCATACATTTAATTATGTCTTGATCCTTGTTAATTACAACAACCCCTGCCGTCCCCAATCCACTTTTTTCGGCTGATAATGAGTCAAAATCCATTTTAAGTGTTTCACAAGTTTCTTTAGGTATTAAGGGCATAGAAGATCCTCCTGGAATGACAGCTTGTAGATTATCCCAACCCCCAACAACTCCTCCTGCATGTTCTTCTATTAATTCTCTTAAAGAAATACTCATTTCTTCCTCAACATTACATGGATTATTAACGTTACCTGAAATACAAAATATTTTAGTCCCAGTATTCTTCTCTCTTCCTAATGAAGAAAACCAATTACCTCCTCTTCTTAAAATTGTAGGAACTACTGCAATTGTTTCAACATTGTTTATTATTGTTGGGCAACCATAAAGACCAACCAAAGCTGGAAATGGAGGTTTTAATCTTGGTTGACCTTTCTTACCTTCTATACTTTCTAATAATGCCGTCTCTTCACCGCAAATATAAGCGCCAGCACCATAATGAATATAAATATCTAAGTCCCATCCAGTATCTGCAGAATTTTTTCCTAATAATTTTTTATCATAAGCTTCATCTATAGCTTTTTGAAGTTTTTGACCATCAATGAAATATTCTCCTCTAATATAGATATAACAAACATGAGCTTGAATTGCGTAGGATGCAATTAAACACCCTTCGATTAACTTATGAGGTTCAAATCTTAAAATATCTCTATCCTTACAAGTTCCAGGTTCAGATTCATCTCCATTAATTACTAAATAATGTGGTCTCGAACCTACTTCTTTAGGTGCAAATGACCATTTAAGACCTGTTGGAAATCCTGCTCCACCTCTACCTCTTAATTGTGATTTTTTAATTTCTTCTATAATCCATTCTCTACCTTTATTGATTATCTCTTTAGTATCAGTCCAATCTCCTCGTTTTATTGAAGACTCAAGATCTGATCCTTTATCATTATATAAATTTTGAAATATTCTATCTTGATCTTTAAGCATTTTTTAAATCCACAAGTGTTTTTCTTCCATTTTCAGGCTCATTATTCCTTCTTCCTCTATAAGATCCTGGTTTAGGTTTTTCACCTTTTAAAATTTTATCTAAGATTTCTAATGTTTTTTCTTTATCTAAATCCTCATAATAGTTCTCATTAATTTGCATCATCGGTGCATTAACGCATGCACCAAGACACTCAACTTCCATCCAAGAACAGTTTTTATTTTCAGATAGTTCCAATTCATTTTCAGAAATTTTTTCCTTACACGCCTCAACTAATTTATAAGCACCTCTAATCATACATGGAGTTGTGGTACAAACTTGAACAAAATATTTCCCAACAGGTGCTAAATTATACATTGAATAAAATGTTGCTACTTCATAAACTTTTATATATGGCATATCTAAAAATTTACCAATATACTTCATTGCAGCTAAAGGTATCCAATTATCATTTTGTCTTTGAGCAATATAAAGTAAAGCCATTACAGCACTTTGTTGTTTACCTTTTGGGTATTTTGACAAAATCGCATTTGCAGCTTCTAATGACGATGAATTAAATTCAAAATTTTCAGGCTGATTTTTTGAAGGTCTTCTTAGACTCATCTATCTACCTCTCCAAAAACAATGTCTAATGACCCTAGAACTGCAGGTACGTCTGCTAACATATGTCCTTTAATTAAATAATCCATTGACTGCAAGTGTGAAAAGCCAGGTGCTCTAATTTTACACTTGTACGGTTTACTTGATCCATCTGAAATCAAATAAACACCGAATTCTCCTTTAGGTGCTTCTACTGCAGTATAAATTTCATCTTTCGGAACTCTAAAACCTTCTGTAAATAACTTAAAATGATGAATTAAAGCCTCCATCGATTGTTTAATTTCTTTTTTTGAAGGAGGGCTTATTTTTCCATCTAAAGATTTAATTGGTCCTTTTTCAATTTTAGACAAACATTGTTTAATAATTGAAACACTTTCCTTCATTTCTTCAATCCTACATAAATAGCGATCATAACAATCACCATTTTTACCTACCGGAACTTTAAAATCTAACTGTTCATAACAATCATATGGTTGAGACTTTCTTAAATCCCATGGTATACCTGACCCTCTTATCATAACTCCAGTAAATGAGTAATCTAAAGCATCTTCTTTTGTTACTAAGCCTATATCAACATTTCTTTGTTTAAATATTCTATTATCAGTCAACAAATTTTCTAGATCATTGATTATTTTTGGAAATGTTTCACAAAATTTTCCTATATCCTCCTCTAATCCTGCAGGCAAATCTTGATGTACACCGCCAGCTCTAAAATAATTTGCGTGCAACCTAGATCCTGATGCTCGCTCATAAAAGGTCATTAAAGTCTCACGTTCCTCAAATCCCCATAAAGATGGTGTCAAAGCACCAACATCAAGGGCTTGGGTTGTTACATTTAAAATATGACTTAATATCCTTCCAATTTCACAAAATATTACTCTAATATACTGAGCTCTAATTGGCACATCAATTTTTAAAATTTTTTCAATTGCTAAAGCAAAAGCATGTTCTTGATTCATTGGAGCTACGTAATCTAAACGATCAAAATAAGGAACTGCTTGCATATAAGTTTTGTTCTCAATTAGTTTTTCCGTGCCACGGTGTAGTAATCCTATATGTGGGTCAGCTTTTTCAACTACTTCTCCATCTAATTCTAAGATCAATCTCAAAACTCCGTGAGCTGCAGGATGTTGAGGTCCAAAATTTAAATTTAAATTTTTAATTTTTTTGGTCATTGTTTCCTGTCTGTTTTTTTATATAATCTGTACCTTCCCAAGGACTTTCATAATCAAAAATTCTATAATTTTGTTCTAATTTAACTGGTTCACTAATAACTTTTTTTTCATCTTCACTATATCTAACCTCTGTATGTCCTGTTAATGGAAAGTCTTTTCTAAGTGGATGCCCCTTAAATCCATAATCAGTTAAGATTCTTCTTAAATCAGGATGATCTTTAAAATTTACCCCATACATATCGAAAACTTCTCTCTCCATCCAATTAGCAGAAGGAAAAATTGATGTTAATGAATTAATTAATTCTTTTTCATTCATGAAATAATATAAAATTATTCTTTGATTAAACTCGTGACTCAAAAATAAGTAAACCATCTTAAATCTTTGATTTTTTTCAGGGTAATCAACGACTGTAATATCAATCAATTGTCTAAACTTTGAATCTTTGTCTGTTTTCAAAAAAAGAGTTACCTCTACTAAATCATCCTTATCTATCTCTAAATAAAGTTGATTGTGTTTTATTTCAGATTTATTAATTTTAGTTGTTAACTCAGAATTAATTTTTTTTTCTAGGTCTATTAAATTATTCATAATTATCTACTTAATGACCCTCTGTTTCTTATCTTTTTTTGTAATTGAAGAATTCCATACAGCAATGCTTCAGCAGATGGTGGGCAACCCGGAACATAAACATCAACAGGAACTATTCGATCACATCCTCTAACAACTGAATAAGAATAATGATAATAACCACCCCCATTTGCACAACTTCCCATTGATATAACATATCTTGGTTCTGGCATTTGATCATAAACTTTTCTTAATGCTGGTGCCATTTTATTTGTTAAAGTTCCAGCAACAATCATTACATCTGACTGACGAGGTGATCCTCTTGGAGCTGCACCAAATCTTTCTAGATCATATCTTGGCATAGCAGTTTGCATCATTTCAACTGCACAGCATGCTAATCCAAAAGTCATCCAATGTAATGATCCTGATCTAGACCAATTGATTAAATTATCTAATGAAGTTGTAATAAAACCTTTTTCACTAAAATCTTTAGCAAGTTGTTTAAATTCCTCAGGTACTTGATCTAACTTATTTTTCATTTAAATTTTTTATTATTCCCAGTCTAAGGCACCTTTTTTCCATTCATAAATAAAACCAATGGTTAATATGAATAAGAAAATCATCATTGAGGTAAAACCAAGAATTCCAATATTACCTAAGGATATTGCCCAAGGAAAAAGAAAGGCTATTTCTAAATCAAATATTATAAATAATATTGCTACAAGATAAAATCTTACATCAAACTCCATTCTAGAGTCCTCAAAAGGTTCGAAACCACATTCATAAGCTGACAACTTCTCAGGATCAGGATTTTTAGGAGATAGTATGAAATTTATCATAATAAATGCACAGCTCAAACCTAAAGCAACTATTAAAAATAATATTATAGGCAAATAATCTTTTAAAAATTCCGCAGTCATTGAGAAATATATATCATTTTTTATAGTTAGATGAAGTGATGATAGGTCACATTATTCAAAATATACACTATATGTGATAACGATTCTCAACATAAAATTAGATAATTAAAGATTGAAGTGGCGGGAGTGAAGGGACTCGAACCCTCGACCTATCGCGTGACAGGCGATCGCTCTAACCAACTGAGCTACACCCCCACTTTAATAGTTTGGTGGGCAGTAAAGGACTCGAACCTTTGACCCCCTCGGTGTAAACGAGATGCTCTACCAACTGAGCTAACCGCCCAAACAACTATCGAGTTAAATACAATAATAATTTTAATAAAGCAATAAATGATTAAAGATTTTTAAGTATGTTTTTTAAAAACATTTTAACGTCATCTTTCATTTTAATTATAGGGTTTTTAGTGAGAAAATTATAGTGAGAAGCGACTATTGGAAAATACTTATGTTTACCTTTATTATTATTTATACATTTTACAATGAATTCGCCATCAGCATTATATTTTTTTTTTGACCATCTAATATTATTTATTAATGAGAAATTAGGAAGAAACATTGCTGTATCAATATAATTTATCTTTATCATATTTCCTTTTAATATTTTTAAATATTTAAATTCATTATTTAAATGAACTTTTTCTTTTCTTAATTGATCAAATGTGTAAATCATTGGAACATGATTTTTATAAATTTTATCTAAAATTTTATAAAAGTTCTTATGTAAAATATTATCATCATCAAGAAAGTATATATAAAAATTTTTATCTTTTTTTTTATTCAAATAATTTAAGACATAATTTCTTTGTGAATTACCACCAATGCTCCCAATATCTTTATGAAAAAGTTCAATGATATTTTTATTATTTTTAAAATAATTTTTTTTTTTTACAAATTCAGTATTATAAACAATTATCCATTTATTTATTCTGTTAAAATTAATCCCTTTTTTTATTCTAAATAGATTTTTAATTCTGGTACAAGGAGTTATTAAATATAAGTTATTTCTCAAATTTTTTAGAAACCACCTCTCCAATTATTTTTGGAGTTAAAATTTTCTTCTTCTTTTTTAGAGGTAGGCCTTAATAAATATACTAAAACAATAATTGTTGTAGAAAAAATAATTAAAAGTTCCATAACATTTTGAATATTATTGAATACTAGCCTGAGATTTGTCATCTTTTTTAGTTAGATCAACTTCTACCCACTCTATTCTTTTAAGTTCTTTAGTTAAAGCTATCTTCAAAACTTGATCTGCGTACTCAACAGGAGTTATTTTAATTTCATCAATAATTTTTTTTGGCATGTCTATTAAATCTTTTTCGTTTTCTTTTGGAATTATTACTTCTTTAATTCCAGCTCTGTGAGCTGCTAATAATTTTTCTTTTAATCCACCAATAGGTAAAACCTGTCCTGTTATTGTTACCTCACCAGTCATTGCCACGTCTTTTCTTACAGGAATGTCGGTTAAAGATGAAACGATTGATGTTACCATACCAATTCCTGCTGAAGGACCATCTTTGGGAGTAGCGCCCTCTGGCACGTGAATATGAAAATCTTTTTTTTCAAATTTAGGCGGAATAATTCCGTATTCTAAGCATTTTGATCTGACAAAAGATTTCGCTGCTTTAACTGACTCTTGCATTACATCTCCCAGTTTACCAGTAATCTGCATTCTACCTTTGCCAGGCATAGTAACAGTTTCAATCTTTAAAATTTCTCCACCATATTCAGTCCAAGCTAAGCCAGTGACTATTCCAATCTTATTATCTGTCTCAAGTTCCCCAAATTTGTGTTTAGCAACTCCTAAAAAATCCGAGAGATTTTTTTTATTAATTTCAACTTCTTTTTGCTCTCCTGAAACTACTTTTTTAACAACTTTTCTTGCTAGTTTAGAAATTTCTCTTTCTAAATTTCTGACACCAGACTCCTTTGTGTAACTTCTAATTATTTCTTTTATAATATCTGTTCCAAGTATCATTTCTTTTTCTTTAACACCGTTGTCTTTAATTTGTTTTGGTAATAAAAATTTGTTTGCAATGCTAATCTTTTCATCTTCTGTATATCCAGCTAGTCTAATCACTTCCATTCTATCTAATAATGGGGGAAGTATATTTAACGTATTTGCTGTTGTAACAAACATCACGTCAGATAAATCATAATCAACCTCTAAATAATGATCGTTAAAAGTTGTATTTTGTTCGGGATCTAAAGCCTCTAACAACGCAGAGGAAGGATCACCTCGATAATCGTTACCTATTTTATCAATTTCATCCAATAGAATTAAAGGATTTTTTGTTCCAGCTTTTTTCATCATTTGAATAATTTTTCCTGGAAGAGAACCTATGTAAGTTCTTCTATGGCCTCTTATCTCTGCTTCGTCTCTCATACCTCCCACAGACATTCTCACAAACTCTCTATTTGTAGCTTTAGCAATAGATTTACCTAAAGATGTTTTTCCAACACCAGGAGGTCCAACTAAACAAAGTATTGGACCTTTAATTTTATCCATTCTTTTTTGAACAGCTAAAAATTCAATAATTCTCTCTTTTACTTTTTCTAAACCAAAATGATCTTTATCGAGCACACTTAATGCCTTTTCTAAATCTATCGCAACCTCACTTTTTTTATGCCATGGTAATTCAATCATCCAATCTAGATAATTCCTTACTACAGTGGCTTCAGCAGACATTGGACTCATATTTTTAAGTTTTTTTAATTCTTGAAGACATTTTTTTTCTACATCTTTTGGCATTTTAGCTTTAAGGATTGATTTATTTAGACTCGTATTTTCATCCTTACCATCCTCAATTTCACCTAGTTCTTTTTGAATAGCTTTTAATTGTTCATTTAAATAATATTCTCTTTGAGTTTTTTCCATTTGGGTTTTAACTCTACCTCTAATTCTTTTTTCAACTCCAATTATACTAGCCTCGTTTTCCATAATCTTGATAATTGCGTTAATTCTTTTTTTTACATCGATTGTTTCAAAAATTTGTTGTTTTTCAGAAATTGTAGCTGTTATATGTGAAGCTATATTATCCGCTATTTGAGATGGATCTTTTAATTGCTTTATCGAATTTATTGTTTCATTAGATATTTTTTTATTTATTGATGTAAGTTTTTCTAATCTTCTTATTGCAGTAGCAGCAAGTGGGAATAAGTCTTCATCTTTATTAATTTCATCAATTAATGATGTATATTCACAAGTAATAAATTTTTCATTATCTTTAAAATCTATTATTTTTACTCTTTTAATGCCTTCGACTAAAACTTTAACTGTGCCATCTGGTAATTTTAATAATTGTAATATACTTCCCTCACAACCATACATAAATACATCTGTTTTTTTTGGGTCATCTATTTCAGAGTTTTTTTGGGTTACCAAAATAATTTTTTTTTCTTTTTTCATTACCTCGTTTAATGCTGAAATTGATTTATCTCTTCCTACAAAAAGAGGAATAACCATACTAGGAAAAACAACAATATCTCTAAGAGGTAATAATGGTAAAGAAATTTTTACGTCCATAATATAAATATGGATATTAAATAGAATTTTGCAATAGCTTTTTGTCAGTTATTAAGGATATTAAGCCGCTGTTGTTTTGCTAGTTTTTGGTTTAGGATCGTTTTTTGAGTGAACAATCATTGGTTGGGTATGTCCCTTAACAGCTGAAGCATCAACAATAACCTCCTCAATATTATCTTGACTCGGTAAATCATACATTGTTTTTAGAAGAATATTTTCTAATATAGATCGAAGACCTCTTGCTCCAGTTTTTTTATTGATAGCTTTTTGGGCTATTTCTTTAAGTGCATTATCTTTGAATGTTAATTTAGCACCATCAAGTTTAAATAATTCTTGATATTGTTTGGTTAGGGAATTTTTAGGTTCCTGCAAGATCTTAATTAAAGATTTCTCATCTAGATCGTCAAGAGTTGCAATCATTGGCAATCTTCCTATAAATTCTGGTATTAGACCGTACTTTAACAAATCTTCAGGCTCTAATCCCTTCATCCATTCTCCAGTTTTTTTGTCTTGAGTATTTTTGACATCTGCACCGAAACCAATTGAAGTCCCTTTATCTCTTTGAGAAATTATTTTATCTAATCCTGCAAATGCTCCTCCACAGATAAACAGAATATTTGTAGTATCAACCTGTAAAAATTCTTGTTGAGGATGTTTTCTTCCACCTTGTGGTGGAACACTTGCGACAGTGCCCTCCATAATCTTTAATAACGCTTGTTGGACACCTTCACCGGAGACGTCTCTTGTGATTGATGGATTTTCAGATTTTCTACTAATCTTGTCCACCTCATCAATATAAACTATTCCTCTTTGAGCTTTTTCAACATTGTAATCTGCAGCTTGAAGTAATTTTAAAATTATATTTTCTACATCTTCACCAACATAACCTGCTTCAGTTAAAGTTGTAGCATCTGCCATAGTAAATGGAACGTCCAAAATTCTCGCTAATGTCTGGGCCAATAAAGTTTTTCCACATCCAGTAGGGCCTACTAATAAAATATTAGATTTTGCTAACTCAACATTTTTACTAGTTTTATTTTCGTAATTTAATCTTTTATAATGATTATGAACTGCTACTGATAAAACTTTTTTTGCATGCGTTTGTCCTATTACATAATCATCTAAAACTGTGCAAATTTCTTTGGGTGAAGGAAGACCATCTTGATGTTTTACAAATGTATCTTTATTTTCTTCTTTGATAATATCCATACACAATTCAACACATTCATCACAAATAAATACAGTTGGGCCCGCAATTAATTTTCTAACCTCATGCTGACTTTTTCCACAGAACGAGCAATAAAGAATATTTTTATTATTAGTGTTCATAATTTTTAAAACGAATCAATTAATTTACTTTATTATATGAGAGTTATTGATAGCAAGTTTCAAATTTAGAGATTTCAACATATTGTATGTTACGCTCTTTTTTCTACAACTTCGTCTATAAGACCAAATGATTTTGCTGTCTCAGCAGTCATAAAATTATCTCTTTCTAAAGCACTTTTTATTTCCTCAACAGTTTTACCTGTGTGCTTAGAATAAATTTGATTTAATCTCTCTTTGAGTGAAAGAACTTCATTAGCATGAATTTCAATATCAGTTGCTTGTCCTTGAAAACCAGCAGAGGGTTGATGTACCATTATTCTTGAATTGGGCAAAGAAAATCTTTTTCCTCTTGTTCCTGCAGCTAGTAAAAATGAGCCCATTGAAGCAGCTTGTCCTATACACAAAGTAGAAATTTCAGGCTTGATATATTGTATAGTATCATAAATACCAAGACCTGCAGTGACTAAACCACCTGGACTATTAATATATAAATATATTTCTTTTTTTGGATCTTCTGCTTCCAAAAATAAAAGTTGAGCTGTAATTAAAGATGCCACATTGTCATTAATTTGACCTGTTAAAAAAATTATTCTTTCTTTTAATAACCTAGAATAAATATCATATGCTCTTTCGCCTTTATTTGATTGCTCAACAACCATTGGGACAAGATTGTTCATATGTTCTGAAAATTTATTCATAAACTTGATTCGAAATATATATACAACTTCAGATTACTTTTTACTAACTTTTTTTGATGAAACTTTAGATTTTGAAGTTTTAGTTGTTATTTTTGAAAAAGTTTTAGATTTTGATACTGCTTTAGTGGTTTTTTTACTAGATAATTTTGTATCTTTTTTTTCTACAGAAAGATCATCATCCGCTAAATTTTGAGATTTTTTAAGAATTTTTTCAGCTTCATCTTTTGAAATTTCTTTTTTATTGGTTTTTGACTTTTCCTTTATCAAATTAATAATTTTTTCTTCATAGACTGTTCCTCTAAGACTTGCAACGGCAGAAGGATTTTTTTGATAAAAATCCATCACCATTTTTTCCTGTCCAGGCATCATTCTTAATTGTTTTTGTATTTCAGCTTGTAACTCTTGCTCTGAGACTTTTATTTGATTTTGTTCACCAAATTCATTCAGAATCAAACCTGTTTTAATTCTTTTTTTAGCAATTTCTTCAAAATTTTTTCTACTTTTTTTGGCATCCTCATCTGACATTCCTTGAGATAAAATTTTTACTTCTTCATCTATTAAATTTTTTGGAATTTCATCAATCTTAAATTTTTCTAATTCTTTTAAAATTTGATTTTTAGTAAGACGATTTAATGAATTCTCATATTCATTATTTATTTGTCTTGAAATCATTTGTTTTAAATCTTCTAAATTTTTTGCACCTAAATTTTTAGCAAAATCATCATTTATTTTTACCTCTTCTGGTTGTTTAACTGAAATAATTTTACAACTAAATTTGGCTTTTTTATTTATTAATTCTTTTTCAGGAAAATTTTCAGGTAATGTAGCTTCTACTATTTTTTGATCTTCTTTTTTTACACCAATCAATTGTTTATCAAATCCTTTTAAAAATAAATCTTTACCTAAAGTAAGCTGAGTATTTTTACCCTCACTCCCTTTAAAGGGTTTGTCTTCAACGGTTGCGTTATAATCCAATACAACTAAATCACCCTCTTTTGCTTTTGTATCTGGTGAGGCCTCTTTAAAATTAGGTTGATTTTTTGCTATGTCTTTAATTCTCTTGTCTGTTTCGCTTGAATTAATTTTAACTGTATATTGGTCGATTTTTATATCCTTAATCTTCTCTATATTTATTTTTGGAAGTTCAGTGAGTGAAATTATATACTCTAAATCTTTATCTTCACCATAGGTCTTTAAATCAAGTTTTGGCTGTCCAGCAGGTTTAATTTTGTTTTCCTCCAAAGCTTTTTTTGAAGTATCTTTCAAAATTTTATCTAAGACTTCATTGAAAATTGCTTTTCCAAATTGTCTTTTTAAAACTTCTTTAGGAGCTTTTCCAGGTCTAAATCCTTTTAAGTTAACAGTTTTTTTGATCTCCTCATATTTTTCGTCCATATAAGACTCGATTGTCTTCTTATCGACAAAAATTTTTATATCTTTCTCAAGACCTTTTTTATTTTCTACAGTTACTTTCATTATCTTAATTAAATGGTAGGGCGAAAAGGACTCGAACCTTCACAGATTGCTCTATCGGTTCCTAAGACCGACGCGTCTACCAATTCCGCCATCGCCCCACAAATTTAAAGATTTTATATATGATTGAAACTATTTGTCCAACGACAATTATTGTTAATTATATTAATTTTCCCTTATAATAATACTATGATAATTTCACCTTGTATAAGTATTTGTAAAACTGATCCAAGTACTGGATATTGCTATGGATGTGGTAGAACTAATGAGGAAAAAAAAATTTGGAAACTTGAACATACAACAGAAGAGTGGAAAAAAGAAAATCTTATAAATATTAAGAAAAGATTGACAGGTTGGCAATTAGAAAGTTTTGAACTGTCCTATACATACAAAATTGAAAATGGTATCTCTATATATAAAAAAAATTTAAAAAATGAGTAAAACATCTATTGTTATAGTTATATATTTAATAGGGCTCGTTATTGGTGCTTTAGTTTTTAATATTTGGAGTGCAGACACAAGTGTTTTTAAAGGTCTAATGGGTTTAGGATGGACCGCTCTTCTTCTTATAGGAATATTTTTTGCTGAAAAAAATGAGAAAAATTAGCTTATTAGTTTTTCTTATTTCAATCATTCTGCCTATTCAGAATTTAAAGTCAGAGATAATAATTATGAGTCAATGTGATGATAGACAAGACGAATTTCTGAAAAACGAGTATATTCTAAATCTTAATGAACTAATAATGATTAGAAATTATGTTTATAAAGAAAAAACTTATAAAAAATATAAACTTACAGATCTTAGTGTGAAAAAATCCAACTCATATGTGAGAAATATTTATCAGGAAGATGGAAAGATTTTAACTCATAAACATGGTTATCCACAATTTTATACTCAAATTTTATTCGAAAAAGGAAAACAAGAGATTTATATAAAAACTGTATTAAATGATGAAGAAGGAATTACAAAAATTTCTACTTGTAAAAAAATTGAAAAATTTGAAAAAGAAAGTTAATTCTTTTTCTTATTTTTAGTGAAATTTTTCTTTTTAGATCCAAATCGATTATAAGAAATATTACTTTTATGTTTTGCAAATGCTTTTTTTTGTGCTTGTTTCATAGCTCGTTTTGAAGACATAATATTTATTAGTTTATTTCTATGGTTCCTATAATATTAAAATTCTTATCAGAAACAACTATTTCACCTGAAGATGGGGCATAATTTAAAACTTCAGATATTAAAACGTAATGTGTTACGAAAACTAAATTTTCATTACTCTCAAATTTATTAACATATTCTTTTAGCTGTTTAATTTGTTTTTTTTTGTTAAGAGCATATTTAGGACTATAAAATGAATTTAAAAAATTATTTGTAGAATAGTCTTTAAAAGCAATTTTTGCTGTTTCTTTACATCTACACCACTCACTAGATAAAACTTTATCTATCTTAATTTTATTTTTTGTAAAAAAAATACCGATATATTTTGCTTGATTTTTTCCACTCTCACTTAAATTCCTTTGAGTAGAACAATCGTTTAAATTGAAATTATTTGGGTCACCGTTTCCAGGTGCATATGCATGTCTAATAAATATTATTTTTTTACCATCCTTGAGTTGATTTATTAATTTTTTATTTAAATCTGCTTTAATAGATGTGGTTAAAGATATAAACAATATAAATAAGAATTTTAAAAATTTCATATATGGACATTAGAATAAATAATTTAAACAAAACAATAGTTAACTGTAAAAAATGTCCAAGACTTGTTAAATTTATCAACAAAGTAAGTACACAAAAAAGAAAACAAAATATACATGAAGATTATTGGGGAAAACCTGTTCCAGGTTTTGGAAGTTTAGAGTCAAAATTAGCTATAATTGGACTTGCGCCTGCCGCACATGGTGGAACTAGAACTGGAAGAGCATTTACTGGAGATAAATCAGGGGATTTTTTATTTAAATGTTTATATGAAGTCGGTATTTCTAATTATCCATTTTCAAAAAATTTAAACGACAATCTTAAATTAAAATCAACATATATCACAAATATTCTTAAATGTGTGCCCCCTGAAGATAAACCACTAAGTGAAGAAATTTCAAATTGTTCTAATTTTTTTGATAAAGAAATATTATCTTTAAAAAAACTTAAAGTAATAGTTACATTAGGAAAGATAGCTTTTGATAATTGTATTAAACTATATAAACAAAAACTTAATATCAAAAAAAAATTTGTATTTAAACACGGTAAAACTCAAATATTACCAAATGGTTTAATAATTTTATCGAGTTATCACCCTAGCCCCCGAAATGTAAATACAAAACTAATTTCAAATAAAATGATGATCAATTTATTTAAAAAAGCAAAAAAATTAGCTAAGTTTTGATAGTATCACAAAAATATGGTTTAAATTTTGTATATATCTCATCTGGAATTCTAATTGGTTTTCCTTCTTTGCTTACAAATACTAAATGAACCTGGGCCTCTACAATAGTTTTTTCTCCTTTTGTGATTATTTGATTCATAAAAAAAGAAGTCTTAGTAATTGATTTAACAAAAGATCTAATAGTTAGTTCATCTTCTAAATAAGCTGATTTTTTATATTCAATATTACATGATTTAACTATTATTAATGAATTAAACTTTTCTTGGATTTTTTTATTACTAAATCCTATTGAAAATAAAGCTTCAGTTCTAGCTCGTTCTAAATACTTTAAATAATTTGCGTAATAAACTATACCGCCTGAATCTGTATCTTCATAATAAATCTTCAATTTATAAAAGAAATTTTCATGCATATATAATTATATCAAATTACTCTGCTGAAAAATAGATATTCTGGTAATACGCTACTGCCTTCATTTTAGAATTGTCAGTATCCGACATAATAGCCAAACCATCTAATTCATTTACGTCTAAATTGTGAAATTTCTTAAAATCATCTTTAACGTTTGCTTTTACTGTTACCCACTCATTAAAGTTATTTTTTGTCGTAGCTAATACATAATCTACTGATTTTTTTGTGTATGGGCTTGGCCAATTTAACCCTATATCGCTATTACTTGAAAAAACATAATTAATTGCTCTATTTGAAAGTGGTGTTGCACCTGTTTTTTTTACTGCAAAGACTCTGGCTGCAAAATCATGACCTTTTTTAGTGTCTTCTTTTATGCCAGACAAATCTTTCTCAACTTTCCATGTAATATTAATGAAAGGTGTTTTATTTAAATCAATTTTAATTTCTTTACCAAGACCCGAGGCTGCGTTTTCGGCAACTGACTTCAAAAAATTACCATTTTCATTGATACCAACGGTATATATAGTTTTATTATCTGCCCCCCTTACCTTTCTTACCTCAAGCTTAGAAAGCTCAGTCTCTGTAAAATCGAAAACACTTATTTCATCGGCTAACGAGTTGACAGTAACTATAAGTAACCCTACTAAAATTTTAAATAAAAGTTTCATAAATATTTATAAAAAATTCTTAATACATTATTTTGACAAGATTTAAACATCCAAATATCAATATGTGTCCCTATAACATAATTATGAAGACAATATCTATTTTTATACTCCTAATCTATTGGTCAATAATGATTTTTGCTCCTGTTATGTCTAAAGATTTTAAGTTAAGCCGAGCAAAAATTAACAAGGTCAAAATAATAGAGCCTAAATATCCTAGTTAATAAGTTGAACGCCCACCACTAATATCAAAGACAGCAGCTGTGGAGAATGTATTTTCCTCAGACGAGAGCCAACATACTAATGAAGTGAATTCTTCAACCTCTAAAAATCTTCCTCGAGGGACTTTTGAAAGCATTCTTTGAACATGTTCTTTTGTCATTTGATCTAAAATTCGGGTTTTAGCACCTGCTGGTGTAATAGCGTTTACAGCTATGTTCTTATCTGCAAGCTCTTTTCCAAGTGATTTTGTCAACCCAATAGCGCCTGCTTTACCCGCACTATAAGCACTAGCATATGCATTTCCATCTTTTCCAGCAACTGAGGCAACATTAACTATTCTGCCATAATCATTTTTTATCATATTGGGTACCACTGCTTTGCAACAATTAAAAGTACCCATTAAATTTATTTCTACAACCTTTTTCCAATTATCAAGGTTATACTCCCACAAAGATGCTGTTGGTCCAGTTATACCGGCATTATTTATTAAAATATCTATTTTATCTTTTTTTGCTATTTCCTTAATAGAATTTTCTACTTCTTGAAAATTTGTTACATCTACAACATTAGTACTTAAATTTGGACTATTTAAATCATTAGCTGCTTTTTCTAGCATCTTCGTATCTATGTCCCAAATTATTACTTTTGCACCTGATTTTAAAAATCTTTTGGCAATATCAAATCCAAAACCTTGGGCACCACCTGTCACTAAAGCTGTTCTATCTTTGAAATTAAAAGTTATTTTATCCATAAGATTATTTTTTTGCTAAAAGATAATATAAAAATCCTGATACTCCAGATCCGATAATCCATGCATATGATTGTAAGAACATTAAATTATTATTCCATATAGTAGATGAAGAAAATATAAATCCGATTATAATTGAATAGATTGCTTTTATATGCCAACCCTTTGAATAGCAAAATGAACTTTCGTAAGAAAATTTATGTAAATCTTTAATTTCTATTGTGGAATTATTTATCAAATAATAATTAATAACCATCACTCCTACCAATGGACCAAAAAAAGATCCAAAGGTATCAATTAAAGATAAAATACCAATTTGACTTAACAAAGATGGCCAAAGAATGCCAATTATTAATCCAAAAAATCCAATTGTGAAGCTTACTTTTTTTAAACTTAACTTGTTAGGAATAAAATTTATAAGTGAATACTGTGAGGGTATAAAATTGGCTATTAAATTTGTTGATGCCGAGGCTATCACAATAAATAATAGACCAACAACAGTTAATTGTAGATTATCAAATTTCCCTATTATGTCTGTTGGATTTGTGAATATTCTTTCCATATCAGTAAATTTTTGGTTGAGAAAAACATCTGTACCGGCAACAATGAAGACTGCAAAAAAAGAAAAAATAATTAAATTCAATAATAAACTTAAATTACCTTTTTTGAGTTGCTTTTCATCTTTTGTGTAACGAGAAAAGTCTCCAAAGCTAATTATAATTATTGAAAAATAAGCAAATATTGTTCCTGCTACTGTAAACAAAGGAGCTATATTTTTAGTATTCATAAAATTATTAAAGTTTAAAATTTGTGAAAATGCATTAGATGTAAGTTTTACATCTGTTAATAAAACTATTATGAAAAAAAATAATAATCCTGAGTATACCATGACAGCTGAAAAATTTATGATTTTTTTATTAAAAACCATTCCTCTGCTAAAAAAATAAATTTGAAAAATAATACAAAAAATTAATGATAACCAATCAATTATATTCATTCCTAATAGAAAAGTTAAAAATATTTCTTGTTCTAAAATATTTTTATCTATAGAAAAAATTAAAATTCTAATTAAATATGTAACAGCTCTGGATAAAAAGTATGTTTGTATACCAAACATAAAAATTCCAATAAGACTTCTTAAAAATCCAAAGTACTTAGCTCCTTTGTATCCTATAGAGGTTCTTAAAAAAGTGACAAAAGGAAGTCCATATTTTTGAGAAGGTTTCCCGATTAAATTGGAAAAAATATATATTAAAAAAGAACCCAAAATACTTCCAAAAAAAACAACAAAAAAATTTAAATCATAAATGACATAAAGTGATGCTATTAAAGAAAAGCCAATAATACTTTGTACGTTTACTCCCCAAAAACAAAATAAATCTTTCCAGTCCCAATTTTTAGAATTAGGATTAACAGAAACTAATTCCCAATTAATTACATTTTCTTGGATTTTATTATTGTTCACACTTTAGATATTAAACTAATATTTTTTACTGTCCATATAAGAGAGTTGGAAGCCAAAGTGCAATTTTAGGAAATATAATGATTAAGACTAAGCCAAATACTTGTAGGACCATAAATTGCATCATTCCATAATAAATATCTTTAAGATCCCACTCAGGTACTACTCCTTTTAAAAAATAGGCTGAAAGAGCGACTGGAGGTGAAAGCCAGGCGGTTTGTAAATTAACTGCAACAAGAATTGCAAACCATGTAAGATTAAATCCTAATGCTTCAATCAATGGTAATATTATTGGAACGATAATCATTACAATAGGTACCCATTCTAACGGCCATCCTAATAAAAAAATCATCAACATTACCATTGCTAGAATCAAATATTTATTCATTTCTAATCCCAATAAAAATTCAGTAAGTAAAGTTGGTGTCCCTAATCTTGCAAAAACTGCACCAAAAAAATTGGATGCAGCAACTAAAACCATTATCAATGCAGTTATCTCAAGAGTTTTGACTAATGCTTCTTGTAACTTTGGAAGAGTTAATTTTTTGTAGGCTAATGAAAGAAGTAAAGCACCCATGGCGCCACATCCCGCTGCCTCAGTTGGTGTAGCAAATCCAAATAATATACTTCCAAGAGCCGCAAATACTAAAGCTGCTGGTGGTACTAATCCTAAAAAAAATTCGACCCAAACATCTTTCATACTAGCTGCTCTCATATCTTCAGGTATTACTGGTCCAAGTTTAGGGTTAATCATACATCTAATTGTTGTGTAACCTGCATATAAACTTGCAAGGAGAATTCCTGGTAAAATAGCAGCAGCAAATAAATCTATTACTGGGATTTCCATTATCGGCCCCATAACAACTAACATGATGCTTGGTGGAATTAATATTCCTAAAGTTCCGCCAGCAGTAATTGTTCCTGCCGCGAGTCTGACATCATAACCAGATCTGTTCATTGATTTGGCTGCCATAATTCCAAGAATTGTCACAGAAGCTCCAACAATTCCTGTTGCAGCAGCAAATATTACAGATACAAATAAAACTGCATAATATAAAGAACCTTTAACTTTCGCTAACATCATTTGAAATGCTGAAAACAATCTCTCCATTAAGCCAGCTTGTTCCATCATAATTCCCATAAAAACAAAGAGTGGTACGGCGGCGAGTGTCTGTTCTGTCATAACCATAGAAAATTGGAGTGTCATTAGATAAAAGACTAATTTTCCAAATCCTAAATAACCAAACACGAAACCTAAAAAGATTAATGTAAATGATATTGGAAATCCTACGAAGATTGCAAAAAGCATTACACCAACAAGTATAAAACCTAAAATTGCTGGATCTATAAACTCAGCTATCATTTAGTTTCTCCTGGCCACTCACCTTTTCTAGCTGCCCAATAACTTTTGAGTAGTTCAGAAACTCCTTGGATAAGTAAAAAAATTATGCCAATAAGCAAACATGTTTTTATTGGCCACATATAAGGCATCCATGTAGTATCCATGCCTCTTTCACCTCTTTGAATTGACTCTCCAACAAATCCAATTGTCATATAAAGAAAAACAATTAGACCAGGAAAATAGAATAATAGATATAACCAAAAGTCTATTAGACCTTGGTTTTTAGTTTTAAAATTTCTGTATAAAAAATCTGCTCTTATATGAACTCCTCTTGAAAGAGCATAACCAGCACCCAACATGAAGAGTGCTCCATATAAAAAACGACTTATGTCATATGCCCAAATTGTAGGAGCTAAAAATAATTTTCTTGCAAGAACTTCATAAGTCATAGCAAAAATTAATGGCATTAATATCCAACAAACAATATTACCAATCCACTTGCTAAATTTATCAATACTTGTGATTACTTTTGCCATCCATAATGGCATATCATCAGGCATTTTTCCCAAACCACCTCGCCTTTCGGCAATCATTTCATCTGATATGTCTAGTTTACTTGGTTCGTCTGCCATAAAAATTCTAGTATAAAAAACTAGAGCGGACTGTAAAAGCCCGCTCTAATTAAATCAAGATTAATTACTGATTACTTTAATGTTGCTGCGTGAGCCATTCCTAGCTTCGCATTAGACATTTGAGCACCACTCCAGAATGGAACAGCTATGTCAGCAAATTCTTTCATCGAATTATAAACTTCGTTAAAGAATTTATTTTCAGCAGCGTTCTTGTTTAAAGAAGCTTTAGCTGCAGCCATATATTCTGTGAAATAATCAGAAGGTGTATCCTCTAAAATTACTCCATGTTTAGTAGTCAACTCTTGTAAAGCTTTTCCGTTTTCATAGATTCTGTAACTTAAAGATTTAGCTAACGAAGCATTAGCTGCAACTTCAAGAGACTTCTTCTCATGATCACTCATTGCATTATAAGTTTTTCCAGTAATATAAAAGTCAGCATTTACGACTACTTGGTGTAGACCTTGTAAGTAATAGTGCTTCAATACTTTTTGGAAACCAAAAGTTAAGTCTGGCTTTGGACAACACCATTCAGCAGCATCAATAGTTCCCGCTTCTAGAGCTGGAAGAATATCTCCGCCACCCATAGCAACTGATGCTATACCGATGTCTTTATAAGTTTGTCCTGGAATTCCTGGAGGAGTTCTAAACTTATATTTTCTAAAGTCAGCCATATCTTTAATTGGTTTTGGAAACCATCCTAAAGCTTCAGGTCCAACTGGTTGAATCATAAATCCTTTAATATCTCTTCCCATTTCTTTCCATAATTGGTCGTATAATTCTTTACCACCACCATATTGGAACCATGATAAGAAAGCGATATTATCAATACCTACACCACCACCTGCTACTGGCGAACCAAATAACATTGCTGCAGGGTGATCTCCTGACCAATAGTGAGTCCATGCGAAACCACAATCAATCAAGCCTTTGTCAACAGCGTCTAAAGTTTCTTTGACACCAACAACAGCTCCAGCTGGTAAAATTTCAAATTTTAGAGATCCACCTGTTAGAGTTGTGACTGTATCAGTAAAGTCTTTTAACATCTTAACTTCATCTGCTTTCGTGTTAAGAACTGTCTGACATTTTAGTGTTTTTGCAGCATTAGCACTAGATGTAAAACCAAGTACTAAAATAGTTGCAAATAACATTGAAATGATTTTTTTCATTATATTTCCTCTAGTTAGTTAAATTTAACGTAATCCATACAATCAGAAAAACAATGTTGACACAAGTGACAATTGATAAATATGAGTGTAAAAACTTTAAAAAACTAAAACTAAAAAAAAATTCAACTGCTAATGGAAAATTTTGATTACATTATTATTGGAGCAGGATCTGCTGGCTGCGTTCTTGCAAATAGACTTTCTGCAAATCCATCAAATAAAGTTTTATTAATCGAAGCTGGTGGTAAAGATAATTATCCATGGATACATATTCCAGTTGGATATTTTAAAACTATGCATAATCCTAAGGTTGATTGGTGTTTTAAAACTGAACCTGATGAAACAATGAATAATAGATCAATAAGATATCCTAGAGGAAAAACTTTAGGTGGTAGCTCTTCTATTAATGGACTTTTATGGATTAGAGGTCAAAAAGAAGATTATGATGTATGGAGACAACTGGGTAATACAGGTTGGGACTGGGAAAATGTATTGCCGTATTTTCTGAAATCAGAGAATAATGAATTAGGAAAAAGTGAATTTCATAATGACAGTGGCCCAATTACTGTAGCTAATAAAAAAATAAATTTAAAATTACTAGATGAATTTCAAAATGCAGCTGAAGAATATGGAATACCTAAAACAAATGATTTTAATACTGGAGACAACTTTGGTGTAGGTTTTTTTCAATTCACTACAAGCTTTAATAAAGTAGGATTAAAACTTAGATGTAGTGCAGCTAAAGGATACTTAAATCCTGTTAAAAAAAGATCGAATCTAAAAATTTTAACTAAAGCACATGTTCAAAAAATAAATTTTGCAGACAAGAAAGCTTTAGGTGTTAATTATTTTATTGGAGAAAAGATTAATACTGTTAATGCAAATAAAGAAGTTATTTTGTCGGCAGGATCAATTGGATCTCCTCATATTTTACAGGTATCTGGAATTGGTGAAGTTAACAAACTAAAAAACTTAGGTATAGAAATAGTTCATAAATCAAATGGAGTTGGTAAAAATTTACAGGATCACTTAATGTTTAGACCAGTTTATAAAGTCAAAAATTTAAAATCACTCAATAGAAAAGTTGAAAGTTTATTTGGAAGATTTTTAATGGGACTTGAATATTTAGTTAATCAAAGTGGGCCAGTGACTATGGGGGCTAGTCAAGTTTGTGGGTTTGTTAAAAGTGATCCGTTGAGAGCTACTCCTAATTTACAATTTCATGTATCACCTGTGAGTACAGACATATTAGGTGTAACTCCGATGCATGACTTTGAAGGAATTACTCCAACTGTTGCAAATATTAGACCTACAAGTAGAGGTGAAATAAATATAGTTAGCAATGATAGTAGAATTTATCCCAAAATTAAGATGAACTATTTATCTACAGATGATGACAGAAAAGTAGCAGCTCAAGGATTAAAAATTGTTAGAAAAATAATGTTAGAAACTGAAACATTCAAAAAATATGAGCCAGAGGAATATAGACCAGGAGTTCATATTACAGATGATGAAGAATTAGTTAAAGCAGGTTCAGATTATACTCAAACAATTTTTCATCCTGTTGGTACTTGCAAAATGGGACAGGATGATATGGCAGTTGTAGATGAAAAGCTTAGAGTAATAGGTATAAAAAATTTAAGGGTAATAGATGCATCAATCATGCCAAATATTACCTCGGGTAATACAAATGCACCTACAATAATGATTGCGGAAAAAGGTGCAGATATGATACTTAAAAGTTAATGTTCGTTGATTTATTCACACCTGAACAAATAACTATCTTAACTCAAATAATCTTAATTGATCTTGTTTTAGCAGGAGACAATGCAATCATTATTGGGATGGTTGCATCAAAATTTCCTCCAGAGCAAAAAAAAAAGATTATTTTTTGGGGAATAGGCGGAGCTGTAGTTTTAAGAATAATTTTAACTTTACTTACAGCTTATTTACTTCAAATTACTGGCTTAAGATTAATTGGTGGACTTTTATTACTTTATATAATTTATAAGCTTTATGTAGATGTAATAAAAGGTTCAAATCAAGAGAGTGATATTAATGTTGATAATTCAAGTTTTTTAAAAGCAATTTGGACTATTTTATTAGCTGATTTTACGATGAGTCTCGATAATGTTTTAGGTGTAGCTGGAGCGGCAGGTGACCATTATTATTTATTAATTTTTGGTCTTATTTTATCAATAGTGTTAATGGCAACAGCTGCTACTTTAATATCCAGCTGGATAAAAAAATATAAATGGATAGCGTGGGCTGGTTTATTAGCAATATTACTTGTTGCTATTGAGTTGATTTACACAGATATTAAAATATTATTTTTATAATGTTTTTAAAAAAATATAACCTCAAAAATAAAACTGCAGTTGTCACTGGAGCAGGAAAAGGTATTGGAAGAGCTTGCGCGATAGCATTAGCAGAAGCAGGAGCACATCTCATAATCATAAGCAGGACTAGAAAAGATTTAGATGAAGTGTCAAAAAAAGTAAGAAAATTTAAATCTAAATGTAAATCATTTGTTTGTGACATTACAAATTACAATGAAATCAAAGATATTATTAATAAACAAGATAGAATAGATATTTTAATTAATAATGCAGGTAATAATATTCCTGAACACTTTACAAAAGTAAAAACAAAAAACATGGAATATCTAGTTAAGATAAATACTATAGCAACTTTTAACCTCGCACAATTGTGTGCCCTTAAAATGATAAAAACAAAGAATAGAAAAAAAATTGGTGGTGCAATTGTCAATATGTCGTCTCAAATGGGTCATGTGGGTGGACCAATAAGAAGTGTATATAATATGACAAAATTTGGTTTGGAGGGGCTTACAAAAGGTATGTCTATTGATCTTGCTAAATACAACATAAGAGTGAACACTGTATGTCCAACATTTGTTGTAACCCCTATGACAAGTAAATTTCTAAAAAGTAAAAAATTCAAAAACGAAGTCTTAGGTAATATACCACTTGGTAGATTTGCCGAGTTATCTGATGTAGCCTCAGCTGCTGTCTTTTTAGCATCAGATGCCGCTTCAATGATAAGCGGAACTTCATTATTGGTTGATGGTGGATGGACTGCAAAATAATAAATAAATATTTTTTTTGTATAATTTTCTTTTTTACTACACAAATTAACGCTTTAGAATTTAAGGGAAAGTTTTTACAAGGACACTATATCATTGGAATGACAGATTCATCTGCGAAGATATTCATTGATAAAAAACAAGTTAAAGTCTCAAAAGATGGATATTTTGTATTCGGTATCGATAGGGATAGAAAATACGATTTAACAATTACTAAAATTGTAGGTAAGGATAAAAAAAAAATAATTAAAAAGATATTAAAAAGAAAATATAACATTCAAAGGATTGATGGTTTAGAAGAAAGTAAAGTAACACCTCCTGAATCTGTGTATAAAAGAATCAAAGAGGAAAATAATAAAATTGGAGAAGCAAGAGCAATTAATTCAGATCTACCTTTTTTTAAGAATCAATTCATAATGCCAGTAGAGGGTATCATTAGTGGAGTTTATGGGAGTCAAAGAATATTAAATGGTAAACCTAAATGGCCTCATTATGGAATTGACATTGCTGCGAAAAAGGGGACCAAAATCAAATCTGCAGCAACCGGCGTAGTAACAATGGCTGAGCCAGATCTGTATTATACAGGTGGAACGATTATCATGGACCACGGTCATGGCATTTCAACTATATACTCACATTGTGCCACTATAAACGTTAAAGTTGGTGACGAAGTCCTACAAGGAGATGTTATTGGTACTGTTGGTTCTACTGGAAGATCTAC
>CACKVM010000004.1 GCA_902603625.1 uncultured Pelagibacteraceae bacterium
AAGATTGTAAAAACATTGTCAAGTATTCAAAAATAATTCTTCATGAAGCAATCAAAAAAGGGGGATCAAGTATAAGAGATTTTAAAAATACATTTGGTAAAATGGGTAGTTTTCAAAAAAATTTTAAAGTTTATGAAAGAGAGGGATTGAATTGTAAAAAACATCAATGTAAGGGAAAAATAAAAAAAAAAATTATTTCAAATAGATCCACTTTTTTTTGTGATATTTGTCAAAAATGATTAAATTATTTTATTGACCAAAATAAATTCTCAAGTTATACCCCTGCGCATATGGCAAATACTAAATCTGCAATTAAAAGAATTAGAAGAATATCTAAACAAACAAAAGTCAATAAAGTCAGAAAAAGTAGGTATAAAAGTGCAATAAAAAAGATGAATCTACTTATAAGTGATAAAAAAAAAAGTGAAGCTTTGAAATTCTTGCCTAAATTGAATTCAGAATTGATGAAAATTGCCAAAACCGGGATTATTAAAAAACAAAATGCATCAAGAAATGTTTCTAGGATAACAAAAAAAATATCTGCACTATAAGTACTTATACCTCTAGTTGATTCAATTTTCAGGATACGCATTATATATATTTCAGCTTTACCAAAATTCTATATTTAGATTTAGTAAATAAATTAATTATATTATTTCAATCTAGAATTTTATTTTAAAATAATTTTTTTTTTTAAGAATAAGATTTACTCAATCATAGATTTCATTTTTTTTTGATTTAAAAAAATAATTACTTGCAAAAATATATGGATGGATTTAATTGAGATTCTTCCTAGTTAACAATTATGAATAAAAGTTTTACTAACAAAAATTTAGACAGTTTAAAAACAAGAAATTTAAACTGGACCATAATACAAACTGAAATGAAATCTAAATTAGGTTCTGAAGTTTATGAAAGTTGGTTAAAAAAGATAAATTTTTTAGATGAATTTAATAATTACATCTTGTTAACTGTTCCAACAAGATTTATTAGAGATTGGATTACCTCTAGATATTTAGATCAAATTTTACAGATTGTTCGAAATTACAAAAAAGATATAGTCAGGATAGAATTTAAAATTGATGATAATAATTTAGTTAAATCAAACGAACAAAAAGATGTTTCAATAAATGTTAGTAATAAAGAAAATATTTCTTTTATAAAAGACTATCAATTCCAATATAATAGAATTGATCCCAACAAAAGATTTGATAATTTCTTAACAGGTTCTAGTAACAAACTTGCTTATGAAGCATCTTTAAAAGTTTCAGAAAATATTTCAACTTATAATCCGCTTTATATTTATGGGGGTGTAGGTATGGGAAAAACTCACTTATTGAATGCAATTGGAATTGAATTAAAAAAAAATAATAAAGTAATGTTCATTCCTGCTGAGAGATTTATGTATCAATTTGTAAAATCTATAAAATCTAATGATATGGTAAAATTCAAAGAATTTTTTAGAAATACAGATATCCTCATCATTGATGATATTCAATTTATGAATGGAAAAGAGGCCATGCAAGAGGAATTTTTTCATACATTTAATGCTTTATTAGATAAAGGCTCTCAGATTGTTGTATCTGCTGATAGGGCTCCAAACAGATTATCAAGAATACAAGAGAGAATAAAATCTAGATTTGCAGGTGGACTTGTTGTCGATATCCAAAAACCTGATTTAGAACTAAGGAAAAAAATTATTGAGCATAAAGTTGATGATTTAAATAATCTTTATTTAGATCAAATTAAAATATCTAAAGATATTCAAGATTATTTAAGTACGGAAATAACAACTAGTATAAGAGAGCTAGTTGGGGCCATGAATAGAATAGTTTCATTTTCAAGAATTTATAATAAAGTGCCTAATCTAGCTGAGACAAAAGTAGTTTTAAAAGATTTATTAAATTTATCAGAAAATAAAGTTACTATTGACTTAATACAAACTTTAGTTTGTAAATTTTTTAAGATAAGTAAAAATGAAATGCTTTCGTCAAGAAGATCAAGGTATTTAGTAAGACCAAGACAGACAGCAATTTATTTGACAAAAATATTGACATCTAAGTCTCTGCCAGAAATTGGAAGAGAATTTTCTAATAGAGATCATACAACAATAATTCACTCAGTTAAAACAATTGAAAAATTGAAAGAAAAAGATCCTGAAATGGTTGATAATATTAACAAATTAAAAAACCAGATATTATATAATAACAAAGATAATGAAATTTAACGTCAATCAGCAAGATTTACAATCAGCCTTAAATTATTGTCAGGGTGTTATCGAAAAAAGAAGCACATTACCAATCTTATCAAATGTTTTAATGGATGTAAGTAATTCAAAACTAATAATTACAGCTACTGACCTAGATTTAATTTTTATACATCAAATCGATAATATTGAAGTGGTAGAGGAAGGCAGAACAACTACAACTTCTTCAATAATGTATGATATTGTGAGAAAGTTTACATCAGGTAAAAAAATAAATTTATCATTGTCAAATGAAAGTAAACTTCAACTGGAGTCAGACAACTCAATCTTTAATTTAAACTGTATAAACTCTTCTGAGTTCCCACTTACTGATGAAAATTTCAATGAAAATGAATTTGTTATTAATTCAAAAAAACTATTAAAATTACTGAATAAATGTAAATTTTCAGTGTCAAATGATGAAACAAGACATTATTTGAGTGGAATATATTTTCATCAAACTATTGTAGATGATAAAAATTATCTAACAGCAGTTGCAACAGATAGTCATAGAATGTCTATTTCTAAAACAAGATTAGAACAAAAAATTAATTTTGAACCAGTTATTTTGCCAAAAAAAACAATATTTCAGTTAGTATCTTTACTTGATAGTTACGACGGAGATGTAAAAATTTCAAATGTAAAGTCAAAAATTAAATTTGAATTAGATAAAAGTATTTTAATTTCAAAATTAATTGATGGAAAATTTCCAAATTATATTCAAGTAATTCCAAAAAATAATCAAAAAAAACTTGAAATAAATCTTAAACTTTTTTTAAACTCTGTTGATAGAGTTGCCTCAGTTTCTCTTGATAAGAAAGATGGGGTTAAATTCAATCTGACAAAAGAATCTTTAAACCTATCAGTAAATAATACAAATAGTGGTGATGGTAATGAAACATTAAATGTTAAATTTGATCATGACTTAGAAATAAGTTTTAATTCTAGATATTTACTGGATGTAGCATCTCAAATTGACGGAGAAAATATAGAAATTTTTTTTAATGACACTGGATCTCCAGCATTAATTAAGGATCCAGGCGATTTTGATAGTATTTATGTAGTTATGCCAATGAAAGGTTAATTTACTTTATTTAATTCAAAATAAATTTTGTTTTCTAAATTTTTTAAAAAATTATTATTTTCTAAATTATAATCAATTGAGGGTAAGATTGAAATTATTATTTTTTTATCAGAATTTTTAAGTCCTTTTTTTGGCCAAACATACCCTGAATTAATAGCGATAGGTTGACAAGAAATTTTTAATTCGTGGTATATTCTTGCAACTCCTTTTTTAAATGGTGGTCTCTCTTCTGGTTTTACTCTTGTACCTTGAGGAAATATTATTAGAGGTCTATCAGAGTTTATCTTAAGTTTATTTATTTCATCAAAAAATGATAAGTTATCTTTCGTAACTTTATTTCTTTTTATTGAAATAGATCCTATTTTTTTTAGGTACCAACCAAATATTGGAATTAAAAAAAGTTCTTTTTTAAGAATAAAAACCGGTGAATTAAAAATAGTTTGAAGATAAAATGTTTCGAACATGGATTGATGAGAAGCTGCAATAAAAAATTTACTGTCTTTTATAATATTTTCTTTTCCTTTAATCTCAATTTTGACATTTAAAATATTTTTTAAGCAAAAGCCTGTCCAATACCCCATTAACTTCCCTCCTTTTAAAACAATCGAACGAGGTAAAAATAAAGCAGGTAAAAATATTATCGATATAAAAATTATTCCTGAAAAAAAAATTGTACTAAATAGTAAATTCTTAAACATTGTTATAATGTTATATTAATTCTGATAATTTTTGTCTTTTTTTAATAACTTGAATTTTAGAATTTTTTATTAGTATCTCTATTGGTTTAGGTCTTATATTATAATTTGAGGCTAAAGAAATTCCATAAGCACCAACATCACATATTACCACAAAACTTTTTTCATTTAATTTTTGGAATCTTTTTACTGTTAAAAATTTATCTGTGCTTTCACAAATAGGGCCAACAAATTCGTAAACTTTATTTGTTATTTGAGAAGTTTTATTTACTGCAATTATCTTATGTTGAGCACCATAAAGTGCTGGTCTAATTAAATCATTCATAGCTGCGTCTAAAATAATAAAATCTTTTTTGGTGCTTTCTTTTATATATAAGATTTTTGTAATCAAAACTGCTGTATTTCCTATAATAAACCTTCCCGGTTCAAAAATAATTTTTGAGCTACTAATATCTAAAATTTTTTGAATACTTTGAGAATATTTTTTTAGATTAAGTTTAGATTTATTATGTATGTAATCTATACCCATACCACCACCTAAATCTATGTATTCGAAATTAAATTTAGATTTTTTTATTACTCTATTCACTACATTAAGCATCTTTTGATAAGGTCTATGGCTTAATATTTGACTTCCAATATGTACACTTAAACATTTTAAATTTAAATTTTTTGATTTTTTTATAAAGTTTACTAATTGTAAAAACATTTTTTCATCTACACCAAATTTATTTTCTTTTTTTCCAGTTGAAATTTGTTTAAGCGTTTTTGCATCAGTATTGGGATTTAACCTTATACCAATATTTACAGTTATTTTTTTTCTTTTTGCTATTTTTTCAATTTCTAAAATTTCATTTTTAGACTCTGTGTTTATTAATAAAATTTTTTTATCAATAGCAAATTCGATTTCTTTTTTAGTTTTTCCGATTCCAGAAAAAACAATTTTATTTGGTTTGATTCCTGCTTTTAGAGCTTTCATCAATTCACCCATTGAAACTACATCTGCTCCAAGATTAAAATTTTTGATTTCTTTAAGAATACTCAAATTTGAATTAGCCTTTACTGCAAAACATATAAGAGGATCTATTTGTTTAAAAGCGTTTTTAAAATCTAAAATATTTTCTTTTATTCTTCTAAAAGAATAACAATAAATTGGCGTATCAAACTTTTTTGCCATAGATTCTATGTTAAAACCATCAAAATTAAGCTTATTTTTTTTATATATCATGAAAATAAGTTTTTATTTGTAGTAATTTTTTTTGAATTTGAATTTTTATCATTATAAACAGGATCACCTTTTTTTCCACACGATGATGACAAGATAGTAACAAATAAGATTATAAGAATTTTTTTAATCATTTCTTTTTATATTTCATTATCATCTTTTTTATATTTTCAAAAGATGTTCCTCCATACGATTTTTTAGAATTTACCGAATTTTTCAAATCGAAAACCTTTAGGACATCATCCTTTAGTTTTGGTTCAATTTTTTTAAGTTCTTCTAATTTTAAATCTTTTAATTTTTTCTTTTTTTTTTCAGCCATATTTACGATTTCTGCTGTCTTTTGATAAGCCTTTCTGAAGGACATTGAATAGTTTTTAACTAGATAATCTGCAAGATCTGTTGCTGTAATATAACCTGACTCAGCTAATCTAATCATTTCTTTTTTATTTGGACTTATATTTTTTAAAACTTCATTTAAAATTTTCAAACAATTAATAAGAGTATCAAAAGATTTAAAAGTAATTTCTTTGTCATCTTGTAAATCTTTGAAGTAAGACAATGGCAATCCCTTTAAAATTGTTAACATTGAAAAAAAACTAGCAAATGAGGTTCCTGTTTTTCCTCTTAGATATTCCAAAAGGTCAGGATTCTTTTTTTGGGGCATTATTGATGAACCTGTCACTATTTTATCTGAAAGATGAATTAATTTAAATCCATCCGAGTTCCAAATTATAAGTTCTTCAGCTATTCTAGAAATATGCAAGGAGCAAACAGATATACTATATAAAAAATCTAAAACAAAATCTCTATCTGCGACTGTATCTATAGAATTGTTAGTTGGTTTTTTAAATCCTAATTTTTTTGTAGTATAATTTCTATCAATATTAAATGATGTGCCTGTCAGTGCAACTACACCTAATGGATTTTCATTTAGATTTTCTAAATTAAATTCAAGTCTTTTTTTATCTCTAGAAAACATTTCTACATAAGCCATAAGATAATGTGCAAAAGAGGTAGGTTGTGCATTTTTCATATGAGTGAAACCTGGCATGATAGTCATTATATTTGCTTCAGCTAATTTTAGAATGGAGTTAATTATTTTATCTAAGTTTGAATTTATTTCTCTATTTGCATTCTTAATCCAAATCTTAAAATCTACTAATACTTGATCATTTCTTGATCTAGCAGTATGGATGTATCCAGCTTCCTCCCCAATGATTTCAAAAAGTTTTTTTTCGATATTTATATGAATGTCTTCATGTTTTTCATTGAAATCAAATTTATTTTTCAAAATATCTTTCTCAATTTTTTGTAATCCGTAGATGATCTTATTTTTGATTTTAAATGTAATGATTTTTTGTCTAAAAAGCATTTCTACATGTGCTATTGATCCTAGAATATCTTCTTTATACAATCTTTTATCAATATTAATTGAACTACCAATTTTTTGGAATAAAGCAGACGATTTTTTCTTAATTCTAGAATTCCATATTGCCTTATTGTTTTTATTTTTGTCCATGATAATTAATTATACTTATATAATATGAGATTTTTAATAATATTTATTTTTTTGATATCAAAGTCATATAGTTATGAGTCTATAGAGATAAAAAATCTTATTATTAACAAGGATTTAAAAAAATATGAAAATATAACGTTTCTTGATACTAACAATAAGTCAATCAATTTAAACGATTATGAGGGTAATCTAATTTTATTGAACTTTTGGGCCACTTGGTGCGCTCCTTGTAAAGAAGAAATGCCCTCTTTAGATTCATTACTAGAAAATAAATATTTAGATAAATTACAAATATTTCCTATTAATATAGGAAATGAAAATTTTGAAAAGGCTTTGAAATTTTTTGATGAAGTTGGAATACAAAATTTAAATTTATATTTTGATCCACCAGTTACACTGGCTAAAAAGTTTAATTTAAGAGGTCTTCCTACTACAATTTTAATTGATAAAAAAGGTTTTGAATTCGCAAGAATTATTGGGTCTATTGATTTTCAAAATAAAAAATTTGTTGATTGGTTAATCGAATATAATTAGTTTTTAAAAAAATACGCAAATCCAACTAAGGCAATTATAGCAATAAATTGTAACAAAACCCTTAATTGCATCAATTTATTTGAATATTTTTTACTTGCTTCACCCCCTTTAAACAAAGTCCCAATACCTAAAATAAGAATTATACCTACAGCAAGTAATAAAACTATAGAAAGTATTTTTAGAATTATTTCAGAAATCATGATTGTATTGTAGGATGTTTTAATAATAAAAAAACATAAATCATAAAGTATGACATTTTGTCTAGACACAATTATATTAAAACCAGACAATAAAGAAATTAAAAATGCTGTTATTTTACTCCATGGTTATGGAGGGGACGGAAAAGATATAAGTATACTTTCTTATAATTGGAAAAGATATCTACCAAACACAGTTTTTATATGTCCAAATGGCCATGAAAAATGTTCTATAAATCCAGCAGGATTTCAATGGTTTGATCTAACAAATGATGATAAAGATTATATTTTAGAACAATCTATTAAGGCAGAAAAAAAATTAAATCAATTTATAGATGAAGTTAAAAATGAATTTGGATTAAAAAATAATAATATTTGTTTATCTGGATTTAGCCAAGGATGTATGATGTCTATAAATTTAGGATTAACCTCAAACGAGGGATATAATTGTATTGTAGGTTTTTCAGGAAAAATTATCAATGAGAATGATTTAAGAGAAAGAATAAAATTTCCTACAGAAACACTTTTAATTCATGGGGACTCAGATCAAGTAGTTCAACCCAATTTTATGTTAGAGGCTAAAGATTTTTTTATTAGAAACAAAATTAAGATAGAGACACACTTGATAAAAAACTGCGACCATAATATTCCAATAGAAGCATCAAGTATAGCATTAAATTATATTAAAAAAAATTTTTTGTAGCCACATCATTGAAATAATTTTTTTTTTAAGTTAAAGTTTAATTATGAACAATTTTGAGCAAAGTATATCTTTAGAAAAATGTCCCGCATTAGTATTAAATGCTGATTATAGACCATTAAGTTACTATCCATTATCTTTATGGTCTTGGCAAGATACTGTCAAATCTGTTTTTTTAGATAGAGTTATAATCGTCAGTAATTATGATAGAATTGTTAGAAGTCCTTCATTTAATATGCAGCTTCCAAGCGTAATAGCTTTAAAAGATTACATTATTCCTCAAACCAAACCAAGTTTTACAAGATTTAATGTTTTCCTTAGAGATAAATTTTCCTGTCAATATTGTGGTAGCGGAGAAGAACTTACGTTTGATCATTTATTACCAAGATCAAAAGGTGGTGAAACTAATTGGGATAACGTTATCACTGCATGCTCAGCATGCAATGTAAAAAAAGGTGGTAAATTATTAAAATCTTCTGGAATGAAATTAACCCAATATCCGTATCAGCCATCTACAGAGGACTTACATCGAAATGGAAAAAATTTTCCACCAAATTATTTACACAAAAGTTGGATGGATTATTTATATTGGGATGTTGAATTAGAAGCTTAAAATTTAAACTTTTTCAGAAATACGAATTGCAATTTTTGATCCTGTTTTAATTATTTTATCCATAATTGAATAAAATCCTTTTTTTGAAGCACCCTCTTCATAAGCAATATCTTTATGATCTAGTTCATCTTGTCTAAATTTAGTAATCTTTTTTTTTAATTCTTTTTCATCTGGACCTAATTGATTTATCTGATCTAAATAATGTTTATCAATTACTTCTTCAACTGATGCTGTGCATAACATTGCAGCTTTTTTTCCTAGTAGAGTTGAGCCAAATCCTAAACCTACACCTAAAAGATCCCATAAGGGTAAAAATTTTGTGGGTTTAATTTTTCTTTTTTTAATTTCGTTTTCAAAAAATTCACAATGTTCTATTTCATGTTCTTTCATATCCTCAATTGTTTTTTTTAAATTGTCATTTTTTACAATAGTGTTTAAGGCTAACAATTGGCCTTCATAAATTTTTACAGCACCTCTTTCACCTGCATGATCAACTCTGATAAATTCTTCTACTTTTTTATTTGTTTGTCTCATATTTTATATAAATTTTAAAAAGTGTTATAATAAATAACAAGCTTAATACAATATTAATACTTGTAAGTGATAATCCAAAAATCTTAAATGTCACATCTTTACAGCTTACTGTTTTCTCACTTAATTCTTTAAGTAAATCTTCTTTGGTAATATTTTCAGTTAAATTTTTGACTCCACAAAGTGACGATTCTTGAAAAAAACCCTGTTCAATTCCGTAATGATAAAATGAAATTACAAAAGAGAAGATAAAAATAAGAATTAATAATAAAATTAAGAATTTTTTATTCCTTTGAATTAAAAATATTGCCATTATAATAATCATGCTTAGCACATAAGGAATTCTCTCTATCAAACACAAATTGCAAGGCTGGTGTCCAAGAATATACTCTATGAAATACGCAGAAATTAATGCGAAAAAGCTAATAAGAAAAATTATTTTTAGATAGGTTTCAGCTTTTAAATTAAACATGAGATTTATAAACAAGGTAAACTGCTAAAGAAATTATAACAATTAATATGCCAATTATTGTAAACCATTTTGACCCATGTTTATCCATAAATACATTAAAATAGTAACCAAACTTATAAGAGAGGTATGACACTATAAAAAAACGTAAACCTCTTGAAATTAAGCTTATTAAAATAAATACAATAAAATTAAAGCCTATCACTCCACTGGCTATAGTAAAAACTTTATAGGGTAGAGGTGTAAAACCAGCTAAAAAAAGAATACCTAACCAAGCATAAAAACCGTCACTATTGAGTAAGTTATTTTTAATTTCAAATAATTTATTTTCATAGCCGTAAAAATTCATAATATATGTACCAAAATCTACAAAGTAAGCTCCTATCAAATAACCAAATATTCCACCTAAAACAGAAAATATAGTTGTAATAAGAAAGATTCTTATAAATTCATCTTTTCTTGAAATAACCATTGGTACGACCATTACATCTGGAGGAATAGGAAAAAAAGAACTTTCTATGAATGATATAATTGCTAAATAATATTTAGAACTTTTATGAGCAGCTAAATCTAAACATTTATTGTAAAGACTTTTAAACATTTTTTGGTTTTAATATAATTTTAGTTCTTATACTATTTAATAAAATAATAAAGAATTAAGGGCGAATGGCGGAACTGGTAGACGCGCACGACTCAAAATCGTGTTTCGCAAGAAGTGAGAGTTCGATTCTCTCTTCGCCCACCAAATTATGGAATTAAATAAAATTAACAGTTTAGTAGAACTTTTTTTTAAAAAGTACCAAGAAATAAAATTAATCTCTGATAAACCATTTCTGAAATGGTTAAAAAATGAAAAAAAAGATTTTTTAACCTGGAAACAAGTTGAGCTAAATATTCAAATTTTAACTCGATATTTAAAAACAAACTTGAATAAAGGTGATAGATGTATTTTATTATCTGAAAATAGACCAGATTGGCTAATTAGTGATATAGCAATTATGAATGCTGGTGGAGTTACAGTTCCGTTATTTACAACTTATTCAGAAAAAGATTATGAATATATTATAAATGATTGCAAACCAAAAATATGTATTGTATCAAATAATATACAACTCAGCAAAATTGAAAAATTTATTTCAGATAATATAAAAATATTATCTATCGAAAATATTAACAATAAAATTGAAAATTTTGAGAATATTATAAATAATTACTCTGATAAAAAAACTTCAGAGATCTCACAATACTTTAATCAAGAAATAAAAAGAAAAGACCTTGCATGTATAATTTATACATCGGGAACAACTGGTAATCCAAAGGGAGTAATGCTTAGCCATGGAGGTATTTTATCAAATTGTGAAGGGGCAAAAGAAATTTTAGACTCGCTTGTTAAAAAAAATCCTCCTGTTTTTTTAACTTGGCTTCCATTGTCTCATTCATATGAACACACAGTTCAATATGTTCAAATATTACTTGGAGCAGAAGTTTATTACGCTGAAAGTTTAGATAAATTATTGCCTAATATGAATATTGCTAAACCAACTATTATGACAGCAGTACCGAGATTTTACCAAAATTTATATAGTAAAATTTCTCTAAATTTTTCAAAGCAAAAAGGTTTAAAAAAAAAATTGATTGAGAAAACTATTTTACTTGGAAAAAAAGATTTAAATAAAGATAAACTAAATTTCAAAGAAAAAATAATTAATTATTTGTGTGAAATTTTAGTTCGAAAAAAAATCAAAAATCAGTTTGGAGGCAAATTGAAAGCCTTTGTCTCCGGTGGGGGTGCGTTAGATAAAAAAATAGGTGAATTTTTAAACTCTATAGGACTACCAACTCTTCAAGGATATGGTTTAACGGAGACCTCTCCTGTTGTGAGCTGCAATATTCCTGGAAAAATCAAAATTGAGACCGTAGGCCCACCATTTAAAACTAATGAAGTAAAAATAGCCGAGGATGGCGAAATTTTGGTAAAGGGTGAAAATGTAATGCTTGGTTATTGGAACATGAAAAAAGAAACTAATGAAATATTAAAAGATGGCTGGTTACACACCGGTGATATTGGTGAAATTACTAGAGAGGGAAATCTAAAAATAACAGACAGAAAAAAGGAAATAATAGTTAATCTTGGTGGTGATAACATTTCACCATCAAAAATTGAAAATCTTTTATGTCTAAATGAAAAAATTAAACAAAGTTTTATTTATGGGGATAAAAAAAATTATTTGGTTGCATTAGTTGTAAGTGATAATGAAGAAAATAAAAAAGAAATAGAACTTTATTTAGAAAAATTAAACAAAGATTTATCTTTAGTAGAAAAAGTAAAAAAAATAAAATTAATTAAGGAAGAATTTACAATTGAAAATGGAATGTTGACACCAACTTTAAAACTTAAAAGAAAAAAGATTCTTGAAAAATATAAAGAAGATTTAGAAAAACTTTATTAATAAGTTAATAATTGGTTATAAAGCGCATAAACATTAACTTTTTTAACTAAAAAAAAAAAGAATATTATTTTTTTTAAAACTTTTTAACTTTCTATTTTTTTGCTTTTTAATTTTAGAATTGACATAACTTGTTTAAAAAAATAAAAATAAACTAATAACGAATCAAATGATTCGTTTAACTAAAAAGGGAGTTAAAGATGCCTAAGAGAAGAAAAAAAGCAAAGAAGGCTAAGAAAAAAGCTAAGAAAAAAGCTAAAAAAAGAAGAAGAAGATAATTACTTAGCACTCTTTATTAAAAACGCTTCTCATAACGATTTACGTGTGAGAGGCGTTTTTTTTTATTCCTCTGAAGGGTCATTATCTACCACATCATCTGAAATAGTCTCATCGGTAGGTAAATCAGCAGCAACTCTTTTTGGTTGAGTGTTCTCGTTTTGATTTTGTTGAACATTCAAATTTCTCTTTAAAGCTTTATCTAATTTTTTTTGTGCGTCCTCAGTAGAAACATTCAAAACAATTTGAAATTCAGACAACATTCTTTCATAGGCTTTTTCAAATAATTGCCTTTCACTATAAGATTGATCAACCATTATATCGTCACCTTTATTTAAATCTCTCACTACTTCAGCTAATTCATAAATTTTTCCAGAAGATATTTTGGCTTCATATTCTTGAGCTCTTCTGCTCCACATTGATCTTTTTATTTTAGGTTTACTTTTTAAAATTGAGATACATTTATTAACCTGATTAATAGTTGCTAATGGGCGCAAGTGTGATTGTTTATTAACAGGCACCATACCATTTGCCTTGTCCTTTTCAAATTTAATTACGTAAGTTTCAACATCAATTCCACCAATATTAATTTTTTTAAAATCAGTAATTTGACCTACGCCGTGTTTTGGATAAACAACATAATTTTTTACTTTGAACTCTTTTTTCTCTGTTTCTTGTTTTTTAACCTTTTTTATTTCTGGTTTTACTTCATTGCTTTTTGAAATTCTTAGATTATCAGTTTTTAATTCATTTTTTTTATCTATTTTTTTTATAGATTTTTTTGTTTCTGTCTTTTTAATTTTGTTTTTTTTACTTTTTGCAATTTTTTTTATATTTTTTTTTGGTAAACTTTTTTTAGACTTTGTCGTTTTTTTTTTAACAATGTTATTTTTTGTCTTTTTTTTTGGAGAATTTTTAAAGGTTTTCTTTAAAATATTTTTCAAACTTATTTTGCTCATCTTTATATTTTTCATGATCCGAAGGAGGATCTTTTTTCTCAATTATATTAGGCCAGATTTCAGAATATTGTTTATTGATTTCTAGCCATTTATCGCTGCCAGGTTCTGTATCTGCTTTTATAGCGTCTACTGGACACTCAGGCTCGCAAACGCCACAATCTATACACTCATCAGGTTTAATTACAAGCATATTTTTGCCTTCATAAAAGCAATCAACAGGACAAACTTCAACACAGTCCATGAGTTTACATTTTATACACTTGTCGTTAACAATATAAGTCATTATAAAAATTCTTTTTTAATTTGTTCTTTAATATCGCCCATAATTTTACTGTCAACATAAAGTAATCCAGCAAGCCTACGCATCAAATTAGTCTCATATATATCAGCATCTTTATTTGAATATATTATTCTCCAAAGCGATTTTATAATATTAATTTTTTCTTTTTCGTCTAAATTTTTAAATTCTTTTGTAAAATCTAATATATGGTTGGACTGAGCCTCAATATTTTTTGCCTCCTCAATAAGAGTATTCAAATTGTCTTGTTCAACACCGAGGTTTAATAAAGCTTTTTTAATAATTTTTTCCTCTTCAATTGAATAATTTTCATCAATTTTTGCTGCATGTATTAAAAGTGCAGCAATTTTTACAAAATTAGTAATTTGTTCTTTATCATTTCTATTTTTAAAAAAAATCATTATCTTAAATTTAAATTTTTTAAAATTTTAAAAGGGTTTTCTGTTCTATCTTTTTTTTTAAACATTTTTTTATTTCTTTTTTTAGGAAAATATCTAAAAAAAATGTCTTTATCTTTAATAATCACTTTGTAATTCATCAATTTTATTAACTTTTTGAAATTATCTTTGCTGCAACCTAAAAGATTCAACATTTCAGAAGTTAATTTAATTTCTTTGGACTCTTCAGTGCTAGATTTTATAATTAACATAAACAATCTTTCTAAAATATCAATTCTTACAAAATAATTATCAAATTTTTCAAAGCCACAAAGAAGCATAAAATTTTTATTTTTAATGTTATTATTTTCTATAAAATTTAAACCAAATGTTGGAGGTATGAAATCTAAATATTTTTGATGAAAGTTTTTCCAAAGCAAAGTTCTTAAAACTACTGGTTCTGGTTTAATTAATTTATATAAAAAAATGTGATATCTACCAAATTTAACGCCTAAGTCCCTTAAAAACTTTCTTTCATTTTGACCTAAATTTTTCAAATAATCATCTACATTCTCTCTTTTTAAAACACCATTATTTTCATATAGTTGATAGGCCAAAGCTTTAATTGATGAATGTTTATCTTTAAGATTTTTCAAATCTATCAAACTTTGAAGAATAGTATCTATTTTTCTTCTCAACCATTTATTGATATATTCATTTAATTTTTGTCTTTGATTAATTTCAAGTATATCATCAACTATTAGATCAAAATTTGGATTTAAGTAATCATTACCTGGTTTTAATTTTGCGATTGCAAATTTGTTCCAATATATTTTAAAATCATTATTAAGTTCAATTAATCCAGTATCAATTATACTTTGAATTCTTTTTTCTAATTCAGGCCCAATAGTTTGTCTCGCAGCTTTTTTTAAGGATTTAATATCTGTTTCTAAAGCTCCTTTTTTTAAATCAAGTTCTAGTTTAAGACCCTTTATCTCTCCAATAAATTGATCATCAATTTTAACATTATTATCTAAAATTTCTGTTTTAAATTCCATGTCTTGTTTTAAGCCCCTTGCCAAAATACTAGCTCTTTTATCAATAAAAGTTTTTGTAAGTTCTTCATGAAGTCTATCTGAAAGTTTATCCTCTAGTATTTTTGTCTTTTCAATCCAATAATCTTGATTTTCTACCCAATTATTTTTATTAGAAACATATGACCAAGTTCTTACATTTGCAATTCTATTTGATATAGAATCTACATTTCCATCTATTTTGTCTAATTTCATGAGTTGTAATCGCATGTATTCATTGGGAATTTTACCAATATTACTATTTAAAAATGAAAATACCTTCTCTATGACCTCATAATGATTGCCGTAAGTTTTTTTGACAAAGTCAGGAATTTGACAACATTCCCATAATAAACTTAATGTTTTATTATTGAACTCAATTTTACCTAAATTTTTATCTCTTAAAAAGTATTTTAGAGCTTTTTCATCTTCACATTCATGAATTTTTCTTAGCCATTCTCTTTGAGGCTTTTCTTCAAGTGATTTAATTAAACTTAATGGATTATTAAAATTTAAATTTGAATTCCGCCAAAATAACATTTTGATATCTTCGAATTTATGACTTTCCAATAAATTTACATCTTCTGCATTAATTTCCTTACAATCGCCAGTTATTCCAAAACTACCATCATTAAGAAATCTACCAGCCCTTCCTGCAATTTGACCAATTTCAGATAAATTAAGTTTTCTTAGTTTTTTTCCATCAAATTTTTTTAAATTAGAAAAATAAACATTATCCAAATCCATATTTATTCCCATGCCGATTGCATCTGTTGCAACCAAAAAATCTACGTCTCCAGATTGGTATAACTCGACTTGTGCATTTCTTGTTTTAGGACTTAAAGATCCCATAACTATTGCAGCACCTCCTTTTTGTCTTCTAATTAATTCTGCAATTGCATAAACTTCTTCAGCAGAAAAAGCGATTACTGCTGTTTTCCTATTTATCCTTGATATCTTTTTATGACCTGTATAAGAAAGTTTTGATAATCTATCCCTATTTATAAATTCAATATCATCATTAAGTTTAGAAATGATATTCTTTATAGTGTTAGATCCCATCAGCATTGTAAGTTTACTTCCTCGCATATTAAGCAACCTATCTGTAAAAATATGACCTCTTTCATGGTCAGCACACATTTGAATTTCATCAACACCGACAAATTCTACATCTTTATCGATGGGCATTGACTCAACTGTGCATAAAAAAAATTTTGCATTAGATGGAATTATTTTTTCCTCACCAGTAATTAAAGCTACTTTACCGATGCCAATTTTTCTAACTACTTTGTCATAGACCTCTCTAGCCAATAGTCTCAATGGAAATCCAATCATACCACTTTCGAAAGATAGCATCGTCTCAATTGCTAAGTGAGTTTTGCCTGTATTAGTAGGACCTAATACTGCATTGATTTTAAATCTAGTCATTCCTATCTTTGGTATATCTTTTTTTTTATCTACCAGATCTTGTTAGTTATAAAGAACAAAAATAGACTAAAACATGACCGAATCGAAGTACAAAAAGTTCTCATTTGTTAACTTTATCATTAGAGTTTTTCTAACCACCTGGACCCAAATTAGACGGTTTTACTTTTAAAATTTTCCATACACCTGAGGCCGAAGTTATAATTTTATCATTACATTTTAATTCACAATATAAGAATACTAAAGTTTTTGTTTTTTTGAGAATTTTTACATTTCCAATAATTACATCACCAATTTTAGATGTTCCAATAAATTTTAAATCTAAAGATATAGTTACACAAGGTGCATTTTCTACAGATCTATGTGCAGCGGTACCAGCTCCAGCATCGACTAAAGCCGATAAGTAGCCACCGTGAGTAATTCCTGCTGCATTTAAATGATTTTCATTTATTGTAGATTTAAATTCATACTCATTTTGAGAAATATTTTTGAATAAAATCCCACCATTATGTTTCATAAAACCTTGTTTTAAACTTATTTGTTCAAATTTTTCAGACATAGTTTTTTATAATACAAAAGTTAAAATTAATAAAATAATTAAAATGATTATAAAAAAATATATTACAGATGTTTGTAACGAGCATTTTAAAAACCATTTAATCATAAATAATTCTTATTTTGGTGCGCCTGCTAGGAGTCGAACCCAGAACCTCCTGGTCCGTAGCCAAGCGCTCTATCCAATTGAGCTACAGGCGCATTTTTAATTTTTATTTATTATAGTATATCAATTTTTAGTGTATTTTAATGATAAGACAATTTTAAAATTTTATGAATAGTAAATCAAAAGAGGTGGTTATTGTTAGTGCAGTTAGAACACCAATAGGTAGTTATAGAGGTTCATTAAAAAACATGAAATCTTATCAACTTGGTTCTTTGGTTATAAATGAGGTTTTAAAAAGATCCAAATTTATTAATGAGGAGATTGATGAAGTAATTATGGGTCAAGTATTAACAGCAGGTGCTGGTCAAAACCCTGCAAGACAGGCTGCAATAAATGCCGGTATACCAGTTTCAAAACCAGCATATATTATTAATCAAGTATGTGGATCTGGACTTAGAGCAGTAATATCAGGTTATCAATCAATAAAATTAGGAGAGTCAAAAAATGTAATTTCTGGAGGTCAAGAAAGTATGTCTTTAGCTCCACATTCAATTTTTTTTAGAGATCAAAAGAAGGTCATAGAGGACAGATTGCTGGACACAATGGTAAATGATGGATTAATAGATGCATTTAAAAATTATCATATGGGTGTGACAGCAGAAAATGTTGCTAAACAGTTTAATATTTCTAGAAAAGAACAAGATGAATTTGCTTTAAAATCTCAAAAAAAAACTGAATTAGCTATTTCCAAAAATAAATTTAATGATGAACTGATAAAAATAAATTGTAATGGCAATGTTTTAGACGTTGATGAACATCCTAGAAAAGGACTAAAAATATCTGATCTAGAAAAACTAAAATCTGTTTTTCAAAATAACGGTACTGTCACTCCAGGAAATTCCTCTGGTATAAACGATGGAGCTGCAGCTTTATTATTAACATCTTTAGATGACGCAGAAAAAAAATCGATAAAACCATTAGTAAAAATTATATCATGGTCTTCAGTTGGAGTAGATCCATCTGTTATGGGTTTAGGACCTATAGATGCTGTTCGTAGAGCAGTTAAAAATGCAAAATGGAATTTAGATGATATTGATCTATTTGAAATTAATGAAGCTTTTGCATCTCAAAGTATTGCAGTAATTCGTGAATTAGGTATTGATCAAAACAAAGTAAATGTTAATGGAGGAGCCATAGCACTTGGTCATCCTATTGGTGCCTCAGGAGCAAGAATTCTAGTAACTTTGATACATGAAATGAAAAGACAAAAAAAAAATAAAGGTTGTGCAACATTATGTATAGGTGGGGGAATGGGGATAGCTTTGTGTGTGGAGAGAATTTAGGAATTAATTTTTTCCGTATTTTTCCTCTAACAAAATTTTTTGTATCCAGATTTTAGCATCTACATAAGCACTAACTTTTGGCTGAATAAGTGTTTTTAATAACTTTTTAATCATTTTTGAAGCATGCATGTAAAGAGTGTCAAAAAATTGAGCAGAATGTGTTAAAATTTACATTTAACAACTTTTAATAGTGTATAAGACTTAAAAATGACTGAAAAATTATTAGTTCCTGATATTGGTGATTTTGAAAATGTTGAGGTGATTGAATTATTAGTTAAAGAAGGTCAAGAAATTAATAAGAATGATCCTGTAGTAACTATAGAAAGTGATAAATCTAGTGTAGAAATACCATCAATTTTTTCAGGAAAAATTGAGTCTATAGCAGTTAAGGTTGGTGATAAAGTTTCAAAGGGTGATTTAATTTTAGATATATCAAGTGTTGATCAAAATTTATCCTCTTTAGAAAATGTTCCAAAAAATACTGAAAATTTAATTCAAGAGGCGGAAAATTCTTTAAAGAAAAATCAAGAACAAAAAAAGCAAATTGAAAAAATAGAAAAAGGAAAACCTGAAAAAATAAAAGTAGTAAAAGAGGGAGATATTGATCCATTAGAGACAAGGGAGTGGTTAGAGTCTCTTTCAGACATCATAGTGAAAGATGGAAATCAGAGAGCTCATTATTTAATCAAAGAACTGATTAATAAAGCATACATGGAAGGAGCTAATATTCCATATACACAAAATACTCCTTATATAAATACAATCCCTGTGAGTGATGAAAAAAAATCAAATGGTGACCAAAATATAGAGAGAAGAATTAGATCTTTAATTAGATGGAATGCTGCCGCAATGGTAGTGAGAGCTAATCAAAAATTCCCTGAACTTGGAGGGCATATAGGAACCTTTGCATCTGCTGCTACTTTATATGATGTTGGAATGAATCATTTTTGGAGAGCTAAAAATAATAAATTTGGTGGAGATTTAATTTATTTTCAAGGACACAGCGCTCCTGGTATGTATGCAAGAGCATTTCTTGAGGGAAGACTTAATGAAAAACAACTAGACAGTTTTAGACAGGAGGTTAATCCAGGTGGATTATCTTCTTACCCTCATCCGTGGTTAATGCCAAACTTTTGGCAATTCCCAACCGTTTCAATGGGTTTAGGACCTATGTTAGCTATTTACCAAGCCAGATATATGAAATATTTAATTAACAGAGGTTTAATAAAAGATGAAGGTAGAAAGGTTTGGGCTTTTTTGGGTGATGGAGAAATGGATGAGCCAGAGTCTCTTGGAGCAATAGGGTTAGCTGCGAGAGAAAAACTAGATAATCTTATATTTGTTATAAATTGTAATCTTCAAAGATTGGATGGACCTGTGCGAGGTAACGGAAAAATCATACAAGAATTAGAGGGAATTTTTAGAGGAGCAGGATGGAATGTCATTAAAGTTATATGGGGTTCGTATTGGGATCAATTATTAGCAAACGATAAAACAGGCCATTTAGTGAAAACGATGAATGAAACAGTTGATGGAGAATATCAAGCAATGAAAGCAAGAAACGGAGCTTATGTTAGAGAAAAATTTTTTGGAAAATATCCAGAAACTAAAGAATTAGTTTCTAGTCTTTCTGATAAAGATATCTGGAGATTAAATAGAGGAGGTCATGATCCTCATAAAGTCTTTGCTGCATATGATAAGGCCTCTAAAAACATAGGAAGTCCAACAGTTGTAATTGCAAAGACCATTAAAGGATACGGTATGGGTAAAAGTGGAGAAAGTGTTAATACTACTCATCAGACAAAGAAATTAGATGTTGATGATTTAATGTATTACAGAGATAGATTTGATGTTCCTTTGACAGATCAACAAGTAAAAAATATTGAATATTACAAACCTGATCAAAATTCTCCAGAGATAAAATACATTAAAGAAAGAAGACTCCAATTAGGTGGGTTTATTCCAGAAAGAACTACTTATGCAAAACCAATTAAAGCTCCTCCTAAAGATATTTTTGACAATATGAAAATTTCAACTGGTAAAAAAGAAATGTCCACCACAATGGCATTAGTGAGAATGCTAACAAACCTCTTAAGAGATAAAAATGTTGCACCTCGATTGGTGCCTATTATTCCTGATGAGGCTAGAACATTCGGTATGGAAGGTTTTTTTCAAAAAGTTGGGATATATGCTCATGAAGGACAAAAATATGAACCTGAAGATTCTGCACAATTGAGTTCTTATAAAGAGGAAAAAGGTGGACAAGTTTTAGAGGAAGGAATTACAGAAGCTGGAGCAATGTCATCTTGGATTGCTGCAGGAACATCATATACAAATCATGATATTGAAATGATTCCTATTTATCTTTTTTATTCAATGTTTGGATTTCAAAGAATAGGGGATTTTGCATGGGCAGGTGCTGATAGTCAGTCTAGAGGATTTTTAATTGGAGCTACAGCTGGTAGAACAACTTTAGCAGGCGAAGGACTACAACATCAAGATGGTCATAGTCATCTAATGGCATCAACAATTCCAAACTGTGTATCATATGATCCAACGTTTCATTATGAATTAGCAGTCATTTTTAGAGATGGGTTAAAAAGGATGCACGAAAAAAAGGAGAATATTTTTTACTATATTACAACTATGAATGAAAATTATCCACATCCAGATATGCCTAAAGATAAATCTTGTGAAGTAGGAATTTTAAAAGGGATGTATAAAATTAAAGAGTTTAATAAATTTAAAAAAACTAAAATCCAATTTTTAGGATCTGGCACAATTTTAAGAGAAATGATTGCAGGTGCTGAAATATTACAGAAAGAATATCAAATTGACAGTGAAATTTGGAGTGTAACAAGTTTTAATGAATTAAGAAGAGATGGTCTAGAAGTGGAGAGATATAATCTTTTAAATCCAGATAAGGAACCAATGAAGTCATATGTTGAAAAATGTTTAGGTAAAACTGAAGGACCTGTTTTGGCTGCTTCGGATTACATGAGAATGAACTCAGATCAAATTAGACCTTACATTAATAAAAGTTTTTATTCATTAGGAACAGATGGTTTTGGACGAAGTGATACAAGAAAAAATTTAAGAAATTTCTTTGAAGTTGACAAAGAGCATGTTGTTACATATGGATTAAGTATTCTAGCAAAAGAACAACTTATAGCATCTAAGTATGCCGAAGAGGCAATTAAAAAATTTAAAATTGATGTTAATAAGCCAATGCCAACAAAATTATAATGTCAGAAATTGAGATAAAAGTACCTAATATTGGAGATTTCAAAGATGTAGAAGTGATTGAGGTTTTAGTTTCTGAAGGTCAAACTTTAAAAAAAAATGATCCTTTAATAACAATAGAGAGTGATAAATCTAGCGTAGAAATTCCCTCAAATTTTAATGGTAAAATTAAAACTTTAAAAATAAAGGTAGGAGATAAAGTTTCAGAGGGTGACCTAATCTTAACTTTAGAAGGTATTAATGAAGTTAGAGAAAAAGTCATAAAAGAACCAGTAATTGAAAAAGAAATTAAAAAAACTTTAAAGATAAAACAGGAAGTTCAAAAAACATCGACAGATCAAAATAAAGTTTTTAAAATATCATCTGCAAGTCCAAAGGTTCGAAAATTTGCAAGAGAACTTGGGGTAGATATCAATCAAGTTACAGGCAGTGAACGTAAAGGTAGAGTTATTGAGAGTGATGTAAAATTATTTGTAGCTTCGAAATCGAGTAACTTAATAAATAATGAGAATAAAAGTAATGAAAAGATAAAACAAGAATACTCTCACTCAGAATTTGGAGAAGTAGAAATAAAAGATATACCAAGAGTTAAAAAATTATCATCAAAATATTTGATGAATTCTTGGACAAATATTCCTCATGTAACCAATCATGATGAAGCAGATATCACAGAACTAGAGGAATTTAGAACGTCGCTAACAGATATATATACTGGAGAAAAAAAAAAAATTACACCTTTAGCTTTTATTGTCAAAGCTTTGGCCGCTTCATTGAAAAAATTTCCTAATTTTAACAGTTCTATAGATGATATTGATAGTGGAAAAATGACTATTAAAAAATATTATCATATTGGAATAGCTGTGGATACTCCACACGGCTTAATGGTTCCAAAATTAAGAAATGCAGACAATAAGAATATTAATCTGATAAGTTCTGAACTAAAAAATCTTAGTGATCAATGTAGAAATCTTAAAATTGATAAAAAAGAATTATTTGGTGGATCTATGACAATAACAAGTTTAGGCGGAATTGGAGGATCTTTTTTCACTCCTATAATAAATTTTCCTGAAGTTGCGATATTAGGAGTTGGGAGATCTGAAAAAAAACAAATTTTTTTGGATGGAAAATTCGTTACAAGAACTATGTTGCCTTTATCATTATCTTACGATCATAGAATTATTGATGGAGCAGAAGCTGCTCGATTTAATAATGAGTTAAAAGAAAATTTAGGAAAAAACTTTGCTTATAAATTAGCAGTCTAAAACAGATTATGTCCAAATCATTCTCATTATTAAGTGCATTATTATGCACATTTATTTGGGGAACCACTTTTATCGCCCAGGACACAGGCATGGACAACATAGGTCCTTTCACTTTCAACGCAGTAAGATTTTTTGTCGGATTTTTGGCAATTGTTCCTCTAGCATTTTTATTTGAGGTAAAAAAATTTAAATCAGAGTTTAAATTAGACTTTAAAACATTTGCTATTCTCTCTTTTTTAATTGGATTATCACTTTTTTTAGGCTCAGCATTACAACAAGTTGCTCTTCTGTATACCGATGTAGCTAACGCAGCATTTTTCACAATTTTTTATGTCCCTATGGTGCCAATAATAATTTATTTATTTAGCAAAAAATCAATTCATTGGAGTGTCTGGCCCTCTGTAGTTCTATGTTTAATCGGCGGATATCTACTTACCAATTTTCATGATACAACAGTAAGACTTGGTGATACACTTGTTGTATTAGGAGCTTTGTTTTGGAGTACCCATATTATTTTTACCGGAATAATAGTTAAAAAATATAATTTACCTTTAACTTTAGGCGCTGTTCAAACTTTATTAGTAGCCTTATTTTCTTTAGTTATTGGATTTATCTATGAAGAATTTATAATCGAAAATATTTTAAACGAAATAGACTCTATTTTATATGCAGGAATTCTTTCAGGAGGATTTGCTTTTGTTTTACAAATTTATGCACAAAAAAATATTACACCTGCTCCAGCAGCAATAATTTTTTCATTAGAAGGTGTTTTTGCAACTATTGCAGCATGGTTTTTATTAAGTCAGATACTAGGGGTTAATAATTTATTAGGATGTTTCTTTATATTATGTGGTGTTTTATTGTCTCAATTATTACCTTTGATTAAACGACCAGTTTAAAAATAAATAATTGATAACAAAATTAAAGCAATTATCAATCTATAAATTACAAAAATATTCAATGAAAATTTATTTAAATAATTTAAAAAAAATTTTACTGTTATATATGAAAACAGAAAAGACAAAATTATAGCAATAATTACTAATAAATTTATTTCTAAAGTTTCATTCCGTATATCTTTTAAGCCAAGAAAACTTGCTCCTGCTAAGGCAGGGATAGAAAGTAAAAATGATATTTTACCTGAGTCGACTCTATTAAAATTTAAAAATCTTGCAGCAGTCATTGTAATACCCGCTCTACTTGCACCTGGTATTAATGCGAGAATTTGTAATAATCCAATAAATATAATTGATCTAACATTTAAGTCTCTAGGAATTGTTTTTTCAACTTTCCTTTGATCTGCAAAATATAAAATTATTCCGAAAAACAATGTAGTCCATGCAATAATCTTTATATTTCTTAGAAGTTGAATAAGTTCAGTTGAATGTAATATGTATCCAAAAAAAATAAGTGGTATAGAGCCAATTATAATTAGCTTTAATAATGTTCGATTATTTTTTAGGTTTAATAAATCTTTTCTAAAATAAAATATTATTGCTAGTAAAGAACCTAAGTGTAAACTTATATCTATTAATAATGAGTTTGCTTTAAGATTATACAGTTTAGATACTATAATTAAGTGAGCAGATGAACTTATTGGTAAAAATTCTGATATTCCTTGAATAGATGAGAGAATAAGTATTTCTATAAAATCTTGGAGCATATAAGTGTCGTAACTTAAAAAATATTCTTTTAAAACAATTCGATTTAATCATATTAGGTATGCAAAAAATAAAATTTCTTTATTTTAAGCTTATTTTAGACAAATATAGGTCATAAATATTGACCTAAAAAATTCTTTTACTATAAAAAACAATGTATATTTTGCCATGATTCTAAAAAATTATGACTGATAAAATGTTAAAGTTTGTAAAAATAGGTCAACAAACTCCACCTAAAAGAGAGGTAAAAAGAAGAAAAGATGACTTTAATGAAATTTATGACGATTTTATAAAACAAAAAGCAGAAGAACAGTCAAGTAGATGTTCTCAATGTGGTGTACCATTTTGCCAAGTTCACTGCCCCTTAAGTAATAATATTCCAGATTGGCTGAAATTAACAGCAGAGGGAAGATTACAAGAAGCTTACGAGTTGTCTCAAAGCACAAATAACATGCCAGAGGTATGTGGAAGAATATGTCCTCAAGATCGTCTTTGCGAGGGTAATTGTGTTATTGAACAATCAGGACATGGAACAGTAACTATTGGATCAGTAGAAAAATATATAACAGACAACGCTTGGGAACAAGGTTGGGTTAAACCAATCCAGGTAAAATATGAAAAAAATCAAAGTGTAGGTATTATTGGTGCTGGACCAGCGGGTTTGGCAGCAGCAGAACAATTAAGGAAGAACGGATATAAAATTACTGTTTATGATCGTTATGATCGTGCAGGAGGTTTATTGATTTATGGTATTCCAAATTTTAAATTAGAAAAGCATGTTGTAGAGAGAAGAACAAAACTTCTTAAAGATGGTGGTATTGAGTTTGTTCAAAATTTTGAAGTAGGTAAGGATGCTACTTTAGAGCAATTAAGAAAAAAACATGACGCAATTCTAATTGCTACTGGTGTGTATAAAGCTAGAGAAGTTGAATTACCTGGAAATGACTTAGATAATATTTTTCCTGCAATGGAATTTTTGACTGCTTCTAATAGAAAAGGTTTGGGAGACAAGGTAGATTTGTTTGATAAAGGAACATTAAATGCTGAAGGTAAAGATGTGGTTGTCATTGGTGGTGGAGATACTGCAATGGACTGTGTAAGAACATCAGTAAGACAAAAAGCTAAATCAGTTAAATGTCTTTATAGAAGAGATAAAGAAAATATGCCAGGATCAGCAAGGGAAGTTGCAAATGCTGAGGAGGAAGGTGTAGAATTTGTTTGGCTGTCTAGTCCAAAAGAATTTAAAGGAAAAAATAAAATTGAAAAATTAGTTGTTGATCAAATAAAATTAGGTGAACCCGATGACTCAGGAAGACGAAGACCTGAGGTTAAAAAAGGGTCAGAATTTGAAGTAAAGGCTGACATGGTTATTAAAGCCCTTGGTTTTGATCCTGAGGATTTGCCATTCCTATTTGATGCAAAAGAATTACAAGTCACAAAATGGGGAACATTAAAAGTGGATTTTGATACAATGGAGACAAACTTAAAAGGAGTTTTTGCTGCAGGAGATATTGTGAGAGGTGCATCACTAGTAGTTTGGGCAATTAAAGATGGAAGAGATGCAGCAGAAACTATGAAAACTTATCTAGAAAGTATTGAAATAAAAAAAACAAAAGTTGCATAATGAAAAATTATAATAAAAATCTTGAATTGTTGACTGAAAACCATGTTTATTCAAAAGAAATGGAACATGATGCTTGCGGTGTTGGTGTTATAGCTTCAACAGAAGGTAAAAAAACTAGAGCAGTCGTTGAATATGGAATTGAAGCTTTAAAGGCAGTTTGGCATAGAGGCGCGGTTGATGCGGATGGAAAAACTGGTGATGGAGCTGGAATACATGTTGAGATACCCAAAGATTTCTTCATAGAAAAAATTGAAGTAACTGGGCACGATTATGATAATTCAGAGATATGTGTAGGTATGATTTTTCTTCCAAGAAATGACTATTCCTCTCAGGAAAGTTGTAAGACTATTGTTGAGAGTGAATTAACAAAAAATAATTTTAGCATTTATGGATGGAGACAAGTACCAGTAAACCCAAAAATATTAGGTGAAAAAGCCTTTCGAACAATGCCAGAAATTATTCAAGTGCTCTTTAAATCAAATGATAAAGACTTGTTAGACAAAAATTTAGAGAGAAAAATATACGAGACTAGAAAAAGAATTGAAAATAAAGCTTTTGAAGCATCGCTTAATAATTTTTATATCTGTTCTATAAGTTCAAAGTCAATCATTTATAAAGGATTATATTTAGCAGAGGCGATATCAGATTTTTTTTTAGACTTAAAAGATAAAAGATTTGTTTCTAGATATGCAATTTTCCATCAAAGATTTTCAACTAATACCGCACCTAGTTGGAGTTTAGCTCAACCCTTCAGAGCTATAGCTCATAATGGAGAGATAAATACTTATAAAGGGAATAAAAATTGGATGAAAGTTCATGAGCAAGAGATGAGTAGTACTTTTTTTGACAATATAGAAAATTTAAAACCAGTAATTCAAAAAGGTGTTTCAGACTCTGCTGCTTTAGATAATGTTTTTGAATTATTAAATAAATCAGGACAATCTGCGCCTTTAGCAAAATTAATGATGATACCTGATGCTTGGTCTAAAAAAAATAAAACTTTACCTAAAAGCCATCAACAATTATTTAATTTTCTAAATAGTACAATGGAACCATGGGATGGTCCAGCAGCAATAGCTGCAACAGATAATGAGTGGGTTATTGCTGCAAATGATAGAAATGGATTAAGACCTTTAAGATACGTTATTACGAAAGATAAAATGTTATTTGCAGGTTCAGAGACTGGAATGATAGAATTAAATGAAAAGAAAATACTATCTAAAGGGAGACTTGGTCCTGGGGAAATCATTGGAGTAAGAATTGAAAAAGGAAAAGTTTTTTTTAATGATCAGATAAAAGATTATCTTGCAAAAGAATTTAAACATTTCAATTCTCAAATTATTGATCTAGATGAAAAACTTCTAATATCAAATGAAAAGCATACTTTTGAGGGAGAGAATTTAAGAAGAAGACAACACACATTTGGAATAAGCTTAGAGGATCTCGAATTAATTTTGCATCCAATGGCAGAGGAAGCTAAAGAAGCAACTGGTTCTATGGGAGATGATACACCGCTTGCAGTATTATCTGATAGGTACAGACCACTTTATCACTTTTTTAGACAAAATTTTAGTCAAGTAACCAATCCTCCAATTGACTCTTTAAGAGAAAACAAAGTAATGAGTTTAAAAACAAGATTTGGAAATTTAGGAAATATTCTAAATTTTGATACTTTAACTAAGGAAAATATTTATGTTCTTAATAGTCCAATCCTCTCAAATTCACAGTTTAATAAATTTGTTAATTTTTTTGGTCTAAATTCCACTGTTATAGACTGCACATTTAATAAAAATGATAATTTGTCAGACTCAATACTAAGAATACAAAAAGAGTCTGAAATTGCTGTTAGACAGGGTGTGACCCAGCTTATTTTAAGTGATAAAGAAGTATCATCTGAAAGATTGCCAATGCCAATGTTGCTATGTGTTGGTGCAATTAATTCTTTTTTAATTGAAAAAAAATTAAGAGGATATGTATCTATTAATGTTCAATCCGGAGAAGCTTTGGATACCCATTCATTCGCAACTTTAATTGGAGTAGGCGCAACTACAATTAACCCTTATTTAGCTTTTGATAGTTTATATCAGAGATATGTAAAAAAACTTTTTGGTCAATATAGCTTTGATGATTGTGTCCAAAGATACATAAAGTCAGTAAATTCTGGACTATTAAAGATTATGTCTAAGATGGGAATTTCTGTTCTAAGTTCATATCGGGGAGGATGTAATTTTGAAACAGTTGGATTAAGTAGAACTATAGTAAACGATTATTTTCCTGGTGTAACTTCAAAAATTTCTGGAATTGGATTAGTTGGTATAGAAAAAAAAATAAGACATATTCATAAAGAGGCTTTTGAAAGTACAGAGACTGTTTTGCCAATTGGAGGTATATACAGATACAGAAAAAATGGGGAAACACATCAGTATCAAGGCAAACTTATTCACTTACTGCAAAGCGCGGTTGGCTCGAATTCATATGAAGCATATAAAAAGTATTCTAAGGGGATATATAGTCTCCCACCAATCAATTTAAGAGATTTAATTGATTTTAGAAAAAAGAAGTTAGGTCCTGCAATTGATATATCTGAAGTTGAGCCACTAGAGAATATTTTAAAAAGATTTGGTAGTGGCAGCATGTCCCACGGAGCATTATCGAAAGAGGCACATGAAACACTTGCAATAGGAATGAATAGAATCAAAGGAGCATCTTGCAGTGGAGAAGGAGGAGAAGATGCAAAAAGATTTAAGATTATGGATAGTGGTGATAGTGCAAATTCAAGAGTGAAACAAATAGCCTCTGCAAGATTTGGGGTAACTATAGACTATTTAAATAATTGTAATGAAATTGAAATTAAAATAGCTCAAGGAGCTAAACCTGGAGAAGGAGGCCAGTTACCAGGTTTTAAAGTAACAAATGAAATTGCTAAGTTAAGACATTCAACACCTGGAGTGACTCTCATATCTCCGCCACCTCATCACGATATTTATTCTATAGAAGATCTGGCACAACTTATATATGATTTAAAACAAATAAATCCTAAAGCTAGAGTCGGTGTTAAGTTAGTAGCATCATCAGGAGTGGGTACAATCGCAGCAGGTGTCGCTAAAGCAAAAGCTGATATAATATTAATCTCTGGTCATAATGGAGGTACAGGAGCAACTCCACAAACAAGTGTAAAGTATGTTGGGATACCTTGGGAAATGGGTTTAACAGAAGCTAACCAAGTTTTAACATTAAACAATTTGAGACATAAAGTTACTTTAAGAACTGATGGAGGCATTAAGACAGGAAGAGATGTTGTCATTGCTGCAATGATGGGAGCTGAAGAATATGGTGTCGCTACAACGGCTTTGGTAGCAATGGGCTGTATTATGGTTAGACAATGTCACTCTAATACTTGTCCAGTAGGAGTTTGTACTCAGGATGAAAAATTAAGAGAAAAATTTACAGGAACACCAGATAAAGTAGTAAATTTATTTACTTTTATTGCTTCCGAAGTAAGAGAAATTTTAGCTGATTTAGGATTTAAATCTTTAAACGATATTATAGGTAGAACAGACTTATTAATGCAGGTAAATAAAGCATCACCAAATTTAGATGACTTAGACCTTAACCCATTATTTGTACAAGCAGATCCTGGAAATAATAAAAGATACTGTGAGTCTTTTGAGATAAACAAAGTACCAAATACGCTTGATCAAAAGATTTGGCCAGAAATAGAAAAAGCTTTAGATAGATCAGAAAAGTTTGAAAAGGAATTCATTATAAAAAATACAGATAGGGCTGTGGGTACTAGAATCTCACATTACTTATATAACAAATATGGAAATAACAAATTAAATGAAAATTTTTTAAGGTTATATTTTAAAGGCTCTGCAGGACAATCTTTTGGAGCTTTTGCATGTAAAGGGCTTAAACTTAATCTTAAGGGTGATGCTAATGATTATGTTGGAAAAGGATTATCAGGTGCTACGATTTCAATAAGACTACCAGATGAGAGTAATCTAGTTTCTAATGAAAATACAATTCTTGGAAACACAGTTCTTTACGGTGCCACCTCAGGTAAACTTTTTGCTTCAGGTCAGGCAGGAGATAGATTTGCTGTAAGAAATTCTGGTGCGTTAACAGTAATTGAAGGATGTGACTCGAACGGATGTGAATATATGACTGGAGGAACAGCTGTTATATTGGGAAGAGTTGGTGATAATTTTGCAGCTGGAATGACAGGTGGTATGGCATTTATATATGACATAGCAAAAGATTTTGAAAAAAAAAGTAAATCCAGATTCTGTAGTTTGGCAAAATGTGGAAACAGATTATTGGATTAATTTTCTAAAAAAGATGATTCTTGAACATTCTATTGAAACAGGTTCTTTATTATCAAAGTCATTAATTGATAATTTTGATAATGAAATCATAAATTTTATTCAAGTTTGTCCAAAAGAAATGATAGATAAGCTTAAGAACCCGCTTACCTTGAAGCCTAAAATTAAAGAGGTTGGTTAACTATAAGTGATAATTCCTTTTTAAGTATATTTAAGTATTTGGGTGTTGAAAGACTGTGATCACCATTTTTTACAATCACTAATTTTTTATTTGCATTTTTAAAAATCTTTAAAACTTTTTTTGAATATTTCATTGGAACTGATTTATCTTTATTTCCATGAACCATAGTTACATTAAGCTTTTCATATATTCTTTTATTTAATACCTTATTTTTATTTCCATCTTTTATTAATTGATATGAAATTGGATACTCATAATCTCCATGCTTTAAAGTTATTAACCCATTTTTTTTTAATTCTTTTTTCATCTTTTTTGTAAATTTTTTCCACATTAATTTTTCTAAAAATTCTGGTGCTGAACCAATACCCAAAAAACCTACAATTTGTTTTTTGAAAATTTTAAATAAGTTCAATGAAATCCAAGCACCCATACTTGAACCAATTAAAATAATTTTATTTTTTTTTACAATTTTTTTTATTAAGATATCAGTCTCTTTTGTCCATTTCGAAATATTTCCGTTAATGAACAATCCTGATGATTTTCCATGACCTGAATATTCTAAAGCTAAAAAGCCAAGTCTATTTTTTTTTGAAAATTTAAAAAAAAAATAAGGTTTTTGTCCCTCTAAATCAGACTTAAATCCATGTAGAAAAACAACATAAGGTCTATTTTTTTGATAATTTTTTAAATATCTGATCTTTTTGGAATCTGAAATTTTATAAAAATTGTATTTCATCATAAGAGTTTAATAGTTAATTCTATTAATATATAATCATATCAAATGTCATCTAATTTGAAAGTTTTACAAGTAATTCCTAAATTGGGTTATGGTGGAGCTGAAACTGGCTGCTATGATATTGCGCACTATTTGCCAGAGAATAATTGTGATTCATTTATAGTAACAAGTGGTGGTGAATTAATAAAATTCATAAATAAAAAAAAAGTAAAATTGATTCGACTACCTGTACAAAGTAAGAATCCTATCTTGATTTTTTTAAATTCAATTTGTTTAATTTTTATCATACTATTTTATAATATAAATATCGTTCATGCTCGAAGTCGAGCTCCCGCATGGTCTTGTTTATTAGCAGCTAAAATAACTGGTAGAAAATTTGTAACTACGTTTCATGGAACTTATAACTTTAAAAGTAAAATTAAAAAGATTTATAATTCAGTAATGGTTAGATCTGATTTAATTATTGCTGGTTCAAATTTTATTTTTTCACACATTAAAGATAATTATTCGGAGTATTTAATGTTTAAAAGAAAACTGTTAGTAATTTTTAGAGGAATTAATGTAGATTTTTTTGATCAAAGTACAAAAACTGAGGACGAAGAAAAAAAATTAATTAAAAACTGGGGAATTGAGGAAAATAAAAAGATAATATTACTTCCAGGAAGATTAACTTCATGGAAAGGCCAAGAATTATTTATTGAAGCAATAAATTTAGTTAATATGCAATTAGGCTACGAAGCTTTTTATGCTATAATCTTAGGAAGTGATCAAGGAAGAGATTTATATAAAAAAAAATTGGTTCGATTAAGTGAACAATATAGAATGACGAAACAATTAAAATTCATAAATCATTGCAAAGACATGGCGCTAGCCTATAAAGTTTCTAATATAGTTATATCTTCCTCTATTGAGCCAGAGGCTTTTGGACGCGTAGCTGTAGAGGCTCAATCAATGGAAAAATTAATAATTGCTAGTAATATTGGAGGCTCAAAAGAGACTGTTATTGATGAAAAAACAGGTTTTTTGTTTGAATCTGGAAATTCTAAATCTCTGAGTGAAAAAATAATCAAAGCGTTAAATTTAGATGATAGTACTTTAAAAAAGATTGGTACTGAGGCGAGAAAAAATATTGTTAACAAATTTAATGTTGAAAAAATGTGTTTTTCTACTTATTCAGAGTACAAAAAACTTTTTAATTAATGCCAAATATTACTTTACCAGATGGAAAAAAACTTAACTTTGAAAAAAGTGTGACAGGCTCTGAAGTTGCAAAAAAAATTAGTAAATCTTTAGCTAAACAAGCTTTAGTAATGAGTATTGATGGAGAATTAAAGGACTTATATTCAATTATTGATAAAGATTGTTCAGTCAAAATTTTTACTGCAAAAGATCCTGAGGGACTTGAAGTAATTAGGCATGATGCTGCACATATTATGGCTATGGCTGTACAGGAGTTATATCCAGGTACTCAAGTGACTATTGGACCAGTAATAGAAAATGGATTTTATTATGATTTTGCAAGAAAGGAGCCTTTTACTATTGATGATTTAAAAAGAATAGAAAAAAGAATGTCAGAAATAATTGATAAAGACATCAAAACAAGGAGAGAAGTTTGGGAGAGAGAAAAAGCAATAAGTCATTTTAAAAAGATAGGTGAAAAATATAAAGCTGAAATCATAGAGAGCATTCCTAATAACGAACAACTCACAGTCTATCATCATGGAGATACATGGCATGACCTTTGTAGAGGACCTCATTTAGAATCCTCTGGAAAAATTGGTAAGGCTTTCAAATTGACTAAAGTGTCAGGAGCTTATTGGCGAGGAAATTCTAAAAATGAAATGTTGCAAAGAATTTATGGAACAGGATGGGCAAATCAAAAGGATTTAGAATTATATCTTAAAAGAATTGAGGAAGCTGAAAAAAGAGATCATAGAAAACTTGGAAAAGAAATGGATTTATTTCATTTTAGAGAAGAGAGTCCAGGATCTGTTTTTTGGCACGAAAAGGGTTGGTCTTTATTTCAAAAATTAATCAATTATATGAGATCTAGACAAGATGCTGCAGGCTATAAAGAGGTAAATACTCCTGAAGTGCTTGATAGATTATTGTGGGAAAAATCTGGACATTGGGAAAAATACGGTGCTAACATGTATACATCCGAAACACCTGATGAAAAAATTTTTGCGATAAAACCAATGAATTGCCCAGGTCATATTCAAGTTTTTAATCAAGGTTTAAAAAGTTACAGAGATCTACCTTTGAGAATTACAGAATTTGGGAAAGTACATAGATACGAGCCTTCAGGAGCTTTACATGGATTATTAAGAGTTAGAGCATTTACTCAAGATGATGCACACATTTTTTGTTCTGAGGATCAGATAACTAGTGAATGCTTGAACGTTACTAACTTAATACTAGACATATACAAAGATTTGGGATTTGAAAATGTTCTATTGAAATATGCTGATCGTCCTGAGGTAAGAGTAGGAAGCGATGATGTTTGGGATAAAGCAGAAGCATCTCTATTAAAAGTAGTTAAAGCTTCAAAACTTAAATATAGTATTAATAAGGGGGAAGGCGCATTTTATGGGCCTAAAATAGAATTTGTTTTAAGGGATGCTATAGGTAGAGATTGGCAATGTGGTACTTTACAAGTTGATTTGAACTTACCTGCTAGACTTGATGCTTCTTATGTAGATAAAGATGGATCAAAAAAAGTTCCAGTAATGCTTCATCGCGCTTTATTTGGATCTCTTGAGAGATTTATAGGAATTTTAATTGAACACTATGCTGGGAAATTTCCTTTTTGGATTTCACCATTGCAAACAGTGGTTATTCCTATCTCAGAAGATTTTGATGATTATGCAATTGAGGTTTCAAAGAAAATTAAGCAAGCCGGCATCAGTTCTTTAGTTGACTTAAAAAAACATAATTTAAACTATAAAATTAGAGATCATTCTCTTGCAAAAATACCTCTTTTATTAATTTGTGGTAAAAAAGAAGTTGACAGTAACTCAGTAACTATTAGAAGATTGGACTCTAATAAACAAGAAAATATGAAATTAGATTTATTTTTAAAGACTTTTTCAGCTTTAAATCAAGCTTCATCAAAGTAAGTGGTAGATTTTAAACAAAATTATTTCCAAAGAAGAACAAATAATAAAGGGCCTAGATCAAATAACAGGATCTCGTCACCTGAAGTGCAAGTCATAGCTAATGATGGAAAAAATTTGGGTGTCATTAGTACAAATGAAGCAATCTCAATGGCTAAAAATCAGGGATTAGATTTGATAGAAATAGCACCAAATGCCAACCCACCAGTTTGTAAAATTATGGATATGGGTAAATATAAATATGATGCTCAAAAAAAAGCAAATCTTGCTAAAAAGAAACAAAAAATAGTAGCACTAAAAGAAATTAAAATGAGACCTGTTACAGAAACTCATGATTATGAGTTTAAGGTAAAAAATGCAAAAAAATTTATTTCAAAAGGTGATAAGGTTAAATTCACGATCCGGTTTAAAGGTAGAGAACTACAACATTCGCACTTAGGTAATGAGTTGATGACCAAAATTAAAGAGGACATGAAGGAAGTAGGTAAAGTAGAATTACATCCTAAATTTGACGGAAAACAAATGATCATGGTTATACAGCCTTTGTAAGCAAATATAATCTTAAGAAATGATATTGGATAAAATTTCTGTAAATAAAATTATTGTAGAAAAATTAACACCTTTAAGGGAAGGATTTAAAAATAAAAATAATAAATTTTCTGCTAAAGGATACTACAATAATTTAAAAGTAAAAATTTATGAAGTCTTTGATCGAAACCAAGGACCTTTAAGAGAGTTTATATCAAAAAATAAAGAACTATCCTCTTATTTTCCAAAACTTATTTCTTATGATCAAAGGTATATAATTGAAGAATGGGTTGATGGTAAAACTCTAAAAGACTCAAACTCAAGATTTAAAAAAAATATTTCTCAATCCGAAGAAGTAAAACTAATTATAAATTTAATGTGGTCAATTAAATATGATATCCAAGTTTTTGATTATATAGATTATATATTTAAAAGAATTGGAAAAACCAATAATCTTGACTTAAGTAATTTGCCAATAAGAATAAACCATAATGATTTATCTTTAGATAATATCTTAGTCACCTCTAGTGGTTTAAAAATTATAGATAATGAATTTTTAGGATGTAATACTGGCTGGATAATGAATATCAAGAATAGCTTTCTTAAAGAAAATTTTAATTATCAAAATTTTATTTCCGAAGAAACACTTAAGGAGTTATGGAAGATAAGAAAAGAATGGAGTTTAATAAAATATAATAAATTTTAAATTTAACCAATGTTTATTAGTGTTATTAGCTTTAATTAAGGTTGTAAATTTTAGTCATTAAATGTATAACCTCGCAGATTATGCCAAAACTTAAAACAAAAAGCTCAGCAAAAAAAAGATTCAAGATATCGGCTAAAGGTAAAGTCATAACTGCTCAAGCTGGTAAAAGACATGGTATGATTAAAAGAAGTAATTCACAGATTAGAAAACTAAGAGGCACTACAACATTATCAAAACAAGATTCTAAAATTGTTAAATCTTATATGCCTTACAGTTTAAGAGGATAATATGGCGAGAGTAAAAAGAGGCGTTACAAGCAAAGCAAAGCATAAAAAGGTTTTAAAAGCTGTTAAAGGACAGTGGGGGAGAAGAAAAAATACAATCAGGGTTGCAAAACAAGCCATGGAAAAGGCAATGCAGTATGCATATAGAGATCGTAGGAATAAAAAAAGAGATTTTAAATCTTTATGGATTCAAAGAATTAATGCGGGTGTTCGGTCAGAAGGTATGACTTATTCAAAATTTATAAATGGATTGAATAAGTGCGGAATAACAATAGATAGAAAAATTTTAGCTGAAATAGCCTATGATAGCCCAGAAGCCTTTAAAACTATTGTTCAAAAAGCACAATCTGCTTTAAATTAATCTTCACTATTGTTTTATTTCGCTGAAGAAATAATCTGTAAAAATGTCTGAGTTAAAAAAAATAAGAGACGAATTTATTCTAAAATTAAATGGCAAATTAGATCTAATAGAACTAAATCAAATTAAATCAGATCTATTTGGTAAAAATGGACTGATTTCTTCTCAATTTAAAAAAATAGCAACTATTGATATTTCGGAAAGAAAAAAATTTGCCTCTCATTTGAATGTAATAAAAGATGAACTTCAAGATAAAATTAATTTAAAAATAAATGAAATTCAAAATACTAGTATCAATGAAAAATTGAAGAAAGAAAAAATTGATGTCACTCTGCCAGAACGATCATTCGTGAGAGGCAAAATTCATCCAGTGTCACAAACAATAGATGAAATATCTTCTATATTTTCTGAAATAGGTTTTAGTGTAGAAGAAGGACCTGATGTTGAAAATGAATACAATAATTTTACAGCCTTAAATACTCCAGATAATCATCCAGCAAGAGATATGCACGATACATTTTATCTTGATGATAAAAGGGAAAGATTGTTACGTACTCATACTTCTCCTGTTCAAATTAGAACAATGTTAAAAGATAAACCACCTTTCAAAATAATTGCACCTGGCAGGACTTACAGATCAGATAGTGACCAAACACATTCACCTATGTTTCATCAAGTTGAAGGTCTACATATAGATAAAAATATAAATATGGGTCATCTAAAAGGTTGTTTAAATTATTTTATCAAAGAATTTTTTGAAGTAAAAAAAATAAAGATGAGATTTAGGCCAAGTCATTTTCCCTTCACAGAACCATCTGCTGAAGTTGATATTGGATATGAAGTCAAAGATGGGAAAATTATTATAGGGGAAGGCGACCAGTGGCTAGAAATACTTGGTTGTGGGATGGTTCATCCAAATGTTTTAAAAAATGTAAAAGTTGACCCAACTAAGTTTCAAGGTTATGCGTTTGGAATAGGAATAGATAGATTGGCTATGTTAAAATATGGAATTAATGATCTTAGAGCTTTCTTTGATTGTGATTATAGATGGTTAAATCATTTTGGATTTGATCCATTAGATGTGCCTACGAACTACAGGGGCTTAAGTAGATGAAAATCACGTTTGATTGGCTAAAAGATCATTTAAAAACTAATTTTAAAGAAAAAAATCTTTTAGAACAACTTACTAATATAGGATTAGAGGTAGAAAGTGTAGAAAGTCTATCATCTGATAACAAATTATTTAAAGTTGCAAAAATCGTTAAAATAGCAAAACATCCAAACGCAGATAGACTTAAAGTTTGTGATGTAAACGTCGGCGAGAAAGAGTTTAAAAAAGTTGTGTGCGGCGCTGCCAATGCGAGTGAAGGACTTATCACTATATATGCACCTCCAGGTGCAGTTATTCCAAAAACAAACACAAAATTAGAAGTAGCAAAAATTAGAGGCGTAACTTCTTATGGAATGCTTTGTTCTGAGTCTGAATTAAATTTATCTGATGAAAGTGACGGTATTACTGAATTATCAAAAAAATATGAAAAAAATATTGGTAAAAGTTATTTTTCAAAATCAAAATCCAATCTTATTGATTTATCAATTACACCTAATCGACCAGATTGTCTTGGTGTGAGAGGAATAGCTAGAGATCTCGCAGCCTCTGGATTTGGTAAGTTAATTATATCTAAAGAAAAGCAAATCAAATCAAAAACAAAACAAACTTTAAAAGTTAAGATTAATAAAGAGAAAGGACAAGGATGCATTGCATTTGGTAGTTGTTTAATTAAAAATGTAAAAAATACCGAGAGTCCTCAATGGCTAAAAGATAAATTAATTTCAGTTGGTCAAAAACCTATTTCAGCTATTGTAGATGTAACAAATTACGTAATGCTCGATATAAATCGACCTTTACACGCATATGATGCCGACAAAATTGAAAAAGCGATAATCGTCAGAAACTCTAAATCTGGAGAAGAATTTACAGCTCTTGATAATAAAATTTATAAGTTAGAACAAGGCATGTGTGTCATTAGTGACAATAAAGGAGTTTTAGGATTAGGTGGAATTATCGGGGGCACTAGATCAGGCACAGAATTTGATACAAAAAATATATTACTAGAGTCTGCTTATTTTGATCCAAGATCAATAAGAAATACGGCAAAAAAATTAAATTTGGATACAGATGCAAAATTTAGATTTGAAAGAGGAATTGATCCACTATCAATTGAAATTGGCTTAAAGAAAGCATCATCACTAATTCAAGAAATTTGTGGTGGCGAAGCTAGTAAAATCGATATACAAAAAATTGAAACTTATAAAACTAAAACCATAAACTTTGACGTAACTTCTTTTGAAAATATAGTTGGATTTAAAATTTCGGAAAAGGGAATGCAAAGAATTTTGACTGATCTTGGTTTTATTATTAAAAAGAAAAAAAATTTTTTAAATTTGACAATTCCTTCTTGGAGACCAGATATTTCACAGCAAATAGATGTTATTGAAGAGTTGGTAAGAATAATCGGTTATGAGAAAATAAAAACAATAGACCCAATTAAAGATAGATCTAAATCTACTTTAACTCAAACTCAAAAATTATTCCATTTCTTACAAAGAGCCATTGCATCAAAAGGTTATTTGGAGACAATAACATGGTCATTTACAGATCGGAATTATAACAATCACTTTAGAGAAACCAATAAAGAGGTTAAAATAGTAAACCCCATAAGCTCTGAACTGGGAGTTTTAAGAAATTCTATATTTTCAAACTTAATAATGTATATGAGCAAAAATTTGGATAGAGGTTTCAAAGACTTATCTATATTTGAAATTGGTCCTATTTTTACTGGCTCTAACCCGGGTGAACAAAAGACTGTAGTTTGTGGTTTGTCAGCTGGTAAAAAATCGAGACTTTCTTGGATTGATAAAGAGAGAAATATTGATTTATTTGATGCAAAAAGAGATGTGGTGCAAACCTTGAGCGAGGCAGGTTATAATTCTGATCAATTTTTTATTGATAGCAACACACCCAATTATTATCATCCAGGTAAGTCTGGTAGAATTTTCTTAGATCATAGAAAAGATAAAGTTGCTGCTTATTTTGGAGAAATTCACCCAAACATTTTAAAAAAAGTTGATGTTAAAACTGAAAATTTAATAGGTTTTGAAATTTTTTTAGAAAATTTAAACTCTTCAAGTAAAACTTTGAAAGACCAAAAATCAAAATTTGCTGTATCAGATTTTCAAAAATCGGAACGAGATTTTGCATTTGTAGTTAATAAAGATGTAAAAGCACAAGAATTAATAAATGCTATTTCTAATGTAAATCCAAATCTTATTAGTAACATAAAAGTTTTTGATGTTTATGAGGGTGAAAATATCCCAGGTGACCAAAAATCTATAGCTATCAGCGTATCAATTCAGTCATCAGAAAAAACTTTGAACGACAAGGATTTAGAGAAAATTAATAATTCAATTATAGAAGCAGTGGAAAATAAAACTGGTGCTAAAATTCGGTCGTAGAATTAAAATGAGCACAATTGATAATATCAGAAATTTTGCAATTATTGCACATATTGATCACGGGAAATCCACAATAGCTGATAGAATAATCCATAAATGTGGCGGTTTAACTGAGAGAGAAATGAAATCACAAGTCCTTGACTCTATGGATATAGAGAGAGAAAGAGGAATCACAATCAAAGCACAAACTGTAAAATTAAATTATAAAGCAAAAAATGGGAAAAATTATATATTAAATATTATTGATACCCCTGGTCATGTAGATTTTAGTTATGAGGTAAGTAGATCTCTGTATGCTTGTGAGGGCTCAATATTGATTGTTGATAGTACACAAGGAGTTGAAGCTCAAACTCTAGCTAATGTTTATCAAGCTTTAGATATTAATCATGAGATTATTCCTGTTTTAAACAAAATTGATTTACCAGCATCTGATTTGAATAGAACGAAAAAACAGATCGAAGATGTTATAGGAATAGATACAGAAAATGCAATTCCATGCTCAGGAAAGACAGGAGAAGGAATAAACAATATCCTGGAACAAATTATCGATCAACTACCAAGCCCAAAAGGAGATTCTGACAAAGATTTAAAATGTTTATTAGTTGATAGTTGGTATGACACTTACTTAGGTGTCGTAATATTAGTTAGAGTAATTAATGGTAAACTTTTAAAAAATATGAAAATTAAAATGCTTTCTACTAATCAGGATTATGTTGTTGAAAAAGTTGGAGTTTTTACTCCAAAGGCAAAAGATATAAATGAGTTAAATACTGGTGAAATAGGTTTTATTACAACAGGAATTAAGAATCTTTCAGAAACAAAAGTTGGTGACACAATTTGCGATGCATCAAAACCACTTGTGGATGCATTACCAGGTTTTAAGCCAAGTAAACCAGTAGTTTTTTGTGGGTTGTTTCCTGTCGATAGTTCTGAGTATCAAAAATTAAAAGATGGATTAGCCAAACTACAATTAAATGATGCAAGTTTTTCATACGAAGCAGAATCATCATCAGCTTTAGGATTAGGTTTTAGATGTGGATTCTTAGGTCTTTTACATCTTGAAATCATTACGGAAAGATTAGAAAGAGAGTTTGATGTAAATTTATTAACAACAACACCAGGAGTGGTTTATAAAATAAACTTAAATAATGGCAAAAGTATAGATTTACAAAATCCATCAACTCTTCCTGATCCAACACTTATTAATTCAATTGAAGAGCCTTGGATTAAAGCAACCATAATAACTCCTGATGAATACTTAGGTTCAATAATAAAATTATGTCAGGATAAAAGAGGAATTCAAACTAATCTTTCATATTCAGGCAATAGAGCGGTATTGAATTACGAACTGCCATTAAATGAAGTGGTATTTGATTTTAATGATAGGATTAAATCTATGACAAGTGGTTACGCAAGTTTTGATTATGAGATATTAGAGCACAGAAAAGGAGACTTAGTAAAGCTTGGTATTTTAGTTAATAGTGAAACAGTTGATGCACTTGCTATGATGATACATAAAGATTTTGCTCAAAAAACAGGAAGAGAGGTTTGTGAAAAATTAAAAGACTTGATACCTAGACATAATTTTATGATTCCAGTCCAAGCTGCAATCGGTGGTAAGATTATTGCAAGAGAAACAATCAAAGGATTTAAAAAAGACGTTCTTACAAAAATACATGGAGGTGGAGCAACAGATAGAAAAAGAAAACTTTTAGAAAAACAAAAGAAGGGAAAAGCAAGATCAAAACAATTTGGTAGAGTCGAGATACCCCAAGAAGCTTTTATTGGAGTATTGAAAATTCAAAAATAGTAATTTATGGAAAAAATTAACTGGGGAATTATAGGCTTAGGAGATATAGCTAATAAATTTTCTGAGGGTTTTAATGAAACTAGTAATGCTAAACTTTTATCAATTTCAAGTAAGAATTCCCAAAAGTTAAATGATTTTAAAAGAAAATTTAATATAGAAAAAAAATACTGTTTTAACAACTATGAGGATTTAATTAATTGTAGTGAAGTTGATATCGTTTATATAGCTCTTCCTAATTCACTCCACCATTTTTGGGTCTTAAAATGTATACAAAACCAGAAGCATGTTTTAGTAGAAAAACCTGCAACCTTAAATTATCAAGAAATCAAAGATATAGATAAAAGTTTAAAAAATAAAAATTTATTCTTTGGGGAAGCATTTATGTATAGATATTTGCCTCATATTAATTTGGTTTTAAATATAATCAAAAACCAAGAAATAGGGAATATTGTGTCCATGAATTCTTATTTCGGCATTAATATTTTGACAAAAAAAAAATTCTTTTTTTATAATAAAAAAAGAAACATTAATCCAAATAATAGGCTATTTAATAAAGATCTTGGTGGTGGATGTATATTAGATTTAGGATGTTATCCTATTTCTTTAAGTATTTTGATAGCGTCATTAACAAATAATTTAAAAGAAACTGATATTAAAGTTTTAGATATTAAAAAAGAACTAGGTGAAACTAATGTAGATATCGAAGCTTATGCTAAACTTCTATTTAATGATAGTTTTTTTTCTCAAATAGGAACATCTTTTAAAAATCAATTAGGAGGTATAAGTGAAATTATAGGAGATAAAGGTTCAATCAAAATTAACAGCAGTTGGTTTGGAGGAGATAAAGTAATTAAAACTATTAAAGGCAATAACTACATAATTGATAGTAATACCAATAAAAATATTTACTCTTACCAGATTGAAAATATCAGCAAAAATTTATCTTTAAATATTTTTCAGCCACAATATCCTGGTATGAGTTTAAAAGAAACTTTATTAAATATGTATATTATTGATGAGTGGCTTAATGTATAAGAGTAAAATTTTAGATTGCATGACATTTTTTGATAATAATTTCATGTTTCGTATTAGATATAATACACTCGTAGATTTTGTGGATTATTTTATTGTTTGTGAATCATTATATGATCACAAAGGTAAGCCTAAGAAAAAAAATTTTGTATGGAGACAAGAATATAAAAAAGACAAAATTAAATATTTCTTGCTTGAAAAACCATTTCCAAATAATTCAAATCCTTGGAAAAATCAGGCAATTCAAAGAGAATTCCTACTAAGTTGTACAGATTTTGCAAATCCTGAAGATTATATTTTTTTTTCCGATCCAGATGAAATACCAAAGCCTGAAATTTTTGAAGATTTTAGATTGAATAAGAAATATGGAATATTTTTACAAAATTGTTTTAATTATAAATTTAATTTATTTAATAAATATGAGAGCCCCTGGGAAGGAACTAGAGTTGCAAAAAAAAAAGATTTAAAATCAATTGATTTCATGAGACAAAAAGTTTTAAAAAAAAATTTAAAGTATAATTTTTTTAGAATTGACAAAGAAAAAAATATTCAAATTTTCCATGATGCTGGATGGCATTTTAGTGATGTAATGACTGTAGATCAAATTTCTTTAAAATTAAAAACATTTGCGCATGATGAATTTTCAATTGAAAAATTTTCATCAAAAGAGGTGATTAAAAAAAAAATAGACAATTTAGAAGATTTATTTGGTAGAGGACATAAGTATGAAGTTTTAAAATTAAATGATAATTTTCCAAAATATATTTTAGAACACAGAAATGAGTTTCAGGAATTTATAATCTGAACTTGGAGAGGTGGCCGAGTGGTTGAAGGCGCACGCTTGGAAAGCGTGTAAAGGAGAAATTCTTTCATGGGTTCGAATCCCATTCTCTCCGCCAGAAATTAATTTTTTATTCTATAAATTAAAAATTTTAAAATACCAAATAATCTTGAAAGATTAATATTTACTTTTTTGAATTTGAAAAAAATTATATTCAAATTAAAAAACAATAAATTTTGAAATAATTTTCTTATAATTTTGATATATCTAAGTTTATTAATTTTATAATCATATAATAGTTCACCAAAAATAAAGTTTTCATTTCTAATAAATTCTATTTTAAATCCTCTACCAGAAGATTTACTATTGTTGTGAATCGCTCTTGAATTTTGACTTTCAAAAATTTTATATTTATATTTTTTTATTCTTTTTGAAAGTTCAACGTCTTCCCAATAGAAAAAAAAATCTTCATCAAACCTTCCAATTTCAAAAAATTTTTTTTTATCACATAAAAAAGAGGCCCCAGTCATATTCTGTACTTCAATTTCTTTTAATGATTTATTTATTTTTTTTTTATTGATTAACGGAATAGCAATAATTGCATTTTTTTTATTTCTTAAAATCGTCTTCTTTAATTGCAGAATAGATTTTTCATCAATAATAACGTCAGGTTGGGTACAAAAAAAATATTTACTTTTTACTTTTTTAACTAAATAATTTACTCCCTTAGCAAAACCTTTATTTTGTTTTGACAAAGTATAGTTTTTTATATTTGGTAAAACTTTTGATAATCTTCTTTTGAAATTATAGTCGTTACTTTGATCTAAAATGATTATATTAAACCTTTTTAAGTTCTTTAAATTTTCTATTAATTTAAATGGAGTTTTATATAGTAAGATTATTATAGTAATATCTGATTTCATTAATTTTTTTTTAGTAAATTTTAATTAATTCTTAGGTGTTTAAAAGACCTAAAATATGATACATTTAATTTCTTCCAAAATGAAAAATAAAAACTATCAAGCAGACTCAATCAAAGTCCTAAAAGGTCTTGAAGCAGTAAGAAAAAGACCAGGAATGTATATTGGTGACACAGATGATGGCACTGGTCTTCATCACATGGTTTATGAGGTTGTAGATAACTCCATAGATGAAGCATTAGCTGGATATTGTAAAAATATAGTTGTTAAAATTAATTCTAATGGAACAGTGACGGTTAAAGATGATGGTAGAGGGATACCGGTTGATATTCATAAAGGTGAAAAAAAATCAGCCGCAGAGGTTATAATGACCCAATTACATGCTGGTGGAAAATTTGATCATGACTCTTATAAAGTCTCAGGAGGATTACATGGAGTAGGTGTTTCTGTAGTAAATGCACTATCCGAAAAATTAGAGTTGGAAATAAGCAGGGATAACAAAAAATATTTTATAGAATTTGATAACGGTGAAGCAAAAAAACCACTTAAAGAAATAGGAAAATCAAAACAAACAGGAACTGAAATTACTTTTTTACCCTCTAAAGAAATATTTTCATCAACTAAGTTTAGTGCAAATATTTTAATTAAAAGAATGAGGGAATTAGCTTTCTTAAATAAAGGAATAAAAATAACTTTTATTGATGGAACATCAAAAAAAGAAAAAATCCAAGAGTTTAGATTTGATGGAGGAGTTTTAGAATTTGTTGAATTTTTAGACGAAAAAAGAGAAAAGCTCCAAAATAAAAGTGGTAATGATCTTTTTAAAAAACCAATTTATATTGAGGGAAAAAAAGATAAAATTGAAATTGAATGTTCATTAAAATGGAATGCCGGATATTCAGAGGATGTTCTTCCATATACAAACAATATTTATCAAAAAGATGGCGGGACACATGTCTTAGGATTTAGAAGTGCATTAACTAGAATAATAAACAAATATGCAAATGAGCATAATTTATTAAAAAAAAATAAACTAACAATATCTGGCGATGATATAAAAGAGGGTTTAACTTGTGTATTATCTGCAAAGATTCCTGACCCAAAATTTTCTTCACAGACTAAAGATAAATTAGTTTCATCTGAAGTAAGAATGACTGTAGAAACTATTCTAAATGAGAAATTATCAATTTGGTTCGATCAAAATCCATCGACTTCAAAAATAATCTTGGCAAAAATAATCCAAGCTGCACTAGCGAGAGATGTTGCAAGAAAAGCCAGAGAAAATGTAAGAAGAAAAGGCGCACTTGAACTTAGTGGTTTACCTGGAAAGTTGGCAGATTGTCAAATAGGAAAACAAGAAGGAACCGAACTTTTTATTGTTGAGGGAGATTCAGCTGGCGGCTCTGCAAAGCAAGGAAGGAATAGATCTAATCAAGCAGTTTTACCTTTAAGAGGAAAAATTCTTAATACATATGTTGAAGATTTAAAAATAAAGAAAAACGGAAATAAAGATGGATCTGACCAAAAAACAAAAGCTTTATCAAAAATGATTTCCTCAAATGAGATAGTAACTCTTATAAATGCTTTAGGCTTAGATCCAAAAGTACAAGAAATAGATTTAAAAGATTTGAGATATGGAAAGATTATTATTATGACGGACGCTGATGTAGATGGTTCTCACATAAGAGCTCTATTATTGACATTTTTTAATAATAGACCATTTAATAAATTAATAGAGCATGGTCATGTTTATTTAGCTCAGCCCCCTCTTTTCAAGATCAATAAAGGTTCCAAAGGGATATATATAAAAGATGAAAAAGAATTAGAGGATTACTTAATTAAAAATAATAATAAACTTAAAAAATTAAAAAAAGGATCTAAAGAATATATAAGAGAGATTAACAGTGAAAAAGCTAAAATAAATATACAAAGATTTAAAGGATTAGGTGAAATGAACCCAGAAGAATTATGGAATACAACTCTTAATCCAGAAACTCGAAATTTACTTCAGGTACAGTACTCTAAAGATTTAAAAAAAGACCAAAGTTTAATTCATACATTAATGGGCAATGATGTTGCGCTTAGAAAAGATTTTATTATTTCCAATGCTATCAATGTCCAAAATCTTGACATTTAGTAATGAGGTTTTTTCAAACTTCAAAATACCATTCTTTTAAAAAATCTACATATATCACCTTAAGGTGGATAGGTATTATAGGGCAGTTAATAGCAGTAAATACTGTTTATTTTATTTTAAACTTTAATTTTGATTTTGTAACATCTAATTTAGTAATATTAATAGGGATATTAAGTAATTTATATCTAATATTTATTTATGAAAAAACACAACTTTCAGATAGATCAGCATTTGTATTTTTATTTATTGATATTTCACAATTAGGAATCTTATTATACTTATCTGGAGGAATAATGAATCCTTTCATTATTTTTATTTTGATACCGAGTGTATTTTCCTCAACAAATTTAAGTTTAAGAACTAATTCTTTACTTGTTGTCTTAACTTTGTTTTATATTATATTTCTAACTTTCTATTCCAAAGATTTACCATCACCTTTAAATGATCATTTTCATGTAAGCCCATATTATACTTATTCAGTACCTATCGCATTAATTATTGCCCTAATTTTTTTAAATTATTTTGCAATGACATTTGGCACCCAATCTCGTTTAAGAAAAGAAGCTTTAGCTAAAATGGAAGAAGTAATGGCTAAAGAACACGAGTTATTATCCTTAGGTGGACAGGCTGCAGCAGCTGCACATTCTTTGGGAACACCATTGTCAACAATAAAAATTATTTCTCAGGATTTGGTAAAACAATTTAAAGGAAATAAAGATATTGAAAAAGATATACAATTATTGTCAAGTCAAGTGCAAAGATGTAATGAGATTTTAAAGCGATTAAGCTTAAACCCTGTAGAGGAAGATGATTTTTTTGATAAAGATCAAACAATGCGAGATTATTTAATAGAGATAATTTCATCATTTAGAGAAATAAGCAAAAAAGAATTTTTTTTTAATTATGATCAAGATTCAAATAATAAAAAAATTACAAAATCTATAGAAATTGTTTATGGATTAAGAAATTTCATAGGTAACGCAAATAAATTTTCTTCAAGTTCTATTTATATTAATTTAAAAAGTGATAGTGAGTTTACAGAAATTACAATTGAGGATGATGGCCCTGGATACCCAAGTGATATTATAACAAAAATTGGAGAACCTTATTTAAGATCAAATGATACCTCTATTAAAAAAGAAACTGGTTTAGGTCTTGGTTTATTTATTGGAAAAACTTTACTTGAAAAAAATTTTGCATTTATAAATTGTAGAAATTCAAAAACTAGAAGCGGAGCAGAAGTAATTATAAAGTGGAGAAATAAAGATTTATTTAATATTTAATGTAATTTTTTTTTATTATCAAAAAGTGAGCTCAATTGTGAAATCATTACATCTCCAAGTTCATTAACATCAGTTATTTTTATTGCACGATCATAGTACCTTGATACGTCGTGACCAATTCCTATGGCTAAAATTTCAATTTCTGTTTTTTGTTCTATAAATTTGACTATTTTTTTTAGATGTTTTTCTAAAAAATCTCCTGAATTTACGGAAAGAGTCGAGTCATCTACAGGAGCACCATCAGAAATGACCATTAGAATTTTTCTTTCTTCTTTTCTTTTTTTCAATCTAGAAAAAGCCCAATTAATTGCTTCTCCATCAATATTTTCTTTAAGTAAGCCTTCTTTTAGCATTAAGCCAAGATTACTTTTTGCCTGCCTCCAGTGTGTATCAGCTCCTTTATAGATAATATGTCTTAAATCATTTAATCTTCCAGGAGATTTAGGTTTATTTTTTTTATTCCAATACTCTCTACTTTGACCACCTTTCCAATTTTTTGTTGTAAAACCTAAAATTTCTACTTTAACTGAACATCTTTCTAAAGTTCTAGATAATATATCTGCACAAATTGCAGCTATTGTTATTGGCCTTCCTCTCATTGATCCAGAGTTATCAATAAGC
>CACKVM010000005.1 GCA_902603625.1 uncultured Pelagibacteraceae bacterium
ACTAAATATATTTCGTCGTCTATTTCTTTTGTAGATTTTTTTATAATTGATGTACCTATAATTAAAATAGATACTAGTAAAAAAACAATTAATTTAGTCATAATTTTAAACTCAAATTTTCTATATCTATTAAATGACTAAATTTTTTTAAAATATCACTTTCAATATCAAAAGTATCTTCGAGTTTTATCAGGTATCTTAGTTTTGCAGATCTTGAGGGAGGATTCTCATTAATTTCTTTATCTGAAGGAGTAATTGGTTTTTTTAATGGCATCTTAAATGAAACTTTTTTTTGATCTATCTTAGGTCTATATCTTGAAACACTTTTATGTTCTGATAAACTTTTAAAAAAATACTTAACAATTTTATCTTCTAATGAATGAAAAGTTACAACTGCTAAAATTCCGTTTTTTTTCAATATTTTAGCAGAACTGATCAATCCATAAATTAAACTGCTTATTTCTTTGTTTACAAAAATTCTTAAAGCTTGAAATGTTTTTGTAGCGATATGTGTTTTATAGTTTTGTTTTCTTTTAGATTTTTCAATAATATTAACTAAATCTTTTGTTCTAATCTTTTTTGATGATCTTTGTTTTATAATATTTTTTGATATAATTCTTGCATTTTTCTCATCTCCAAAATATTTGAGTATTTTTTCTAATTCTTTACCACTTAAATTATTTACTACTTCACTTGCTGAAAAATCATTTAATCCAATTCTCATGTTAAGATCCCCTGAAGAATTAAAGGATAATCCTTTTTTTTGATCTTTCATTTGAACATATGAATATCCTAAATCAAATATAATTCCTTTAACATTTAAATTTTTTAATTTTAAATTACTCAATTTATTAAAGTTTAAATTTTTAAAAAAAAATCGATCTGGAAATTTTTTTTGTAACCTCTGTCCAATTATCTCTGTCTCGATGTCCCTGTCTAAAGCGATTACATTAGTATCTTTGTATTTAAGGATTTCATTTGAATATCCTCCCTGACCAAAAGTACAATCAATAAATGTGCCACCATGTTGAGGGGAAATAACGCTAATAATTTCTTTTAGCAGTACTGGATAATGTTTTACATTATCAGATACTATGGTGGCTTCCATTTATTTTCTCGAAGACCATTAATTTTTTTGTCTTCTTAAAAATGCTGGTATCTCTAGATCATCTTCTTGTTCATCATCTTCTGATGATAATAGATCATCAGTACTGTGAGTTTCATTTTCAGAATTAAATAAATCAGGAGTGTCGGCATCTACTCCAAATTCACTTAAATCATTATTGATATCCTCATCTTTAATAGAAGTTTCTTTTTCTTTAGTTGCTTCCTGAGTAAACGATATTTCGTTATCATCAAACGTATTTTCTACAATACTTTCTGCTTGTTGATTTTTTAACAGTTCCTCATGATATTGACTGTTAGTTTGGTTAATCTCATCTTGATGTGAAGAAACCTCATTCTCAAGTTTTAATGCATTAGCGCCATGAGTAAATGGACTAGCAGTATTTGCAGAGAAATTAAAAGACGAAGTTGGTCCAATATTTGAAAAATCAGAATAACCAGGATTTCTATTCTGAATTCTATGAACCATATTAACAACTGACTTAGACTCTGGTTGTTGATTATCTAATGAGGTAGCAACAATAGAAACTCTTATTTTTCCCTCTAAACTTGAGTCGGTAATGGCTCCGATAATAACTTCAGCATCTGCCTCAACTTCTGATCTAATTTTATTTACTACTTCATCTACTTCAAATAATTTTAAATCTTTACCGCCAGTAATATTTACTAAAAGGCCCTTGGCGCCTTTTAATGTATAATCGTCTATTAGAGGATTACTAATAGCCATTTCTGTAGCTTTCATAGCTCTTCCTTCCCCTTCAGCCTCTCCAGTACCCATCATTGCTTTACCCATAGAAGCCATAACAGTTTCTACATCTGCAAAATCAAGATTGATGATACCAGGCCTAACCATAAGATCTGTAACGCTCTGTACTCCATGCATTAAAACATTATTAGAAAGATTAAAGGACTCCTCAAAAGTTGTTTGCTCATTAGCAATTTTAAATAAATTTTGATTTGGAATTACTATAATTGTATCTACATGTTTTCTAAGTTCTTCTAATCCAATTTGAGCTCTTCTCATTCTTGATGGACCTTCGTATAAAAAAGGAAGCGTAATAACACCTACTGTAAGTATATTTAATTCCTTTGCTGCTCGAGCTATTACATGCGCAGCGCCAGTTCCTGTTCCACCACCCATCCCGGCTGCAATGAAAACCATATTTGCACCTTGGAGAACATTAATTATATCATTTAAAGACTCGTCGGCAGCTGCTTGACCAATATCAAGTTTCGCGCCAGCACCTAATCCTTTTGTTAAGTTTAGACCAATTTGAATTTTTGTTTTAGCTTTACTGTGCTTTAAATCCTGGGCATCAGTGTTGACTGCAATAAATTCAACTCCTTGCATTCCATTATCAATCATTTCGTTTATAGCATTTCCGCCAGCACCACCTATTCCCATTACTAAAAGTCTAGGTTGTAATTCTTTTATTTCTGGTGTTTTAAAGTTAATTGTCATTTTTTATCCCCCATTATTTGTTAAGTTGATTATCCCATTTAAGACTTGCACGATTTAAATTTGCTTTTTTTCTTGCACTTACCTTAAATTTTTCAAATATTATAGGTTCCCAAATTTGGAAAGTTTTACCCTGACCAACAAATATCATGGTGTTTCTTATTTTTGCATGTTTAAGTAATTTTGATGTTAACAAAATTCTTCCTTCGCTATCAAATTGTAAATTAATGCTCTCTGATAAAATTGATGTTGCAAAATAATCTCTTTTTTCCTCAAAAGGATTTAAAGAGTCAATTGAACTTGAAATTTTCTCGATTCTATCTTGTGGCCATGCTTCTATAGATTGATTATTAAACGATGGATAACAGACTACACCATTATATCCTAAATTTGATAAGTAAGATCTAAAACTTGCAGGCACTGAAACCCTTCCTTTTTTGTCTAATTTGTTTTCGTAAGTTGATAAAAACATAAACCATAAATCTCTTAAATTCCCTTTATTGGGAACATATGGGATATTATGGGTTTTTAGAGATAGAGTCAATACATACAATTTATGATTTATTTTATAAATAATGACCTAAAAATGAGTCAAAACCTGAACATCTTTGAATAAAATTTTAAATGAAATTTGCCAGATAAACTATAAGCCGGGTTCTGTCATTTAAACCTATCATTTATCTAGGCTTAAGATCGCTCTTAAGCTCAAGCAACTAACCCTGATGACTAGCCAAGGATGGCTTTTAGTTTTTAAACAATGTCATCTCTACTTAGTCTTGCTCCCAGTGGGGTTTTCCAGCGTTCATTGTTACCAATAGAACCGGTGCGCTCTTACCACACCTTTTCACCCTTGCCATGTTATGGCGGTATATTTTCTGTGGCACTATCCCTAGGGTTGCCCCTGCCAGTTATTAACTGGCACTGTATCCTTGCGGAGCCCGGACTTTCCTCTTTAATTTCGCAAATAAAGCGATAAGTCATTTATCTGGCAATTTCAATTTATAACTAAGTATTATTTTTTCAAGTGTTATTATTTAAGATTTTAAAAGGTTTTTACTAATTAAATAACACTCTTGGTCAGATTTTCCATTGACCAAACTTGGTCTAAATCTTCTTTGAAAAGCTAGTGTTAAATATTTTCTATTCAATTGAAGATTAAATTTATAAGTCTTCTTGTAGCCCAGAGAGTATAAATTCTTAAGAAATTTTTTATTCTCAATTTTGCTTAATTTTTTTAGTCTTTTGGGATATAATTTTTTTTCACTTAAACTATGCCAATAAACAAGCTTACTCTTGGCTAAATTTTTCCATGGAAATTTTTCACCTGGATCTTGTTTTCTATCAGGAGAAATATCAGAATGTCCTAAAATATTAATAGGATTTAAATTATAAATTTTTATTAATTTTTTAAGTAATTTTTTAAGTGAATTCATTTGTTTTGAAGAAAATTTTTCGTATTTAAATTTATGACCAGTATTATGAATTTCTATTCCTATTGATTCTCTATTTAAAAAATTTGTTTTCTTCCATTTTGATTTACCTGCATGCCATGCCTCATATAAATCTGGCACTAATCTTAAAATTGTTCCATCTTTTTTAATGAAATAATGTGAACTTACTTTAGACTTATCATCACAAAGTCTCTGTATTGCCTCTGACTCTTTTTTCATTCCAGTATAATGAATAACAATAAATTTTATTTTTTTTTTGGATCTTTTTGGCAAATTAAAATTTGGAGAGTAATTTAACGTTATTTTAGGCCACATTTTTGTTAAATTTTGGTTTGATTCTTAATTTACAACTACATAAATTAAACTATAAAAACAATAATGTTTAAAAAAATTATAATAATTCTTTTTTCAACCCTTGCGTTAATCTCTAACGCCAATTCAGGTTCCGATGGAGAATTATTATTAAAAAAAAATGATCCTACTCAAATAAAAGATTGCTGGGAAGGATTCAACAGAGCATCTTTTTCTCTCAATCAAGGATTAGACAAAGTAATATTTAAACCTGTTGCCAAAGCTTATAGAACTTTGCCAACTCCTATCAGAAGTGGAGTAAGTAATTCATTAGATAATTTGTCAAATGTAGTGACTATACCTAACAACATTTTACAAGGAGAAATTAAAAAAGCTGGAATTAACACTGGGAGATTTATAGTAAATACTACCATTGGTGTGTTAGGATTATTTGATGTAGCTCAGCGAATGGGTTTTCCTGAATACGAAAAAGAGGACTATGGTCAATCATTGGCTCTTGGTGGAGTTGGACCAGGATGTTACTTAGTTTTACCAGTTTTAGGTCCAAGAACTGCAAGAGATACTGTTGCCTCAACACTTAATTTTTTAGGTGGTGATGCTTGGTATAACGTAACAGTTAAAAATGATACACATCATTTTAGTGATTTTGATTATTGGGCATCAAAAGGTACTTCAGGAATTGATTTTAGAGCAAAAAATTATGACTCGATTGAGAACTTGCAAAAAAATTCATTAGATTTTTATGCTTCAGTCAAAAGTGTTTATTTACAAGACAGACAACAAAAAATTTTAAATTCTAATGAAGTTATCGAGTCAATGGATGACTCTGATTGGGAAGAAATAGAAAATTAAAAAACTTAATAAAATGGTTAAAAAATTAACAATTTTATTTCTCTCTCTTTTCATTAATATTTCTTTAATAAATTCTGTCTTATCAATAGAAGCAGATATATTTGTTCAATCTACTGTCAATCGAGCTGCTGATACACTTGGGGGAGACTTATCTAAAGAGGAAAGAATAGAGGAACTCAAAAAAATTGCAAAAGAAACTGTCGATATATACGGCATCGGTATGTATTCTTTGGGATCTCATAGAAAAAAATTGAGTGAGGACCAAAAAAAGACCTACAAAATGGTCTTTGAAAACTACTTCTTAAAAAGTTTTTCAAGTAGATTAGCTGAATATTCAAACCCTGTTATAGAAGTTAATTCAAAAGAGAAAATCAACGAAAATTATACAATAGTCTCCAGCACTTTAGTGGCAACTGAAAAAAGACCAGCTATTAAAATTGAGTGGAGAATTTATACTAAAAACAAAGATAAGCCGCTGATAAGAGATCTAATTATAGAAGGTTTAAGTCTAGCAAGAACACAAAAAGAAGAGTTCAATTCAATAATATTAGCTGCAAATGGTGATATTAATTCTTTAATTAATAATTTAAAAAATTTTTCAAACGAATAATTGGTGGGCCCGCCAGGACTCGAACCTGGGACCAATACATTATGAGTGTACTGCTCTAACCAACTGAGCTACAGGCCCAAAACTTTAAATTAAATATATCATTTTTTCCAAGTTATCAATTAAAGATAATATATTGGTGGGCCGTGTTGGTTACGCTCCAACTACCCCTGCAATGTCAATGCAGTACTCTACTATTGAGCTAACGGCCCAGTAAAAATTAACTTTCTAAGAAACTTTTCAATTGTTTTGATCTACTTGGATGTTTTAATTTTCTAAGAGCTTTTGCTTCTATTTGCCTTATCCGCTCTCTAGTTACAGAAAACTGCAATCCGACTTCTTCAAGTGTATGGTCTGTATTCATTCCAACACCAAATCTCATTCTTAAAACTCTTTCTTCTCTAGGTGTTAAGGTTGACAATATTTTTGTAGTTGCTTCACCTAAATTTGATTTTATAGCTTGTTCTAAAGGTGCTAAAGCTTTGGTATCTTCTATGAAATCACCTAAACTACTATCTTCTTCATCACCAACAGGTTTTTCTAGTGAAACTGGCTCTTTAGATATTTTTAATACTTTTCTTACTTTATCTAATGGCATTCTAAGTTTTTTAGCTAATTCTTCTGGTGTAGCTTCTCTTCCAAATTCACTTAGAATTAGTCTTTGTGTTCTTACAATTTTATTAATTGTTTCTATCATGTGAACTGGAATTCTTATTGTTCTTGCTTGGTCTGCAATTGACCTTGTGATCGCCTGTCTAATCCACCAAGTTGCATAAGTTGAAAACTTATAACCTCGTCTATATTCGAATTTATCTACTGCTTTCATTAGACCAATATTACCCTCTTGAATTAAGTCTAAAAATTGTAAACCTCTATTAGTGTATTTTTTAGCTATTGAAATGACTAATCTTAGATTAGCTTCCACCATTTCTTTTTTTGCAATTCTAGACTCTTTTTCTCCTTTTTGAATTCTGCTCACTAATTTTTTAAAATCTGTAACAGAAATCCCTAACTTATGACTAATTTCAATCAATCTTTCTTTTATATTTTTAAACTCATCTTTATTTTTTGAGAAAAATTGTTTCCAAATAGAATTAGTATCTAAGAATTTTTTTAAGTTAGGATTTATTTCATTACCGACATAAAATTTGATAAATTCATTTCTCGAAATTTTATGATCCATCGCAAGTCTTAGAAGATTTCCCTCCAAAGAAATAATTTTTTTATTTTCCATGTAATGTTTTTGGACAAGCTCCTCTAGCACAGAAGGTGATAATTGAAGTGATTTAATATTTTCCAAAATATCATTAACAGTTTTTTCATAATTTTTTTCTTTTGCTGAAGAAAAAGTTTTTGAATTTAAAAGACAATCTAATTTATCTTTTTGATACTTAATTAATTTATTATATTCTTTTGTAAGTGTATGAACAGTTTTAAGAACTTTAGGTTTGATTTCTGTCTCCATTGCTGCAAGTGTGGGATTAAAATCATCTTCATCATCACTAGAGTTTTCATCCTTTTCTGTTTCACCAGCATTTTTTTGTTTTGCACTAGGTCCTGTGCTTTCATCTTCCATATAATTAGTGTCAATATCTATTATCTCTCTAACTAAAATCTCATCTTTTTGTAATTTTTCATTCCATTCAAAAAATTGTTGAGCAGTTATTGGGCTTTGCGATAAAGCAATTAACATTACGTCTTTTCCTGCCTCTATTCTTTTTGCTATAGCAATTTCACCTTCTCTAGAAAGTAATTCAACTCCTCCCATTTCTCTTAAATACATTCGAATTGGGTCATCACTTTTCTCTATAGATTTACCTTCTTCTTTAGAGTTTGATTCTTTTTTTCTTAAAACCTTGTAATCAGATTTTTTCTCTACAAGCGTTATCCCTTCATCCAAAATATGGATAAATGCTTGGGCTAAATTTTCATCTGATAAATTTCTTTTACCTAATGATTTATTTAATTCTTCATGGGTTATAAAACCTCTATGGGTTCCACGACCCATTAATCTAGCGAACGATTTTGTAATAATTCTTTCCACAGCAAATAAAGTTTGGAAGTCTTATATAATGTCAAATCTACAAAAATCCATAAATAATTTGGGTGGATTAGTTGAGATTCTGCTTTTTTTTTAGCTCTTTTAGCTCATTAAATGTGGTCTCACTCATATCAACTGAGAACTTTGATTCTAATTCTTGAATTCTAAAGTCAAGATCATAATTAATCAGATCTCTTGAAATGTCCTCTAATAATTCGATAGTTTTTTGATTATCGTTTGCTTGATTTTTTAGAATATGTTTAATTGGTGCAAATTTATTTATTTTTTCTAATAATTGATTATCTAATTCTAAATCTTCAATTGAAATTTGCTTTCCAGATTTCAGCTTCTTAATAATTAATTCAAATATTTTTTTATTAACTTCCGTAAATAACTTAATATTTTCAATTAAATGAATATTTTCTTGTAACAAATTAAGATTATTCATTACTAAATATAATAAAGAAAATTCTTTTAGTTCTACACCAGTTAATGATTGGCTATCATTAAAATATTTTTTAGTTGTATCTAACGATTTAATTTTTTTAGCAAAAAACTTTTTCTTATTTTGATTAGAGTGAGGGGTCAATTCTGCAATTTTTTCTAGAAAATATTCTAATACATATTTTTTTATAAAATCATCTTTAATTGAATAAGCAATACTTCTCAACTTTTTTTCGAAAATTGCCAATGAAGAAGGGTTATTTTCTGTTTGTTTTTTATAATGACTAAAAATAAATTGATGAATAGACAACTTACTTTGCTTGGTAAAATCAATGAAATTAGCTTTACCATTTTTATTTACATAACTATCAGGGTCTTCATTATTTGGTAAAAATAAAAATGAAATTTGTTTTTCAGGTTTTAATTCTTTAATAGAATTTTCTGCTGCTCTTAAAGCAGCCTTATAGCCACTTTCATCTCCATCGAAACAGATTATAATGTCATCAAAGAACTGATTTAATGTTAAAATTTGTTTATCAGTTAAAGAAGTACCAAGATTTGCAACAACATTTTCAACTCCATTTTTACTTAAACCAACTACATCCATATAACCTTCAACTAAAAAAATATGATCTAACTTATTAGATAATTTTCTTGCTAGATCTAAATTATAAAGATTTGAACCCTTTTTAAAAAAGTTAGTCTCTGGTGAATTAATATATTTTGCTAAATAATCTAAATTTTCAATTATTCTACCACCCAAAGCGATTGGCTGTCCTGAAATATTGTTTATCGGAAATATCAATCTTCCTTTAAATCTCTCTGTACATTTTTTTTTCTTTTCATCAAAATAAAATAAACCACTTTCTAATAAAGTTTTTTCACCAAATTCTTTTTTAAGTTCATCAAAAAAACTTGGATTTTTTTCAACAAAACCAATTTTAAATTTTTTAACTTCATTTTTACCTAATGATCTATTCTTTAAATAATCTCTGGCGTTTGAGAGTTTTTCATTTTTTAATAGCTGACCGTGATAATAATCAACATATTTGCTATAAATTGATAAATACTCTTTCCAATTTCTTTCTCTCTCTTCATCTTGTTTTGTAAATAGATATGGTTGCATTCCTGCAATATTAGCAAGATATTTTACTGCTTCTCCAAACCTTAAGTTTTGAGTTTTCATAACAAAATCAAAAATATTTCCATGCTCTGAAGTTGCAAAGCAATGATAAAATTCTTTTTCATCATTAACTGTAAAGGAAGGGGTTTTCTCATTTTTAAAAGGTGATAGTCCAACAAACTCCTTTCCTCTTTTTTTTAAAGCTACAACTTTTGAAACAACGTTAGAAACTTTAAGACGAGTTTTAATTTCATCTAAATATTCTTTTGGATATTTCATTATTTATTTAATATTTGTTTTAACAAAGCGCCAGCTTTTGAAAAATCAATTTCATCAGCATGCTTTTTTTTTAATTCACCCATTACTTTTCCCATGTCTTTGATAGAGCTTGCGCCTAATTTAGATATAGTTTCCTCACATATCTTTTTAGTATCTTCGTCATTCAACTGCTTAGGTAAAAAACTTGATAGAATATTAAATTCGTTTTGCTCAATTTCTAGAAGATCAGAGCGATTATTTTTTTTATAAATATCAATTGATTCGGTTCTTTGTTTAATCATTTTTTTTAATAATTTTTTTATATCTTCATCATCTGTCTCTTTTTTGTTAGGGCCGGACCTGTTTGAGATATCAAGATCCTTAATTGATGATAAAATTAACCTATAAGTTGAGATTTTTATTTTATCTTTAGATTTTAAAGCATTTTTATATTCAGTTTCAATTGTTACTTTTAACGACATAATTTCTAATCTACTTTAAAGAAAAAATTCTTCAAAAGAAAAATTGTTTTTTTACAATTTTATAATACATCTCTGTTGCGATAATAAATCAATTATTGTATTAACCTTTAACTTATGAGTTGTAATTGACCAAAAAAGTAAAAAAAGCTCACTTAAAAATTTCTCAAAAAAATACAGGTATTTTAGTTTTAGAAAACAAAAAGATTTTTAGAGGTATTGGAATTGGGTACCAGGGAGAAGCGACTGGTGAGGTTTGTTTTAATACCTCATTAACGGGATACCAAGAAATAATATCAGATCCATCTTATGCTGGACAAATAATAAACTTTACCTTTCCTCACATTGGAAATGTAGGAACAAATAAAGAAGATTTCGAATCTGATAGTATTTGGACCAAAGGAGTTATTTTTAATTCTGAGATTACATCACCATCAAATTATAGATCTTTTCAACATTTAGATACTTGGTTAAAAAAAAATAAGATAGTTGGAATTACTGGACTTGATACAAGAAGATTAACGAATTTTATAAGAGACAAAGGTGCTCCAAAAGGAACCATAGCTCACTCAAATAAAAGTAAATTTCATATTAACAAACTTATTAATTCTACGATTAAATGGAGTGGTCTAAAAAATTTAGATCTAGCAGAAAAAGTTACCACGCAAAAAAATTATGTTTGGAAAGGACTTAAAACTTGGAGAAAAGAACATGGCTATAGAAAAAACAATCAAAATTCATTTCATGTGGTGGCCATAGATTATGGAATAAAAAAAAATATTTTAAGATATTTTTCTGATTTTAAATGTAAAGTTACTGTGGTTTCTTGCAAAACATCTGCAGAAAAAATTTTATCTCTTAAACCTAATGGTGTTTTCTTATCTAATGGACCTGGAGATCCAGCTGCAACAGGAAAATACGCAATTCAGATAATTCAAAATCTTATTAAAATGAAAATACCATTATTTGGTATTTGCCTTGGTCATCAGATACTGGCACTTGCATTGGGTGGTAAAACAAAAAAAATGAAATTAGGTCATAGAGGAGCAAATCATCCAGTTAAAAATTTAATTAGTGAAAATGTGGAAATCACTAGCCAAAATCATGGTTTTGAAGTTGTGAGAGAAAACTTACCAAAAAATATTCAGATTACTCATAAATCATTGTTCGATAATAGTATCGAGGGAATAAGATTAAAGAATAATCCTGTATTCTCAGTTCAATATCACCCAGAGTCAAACCCCGGACCACAAGATAGTGTCTATTTATTCCAGGAATTTATTAACAACATGAAAAAAAATGCCAAAAAGAAAAAATCTTAAAAAAATTTTAGTTGTAGGTGCTGGACCAATTATTATTGGTCAAGCTTGTGAATTTGATTATTCAGGAACCCAAGCTTGTAAGGCATTAAAAGATGAGGGTTATAAAGTTATTTTAATTAATTCAAATCCAGCAACAATTATGACAGATCCGGATGTTGCAGATAAAACTTACATTGAGCCTATTACTTTAGAGGTTTTAGAAAAAATTCTCAAAAAAGAAAAACCAGATGCAATTCTTCCAACCATGGGTGGCCAGACCGCTCTTAACCTCGCAATGGAGGCAGAGAAAAAAGGAATTTTAAAAAAATATAAAATCGAATTAATTGGTGCAAATTCAAAAGCTATTTCCAATGCAGAAGATAGAAAAAAATTTAGAAAAAACATGATTGATATTGGTTTAGATCTTCCGAAATCTGAGATTGTAAACAATATAAATCAAGCATCAAAAGTTTTGAATAAAATTGGTCTGCCAGCAATAATTAGGCCAGCTTTTACGCTTGGGGGTTTAGGAGGAGGAATAGCAAAAAACAGGAAGGATTACCTAAAAATTATCAAAAATGGTTTACACGAGTCTCCGGTAAGCCAAGTACTTGTAGAAGAGTGCTTAAAAGGTTGGAAAGAATTTGAAATGGAGGTTGTAAGAGATAAAAAAGATAATTGTATAATCATTTGTTCGATAGAAAATGTAGATCCAATGGGAATACATACGGGAGACTCAGTTACTGTTGCTCCCGCATTGACATTAACTGATAAAGAATATCAAGTAATGCGAAATGCTTCTATTGCATGTTTAAGAAAAATTGGAGTTGAGACAGGTGGTTCAAATGTCCAATTTGCAATAAATCCTAAAAATGGGCGAATGGTAATAATTGAGATGAACCCTAGAGTATCAAGATCATCAGCCCTTGCATCAAAAGCAACTGGATTTCCCATAGCTAAAGTTGCTGCAAAACTTGCAGTCGGATATACGTTGGATGAATTAAAAAATGAAATTACTAAAGTTACTCCAGCATCATTTGAGCCAAGTATAGATTATGTAGTAACCAAAATTCCAAGATTTACTTTTGAAAAATTTTCAACATCTCCAGCAATTTTAGGCACATCAATGAAATCAGTTGGGGAAGCAATGGCAATCGGAAGAAACTTTAAAGAATCTTTTCAAAAAGCATTGATCTCTCTTGAGACTGGTTTCTCAGGATTAGACAGAATATTTGATCTAAACAAAAAACAAATTGAAAAAAAACTAAGAGAAAATATTCCAAATAAAATCTTACTTGTTGCTGAAGCAATGAGGAAAAAAATCAATATTAAAAGAATTTATAGTTTATCAAAAATCGACCCTTGGTTCTTAAACCAAATTAAAGAAATAATAGATAATGAAATTAAGATCAAAAACAATGGATTACCGAAAAATTTTGATGATTTTAACCGAGTAAAATCAATAGGTTTTTCAGATAAAAAGCTTTCTGAGCTGTCAAATTTATCTGAAGATATTGTGCGAAAAAAAAGAACTGCACTTAAAATTTTACCAGTATTTAAAAAAGTTGATACTTGTGCTGCAGAATTCAAATCTTTTACACCATACATGTACTCAACATATCAAAGAAATTTCTCAATAAATTCAGAGTGTGAAGCTGACCCATCTGTTAAGAAAAAAATTATAATATTAGGTGGAGGGCCTAATAGAATAGGACAAGGAATAGAATTTGATTATTGCTGTTGTCAAGCTAGTTTTGCTTTAAAAACTGCTGGTTTTGAGACTGTAATGGTTAATTGTAATCCAGAGACTGTCTCAACAGATTATGACACTAGCGATAGATTATATTTTGAGCCTTTAAAGGAAGAATATGTGTTCAACATTATAAAGCGAGAGAAGGATAAAGGGAATTTAGTCGGTATCATTACGCAATTTGGTGGACAAACTCCAATTAAATTAGCAAAATTTTTACATGATAATAATCTCCCAATTTTAGGAACTCAATACTCATCTATTGATCTAGCAGAAGATAGAGATAGATTTAGAAAACTTTTAGAAAAATTAAATTTGAATCAAGCTGAAAGTGGAATTGCAAAAAATTTCAAACAAGCAATTAAAATATCTGAAAAAATTGGTTTACCTTTAATGGTTAGACCCTCTTATGTTCTTGGAGGAAGAGCGATGGAAATTGTTTATGAAAAAAGTCAATTAAAAAATTTTGTTGATGAAGCCTTTAAAGCAGCAGAAAAAAATCCAATTCTTATTGACAAATTTTTAGATCATGCAATGGAAGTGGATGTTGATGCTATATCCGATGGTAAAGAAGTGCATGTGGCTGGGATAATGCAGCATATAGAGGAAGCAGGAATTCATTCTGGGGACTCGGCTTGCAGCTTACCACCAGTTTCAATAAAACCTTTTTTAATAAAAGAAATTGAGAAACAAACAAAAAATTTAGCCCTAGCCCTGAAAGTAAAAGGTTTCATGAATGTTCAATTCGCAATAAAGAAAGATGAAATTTTTGTCATTGAGGTAAATCCAAGAGCTAGTCGGACTGTTCCTTTTGTCTCAAAAGCTAAAGGAGTACCGTTGGCAAAGATAGCCTCAAGAGTTATGGCTGGTGAGAAACTTTCAAAATTTAATTTAAAAGATAAATCTAAAGGCATGTTTGCTGTAAAAGAAGCCGTTTTTCCATTTAATAAATTTCCTAATAGTGATTTATTGTTAGGTCCAGAAATGAAATCAACTGGGGAAGTGATGGGATTTGACAAAAATTTTGGAATGGCGTACGCAAAAAGCCAGATAGCATCGTCTAATTCCCTACCTATTAAAGGATTAGCTTTTTTATCATTAAAAGACTCTCATAAAGATGAAGGATTAGGGCTTGCAAAAGAACTATTAAAATTAAATTTTAGTTTGTGTGCCACAAAAGGGACTGCTGAATATATTCAAAAACATGGCATGAGTTGTAAAATTATAAATAAAGTAAGTAGTGGGTCACCTCATATCGTTGATGTTCTCGACTCAAAAAAAATTGCATTAGTAATAAACACTGGTGGAGGCAATACAGAACACAGATTAAGCGATGCTATTGCTTTAAGAAGAGCAACACTTAAAAACAAAGTGCCCTACTGCACAAATATGTCAACAGCACTAGCATGTATTGAGGGTATTAAATCACTTAAAACAAAAAAATTAGAGGTGACGTCTCTACAAAATATTTAATCGACCTTCCAATCAGTTTTAAATGTAACATAATTGACTTGAATACATCGTCTTTCTTTAACAATTTTTTTCTTTTCCATTCCGTGCCATGTATTTGGACCGCTTGTAAATAAATAACCATAATTATGTTTGTAGGGAACTGTTTTAACTTTTTCTAATTTTTCATTATAAAAATCAGTGCCTAGTTCCTCTGACTCATTTGCATTATTTACAAAAATAAGTCCTGACATTAATTTTTCTTTAATGTCACAGTGTGGCTTTAACCAAAAACCTTCACGATCACAAATAACTTCAAGTCTGACATATGAACCCGATAAATCTTTATTAATCATTTTGGAGATCGTTTCGCATGTTTCTTTAGATTGAAGTTCATTAATGAATTTTACTAAATGTGGAAATTGAGAAGCATTTTCTTTTGTAACAAAACATCTAAATTTTATTGCCTTACCGCCTGAAGCTATGCCTTCTCTAAATTCAGCGGCGCCACCATCAATTGCTCTTGTACCATCATAATTGAGATTATGTTTGCTTACATCAGGAATGTCTGCACCTTCTATTTCTTTAATAGCTTCTTCACTTAAAGCATTATTATATTCCCAGTGATTAAATGGGAATTCATACTTTTTTGAGTTTTTCAATATAGAATTAAGAAAAGTCATAATCTTTAAATTGTTTCTCTATATATCCTGATATTCTATCAGTTTCATTAAGTTTTTTATAATTCCATTCTTCTACCCCGTCCCCTAAGTTTTTAATTATTTCTAGGGATTTAAAAAGCTCAAAAAAATTTTTGAAACGAATATTTTTTTTAATAGCTGGCATTTGAGCCACATATATTGGTCTCCCCGACATAGCTGCCTCAGATATCATAGATGTAGAGTCGCAAGTTACAATAATATGATCAGCTAGTTTAAGTGATGACAAATAGGCTTTCTTATCAATATCTTGAATTATAATCTGATCATCATCAAAAAAATTTCGAGCTTTATCTATAATTCTTTGCGGTGTTCTCATTGAAGGTATAAAAATTAGCTGATAACCTTGATTTATGAAATTTTTTTTGGTTTTAACAAAAATTTCGTCAATTATTTCATCATTAAAATCATAATACTTATTTGGACCACCAGCGATAAACGCAATTACTTTTTCTTTTTTAATTCTAGGTTTTAAATAATTAACATTTTCCTCCAATTCTTTTTCGGTAAGATAATGAATTGCTCCTTTGGTTTTAAGAACATTTTTTCCCACAAGACCATCGTGCTCTGGCGCAATAACAAAATCAAAATTATTTAATGATACTTTTGGATCTTGAATATGAATGTTCATAATTTTACTTCCAAATTTTTTTTTTAAAAAGATGGATGGGACTACACTTTTTCTCCCACATGAAATTACTACATTAAATTTTTCTGATATATTGTTTTTGAAAACAAAATCTTTTACAGGTGTAATTTTTGGAGGAATCATTTTCCAAAAATTATTTAGTTCAATTTTTTCGTGTATAAATTCAAGATTAAGAGCTTTAGCAAGCCCCTCAACTTGGCTAATCATGCCGTGCATACCCTCGGTCAATAATAAACCTTTTAATTTAGTCATTTATCACTATATAGCTTTCATATGAGTCAAAATCCAACTAAACACACAAAAGTGTTAATAATTGGGTCTGGTCCTGCTGGATATACTGCTGCAGTTTATGCGGCGAGAGCAATGTTAAATCCAATTTTAGTTTATGGATCAGAGCCTGGAGGTCAATTAACTACAACAACTGATGTTGAAAACTTTCCAGGATTTGCTGATGTTATTCAAGGTCCATGGCTTATGGATCAAATGAAAGAGCAGGCAAAAGCAGTTGGAACAGAAATGATTGAAGATCATATAAGTTCTGTAGACTTAAAAACAACACCTTTTGAGGCTATAGGTGACACTGGTCAAAAATATACTGCTGATAGCATAATAATTTCCACAGGTGCCCAAGCTAGATGGTTAAATATTAAATCTGAACAAGATTTTAGAGGATTTGGTGTATCGGCATGTGCAACATGTGATGGTTTTTTCTTTAAAGATAAGGAAGTTGCTGTTGTAGGTGGAGGTAATGCGGCTGTTGAGGAAGCAATGTTTCTTACAAAATTTGCGTCAAAAGTAAAATTAATTCACAGAAGAGATAGTTTAAGAGCTGAAAAAATGCTTCAAAAAAAACTTATGGAAAATAAAAAAATTGAAATTATTTGGGATACAGTTGTTGAGGATGTAATTGGAGATAAAGATCCAAAAAATGTTAAAGGAATTAAAGTTAAGAATGTGAAAACAAATAAAATTGATGAAATAAAATTAGACGGTGTTTTCATTGCTATTGGTCATGACCCTGCAACTCAATTATTTAAAGATCAACTTAGTATGGATAATGAAGGTTATTTGATAACAAAACCAGATTCAACAGAGACTAATGTACCAGGTGTTTATGCGGCTGGTGACGTAAAGGATAAAACATTTAGGCAAGCCGTAACTGCTGCTGGTATGGGATGTATGGCAGCACTAGAGGCTGAAAAGTTTTTATCTCATTAAAGTGAAAAATAATCTTCATGTTTTCTTGGGCGCTACAGTTGCAGATGCGGCAGCCAGGCCATTACATTGGGTATATAATCAAAAAAGATTAAGTATTTATATTAAAGGCAAAAAGGACTTTTCTTTCATAAAAAAAAATAGAAGTCCTTTCTATAATATAAAAACTGGAAAAGTCTCTGGTTATAATGAAATTAGCCAAGTGATGTTTCAAACACTACTGGATGGACACGAAAATATAGAGAAACGTTTTAGAAAAAATATCCTTAAAAGCTTTGGTCCTGGAAGTAAATATTGGAAAAATTTAAAACTGAGATCTAAATATAAGAAAGTCAAAGACTGGCGCGGTATGGTTAAGGGACCATGGATACATCAAAATATTATTGAGACGGTAAAAAATATTAAATTAAAAAAGAAGTTTTCTGGTGGTGTAAAAGTTAATGAGTCAGATGGTTTTTGTGCTACTCTTCCATATTTTCTTTATGGCTTTAATTTTAAAAGTTTAGAAAAAATTTTCAAAATTGTAACAGTTTCAAAAATAAGTTTTAAATATGCTATGGCTAAATTTTATTTAATAGATTTTGCGCTAAAGGGAGCTAAAGACCCAATCAAAGAATTTATTAAAAAATTCAATAAAAATACTTTTATGCAGGGAATTGTTAATGACATAAAAAAAATAAAAAAACTAAAATCAAAATTTAACCCGATAATCATAAGTAGGTTAGGTATGGCTTGTAGCTATCCAGGAACTTTTAACAGCTCAATATATACAATCATCAATTCAAAAAATTATAAAGATGCTATTTTAAAAACAATAAAAGCGGGTGGCTGCAATTGTTCAAGAGCAAATTTTACAGGAGCATACTTTGCTGCTTTACAAGGTGTAAGTTCTATTCCAAATTCTTGGATTAAAAAAACCATTCCAGCAAAAAAGATTTTAAATCAAAAATAATTATTTGTTTAAGGACTCACAGAAAGATTTAATTCTCGACATAGCTTTTTCTAAATTTTTCATAGATGTAGCATAAGAAACCCTAAAATGACCATCTAAGCCGAAAGCAGAACCTTGAACAACTGCAACATTTTCTTTTTCTAGTAATCTTTGAACAAAATTTGTATCAGTTTTTAATTTTGTTTTTTTATTTAATAATCCTTTACAACTTGGGAAAACGTAAAATGCTCCATTTGGAGTCAAACAACTTATACCTTTAATATTATTAAGGCTTTTTACAACATAGTTTCTTCTATCTTTGAATGCTTTAGCTCTAATTTTTATAAATCCTTGTTTTCCATTTAATGCCTCTACAGCAGCTGCTTGACTTATTGAAGAAGGATTTGAAGTAGATTGTGATTGAATTTTTCCGATAGCCTTAATTATTTCTTTTGGACCAGCAGCATAACCTATTCTCCAGCCAGTCATGGCATATGATTTACTTACTCCATTCATTGTGAGTGTCCTATCTTTTAATTTTGAAATTTGAGCAATTGTAAAAAAATTAAAATTATCATACCTAACATGTTCATAAATATCATCACTTAAAATATGAATTTTTTTATTTCTGATTAAAATTTTAGCTAATTCATTTATTTCTTTTTTTGAATAACCTGCTCCAGTCGGATTTGAAGGAGAATTCAGAATAATCCATTTGGTTTTTTTAGATATTGCTTTTTGTAATTTTTTTGGAGTAAGTTTAAAACCTTCTTGTTCATTGCATTTGACTATTTTTGGTTTTCCTCCAGCTAACAAAACCATGTCAGGGTATGATACCCAATAGGGTGCAGGTATAATTACTTCATCACCTTTATTAAGAGTTGCCATGAAAGCATTATAAAGAACTTGTTTTCCTCCTGTCCCAACAGTTATTTGATCTAGAGAATAATTTAGTTTGTTTTCTCTTTTAAATTTCTTGATAATAGCCTTTTTAAGTTCTGGTGTTCCATCAACAGCAGTGTATTTTGTATCTCCTCTTTTAATAGCTTTGATCGCAGCTATTTTTATATTTTCTGGAGTATCAAAATCTGGCTCTCCAGCTCCTAAACCTATTACATCTTTTCCAGCTGATCTCAATTCTCTAGCTTTCTGAGTAACTGCAATAGTTGGGGATGGCTTAATTCTTTTTAAACTGTCTGATATTATGCTCATTGAAATATTATTTAATTCTACTACTTTCTTTAATATATGGAAAATACTTATCAAGATTTAATTACAGATATCCAGAGTAAAAATCCAAAAATCAGTGGAAAACTTGAGGGTGGTAAAAAGTTTAAAATTAAGTCTGATTTTAAACCTGCAGGTGATCAACCAGATGCAATAAAAAGACTAGTTAAAGGTGCAAATAAAGAAGAGTTTAATCAAGTATTACTTGGCGTAACTGGATCGGGGAAAACTTTTACTATGGCAAAAGTTATTGAAGCAACTAATAGACCTGCTTTGATTTTAGCTCCTAACAAAACTCTCGCGGCTCAACTTTATGGTGAAATGAAAACATTTTTTCCAGATAACGCAGTAGAGTACTTTGTGTCTTACTACGATTATTACACGCCTGAAGCTTACGTGCCCAGATCAGATACTTATATTGAAAAAGAGGCGTCTATAAATGAACAAATAGATAGAATGAGACACTCAGCAACAAGATCACTTCTTGAAAGGGATGATGTGCTTATAGTAGCTAGTGTATCCTGTATTTATGGATTAGGTTCAGTTGAGGCATATAGTAAAATGACCTTAACTCTTCAAAGAAATTATGATTACAACAGAGAACAAATAATAAAGTCTTTAGTTGCTCTACAATATAAGCGTAATGATCAAAACTTTTACAGGGGAACTTTTAGAGCAAGAGGAGAATACCTTGAGATCTTTCCTTCACATCTGGAAGATAGAGCATGGCGTTTAAGTCTTTTTGGAGAAAAACTTGAACAAATTGAAGAATTTGATCCACTTACAGGTGATAAGGTAAGAGACTTAAGTTTAATTAAAGTTTATGCAAATAGCCATTACATAACTCCCAAACCTACAATTGAGCAAGCTATAATTAATATAAGAAAAGAGTTAGAAATAACCTTAAAAAAACATAAAGCTGAGAATAAATTACTTGAAGCACAAAGATTAGAAGAAAGAACTAAATTTGATTTAGAGATGATTGAGGCAACAGGTTCTTGTGCAGGAATTGAGAACTATTCTAGATTTTTATCGGGTAGAAAACCAGGTGAGCCGCCTCCTACTCTTTTTGAATATTTTCCAGATAATACTTTAATTTTTGTTGATGAATGTCACGTAACTGTCCCACAATTAAACGGAATGTACAAGGGTGACAGATCCAGAAAAAGTACTTTAGCAGAATATGGATTTAGACTTCCATCTTGCATGGATAATCGACCATTAAAATTTGAGGAGTGGGATTTAATGAGAACGCAGACTGTATTTGTTTCTGCAACTCCTGGGCCTTGGGAACTAGAACAAACAAAAGGGAAATTTATTGACCAAGTTATCAGGCCTACTGGATTAATTGATCCTCCAGTTGAAATAAGACCAGCTAAAAATCAAGTGGATGATTTAATGCATGAATGTAAAAAAGTAATTGAAAATAATCATAGAGTTTTAGTTACTACTCTCACAAAAAAAATGGCAGAAGATTTGACAGAATACCTTCACGAAAACGGTGTTAAAGTAAGATACTTACACTCTGACATTGATACTCTTGAAAGAATAGAAATAATGAGAGATTTAAGAATGGGTGTCTTTGATGTTTTAGTTGGAATTAATTTATTGAGAGAGGGATTAGACATACCTGAATGTGCTTTAGTTGGAATTTTAGATGCTGATAAAGAAGGCTTCTTAAGATCTGAAACCTCTTTAATACAAACGATTGGAAGAGCTGCAAGAAATGTTGACGGTAAGGTAATTCTTTATGCTGATAAAGAGACAAAAAGTATAAAAAAAGCAATTCAAGAAACAGAGCGAAGAAGAAAAATTCAATTAGCTTATAATAAAAAAAACAAAATTGATGCAAAGACAGTAAAAAAAGAAATAAATGATATTTTAGAAAGTGTTTACGAAAAAGACTATGTCAAAATAAGTGAAGGATCTAATGTTGGAGGAAATCTTAAGAAACACCTAAAAGCTCTTGATAAAAAAATGAAAGAAGCTGCCTCAAACCTAGAATTTGAGGAAGCGGCAAAAATAAGAGATGAGATAAGGAAATTAGAGAGTACAGAGCTAGAAATAACATTAAATCCTAAAATCAGACAATATGATGTAAAAAATAAACTTTATCCAAAAGGTAGATCGACAATGGGCATGCCAGGAACTAAGGTTACTAAAAAAAAAGATAAGAAATGGAAGCACAGAGGATAATAATTACTGGTGGAGCAACTAGAATAGGTGCTGCAATAGCTGAAAAATTATCAGGACCAAATAAACAAATTATAATTCATTATAATAAATCAAAAGTAAAAGCTGAAAATTTAAAAAAGAGGCTTCAAAATAATGGGTCTAGAATTCATTTAGTAAAGGGAGATCTTAGTAAGGAAAAAGATATCATTAAAATTATTAAATATTCAAAAACAAAAATAAAATTTTTTGACTGCTTAATAAATAATGCCTCATTATTTGAAAATGATGAATTAAAAAATTTTACATCTAAAAGCTGGGAAAAACATATTTCAACAAATCTTAAGGCTCCTGCTCTTTTATCAAAAGAATTTTCAAAGAATATCAGAGGGAAGAATAATAATATTATTAATATAATTGATCAAAGAGTATTTAAACTTACTCCATATTTCTTCTCATATACATTAAGTAAAACAGGCCTTTATACTTTAACCAAAACAAGTGCGATGAGTTTGTCACCAAACATAAGAGTTAATGGAATAGCTCCCGGACCAACAATTAAAAATAAAAGGCAATCAGAAAAACATTTTAAAAGTCAATATTTAGCTACTCCACTTAAACAGCAAGTTGGTATTAATGAGATTTGCAATGCAGTTGACTTTTTTATTAAAAACAGTTCTATTACAGGTCAAGTTTTAGCAATTGATAGTGGTCAAAACTTAAATTGGCGGACACCAGATATTCTAAAGGGGAAAGAATGAAAAAAAGTAATCTTAAAGTAGTTAAAATAGATAAAAATAAAAGCTTATTTAACTACGAAAAAAAAATTCTAATCAATGAGCTTATTTTAAATTTAAAGCTTGGTTATTATGATTTTGAGAAGGAGAAAGCACAAAAAGTAAAATTTAGTTTGGAAATTGATTATCAAGATAAAAAACCCTCAAATGATAAAGATCTCAAATCAATTGTAAATTATGCGACTATTGTAAAATTAATTAAAAAACTCATTAAAAAGAAGCACTATAATTTCTTAGAAACTTTAGCGGAAGCTGTCTTTAATGAACTCTTTAAAGATAAGAGAATAGGTAAAATAATGCTTAAAATTGAAAAATTAGAAATTTTAAAACAATGTTCATCTGTTGGTATACAAATTACCAAAAAAAGAAGTCATGATAAGTTCTGAAATTGGTAAAGAGGTAATAAAAAAAGAACTTGCTCTGATTCCTAAATTACCTGGTGTTTACAGGATGTTAAATGATAAAGGAGATATCCTTTATGTAGGTAAAGCAAAAAATTTACCTAACAGACTTAAGAGTTATATAGCGGAAAAAAATCATATTATCAGAACAGAAAGAATGTTGTCTCAAACAAGAAGGCTTGAAATAACTACCACATCAAATGAAAGTGAGGCCTTACTTCTTGAGGCGAATTTAATCAAAAAGCATAAACCAAAATTTAATATTCTTTTAAGAGATGATAAATCTTTTCCATTTATTTTTATAGGTAATAAAGATAAATGGCCACAAATAAAAAGACATAGAGGAAAAAAAACAAAAGAAGGTTTTTATTTTGGACCTTTTGCATCAGCAGGTTCAGCTAATTGGACCATTAAGATGATACAAAAAATTTTTCATTTAAGGGTTTGTGATGATACTGTTTTTAAAAATAGAGAACGCCCTTGTATTTTATATCAAATCAAAAGATGTTCTGGTCCATGTGTTGGGTATATAGAAAAAAATGAGTATAAAAAAACAGTGGAAGATGCGATTGAATTTGTGTCTGGCAAATCAAGAAAAATACAAAAAAATCTCTCAGACCAAATGGAAAAGGCGAGCGATAATTTAGATTTTGAAAAGGCTGTAATCTTAAGAGATAGAATAAAATCTTTGAATATTATTCAATCATCACAAAGAATTAATGAGGCAAATTTAATTGAGGCTGATGTAATCGCTGGTTATAAAGAGTCAGGTAAAACTTGCATACAAGTTTTCTTTTATCGATCAAAACAAAATTGGGGTAATCAAGCTTTTTTTCCAAAGCATGATCCTGATGAAAAACTAAGTGATATATTGAATTCTTTTGTTTCTCAATTTTATGAGAATAAAAGTGTTCCTTCATCGATAATATTATCTGAAGAAATAAAAGAAAAAGTTTTAATTGAAAAAACCCTATCTCAAAAAGAGGAAAAACAAATAGATATATCTATTGCAAAGAAAGGGTCAAAGTTAAAAGTAATTAATCAGGCAATTAAAAACGCTAAAGATAGCCTAACTAGGAAACTTTATGAAAGTCAGAATAATAGGGAATTATTTGATTCTGTTGCAAATAAATTTAATTTAGAGACTAATATAAGTTTGATAGAGGTTTATGATAACAGTCACATCCAAGGAACTAATAGTGTTGGTGCATTAATTGCTTATGGAGATGAGGGATTTATCAAAAAAAGGTACAGAAAATTTAATATTAAAATTCAAAAAAATGAACAAGATGATTATGGAATGATGCGAGAGGTGCTCAATAGAAGATTTAAAAGAGCCATACAAGAGAAAGATAATTATCTGACTTTTCCTGATTTAGTTTTGATCGACGGTGGAAAAGGCCAATACTCTGTAGCTAGAGAAACTCTTAATGAATTAGGACTCCACGACTTGCCTATAGTTGCAATAGCAAAAGGGAGACAAAGAAATAGCGGAAATGAGACTTTTTTCCATAATGGTAAAGAATTTAATTTTACAAAAAACGATCCTACTCTATTTTTTCTTCAAAGAATCAGGGATGAATCACATAGGTTTGCTATTAGTGCTCATAGAGCAAAAAGAAAAAAAGGAATTAATAAATCATTACTTGATCAAATTGAAGGTATAGGCTCTATAAGAAAAAGAGCATTATTAAATCATTTTGGCTCAGCAAGAGCTGTTGAATCTGCAAGCTTAGATGAAATTAAATCTGTGGATGGAGTTGAGGAAAAAGTTGCAAAAAAGATATATAATTTTTTTCACGAATAAATAATATGCTTAGAAAGATACCAAATATCTTAACCGTTGGTCGAATTTTAATTGTTCCTTTTTTTGTTTTAGCATTTTATTTGCCAGGTTTTTATGGAGATTTGACAGCTCTAATATTATTTATCATTGCTTCATTTACTGACTTTTTAGATGGAATGTTAGCACGACTACTTGGAGAGGAGTCTAAACTTGGCGAATTGTTAGACCCAATAGCAGATAAGATAATTGTTGCCACTGCTTTAATACTTTTAGTAATGGATGGAACTATCCGTAATTATGAGGTAATTGCTGCGATAATCATTTTAACAAGGGAAATTTTGATTTCAGGTCTGAGAGAATTTTTGGCAAAAGGAAAAATAAAACTCCCTACGTCTAATCTAGCTAAATTAAAAACCGTTTTACAAATGGTCTCTATAGGTCTTTTGCTTTCAGGAGAAACAGGGAATAAAATTATTAATTTTCAAGATTATAATGCTCAAACTATAGGAATTGTTCTTTTATGGTTATCTGCAGCTTTAACACTATTTACTGGATACGATTATATGCGTAAGGGAATAGATCATGCAATTTCAGAAGACAGTAAAGATTAAGCAGCTTTTTTCTTTTTTACTAAAATTTGATAACTTTCATTCAAATCTATTATCATTTTGCAAACTTTAAATTGATTATCCGCAATACAGGATACAGGCGTAACCTCTGCTGCAGTACCAGTCAAAAAACATCCAACAAAATCTTTTAATTCCAAAGGATTGATTTTTCTTTCATGAATTTTAATATTTTTTGATTTTGCAATTTCGATAACTGTTCTTCTAGTAATACCATCTAAAAAAGAGTCTGGTATTGGAGTATGAAGTTCTCCATTTTTGTCTTTAAAAAAAATATTAGCACCAGTTGCCTCTGCAACATTTCCTTCATGATCTAACATTAGTGAGTCTGTATATCCTTGCTTTTCAGCTTCATGTTTTGAAAGTGTACAAATCATATAAAGACCTGATGCTTTAGTATCCCAAGGTATCGTGTTAGGCGCAGGTCTTCTCCAATTTGATATATTTAGTTTTATTCCCTCAATTTTTAATTTTGGATCAAAATAAGATCCCCATTCCCATGTTGCAATTGCAACGTGAATTTTTGTTTGTTGAGCAGATATTGCCATCATTTCACTTCCTCTCCAAGCAACAGGTCTTACATAACCATTTTTTACCTTTTGAGTATTGATTATCTTTTTTGAGGCTAAATTAATCTCTTCTTCACTATAAGGTATTTCGAAACCCATCCTTCTCGCTGAATAAAATAATCTTGAAGTATGTTCCTCTAGTTTAAAAATAGATCCATCATAAACTCTTTCTCCCTCAAAAACACAACTAGCATAATGAAGTCCGTGGCTTAAAACATGAACTTTTACATCTGACCAATCTACTAATTCGCCATTGTACCATATTTTGCCAGATCTTTTATCGTAGGGTATCATTTTATAGAATAAAAATATCTTTGTATTTATAATATGTCAATATAACTTACCTAGAATGAAAGAACTTTTATATCTTAAAGATGATCAATTAAAAGATTTAATTGAAAAGTTATTTGTTGGTTATAGAGAAACCTTCGCTGACTCAAAAAAAGTTCTTGATAAATATTCAATAGGATTAGCTCATCAGAAGGTTATACACCTATTATCAATGTATGAGGGTATTTCAATATCAAAACTTTTAAAAAAATTGAAAGTAACTAAACAAAGTTTAAATAGGGTGCTTAAAGACCTTATTAAGCTTGAAATTATCGAATTTAAAAAAGATGAACAAGATACTAGGGTGAAACATATTTTTCTTAACGATAAGGGTAAAAAAATTTTTGATGAGATTTTTCAGACTCAAAAAAAAAGAATTTATAACGCTTTATTGAACTCAAGATCAGATGAAGTTTTAAATTTCGATAGTGTTTTAAGTAAAATAATTAATGGATGAATTTTTAGCACATATATTTGTAATTGATGATGATGAGGGCATAAGATCTTTAGTTAAAAAATATTTAAATGAAAATAATTATTTAGTAACTACAGCTAACTCAGCGGAGGATGCAAGTGAAAAAGTAAAAATGATTAAATTTGATTTAATTATTCTAGATATAATGATGCCTGGTAAAAGTGGATTAGAGTTTATTCAAGAACACAAAAATAACTTAGATACACCAGTAATTTTGTTGACAGCAAAAGGTCAGGCTGCGGAAAGAGTAGAAGGTCTTGAAATTGGAGCAGATGACTATTTACCAAAACCTTTTGAACCAAAAGAATTACTTTTAAGGATAAAGAATATTTTAAAAAAAACTAAAAAAGGTGATCTGAAAAGAGTTATTGAGTTTGAAAATGTAAAAATCGACTTAAATAAAAAATTAATTTTTAAAAATGATTTGGAATTTAAAATAAATAGTACTGAGAAAATTATATTAGAAAAAATGATAAACAATCCTGGTAAAACTTTTGAAAGAACGGAAATAGGTAAATTAATAGACCTTGATAAAGAGAGATCAATCGATGTAATCATAACTAGGTTAAGAAAAAAAATAGAAATAGATCCAAAAAATCCAAAATTTCTTCAAACTATAAGAGGAGCAGGCTATGTTTTATGGATTGAATAAATTTGTGAAAAATTTATTGCCTAAAAGATTATTTTATAGAGCATTACTAATTGTAGCAGTCCCTGTAATTGTGCTTCAATTAATAATTACTGTAGTTTTTTTTGATAGTCTTTGGATTAAAACAAGTAAAGGTATGACAAGAGCTTTAGTAAATGAAATTAAAACATTTATAGAAGCTTATAGTAATGACAAATTTGATAAAGATGAAATTACAAATCTTTTTTCTGTTTACCAGGACTTAAATATAGAATTTATACAAGATGAAAATTTTAATTACAAATATGATGAAAGATGGTTTAGTCCTATTGATAGAACTCTGAGAAGAGAATTAAAATCAAGCTTTGCAGATACATTATTTTGGTACGATAGTACAAATTATAAAGAATTAGTTGATTTAAGAATTAAATTTCAAAGTGGTTATTTTAAGTTTTTGGTTCCAAGAGATAGACTAACTAGTTCATCAGCTAGAATATTTGGTTTATGGATTACAGTTCCAGCAATAATAGTGATAATTATTTCCTTAATATTTTTAAAGAACCAAACTAGACCAATCACTACTTTAGCTAAAGCGGCAGAAAGATTTGGTAGAGGGGAAGAAGTTGAGGAGTTTAAACCCTCTGGTGCATCTGAAATAAGACAAGCCGGACTTGAATTTGATAGAATGAGAAAAAGAATTTTAAGACATTTGAATCAAAGATCAGAAATGCTATCTGGTATCAGTCACGATTTAAGAACCCCACTAACTAGAATGAAATTACAAACTGCGTTTATTAAGGATAATGATATCGCTAAAAAACTAACTGAAGATATAAATGAGATGGAAAAAATGCTCAATGAGTATCTTCAATTCACTAGTTCTTCTTATCTTGAAAAAGATGAAATGTTTAATTTAACTGAGCTTATTTCAGAAATTATTAGAAAATATAATAATGAAAATATTTCAAAATCTTTAGTTGATAATATTTATTTAAATGGAAGAAAAAATCTTATTAAAAGAAGTATAAATAATCTAATTGATAATTCTCTTAAATATGGAAAAAAAGTTAATATAGAACTTACTAAAAAAACCACAAATATTTTCCTGAACATCGAGGATGATGGTCCAGGTATTTCAGAGTCAGAATATGATAATGTTTTTAAACCATTTTATAAGATTAACAAAGGAAGATCAGAAACCAAATCAAGTGTAGGTCTTGGGCTTTCAATCGCTTCTGACATTATTCGTTCACATGGTGGCAATATCAAATTGGAAAAATCTAAGCTAAATGGACTTGGAGTTAGGATTTTTTTACCTTCTTAACTTTTCTTTTTTTTTTTATAGTTAAGTTTTGAATTTTTTTTTCTAAGTTATCTACTCTTTTTGATAATACCATAAATTCATCTTTACTGGTAAGTTTCATTTTAAACACTATTTCATCTCTTTTAGATTTTAAAATCGTTACTAATTCATCTGTTAAATCTCTTGAAGAAACCAATCCTTGCTCTATTAATTTAGCAATTTTATCAAAAACAAATTTAGAATTTTTCATATATATTTATTTTAATAGTTAATATAATTATATTCTATAATTAAATTTTTAATGTTTATAAATAATTTTGATCCAGTAGCCATCGAATTTTTTTCTTATGAAATAAGATGGTATTCCATAGCCTATATAATGGGAATTTTATTAGGTTGGTATTTAGTAAAAAAAATAATATTTAATCTTAAGATTAAAAATAACTTTGATGACTATATTACCTTTCTAATTATTGGCTTAATCGTTGGAGGTAGGCTTGGTTATGTTCTTATTTACAATTTTGATTATTATGTAATTAATTATTTAGATATTTTCAAAATATGGCAAGGAGGAATGTCTTTTCATGGTGGTGTTATCGGGATAATTATTTCAAGTTACTTTTTTGCAAAAAAAAATGGTAATGATGTATTTCAATTTTTAGATTTAGTCGCTTTAGTCGCTCCTATAGGTATATTCCTAGGTAGAGTAGCTAATTTTATAAATTCAGAACTTTACGGTCATGAAACAACTGTGCCTTGGGCAGTACAATTTATCAAAATTGATAATTTATATCGTCATCCAACACAACTATATGAAGCATTGATGGAAGGCATTGTTTTATTCTTAATAATGATTTTTTTTTGGAAAAAAGACAAATTGAGTAATCCAGGTGTATTGTCATCTTTATTTTTAATTTTTTATTCTCTTTTTAGATTTATAATCGAATTTTATCGAGTACCAGATGAACAGCTGGGATATTTATTGTTTAACTTTACAATGGGTCAAATAATAAGTCTTATATTTTTTGTCACTGGACTAACCTTGTATTATTTAAAAAATGATTTTAAAAAAAAATTATAAAGTTCCATTAGACAAATTCATAAATTTTTGTCTTTATGATAAAAAAAATGGATACTATATGACTAAAAATCCATTTGGTATAAGTGGTGATTTCACAACTGCTCCGAATATTTCTCGTCTATTTTCTGAAATGATGGCTATTTGGACAATTGGTTTTTGGGAAAGTATAGGTTCACCAAAAAAAATAAATTTAATCGAGTTAGGAGCAGGAAATGGAGAAATGATTAAAATTATGATTGAAAGTTTTAAAAAATTTCCAATTTTTATGAATAGTTGTAAAATATTTATTCATGAAAAAAGTCCTAGATTGATTAAAGTACAAAAAAAAAATATTAATTTCAAAAATATAAAATGGATTGCTGATCTAAATAAACTTCAAAAATTACCAAGTATTTTTCTAGCGAATGAATTTTTTGATGCTTTTCCTATTAAACAATTTTCAAAAAAAAATGAAAATTGGTTTGAAAAATTTGTTGAAATTAATTTTAACAATAAATTAAGCTTTGCATATAAAAAGTCAGATTTAAGTAATATCGAGAAAAAGATAAATTATATAATTAAAAAAAATCAAAAATTTATAGAATATTCACCTGAAGGTATAAAATATTTGAAAAATTTATTAAAACTTATCGTAAAAAATGATGGAGTACTTTTAATTGTTGATTATGGTTATTTTCAGGAGCAAATGAAGAATACCCTACAATCAATTTATAAGCAAAAATATTCTAATGTATTAGAAAATATTGGTAAATCAGATATCACACATAGCATAAATTTTTTTTTGTTTGATAAAATTAGACAAAACTTTAAAGAATTAGATTCAAATTTCACAACACAAAAAAATTTTTTAACCAATTTAGGGATTAAACAACGAGCAGAGATAATTTGTAAATGCAAAACTTTTAAAGAAAAAGCTGATATTTACTATAGGCTTGAAAGATTAGTTGGTGAAAAAGAGATGGGAAATTTATTTAAAGTGATGATGATTAAAAATTCATATAATACTTTTAAATTGGGATTTTAAAATTGGTTTATTCAAAAAAATTATCAAAATACAATGAAATTCGACATTGTTTTTTTAGTAGTATTGGTGGTGTATCAAAAGGTATTTATAAAAGTTTGAATTGTGGAATTGGTTCAAAGGATAAAAAATCTAACATAAAAAAAAATCTTAAAATCGTAAAACAAAAGATTTCTAAAAGATCTAAGGAGATTTTTTTTGTAAAACAAACTCATAGTAATAAGTACGTATATTTAAGCAAAAAATCTAAACTTATTAATAGAACTATAAATGCTGATGCTATAATTACAGAAAAAAAAAATTTTCCAATTGCAGTTTTGACTGCTGATTGTGTTCCAATTTTAATGTTTGATAAAAAAAGAAAAATGATTGCTGCTGTTCATGCCGGATGGCGTGGGGCCTATAAGAATATAGTACAAAAAGTTATCAAATTTATGTTTGCTAAAGGGTGTACAAAAGAAAATTTGATAGTTGCTATTGGACCTTGTATATCTATAAAAAATTATGAAGTAAAAAAAAAATTTAAAAATAATTTCACTAATAAAAAGAAAGAGAATCAATTTTTTTTTAAAAATCATAAAAATAAGATTTTTTTTAATTTAGGTAATTACATAAAAAACCAGGTTAAATTGAACCAAATTAGAAATATTGATCAATTAAATATTGATACTTTTAATAAGAAGAACAATTTTTTTAGTGCAAGAAGATCTTTAAAATATAATCATAATGATTATGGTAGAAATATTTCAATAATTGTGATTAATTAAACTTTTAATGAAATTATTAACTGGAAACAGCAACAAGCCTCTAAGTAAAAAAATTGCAAAATTTTTAAAATCAAAACTTGTCAACTCAAGTATAAGAAAATTCTCTGATGGGGAAATTTATATAGAGATTAATGAAAATATAAGAGGGAATAGTATTTTTATAATTCAATCAGTTTCTTCTCCAGCTAATGATAATTTAATGGAATTGTTGTTGTGTATTGATGCATTAAAGAGGTCCTCTGCTAAAAATATTACAGCTGTAATTCCATATTTTGGTTATGCAAGACAGGACCGAAAAGTTGTTCCAAGAACTTCCATATCCGCTAAATTAGTTTCAAACCTAATAACCCAAGCTGGAGCTGATAGAGTTGTTACAGTAGATTTACATGCGGGCCAAATTCAAGGTTTCTTTGATATACCTGTTGACAACCTTTTTTCGACACCAATTTTTGCAAGACATATAAAAAAAAAGATTAAGAGTAAAAATATTATTTGTGTTGCACCTGATGTTGGTGGAACTGAGAGAGCAAGAGCGCTAGGAAAAATTTTAAATGTGGGATTAGCTATTGTTGATAAAAGAAGACCAAAACCTGGGCAATCCCAAGTAATGAACGTAATAGGAAATGTAAAAGACAAAACATGTATTATAGTTGATGATATTATTGACTCCGGTGGAACAATTATTAATTCAGCAAAAGTTTTAAAAGAAAGAGGTGCTAAAGAAGTATATGTTTACATAACACACGGTGTATTAAGTGGTGAAGCAGTGAAAAAAATAAGGGGTTCGGTTATAAAAAATTTAGTTATAACAGATACAATTGACAATGGTGAAAAAGTTAAAAATGCTAAAAATATTGAATTTTTGTCAATATCTAGCCTTATGGGAGAGGCCATCAAAAGGATTTCTAATTCTACGTCTGTCTCAGATTTATTCAAATAATTACCTTGAGTTATTTTAGAACATAAGTTAAAAACCATTTTTTTATGATTTCACTTAATGCAAATACTAGAGATAATAAAACTAAAGGTGAGCTTAGCTCAATTAGAAATGATGGAAATGTGCCTGGGATAATTTATGGAGGAAAAGAAAAAAATGAAAAAATCTCAATCTCAAAAAAATTATTAAAAACAACAATAGAGAAAGAAAATTTTTTATCTAACATAATTTCACTAAACTTAAATGGTAAAAGTCAAAATGTACTACCAAGAGAAGTAGTGTATGACGTAATAACTGATGAACCTATTCATGTTGACTTTTTAAGAGTAGTGACTGGAGTAAAAATTAGAATTGAAGTACCTGTAGAATTTATTAACCATGAAAAATCACCTGGTTTGAAAAGAGGCGGTGTATTAAATATTGTTAGAAGAAAAGTTGAACTTAAATGTCCAAGTGAAAAAATTCCCGAAAAATTAACATTAGATTTAGAAGGTGTTGATATTGGTGAAAGCTTTAAAATTTCTTCGGTAAAATTGGATAGTGAAGTAGTTCCTACTATTCAAGGAAGAGATTTTGTTATTGCAACGCTTGCAGCACCAACAGTGATGAAAGAGCCAGAAAAACCAGCTGAAACTGAAGCAGCAGATGGCGAAGAGGGAGTTGAGGGATCAGAGGCGGCGGCAGATGGGGAAAAACAAGCTACAGATGGTGATAAGAAAGAAGGTGATGAAAAAAAACCTGCTGAAAAAAAATCTTCTGAAGAAAAAAAATAATCAATTAATTTGAAATATAAATTCCAATAAATTTATGCTTTTATTCGTAGGTCTTGGCAACCCAACACCAGATAGTGAAAATAATCGTCATAATGTTGGTTTCAAAATAATTGATGCTATCAATAAAAAATTTAATTTATCAAAACAAAAACCAAAATTTAAAGGTTTATTAACTACTGGAAATATTGAAGGTGAAAAAATTTATGCCATAAAACCTCTTACTTTTATGAACAATTCTGGGATTTGTATAAGAGAATTATTAGAATATTTTAAGATTGAAGCAGAAAATGTAATAGTTTTTCATGATGATCTAGATATAGAGTTTGGAAAAATTAAAGCAAAATTTGGAGGATCTGATGCTGGTCATAATGGAATAGCATCAATTGATAAATTTATAGGTAAAGATTATTCAAGAGTTAGAATTGGTATAGGTAAACCAAAAGGTAAAATTGAGATTAGTGATTATGTTTTGCAAAACTTTGATGAAGAGGAAATTGTTGGAATAAATAATATTTCAAAAAATATTACAGACTCTATTGAGAATCTAATCAAAAAAAAATTAGATTTATTTTCAAGCTCAGTAAATAATAAATAATGGGTTTTAAATGTGGAATAGTAGGATTGCCTAACGTTGGTAAGTCAACATTATTTAATGCACTAACTAATTCTAATAAAGCGCAAGCAGCTAATTTTCCATTTTGTACAATAGACCCAAACGTTGGTATAGTTCCTGTTCCCGACGAGAGATTAGATAATCTTGCTAAAATCTCAAAATCTAAAAAAAAAATAAATACAACAATTTCTTTTGTCGATATCGCTGGACTTGTAAAAGGAGCATCCAAAGGTGAAGGTTTAGGAAATAAGTTTTTATCTCATATAAGAGAAGTAGATGCTATCATTCATATGATAAGATGTTTTGATTCTGATGATATTCAAAATGTAAATTCTTCGGTAGATCCAATAAGAGATTTAGAAATAATTGAAACTGAAATGATGCTGGCAGATTTAGAGTCAATTAAAAAAAGATTAGAAAAAAACAATAAAAAAAAAGTTGATTTGGAACAGTTAAAACTGTTAGAAATTGCTGATAATTTGATAAATACAGGAAAAGATTTATCAAATCTTAAAGATGAATTCGACAAAAAACTTTTAAACCAAAGTGGTCTTTTGTCTATTAAACCAAAAATATTTGTGTGTAATGTAGATGAAGATAGTCTTAAAAATGGAAATGAATACACAAATAAATTTATAGAGAAATACAAAGATGACAATACTTTGATTGTCTCTGCAGATATAGAAAATCAAATTAATGAATTTGAAAATAAAGAAAAAAAAAATTATATGAATATGATTGGTTTGAAAGAAACAGGATTAAATATATTAATTAAAAAAGGTTATGAGATACTGGAATTAGAAACATATTTTACATCTGGTATTGAAGAGTCAAGAGCATGGACTATTGAGAAAAATTGTACAGCTCCTAAAGCTGCTGGAGAGATACATTCTGACTTTGAGAAAGGCTTTATAAGAGCTGAAACAGTATCTTATTATGATTTTATCGATAACGGAGGCTGGGTAAATTCAAAAAATAATGGAAAAATGAGGCTTGAAGGAAAAGATTATATTGTAAAAGATGGAGACGTTCTAAACTTCCGTTTCAATACGTGACCAAATTTTTTTCATACTAAAATAAACTAAAACTGTTAAGATAATTAAATATATTATTGCTTTGAAACCCATTCTATGTCTTGCTTCTAAATGAGGCTCTGCTGCCCACATCAAAAATGTTGTTACATCTTTTGACATTTGTTCAACAGTTGCATTAGTTCCATCTGAGTATTCAATTAATCCATCAGAAAGTTGATTGGCCATTTTTATTTTGTTTCCATACATATATTTATTGTAATAGACACCGTCATCTAAAGTTACACCTGTTGGAGGGTCCTCATATCCTTGAAGAAGTGAGTAAATGTAATCAACTCCACCGCCCCTTGCCTTTACTAAAACAGACATATCTGGGGGATAGGCCCCACCGTTAGCAGCCTGAGCTGCCTTTACGTTATCATAAGGCATAACAAATTTATCAGATAATCTTCCTGGTCTTGTAAACATTTCGCCGTCTGCATTAGGACCGTCTTTTACCTCAAAAGATGCAGCTATAGCTTTAGCTTGTTCTAATGAAAACTCTGGGCCGCCCTTCTCTGCCAAATTTCTATAACTTAGATATTTCATTGAATGACAAGACGAACATACCTCTGTATAAACCTGATATCCTCGTTGAAGTGAACTTCTGTCAAATTTACCAAATAGACCTTTGAAACTCCAGTCAGTTTTTAAATATTCTATTTTTTCAGCTGAATTAGAGTGTATAGGCGTAATAATAATCAGAAAGACCAATAATATTATTCTATAAAAAATTTTCACTAATTCTTAAAACTTTCTTTGTTTTTTGCAGCAGCCAAATTAGGACTTCCTCCTAAAACAGGTTCAGTTATACTAAGTGGTATAGGCAAAGTTTTCTCTTTTAAACCCAAAACAGGCAAGATCACTAAAAAATGTAAAAAATAGTAAGCCGTAGCTATTCTTGCAATTAAAAGATATAAACCCTCTGCTGGCATTGCACCTACGTATCCCAATATTAAAACATCAACGACAAGTATCCAATAAAATTGTCGATATAAAGGTCTAAATACTGCAGACCTTATCTTTGATGTATCTAACCAAGGAAGAACTGCTAAAATTAAAATAGCAGACAACATTGCTACTACTCCTAAAAGTTTATCAGGAACTGATCTAAGGATTGCATAAAAAGGTAACAAATACCATTCAGGAACAATATGTGCCGGTGTTACTAAAGGATCAGCTTCAATATAATTGTCAGCATGACCTAATATATTTGGTGTATAAAAAACAAAAAATGCAAACACAATCATAAACATTAACAAAGCAAATCCATCTTTAATTACAATATAAGGATGAAAAGGAACTGTATCTTTTGATGGTTTTTTAATATCAATACCTACAGGATTATTATTTCCCGGAACGTGCAGTGCCCAAATATGTAATACAACTAATCCTAAAATTAGAAAAGGGATCAAATAATGCAAAGTAAAAAATCTTGTCAGTGTCGGATTGTCAACCGAGTAACCACCCCATAACCAAGTTACAATTCCTTCACCTACTAAAGGAATTGCGCTAAATAAGTTAGTTATGACAGTAGCTCCCCAAAAACTCATTTGTCCCCAAGGTAATACATAGCCCATAAAGGCTGCAGCCATCATTAGTAAATAAATGATTATACCAATAATCCATATAACTTCTCTTGGAGCTTTATACGATCCATAAAACAATGACCTAAAAATATGAATATAAACTGCTAAAAAAAACATTGATGCACCATTTGCATGAATGTATCTAATTAACCATCCATAATTTACATCTCTCATTATGTGTTCAACACTATCAAAAGCCATGTCAGCATGAGCAATGTAGTGCATCGCTAGAACTAAACCTGTTACAATTTGAGTTAATAAACAAAAAGTTAAAATTCCTCCAAAAGTCCACCAGTAATTTAAATTTTTTGGTGTTGGATAATCTGTCAAATGATTAGCTAATGTAAGTAGCGGTAAACGATCGTTAAACCACTTCCCAACTTTAGATTTCGGTGTATATTCGTGATCACTCATAAATTCTATCCAATTTTAATAATGTTAGCGTCAACAAACTCGTATTTGGGTATCTCCATATTAGTTGGAGCTGGACCTTTTCTAATTCTTCCTGAAGTATCATAGTGTGATCCATGACAAGGACAAAACCATCCATTGTAGTCGCCTTTTTGATCTAAAGGAACACACCCTAAATGAGTGCATACTCCAAGCATGACTAGCCATTCCGGGTTCGCTGCACGATCTTCATCTTTTTCAGGATGTTTTAAATCTTCCAACTTTACAGATCTTGCTTCGGCAATCTCATCTTGTGTTCTTCTACGAATAAAAACTGGTTTACCTCTCCATAAAACAGTAATTGTTTTCCCTGGATCAACCGCACTTACATCAACTTCAGTGCTTGCCAAAGCTTTGACTGATGCATCTGGGTTCATCTGATCAATCATTGGCCATATCGTTGCGCCAACACCAACCGCACCAACTGCATAAGTTGCTGTGAATAAGAAATCTCGTCTTTTAGTTTTTTTTTCTGACATCAATAATAGTTAAATATACTCAATATTGCTTTTTTCTACTTAAATATATGATTTCATATAATATAAAATGATAAATTTACTACTGAAAGAATGACACAGAATTTGATAAATCATGGCCCCAATATTGCTTTATTTGAACCAGACATACCTCAAAATACAGCAGCAATAATCAGAACTTGTGCTTGCCTAGGTGCAAAACTTGAAATAATAGAGCCTTGCGGGTTTATACTCAGTGACAAAAGGTTTAAGCGAGTAGTTATGGACTATATGAATGAAAAAGACATAAAATTCCATCAAAACTCAGATGATTTTTTTAAATCAAAAAAAGATCAAAGAATAGTTCTGATGACAACAAAAGCTTCTGTTTCTTATACAAAATTTAAATTTTATAAAAACGATACTATTCTATTTGGCAGAGAAAGTGCCGGGGTTCCAAATGAGATTCACGAAAGAACTAAATATAGGCTTAAAATTCCTATGAAAAATAATAAACGCTCACTTAATATAGCATCTTCGGTTGCAATCATATTGGCAGAGAGTTTAAAACAAACTAAATTAATTTAATATGGATTTAGAAATTAAAAAAGACATCACGAGTAATTGGTTCAAAATGTTACAAGAGGCTATTTGGCATACTATAACCAAGCTCGAAAAAAAAAATTCAGATATTAAAACAACTGTTTGGAATAGAAGTAAAAAAAAAGATGAGGGAGGTGGAGAATTTAGAATTTTAGAAAATGGAAGAATATTTGATAAAGTTGGAGTAAATTTTTCTAAAGTTTATGGAAAATTCCCAAAACAATTTCAAAAAAATATATTAGGTGCAAAAAAAGATCCAAGTTTTTGGGCTACGGGTATTTCAGTTGTAATGCACATGAAAAATCCTATGATTCCTGCCATGCATTTTAATACAAGATATATATGCACGACTCAGGACTGGTTTGGTGGTGGCATGGACGTAACTCCATCAGTAAAAGATGATAAGGAAAAAGAAGAATTTCATAAAACTCTGAAAAAAATGTGTGATCAACACAACAAAAAATATTATACGAAATATAAGAAATGGTGTGATGAGTATTTTTATTTGCCTCATAGAAAAGAGCCGAGAGGCATTGGAGGAATTTTTTTTGATTATAAAAAAGATAATTTTGAAAAAGATTTTAAATTTGTAAGAGATGTGGGTATTACTTTTCAATTTATTTTTGAAAAAATTATTAGAAAAAAAATGAAGAAGAAGTGGACTAAAAAACATAAAGAATTACAATTCATTAAAAGAGGTCGCTATACAGAGTTTAACTTGCTCTATGACCGAGGAACAAAATTTGGTTTACAAACTGGTGGAAATGTTGATGGTATTTTGATGTCATTACCTCCAATAGCAAAATGGAAATAACATGAATAAAGAACCAATTACTTTAAACGGCTTAAATAAGCTCAAAGATGAATTAGTATTTTTAAAAGAAAAAAAAAGACCTGAGATTGTAGCTGCGATTGCTGAAGCAAGGTCACATGGTGATCTAAAAGAAAATGCAGAGTACCATGCTGCAAAAGAAGAACAATCTCACAATGAAGGAAGGATTACTGAAATTAACGATATTATTGCTAGAGCAAACGTTGTTGATGTTACGAAATTAAATAATGATGGTAAAGTTATCTTCGGCTCGACTGTATTTTTAGAAAATTTAGATACTGAAGAAAAAATAAATTATAAGATTGTAGGAAAAGATGAAGCTGATCTTAAACAAAAATTAATATATTTCCAATCACCTATAGGTAAAGGTTTAATAGGAAAAAATAAAAATGATTTAGTTGAAATAAAAACTCCTGCTGGAGTCAAAAATTTTGAAATTAAGGACGTAAAATATATCTAATTGTTAACTATTTGGCTGACTTGTTTATCTGAAATTTGAAAATTGTTTTTCACCCATTCTTCTTCAATTATTTTTAGTTTTGAACCTAACTGTTTACCCTCAGGAATATTAAATTTTTCCATTAACAATTCTGCACCTACTGGCATTTTTGGTATTATCTTATTTTTGTACAAATCAATTAGTTTTTGAATATTGTCAGGATTTTTTTTTGATTTTATTAGATAAAAATTAAGAATATCCGTCACAGCTTGTTTTCCATTATAATAAAATATACCATTAAGATTTTCTTCTCTAAAAGTTTTAGGTCCAATTTTTTCCTTAAAAAAATTATCAATTATCTTAATTCTTTTTTGATCTTTTTTAGAAATATTAAATTTATATATAAAATAATCCGCATTATCAGTCTCATCAATAATCATTAAAGATAATAGAAAGACAAAATCAGACTTATTAATTATCTCTCTTTTTTTTGAATTTAATTTTGAAAAAATATTTAAATTATTTAATTCAGGAAAAACAATCAAAAATAATTCTGAACCTAATTTATCATGAGCTAACTTTTCTAATATTTCTAACTGAGTTATCTTTTTTAATTCATCTAACAATCTATCTTTAGATAACTTTGAGATTCCACCAATATTAATTTTAAGTTTTCTGATTAATTCTTGATTATGCGGATGCCTTGAGTAATGGGAAAAAAATCTTAAATATCTTAAAATTCTTAAATAATCTTCTTTAATTCTTTTATCAGCGTCTCCTATAAAATTTATAAAACCATTTTCTAAGTCTTTTTTACCCTCAAAAGGATCGAACAAGTTTCCTTCTTCATCTGCGTAAATTGAATTAATAGTAAAATCCCTTCTCAATGCATCCTCTTTCCAATTTTTTGAAAATTTAACTTTTGCATGTCTTCCATCTGTTGAAATATCTTCTCTCAATGACGTAATTTCAAATTTATATCCTTCTATAAGTGCCGTGATTGTTCCATGTTCAATACCAGTCTCATAATAATTAATTTTATTTTCTCTTAAAACTTCACAAACTTTTTGAGGATCAAGATTTGTAGCCATATCAATATCATTAACTGTTTCTTTATTAATGATCTTTCTAATGCATCCCCCTACAAATCTTACTTCACTATCTGCTGAATGAGAATTTATGGCTTTAAATATTTTATTTACTGGAGTACTTTTTGTTAAATCTCGAATACTTTGACTTATATAATTTAAGTTATTTGATCTAAAAAAGATTGTATCTAATAAATTTTTCATATTTGGCTGGGGCGCTAGGATTCGAACCTAGGATGCAGGTACCAAAAACCCGTGCCTTACCACTTGGCTACGCCCCAATATTACTTTCGTATAACATAAAAAAAAAAAATTTATATAGTTTTTGCAATTTTACACCAGTAATTTTTGAAATTTTTTTTTACTTTTTTTTCAGCCAGTTTACACATTTTACTAGATTGAAAATAAGCTATAAAAGCAGAACCAGAACCGGTCATTCTCACAAATTCTACCTTTGGTAATTTTTTTAAAAAATTTTTTAAACTATTAACTTTTGGGTGCTCATTTGTCACAACTTCCTCTAAATCATTATTCATTTTTTTTAAATAATTCAAATCAAACATCGATATAGATAATTTATTTAATTTATTTTTTTTAAAATGTTTAACTTTTGAAAAAATTTTTTTTGTCGAACAACCAAAAGGTGGTTTTACTAGTAATGTAAAGACTTTTTTTTTGACAATAAATTCATTTATTTCTTTGTTTGCTTTAAGGATTAAATTTTTATTATACATACCTAATATAACATCTGAGCCTATTGAGTAGCAAATATCATTGATAGATTTTTTGGATAAACTTAAGAATTTATTTTTCATCAAAAATTTTAAGATTGATGCTGCATTCATCGATCCCCCACCAAAGCCTGCCATTGTGGGGATGTTTTTTTCAATTAGAATTTCAAATTTTTTGCCTTTAAGTAATCTGTCTTTATCAATAATTTTTAATAATTGAGATATCGTATTATTTGTTTTAATTCCCTTTGAAAATTTTCCAGTAAACTTTATTTTATGATTTTTTTCTTTTGTAGCTTTAACAGAGATTTTATCATGTAAATTGATAAAAGAAATTATACTTTCAATTTTATGTAATGACTGTTTTTTACCAACGACATTTAAAGATAAATTTATCTTAGCGTATGATCGAATTTTTGTATAAGCAATCAAGAATTTTTAGGCCCTTCAATTAATTTATTTTCAATCTTAATAATTAAATCCTCTTCTACTTCCTCCATCTTTAAAACCATATTCCAAAAATACCTTGCTTGTAATTTTCTATCTAAACTCCACAAAATATCTCCATAATGATCGTTAACAATTGGATCAAGCGGCATTAATTCAACTGCTCTTTTCAAAAATTTTTCTGCTTTTATAAAGTCATTTATCAAAAAGTAAGCCCATCCTATCGAGTCTATAATATAGGGATCGTCACTTTTTTTTGCATATGCTTTTTCAAGCATTTTTATAGCTTCGTCAATTTTATAATCTCTCTCCAACCATGAGTAAGCTAAATAATTGAGGACATATGCATCTTCAGGATTTATTTTTAATGAATAAAGCAAATCTTTATCTGCATTAGAAAAGTCTTTTAATCTTTCATAGCTACCTCCCCTTCGATATAATAAATCAGATTTAATTTCATTGTCTTCATCTAGAGAATTAATAACTTGGGTATAATATTGAATGGCTTTATTAAACTCTCTAGAATTTTTATAAAAATTTGCTAAATCAAATATCATTTTATTACTTGGATTTTCAATCTCATTAAATTTTGAAACCATATAATTTAAACCCTCTTTTTTATTTTTAGTTTTTGAAATAATTTGAGACTCTTTTTTTATTCTATACCAATAATAAAGTTTATAGTTCTTATCAAAATTTTTTAATACCGTTTTTGATTTCTCATAATTTTCGTTTAAATAAAAGTTTTCAGCCAACAGAGACAAATTAAAAATAAATTTTGGATTCAAATAATTTGATAATCGCAAATAAAAATTTGATTCTTCAAACTTATCCTGAGATGAATAAAGATTAGAAATTAGAAATAAAAATTCTCCTACTATGTCCTGATGATTTTTACAGGAAAATACATTTTTAAATTTATTTATTTGATTATTCTCAACCCAATATTTTCCCTGGGATAACAAAAGTGTATTATTTATATAATCAAGATTTTTGGTTAAAAATTTAGCATCGTTAATATTATCATTCTCAATTAAATATAATTGATTAAAAAAAATATACCTTGAGTAATCTCCTTGATTGCTGTTAATTAAATTTGAAAAAAATGAATTTGTTTTTTTATCACTAAGATAGCATCTTTGAAAAGTTTCTGTAATTAGTGATAGTTGACCAAAATTTTCTTTTTCCTGAGGGATCATTTTATTTTTAAAAACAAAAGCATATTGTTTAAGAGAATAAAAAGTAATAAAATCAAATCTATTCTTTTTTAAATGATCTGGAATTTCGGTTAAGATTTCTAAAGCTTTATCGATATTATTTTTTTTTAAATTTTCTAAAGCTAATAAAATATAAGCTTCAAAAAAATCTGAATTACTTTTTTTACTGTTTATTTTTAATAAGTTTATTGCTTGAGTAATTTTATCTTCTAAAACTAAAGACATTACTAATCTTTTTAGATATGGATCATGTTTATTAATTAAGATTTTTGCTGAATTAAAATAATTAAGTGCATTTGTATTATCCTTATTTTCATATGCAACTATTCCAGAAAAATACTTCGATAAATTTGTTGATTTAAAATCTTTAAAACTATTGCTTTGTGATAGAAGTGGGCTCTGATAGAATATTATTGTTAATAAAATTATTATAGTTTTTTTATTAAGCATTTGTTTAATATGAATAAAAAGTCTTTTAACCAAATTAAGTCATATAGAGAAGAGTTCATAAATTCAATAGAGCCAAATTTCACCTTTGGCAAAAAACCTATAAATAGAATTAAATCTGATAATACAAAAGTCAAAAAAATTAATTTAAATAAAGAGGAGGAATTAAAAAAACTGGAACAAACTATAAATTCAATTCAAAATTGTAATTTAAAAGATTATTCAAAAAAACTCATTTTTGGTGACGGAAATATAAATAGCTCTATTATGATTATAGGTGAAGCACCAGGTCAAGAAGAAGTGAAAAATGAGAGAACTTTTCAAGGGGAAGATGGCTTATTATTGAAAAAAATGCTAATTGCAATCAACATCAAGAAAGAAAATATTTATTCTACTTATGCAGTTAATTACAGAACTCCAGAAGATAGAAAACCTACTTCTTTAGAAATAAAAAGATATTCTATATTTTTGAAAGAACATATATCAATAATTGACCCAAAAATAATTATTTTATTTGGAAGTTCTGCAATGGAATCTGTTACGGCTTTAAGTTCAAAAATATCAGATGAAAGAGGTGATTGGAAAGAAATAATTTTAAAAAATAAAACGTATCCAATTATGATTACTTTTAACCCATCTTACTTAATTAGGTTTCCAGAAAATAAAAAATACTCATGGGAAGATCTAAAAAAAATAAATAAAAAAATTATAGATTTGAAAATTCAAGTTTGATGAAATTAATAGCTGGAGTTGATGAAGTTGGGAGAGGAAGTCTAGTTGGTCCAGTTTATGCAGCAGCAGTAATCCCTAACAAGTCTATAGATTTGAAACTTTTTAAAGACTCTAAAAGTCTTTCAAAAAAGAAAAGGGAAGTTTTATATAAATATATTAAGAAAAATTCTATTTGGGCAATTGGAAAAGCATCAAACAAGGAAATTGATAAAATCAATATATTACAAGCAAGTATGCTCGCAATGAAAAGGGCAATTAAAAAGTTAAAAAAAAAACCTTCTTACATTTTAATTGATGGAAATAGAATTCCAGATTTAAAAAATTTTAAAATGAGAGCTATAATTAAAGGAGATCAAAAAATTCCTATAATTTCTGCAGCCTCAATTCTAGCAAAAGTATCAAGAGACAAATTTATTACGTCTTTGGCAAAAAAAAATTCTGGATATTTTTGGCATCAAAATTTTGGATATGGAACTAAAAAACATTTAAGTGCTATAAAAAAACTTGGAATAAGCATTCACCATAGAAGAAGTTTTTCTCCTATTAAAAAGTAGGTTTCACGTGGAAACACTAGATATTGTTATCATAAAAAAATATTACACAAGTACAATTTGAATAATTCAATCGTAGGTTGACCTAAGAATTTTTTTAGAGTCTAATTTATTTTTATAAAATGAACTTAAATTTTAAAAATAAATTAGTTAATGGAGATAGTTTAGAGGAATTAAAAAAAATCCCTAGTGAAACTTTTGATTTAATTTTTGCTGACCCTCCCTACAATCTACAATTAAAAAGAGAATTAATAAGACCAGATAGATCTAAAGTAAGTGCAGTAAGTGACAAATGGGATCAATTTGAAAATTTTAAAAAGTATGATGACTTTACTTATTCATGGTTAAGTGAATGTAAAAGAATTTTAAAAAAAAATGGAGCTATTTGGGTAATTGGAAGTTACCATAACATTTTTAGAGTTGGAACAGCTATTCAAAATTTAGGTTTTTGGATTTTAAATGACGTCATTTGGAATAAAAAAAACCCCATGCCAAATTTTAGAGGAACACGTTTTACGAACGCCCATGAAACTTTAATTTGGGCATCTAAGTCTGAAAAATCAAAATACACTTTCAATTATCAATCCTTAAAATGTTTAAATGACGATCTCCAAATGAGATCTAACTGGGAATTATCTATTTGTAGTGGTTCTGAAAGACTAAAAAAGAACGGGAAAAAAGTCCATTCTACTCAAAAACCTGAGGCTCTACTTCACAGAATTTTATTAGCAACTTCAAATAAAAATGATTTAGTTTTAGATCCTTTTTTAGGATCAGGAACAACTGCAACAGTTGCGAAAAAATTAGGTAGAAATTATTACGGAATTGAAAGAGAAAAAACCTATTTTAAAGCTGCCGAACAAAGATTAAAAAAAGCAAAACCTATAGAAGATGATTATTTAGATACTTTGCAAAATGGTAGATCTAAGCCGAGAATACCTTTTGGATCATTAGTTGAATTAGGAATAATTAAACCAGGCACTACTATTTTTGACAATAAAAAGAAAATCAGTGCAAAAATTATGGCTGATGGCAGTATCAAACATGCTCAAACTGAAGGCTCAATCCATAAAGTAGCAGCTACAATCTTAGGTGCTGAAAGCTGTAATGGATGGACCTATTGGCATTATAATTTGAATGGAAACGTAGTTCCTATCGATCATTTAAGGCAAAGGTTGATTTCTAATAGTTAGTTTTTATATATTTTACCAAGATACCCTTCTAAAAACTTTTTATTTTTTACTAATCTTTTCAAAAAAATATTTCTTAATGATGTTGTTAAAGGATTAGATAAATGAAAAGCAAATTGATTAAATTTTGAACGATTATTAACCATTTTTGTTTTATCTACTCTATTTCTAAAAAAATTACTTTCAGTATTATTTTCTATATTTTCAAATAATTCATATGCCCCTTCTATTGATTGTGATGCACCTTGAGCAAATGATGGTGAAAAAGCAAAAAAAGCATCTCCTATTAGATGAATATTATCATTATTAACCTTAAAAAAATCATGACTCACAAATACTGGGTATATCTTTAGATCATTAATACTATCAAAAAATTCCTTATTTAAGTGCGGAACTTTTTCTAAAATCTTTCTAATAAAATTATCATCTTTAAACAATGAGAAATCTTTTTGTTCACCTTCTGAAAGTTGATATTTCATTACAGCTATAAAGTTTAAATCTCCATTAGGAGATACTGGATAAATAACATAGTGAAAATTCGAACCTAAAAACAATGAGATGTTTTTTTTATCAGCTATGTTTGAAGGGCTTTGTATCATTCCTCTTATGGCTAACGTATCATCAAATTTTGGCTGAATTTGATTTTTTGATAACAGATTTTTACTCTTTGAAAAAACACCATCTGAAATAATTAGATAGTCAAATTCATAAGCTTCATTATTTTCAAAAGCGATTTTAACGATTTGTTCTTGTTGTTGTATCTTTGCAACAGAGTGGTTAAATTTTATTTCTTTTTCTAAATCCTTTTTTAAAAAATTGATAAGTGTTGATCTTTTAAGAGTGGTATATTTACAATTTTCAGTATTAAAATCTGATATATTTAATTCACATATCTTATTAGAATTTTCAACAGAGTAAAAATTGATTTTGTCTGGATTAAACTTCTCATTATTTTCTAATTTATCAAACTGAATTTTATTTAAAAATTTGATGCTGTTGACAGATAATTGAATTCCGTATCCTTCTTTCAGATCGATTAAGCTATTTCTTTCAAAGATTGTTACTTGATACTTTTCATTTCTCTTAAATAAATTCGCAATGAATAGTCCTGAAATACCAGCTCCAATTACAGCTACTTTTTTCATTATTTTTTTTCTAAATATTTAACAACTTTCTTAGTGAATGTTGGAAGCATATAATTATCAGATTTTTTTTTATCAAACCAATAAGATGAGGGAAATCTTTTTGTATTTTTGAGATATTCAATTTTTATATTCATATTCATATTTGACATTTTAAAATTAAGATTTTCATTAAAATTTTTTGGATTAGAAAGCTCTTCCATTGGAAAAATTGCTAAATTTTTTAGAAAGTTAAATCTTGTATTCTTTACTAACAAATATTTTTGATTTCTTTTGTAAACTTTAAGAATAAAATATTTTTCTTTATTCTTTTTTTTAATTTTAGCTACATCAAAATCTTTCTTCTTAAAAGATTTGCAATTTAGTGAGATAGGACACCCGCTACATTCAGGATTTTTTGGTTTGCATATCATTGCTCCTAATTCCATTAAAGCTTGTGCATAATCGCTAGA
>CACKVM010000006.1 GCA_902603625.1 uncultured Pelagibacteraceae bacterium
GGTTATAGGTTTCGACTTATCAAATTTCTCTACATTATTAAATTCTTTGATTTCTGTGCCCCTTAGCTTTACATAACTATCAATTACATTAGCACCAAAAGCTTCATTCATCTCTTTATTTTGTTTTAATTTTTTTAACGATTGATCTAATTCATCAGGAAGTTTTGGAAGATCCGGATATTTTGCAAAATCCTCGTACATATTACAATGAAGAGGTTTACCAGGATCAATCTTATTTTTAATACCGTTTATTCCAGCTGCGAGAACACTTGCTTGTAGTAAATAAGGATTGGCAGATCCATCCATCAATCTTAACTCAAATCTACCCGGATCTGGAATTCTTATCATATGTGTTCTATTATTACCCGTATAAGATATACTACTTGGTGACCATGATGCTCCTGATTTTGTTGGAGGTGCGTTTATTCTTCTGTAACTATTAATTGTTGGATTGAAAAATGCAGAAAGAGATGAAGCATGTTTTATTACACCGCCTAAAAAATTATATGCCATTTTAGTTAAACCTAATTCATCAGAATTATCCAAAAATTTATTTTTCTTTCCATCCCAAACAGAAATATGGGCGTGACAACCGTTTCCAGTTAAATTTTCAAATGGTTTAGGCATAAACGTTGCTCTAAGACCATGTTTTTCAGCTATTGTTTTTACCATGTATTTAAAAAATGTATGTCTATCAGCAGTCTTTAAACAATCTGAGTAATCCCAATTCATTTCAAATTGGCCATTAGCATCTTCATGATCATTTTGATAAGGGCCCCATTCCATTTTAATCATACAATCACAAATTTCTTTAATTAAGTCATATCTTCTCATTAATGCTGATTGGTCATAACATGGTTTTGATTGAGTATCTCTTGGATCAGCAATTGAATCTCCATCTGGAGATATCAAAAAATATTCACACTCTACGCCAGATTTCATAGTCAATCCTTGTTTTGAGAGTTTTTTAATTTGTTTCTTCAACATTATTCTTGGAGAGGCATCTACAGGCTTTCCATTCATCCAAAGATCTGACGCAAGCCAACCCACCTCTTTATTCCAAGGTAATTGAATTAAACTATCAGGATCAGGAATTCCAAACATGTCTGAGTCTGCAGGTGTCATATCTAACCAGGCAGCAAACCCCGCAAACCCTGCTCCAGTTTCTTGCATTTCTTTTATTGCATGTGCCGGTACAAGTTTTGATCTAAGAACTCCAAATAAATCAACAAAACTTATCAAAAAATATTTAATTTTTTTCTCTTTAGCAATTTTGAACAAATTTTTTGGCATAGATTAAGTTAACATAATTATTTTAAAAAAGATAAAATTGTTTCTTTATAAAAAATTAAATTTACAACAATAATTATAATTACCGCTATTATTGCACCATACTTTGCTTTGGGAAAAGCAACACCTCTCATTTTACTTGGTCTGAGTTCTTCGTTATCCTTATTTTCTTTAGACATATGATAAAAAAAGGGCGCTACATCATTTGTAGCGCCCAAATTTTTGTGTTTAATTACCAATCAGTAATATTGCTTTTATGGTCATTTGGACCATGTCTTTTTCTTGCTAATCTTTCAAGTTCATCACTTTCAGATTTAGCAGTCAAAACATGCCAACCAATCCATATAATTATAGCAAGTATCACTAATAGTCCCTCACTAGATCCAGCACCAGGATAAATAGCACCAGCAACTTCTTCTGCTGGTTTATTTAGGTGATCAATCCAATTTGTAACTGTCGCCATATTATTCCTCCTTTACCTGGTTGCCGATGCAACTGCTTTCTCATCTGATTTAGCAGTTTCCATCATTTCATAGTCTAGTCCAGCTATTTCAGCCTCACGCGGAATTCTTAATTTACCCATTCCGTGTAATACTTTCGCAATGATATAGCCTGGTATTAATCCTAGAACAAAGAACATAATTATTGCTCCTAGGAACATACCTAAAGGATTTATTGATGCATAAGTAGTTCCATCCCACATAGCTCCAACACTGTAACCAGATGATGGATAACCATTTAAAACAAAACCACAAATTACAAGACCTATAAATCCTGCATAACCGTGTACTGCAACAGCACCAACTGCATCATCAATTTTAAACTTACGTTCAACGAAATAATGTAGTTTGTAAGAAATTACAACACCGATCATACCTATGATCATTGATTGAATTGGATGATATAAATCATTTCCAGCTGAAGCACATATAATACCAGCTAGTCCACTTGAGTAAGTCCAGAATGGATCACCTTTTGCAATCCAGTATCCAGCTAATAATCCTCCTGATAAAGACATCAAGAAGTTAAAAGTAATACCACTAAGTGTAGTTGGTGTTACATAAATGTTTGTTGCTGTCCAATAAGATATACCTTCCATACCGTACTCTGGGCCAAGATCAAATATTGGAATGTTACATGCCGCATAGAATCCCCAGAAACCAGTATAAATTAGAAATAATCCAATTGTCACTAGCCAAGGATTTCTTGGTCCAATATTTCTTGGTTCACCACTTGATGAGAATTTTCCAATTCTTGGACCTAAAACCATTAGTACACCTAAAGCAAATCCACCAGCTATAGCGTGAATTACTCCTGATGCATAAGCATCATGGTATCCTAAAATTTTTAGCATCCAACCATCAAAGTGCCATCCCCAAGCAGCATCGATTGTCCAGAATACCGAACCAATTGCTATTGCTAAAATACCAAAAGCAAAAGTAGTTATTCTCTCAATTATTGCTCCAGAGACGATTGAGGCAGCAGTCCAAGAAAATAATAAAAAGGCAGCCCAGAAAACACCATTAATGTGATCTCCAAGATTAACAGCCATTATATCACTTGTTGGTACTTGCCACATAGCACTAAACAATGTTTCATCAGTGATTAATGCTGTACTTTCATTCATTATTGAAGGTGCTATTCCCGGTCCTGTTGGGAAAGCCCAGTAAATCCACCAACCAAATAAAAACCACGTAACTGTAACCAAAGGTATCAGCATCGTATTTTTCATAAGAGTATGTTGATGGTGTTTGTATCGAGAAGCTCCAACTTCATACATACAGAAGCCAACGTGAATTAAAAACATTAGCACCACTGTTATCCAGTAGTAAAATTCTGTAAATATAGTAGTAAGAGCACCTAACTGATCAGTCATTTTCTCTCTCCATATTAGTTTTTTAAACCCTATAAAATTTCGAAAGTTGTTACAAACTAAACAATCTAATAAAACCTAATATTGACAATAGGTTTAAAAAAATTAATCAACTTTAGATTGTGTAATCAAAATTTTAGGTAAGCTTTTTTTAAATCAACAAGAGGGTGCTTTGGAGACATTTGAAATTTTACTAAAAGTTCTCTTGCTATCATATCTCTATCTTGTTGGTTATCAGGCAGTTTAATTGATTTAGGAATTGTGACCCAGCCGTTTGCGTTTCTACAAAATACAGCCGGTCTTCCTTCCTCATAACCCATATGAACGTCTTCTAACCAATTTAAATCATCCCAACCCATTGCCTCTACATATTTCTTAAGAAATGGTGTCATTTTTTTATAATCTGGAAGAAGATTGACGTCATATCGATATCCAATTGACTGACCAATCATTTTTTCTCTAGCAGTCTCTTTCTTCTTACCTAGCTGGAGAGAAACTGCTTTTGATTTTGTTTTTTTCTTTTTAGCCATTAATACCTTTAAATTTTATGAAAGTTATCAACTCCAACAGTATAATTGGTTCCTGCTAGTGGAACTTTTGCTAAAGCTGATGCTTCAGAAGTAAGTGCTGCTAAATCCTCAGGTTCTAAAGAATGTATATTTGTTTTTCCACAAGCTCTAGCTAATAGCTGAGCTTCAAGAGTCATTGAATGTAAATAGTTATAAACTCTCAATGCTGCATCATCAGGATTTAATCTTGCTCTTAATTTTGGATCTTGTGTAGCAACTCCCACGGGACATCTTCCTGTATGACAGTGATAACATTCACCCGCTTTTACTCCCATTTCTTTTTCAAAGTTTGCCTCTGGAATATCTTTGTTACAGTTTAGTGCAATCATAGAACCAGTACCAATAGCTATTGCATCTGCACCTAAGGCTAATGCTTTTGCCATATCAGCACCATCTCTAACCCCACCAGCATATATTAAAGTAACTTTTCCAGTTTTTCCTACATCATCCAAAGCTCTTCTTGCTTCTCTAATAGCTGCAATACCAGGAATACCAGTGTTTGCAGCAGCGATGTGTGGACCTGCTCCAGTAGATCCTTCCATTCCATCTAGATAAATAGAGTCTGGATCACATTTTGCAGCCATACGAACATCATCATAAACTTTTGATGCACCTAATTTTAATTGAATTGGAACTTTATTTTTTGTTAGTTGTCTAAGTTCTTCTACTTTTAATGCTAAATCGTCTGGACCTAACCAGTCAGGATGCCTTGCAGGAGATCTTTGGTCAATACCTGAAGGTAGCGATCTCATCTCAGCAACTTGGTCAGTTACTTTTTGACCCATTAAGTGACCACCCATACCAACTTTTTGTCCTTGTCCAATAAAAACTTCTATTCCGTCAGCTAATTGCGCGTGATGTGGGTTAAATCCATATCTTGATTGAATACATTGATAAAACCATTTTTCAGAATATCTTCTTTCATCAGGTATCATTCCACCTTCACCTGAACATGTTGCGCTACCTGCCATTGTAGCTCCTCTTGCTAATGCTGTCTTTGCTTCATAAGACAAAGCACCAAAACTCATACCAGTAATATAAACTGGAATATCTAATTCAATTGGATTTTCGCATCTTGGCCCAATAACAGTTTTTGTTTCACACTTTTCCCTGTAACCTTCAATTACAAATCTTGTAAGAGTTCCTGGCAAGAAAACTAAATCATCAAATGTTGGAATTTTTTTCATTAATGCCATTCCACGCATCCTGTATCTTCCTAACTGAGATTTTATATGAATGTCATCAATTACTTCAGGTGTAAAAATAGCATTATGACCCAATAAACTTTTGTTTCTTCCACCATTAGAACTTATATGAACGTCAGCTTTCCCCCCTACGTTACCATTAGTTTTTAATTTACCATTTTTTTTCTTTTTTTTCTTAGCCATTAAATTGCTCCTTTTTTCTCAGTAGGTTCTAAATTATCATAATTCCAAAGTTTTTTACCCGCTACAATTTTTTTCATCTTACTTAAATCAAAATTTTCACCAATCTCAGCTACTTTTAATTTTCTTCTTAACCAATCTTGATCATTTTTCGTGAGTTCGGCATCTACTGCATCACTACCATAAGAACCAATTTCTCCACCTACGAAAATTGTCCCATCATACATCGAGTCGCCTAGATTTATGCCAACATCACCTAATATGATGATCCTACCTCTTTGCATCATAAATCCAGTAAATGCACCAGCATCACCGCCAATAATTATTGTTCCACCTTTCATATCAATGCCTGTTCTTGCACCAACGCTGCCTTTACATATCAAATCTCCGCCCCTTATAGCTGCTCCAAAACAAGATCCAGCATTTTTTTCAATTACAACCTTACCTGCCATTAAGTTTTCTGCACAAGACCATCCAACTCTTCCATTGATTCGAACTATTGGTCCATCACATGAGCCCATTCCAAAATATCCTAAACTTCCTTCAAAAATTAAATTTAATTTATTTAATATTCCAACTCCTAAACTATGTTTTCCTTGTGGATTTTTAATAACTATAGTTCCGTATCCTTGACTCATTAAATTATCAATTTCTTTATTTGCATCTGCAGCTGTCATATCTTTGACATCAAGATCTGTCCTTTTATTAAAGTCTACATCATAAGTTCCAAAGTAATAAAAGTTTTCTGCCTCATCAGGATTAAAAAACTTTTGTTGAGTACGTCCTGTTAAAACTTCACTGTGCATACCCATAGCTTGGGCTTTAGTTTTTTTAGATACATTTTTTAAATTTGCCATACTTTAACCTCCCCGTCGAATGGATCATAAGTATCAATTTCTTGAGGTAAAATTGATCTGATTGCAATTTCCTCTGAACCCATTGCAACTAAATCATCTGACTCATATAGCACTAATGGTTTTGCAGCCATAGTATCTTTAGCCATTCCTAAAGAATCTTTAGTGGCAACAAAATAGGTAAAAACACCATCCAAGCCTACAAGCGACTCTTTCATGCCTTCCTCTAATGATGCACCTTCACGCATTTTTTGAGCAATATAAACTGCAATAAGTTCCGAGTCGCATTCAGACATAAATCTCATTCCTTTATTTTCTAAAGTACGTCTATTATTCCAATAATTAGTTAATTGACCATTATGAACTACCGATACATCACTAAAAGGGTAACCCCAAAATGGGTGAGCTGATTTAATGTCTACCCCAGACTCAGTAGCCATCCTTGCATGACCGATTGCATGAGTGCCGACAAGTTTATCTAGATTATATCTTTCACAAACCATTTTAGCATTACCAAGATCTTTAATAACCTCTAAAGATTTTCCCATAGAAAGTATTTCTACTCCTGGAATACTTTCTATTCTTTGTGAAAACTCTAATAAATCTTTTTTATCGTATTGAATTTCATATCTAAGAGAATATGGAAGTATTCTTTCCTCTTTTATAATCTTTGCTCCCATTTCAGAAAGGTAATTATCTACTATTTTTTTTCTTTCATCATAAACTGAAATATCCTCCATTACTGAGGAACTTCCCTCACCCACATTTTCTCCTACTTTAAAACGCATTATAAAGTTTTTACCATCGGTATCCCCGTATAAAGCATAGCCTGTTGAATCTTCTCCTCTATGTTTCAAAGCTTGAAGCATACCTTGTAGTTCATGACCAACTTTTGAAGATTTTCCTCTATGAATTAATCCTGCTATTCCGCACATATTTTTTTCCTCTTAATAAAATTATGGTAAACAATCTAAATAAGTATCCAGATCCCATTGAGTTGTTGCACCTAAAAATCTTTCCCACTCGTCATTTTTATACCAGTGAAAAACTTTATACATCTCATCGGGCATTGCAGATTTGATAACTTCATCCTCAGATAATCTTGCTAAAGCTTCACCTAAACTTAAAGGAAGTTTTTTAACATCTTTCCCAGCTTTTTGAGCTTCATATATGTTTCTAGATTCCGGAGCAGCTGGCTTCATTTTGTCACTAATACCATGGTCGCAAGCTTTTAGTAATGCAGCACCTAAAAGATAAGGATTGTGCATTGAGTCTACAGATCTATATTCAAATCTTCCTGGAGCAGAAACTCTAAGCCCGCAAGTTCTATTTTGATATCCCCAATCTGCATAAACTGGAGCCCAAAAACCTTGGTCCCAAAGTCTTCTATATGAATTTACAGTTGAAGAACCCAAAGCAGTTAAAGCTGGTAAATGTTCCATAATTCCGGCTATAGACTGTAATCCAATTTTACCGGGTAATTGCATATCTTTAGTGTCAGGCATAAAAGTGTTAGTGCCCCCTGATACGTAGCTAAATACTTCCTCAACACCAGGTAATTTTTTATGTCCAAGCTTATTTACAGAAATTTTTCCACCTTTCCATAAAGACATATTAGTATGACATCCACTAGCAGAAACTCCCATGAAGGGTTTAGTCATAAAACAAGCAATTAAGCCGTGTTCTCTAGCAACCTGTGCACAGATTTGTCTATAAGTTGATAATCTATCAGCATTTCTCAAAACATTGTCAAAAGTCCAATTTAACTCTAGTTGTCCAGGTGCATCCTCATGATCTCCTTGGATCATATCCAATCCCATAGCCTTTGAGTATTCGATCACTTTCATAAAAACTGGTCTTAAAGACTCAAATTGATCTATATGGTAACAAAAAGGTTTAGAAAAACCTTTTCCAGTTGGTGTACCGTCTTCATTTTTTGTAAGCCACATCATTTCAGGCTCAGTACCAACCCTTAACTCAAGCCCATGTTTTTTTTGAAATTCATCCATAAAAATTCTTAAATTCCCTCTACAGTCAGAGGTTAAATGACCACCAGGATTTTTTCTTTCTTCTCTGTTTCTAAAACATGTACAAAAAACTCTTCCAACTCTTTTATCCCAAGGTAATTGAACAAAAGTTTCTGGATCAGGAATTCCTACTAACTCCATAGCTTCGGGACCATACCCAATATAATTGTTATGACGATCTAAGAACAAATTTGCAGTTGCACCATAAACTAATTGAAATCCTTTTTCAGCAGTTCTTTCCCAATGATCAGCTGGAATACCTTTACCCACAACTCTTCCAGTAACTGATATGAACTGAAAATAAATATAAGTAATTCCCAATTCATTAATTTTTTCTCGAACTTTTTTAACTAATTTATCTCTTCCGGATTGATTTACGTGTTTTTCAAGATCTGTCATTTTTCCCCTCTAATGTTTTAAAGACAAAAAGGTAACTGAAAACAAATCGTCTGTCTACTTAGTTAAATTAACTCCAAGGAAACGGACTGTTCGAAGTAGGGTGAAGTTCTCCCTTCTCGTAACGGTTGAATCTAAAAGGTTTCAATAAATCACTTTCTTGTCCTAAAATTTCTTTAGCTACTAACTCACCAACCCCTATCATTTTATAACCATGGTTAGCATCTGCAATCATGTAAACATTTTCTAAAAATCTATCAAAAATTGGGAAAGAGTCTGGCGTCATGCAGCCAAGACCACCTGATGGACCTTTTCTATATAAGTCTGATTTTCCCTCAAATCTTTTTTGACAGTGTGCTAAAGCAGAACACCACATCTCACTAAATGCATCTGTTGTTTGATATTCAGGTGACTCCAGACCATATGGATCAACATTTACCTGATCAAAATGTTTCTTAACGATATATGGAGATGTACCACCTTGTACACCCAAACCCTCAATGTCAGGTTTATAATAAATACCCCAAATTTTATCTGTAATTAATTTTTTTGTCTTATCTGAATACAATGGTGAAGTTGAGTCTACATGTACTACGGGGGGTTGATTACCATCGTTTGTTTTTAAAAAATCTGGCTCAACTCCTATAACACCTTCTTGAAGAAACCAATAGGTCCACATATCGGTAACATGCATTTTACCATCTTTACCTTTAATTTTTGCAGTCTTAGGTAATTCCAACATGTTCCAAAAGTCCCTCGCCCATGGTCCTGCTCCGATAACTACTTGCTCACAATCTATTGTGCCTTTATCTGTTACTACACCTGTAACTGCTTTACTATTACTTCCTCTTTTAAAACCAGTAACTTTTATTCCTTTATGAATATTTACTCCGTTTGAATTTGCTTTGCTTTCAAGTGCCTTAATCGAATCTTTATTGAATGCATAACCACCTTTTTTTTCATGTAGAACAGACGTAATACCTTTTGCTTGCCAATCATCAAATATACCTTTCATATAATTCATGCAGTCTTTTTCACCTTCTATAAATTTTGATTCATAACCAATTTCTTTTTGTTGTTCATAAATACTTGCAACATCTTCATGCATAACTTCAGGTGATATTTGCAAATAACCCACTGGATTATATTTAAATGCTTTTGGATCACTCTCCCAAACTGAAACTGAATGAGCCATTAATTCTCTCATGGCAGGCTGAAAATAATTATTTCGAACAACTCCACATGCTATTCCACTCGCACCTGCTGCAGTATCTTTTTTTTCTAGAACTACAATGTCACCAGAATTTTTATATGTTTCAGATAATTTCCAAGCAGTACTTAATCCGTGAATACCTCCACCGATTATAACTACTTTTGCTTTTGTCGGTAATGACATAAGCCAATTCTTATTTTTCGTGCGACGTAAATATATAATTTTTTATATATATAAAAAATATAAGTATTAAATTACTTGATTATTAGAAACTTAAATTTTTTAATGTCTCCAAATAATCATTAAACTCAGCAATAAAAGATTTACTAGGTCTTATAAACTTTTTCCTTTGATCATTTGTGGCTTTTTCTAGAAAAAAAAACCCTTTTTCACATGCCTCATTAATCATTAAAGCTGACTTTGGTCTAGATGTTTTAAACAATTTAGTTTTTAATTCCTCAACAGTTAATTCTTCATTATATTTGAATGCATGCATTACCAACAGCATCATGTGATAATGTGAAGGTGACTTTCTAAAAAAATAATTACTAGATGTATGGGATAGTTTGACTTGATCTTCCCAAAATTCTAATAAATCTTTTGTAGTTTTTGTCATTAAGATCTAACTCTAGTCTTTTTAGGATCAAAATGTGGAAAAGGCACAACTTTTGCAGAAATTCTTTTTTGATGCCCATCAATTTTACCTACCTCAACTTCAGTGCCTATTTCTGAATATTGAGAGTCAATTCTACATAAAGCTATATTTTTATTTAATGTTGATGATAAACAACCGCTTGTGATTGTTCCTACTTGAGATCTACCTATATGAACACAGTCCCCATGCCCCGTAGGCTCTTTACCAATTAACTCTAAACCAACTAATTTTTTTTGTGGATTGTTTTTTCTTTCAATTAATACTTTTTTACCTATGAAATCTTCTTCTTTAGTTTTTAAAGGTACTGTAAAACCAATTCCTGCCTCGAAAGGGTCTTGTTGGCCATCGAATTCATTGCCAAACAAAATTAAACCTGCTTCAATTCTTAATTTATCTAATGCTGCAAAACCAGCTGGAATCAAACCTTCTTCTTTGCCAGCCTTCATAAGTTTATCCCAAACTTCAGGTGCATTTTTTGGATGACACCATACTTCATATCCAAGTTCACCAGTATAACCAGTTCTTGATATAATTAATGGAATACCTTGAAGTTCTTCAATTCTACAAATGGTAAATCTGAACCAATCTAATTCATCGATAGAGGGTTGAGTTGGTGGAGTAAATATTAATTTTTTTAATATATCTCTACTTTTAGGACCTTGAATAGAAACATTGCTTATTTGATCTGTAGAGTTTTTAATATTGACTTTAAAATTTCTTTTTTTTGCAATTTCTTTAAGCCATTCTCCACCAAATTCATCGCCACAAATCCATCTAAATCCAGTATCACTTAATCTTAACAACGTACCATCATCAAACATCATTCCATTTTCATAACACATCGCTGAATAAACAACCTGACCAATGGAAAGTTTCTTAATATTTCTTGTTAAAGTATAATTCATCAATTCTTCAGCATCTGGACCAATAATTTCAAACTTTCTCAAAGACGACAAATCAATTAATACAGCCTTTTCTCTACAAGCATTATATTCTTGTACTACTCCATGTTTGGTATAATCGTTAGGTAACCAAAAACCTCTGGCATCAATAAAATTTCTTGTTAGGTTAGACGTCCTTTCATGAAAACCAGAGTTTCTAGTAAGTTTTTTTTCAGAGTCAGTTTTCATTCTAAATGCAAATGATTTTGAAAATTCCTTTTTTTTGTCATAAGTTCTAACAAAAATATCTGTAGGATTCCACGAATTACATGCATCGATATCACTTGGACAAGCAGTAGTTCCAATTGTTAAATCCTTTAAAGCCCTAAACATTACATAATCCCCAGGTCTTGCAAATGACTCATCTGAAACAACAGAATTTAGACCTGTAGCTGAAGTATTGAAAAATAAATTAATTGCATGCCAGCCTTTTTGTTTATTAATTCCATATTTCATCATAGAATTGTTCAAATTATCTGAACAATTAGCATGACCAAAATAGCCTGCGTCTTCGTAATATTTAGATGTGCATGCTAAGTTAAAAGTATCATGTTTTCCAACTGTATCTCTTATCACTTCAATTAATGGTTCATGATCGGTATCATAAAATTTTGAAAACAGACCTGGTCCAGGAAAAGTGTTGCCCATAAAAGTTCTTGTTGTTTGCCAATCGAGACCTTTTTCAATTTCTTTTTCTAGTTTTCTTGTATCAAACGCTACAAAATCAGAACATTGCCTTCCTGCTGGACTGATGATTTGAATATAGTCACCCTCTTTAACTTGATAAGAAATTGAGCTTTGTCTATCAATAATTTTTTCATAATTCGGTTCAAAAACTGGATCAGGTATAACAGATAATTCTTTATCATTAACTATTTTGGATCTTTTAATATAAAGCGTTAAATCACTTGAAGGATTTTGTTCATTTACCAACATGTCATTTTGTGGAGCAGCAAAAATTACATAACATTTATCTTTTGATTTAATATCAACTTTTTCACCACTTTGTGTTTCCTTATTGAATAGAATTGATGACTTTGATTTATTTATGTTTAGATTTCTTTTTTTTAGTTGTAGGTTAGTTGCTAAACAGCTTTCATCCTTTCGTTTTAATATTTCTTTTATAAAACTGTTTTCACTATTTTCTTTTAAATTTAAAATTCCAAGTTCAGACTTACCATCTTTATCAAAACAAATTATCTCACAAATTTGATTTCCATCATCATTGATAATTTTTATCTCATCATCTGGAAAAATTTGTAGGCCAGTAAGACCACCCGCATTTACAATATGTCTTTCAACCCCAGGTGGTAGTACATTAAGACCAGGCTCTTTAATATCTAAAGTAGTTTGCGACATTTTTTATAATCTATTGTTATATTATATAAATATCTAGTGGTTGACTATCATTTTACTTAGGCACATACTAACAACACTTAATATTAAGAAAGGGGAAATAATGCGAAAAATAATATCGTTAATTTCTGCAGCGATAATTTCAGTAGTTAGTTTTGCTGGACTATCTAATGCGGATAGCAAAAAGCCCATCGTAATTCCAACACACAACTGGTCAAGTCAAATTGTAATGGCTTACGTTATTGGTGGAATCATGGAAAGCATGGGTAACAACGTAAAATACGTAAATGCTGACTCACAAGCAGTATACGAGTCAATTAGAATTGGTGACGTTACTATATCTCATGAGGTATGGGAATCTGCTTTTGGAAAATCATTCACAACAGCTCTTGATAAAGGTGGTTTGCTAGACTGGGGAGACCATGAAGCAAGAACACTTGAGGATATGGGATATCCTAATTGGGTTGCTGAAAAAGGATTATGCCCAGGATTACCAGACTGGACTGCTTTAAAAAATCCAGACTGTGCTAAAAACTTCACAACACCTGACTCTCCAGATGGAAAAGGAAGAATGTTGGAAGGTCCACAAACTTGGCATGGTGACCTCATTCCTCAAAGAGTTGACGCTTTAGGTTTGGGAGATCTATGGTGGGTTAAATTTGCTGGAAGTGCAGATGCACTTTGGGCAGAGTTAGCAGCAGCTGAAAAAGAAGGAAGAGGAACAATCATCTTTAACTGGACACCAAACTTTACTGATGGTGCTGGTTTTACATTTATAGACTTTCCTCCTTACACTGCAGGTTGCAGACCTGAAGATGGTGGAGATGGAAAATGTGGTTCGCCAGATGGTTATTTGAAAAAAGCGGTTAATGCTGATTTTCCAAAAACTCATCCGGATGCAGCAGCAATGTTCAAAAAACTTTCTTTCTCAACAAGTCAGATTGGTGCAATGGCAGCTTTAGTTGACATTGATAAAATGACTCATGAGGATGCAGCTAAAAAATGGCTGAAAGATAACGAGAAAGTTTGGAAAGCTTTTACTAAATAATATTAAAAGCAATTTAATCTTTAAATCTCTCCCAACTATGTTGGGGGAGATTTTTTTTAAAACAAATTTAGATGATCAAATATTTTTTTACTATACTAATTAGTTTTTTATTTTTTAATCAAACTTTAGCAAAAGATGTTAACATAAATGAAAACATTGATCTTGAGTTTGTCTGTGATTTAGAAAAAAAAATAATTAAAAATTCAGAATATAACTATCAAACATTTTTAGCAAAAGATTTAAATGAAAAAGGTATAGATAGTTTTAAAATTTTATCAAAAAAACCAGAAATACTTTTAATCCAAGGGTTATCATCATTTCTTTCAGACTCAAAAAAACTTAATGTCAAAGTGGTGAATAAAGATGTGGTTTTATTTAAATCAATTGATAAAGAAAAAAATTATTCAGAGTCCGGCATTATCACAAGGAAAACAGGTGAATTAATTCATGAAATAACGAAAAATATAAAAAGTGAAAACTCTGAAAAGTATATTTCTATTTATTCATGTAATAAGGATGACAAAAAAGTATAATTTTTTTTTAACTAATTTTGTGTAAAGTATTGCTATGAAAAAATACCTCTTAGTAATAATTTTAGGTTTATTTATCAGTTCAGTTGCGATAGCACGAAGTACAGGGTGCAAAGAAGGAAATTGTGAAAATGGTTTTGGTAAATGGGTTTACACAGACAAAACTACTTATGAGGGTGAATGGGTAGGTACGAAGAAAAATGGACAAGGAGTTGAAACTTGGCCAAACGGATACATCTACAAAGGTGAGTTTAAAAATAGTGAGTGGAGTGGCATAGGAGTTTTAACTTTTCCTGATGGTTCAACTTATGAAGGTGAATGGGCAAAAGGTTTTATGAACGGAAAAGGAACTTTTACTTGGTCCGATGGAACTCAAAAAACAGGAACATGGAAAAATGGAAAGTTACAAGACTAATGTTGAAAGAAAATTTTTTAAATAAAATAAAATATTTACCTGAGACTACAAAACAGTTTGGTGGCTTAGTATTAATAATTTTAATAATTTCATTATCTTTTTTTGTTTTAAATTTAAAGTTTGGAGGTGGTGATGAACTTGTTAGAAAAATGAAGCTAGAAGAGGAGAGGATTGCTAAAGAGAAGAAATTAAGTGAATTAATTTCTAAATTGCCCTCAGGAATATTGGTAACTTTTGATGGCACTGATCACTATAAGTTAACAAATGAAGTTTATGAGCAAGTTTGCAAAGCTACAAAATTAATTCCTCAACGTGCAATTATGGGTGCAAATTTTTTAAATTTCAGAGCTCATGAAATTTACACAATTAACGGTAACAAAATTGATGAAACATTTGTTAAGTGGGATGAGGAGAAAAATAAGTGTTTTGCAGGATTTACAGTGAGTGGAAATAATGTTGGTGTTGACGAGTCTGTTACTGTAAGTGGTGAAGCATTAAGTTTTTTAAGCACCGGAATTGATACTAGAGTTTATTATATTAAAAATTTTTAGGGGGGAATGTAATAATATTATGGATTTAATTTTATCCTAATTTCATATAACTTAATTAAAATTTATGTCTGAGCCAGTTATCAAATGTGAAAATGTTTATAAAATATTTGGAGCAAATGCTCAAAAAATGCTTCAAGACTCTAATGGAAATGTTGATGCTAAAACTTTCCAAGAAAATGGGTGTATTGTAGGAGTGAACAACGCTTCTTTTGAAGTTTCAAAAGGAGAAATGTTAGTTGTTATGGGCTTATCAGGCTCAGGTAAATCAACTTTATTAAGATGCATCTCAAGATTAACAGATGCTACAGGTGGTAAAATTTTTATAGAGGGCCAAGACTTGCTACAATTAAACAATAAAGATCTCATAGATCTTAGAAGAAATAAAATGGGAATGGTTTTTCAAAGCTTTGCTTTACTTCCTCATAAAACTGTTGTTGAAAATATAGCCTTTCCACTTCAGATTAAAGGAATCAAGACTGAGGACAGTATTAGTAAAGCAATGGACATGGTTAAACTAGTTGGTCTTGATGGTAGAGAAAACTATTTTCCAAGAGAACTTTCAGGAGGTCAACAACAAAGAGTGGGTATTGCAAGATCATTAGCAGTTGAGCCAGATATTTGGTTTTTAGATGAGCCCTTTTCAGCTTTAGACCCATTAATTAGAAAAGAAATGCAAGATGAGTTTTTAAGACTTCAAGATAAGTTACAAAAAACAATTATGTTTATTACACATGATTTTGACGAGGCTTTAAAACTTGCAGACCGAATTGCAATTATGAAAGATGGTATAATTGAGCAGTTAGATACACCTGCTAATATTGTTTTAAACCCAGCCACAGAATATGTCAGAAAATTTACTGAAGAGGTACCAAGAGAAAAAGTTTTGTTGATTGAAGATGTTATGGAGATATCTAAAGATAATTTAGGTGACTTAAAAGTCTCAAAAGATGAAATCATAGAGAATGTTGCTGAAAAAATTCTCACTCAAGAGAAATCAGTAGCAGTAGTAGACAATAACAACAATATTATTGGTTCGATTAACCCAACTAAAATAATCAATACAGTTTTTGGAGGAAGAAAACATAATAATTAAATTATGGAACTTTTAAAAAAATATCCAAAAACTTTTCAATGGTTATTCTTATTAGTTGTATTTTTTGCTTTATGTTTTGCGATCGATGTCCCTGAAACATATAAGTTCATTAGAGGCCAAGCAGAATTTGTAAAAGATCCTAATCAAAGTAGTTATGTATTTTTAGGAAAAGAAGTAAGATATTATGCTTTTGATGTCTTTTGGAGATTGCCTCCATTGCTTGGCTGGTTGCCTATTTGGATTAATGACTCATTATTTTTTTTAATGAACGATTGGATGCCAATTGAAGTTTGGAACGAAGATACTCAAGAATTTAAAAGTCGTCCGATAGTTTTACAAATAAGCAGAAATTTGACTGCCTTCATGACTTTTTTGATAGAATTAATAAGAGAGATATTATTAGGAGGTCTTGAAACTATAGTTGCATTTACTAGTTGGGATTGGATAGATAAAAATCCATGGGCTGAATTACCAGGATTGCCATGGACAATTGTTGCAGCAGGTGCAGCGCTTCTTTCATATAAGCTTAGCGGTAAGGGTCTAGCTTTATTCGCAGGTTTAACTATGGTTTACATTTCTGTATTTGGTCAATGGAAACCGTCTATGCAAACACTTTCTTTTATATTAGTTGCTGCTCCATTATCTTTTATTTTTGGTTTAGGATTGGGGATAGCAGCTTTTAGAAGTAAACGAGTAGAAAAAGCTTTATACCCAATATTACTGGTGATGCAGACAATGCCCCAATACGCTGTATTGGTTCCAGCACTAGTTCTTTTTGGGGTGGGTGATCATGCAGCAGTGATTATTACTATGGTCGTAGCAATACCTCCGATGATTTTATTAACTTTGTTAGGTTTAAGAGCAGTCCCTCCAGAAGTTATTGAAGCAGGAAGAATGAGTGGATGTACTAATTTTCAATTAATGTTTAAAGTATTAATTCCAACCGCAAGAAGAGATATTTTAATTGGTGTAAACCAAGTCATCATGGTGTGTTTTTCGATGGCAGTTATTTCAGCCTTTATAGGAGCGAAAGGTTTGGGATTTAATTTATTATTAGCATTAAACCAATTAAATATTGGATTAGCTTTAGAGGCAGGCTTATGTATTAGTTTAATTGCAATTCTTTTAGATAAGATGTCTTTGGCATGGGCCAATAAACAAACAGATTATTTTGGTAATCTTACCTTTTACCAAAGAAACAAAAACCTTTTATTTTTTGGTGCTATATTTGTTATTGGAATAGTATTAGCTTATATTGGAACTTATTTATTTAAAGATACTTTCAATTATTTATTTGAAATTCCTCATAATAAAGGGATATCGACTGCTGATTTTTGGAATAAAGGAGTAGATTGGATTTTTGATACTTTCTTTATTTATATTAAAGCTTTCAATACATGGTTAATACAAGAAGTACTTCAACCTATGAGAGCTTTGTATTTAAGAATGCCTGCGATTGCCACAATAGTTTTGGTTGTTGGTGCAGGATACTTAATTGGCGGTTTACGTTCAGCATTAGTAGTTTGTGCTTTAACTTTATTTATCGCATTCAGCCCTTGGTGGGATAGAGCTTTGGTCACAGCATATATGGCAACTTTCGGAGTTATCGTTTCTTGTATAATTGGATTTACAGTAGGGACTTTATGTTTCCAAAATAAACACTCAGCAAACTTTATGTTAGGCGTTTGTGATATTTTTCAAACATTCCCATCTTTTGTATATTTAATTCCAGTAATGATGTTATTTGGTATAACTGATACATCTGTGCTTATTGCAGTTATAGTTTATGCAACGATACCTGCCACAAGATATACAATTGAGGGACTTAGAAGTGTTCCAGCTGGACTGCATGATGCAGCAACTATGTCAGGTGTGAATAAATTTCAAAGATTAACTAAAATAGAATTTCCTTTGGCATTCCCACATATGATGCTTGGTATAAATCAAACTATTGTATTTGCTTTATTTATGGTGATCATAGGAGCATTTATTGGAACAGAGGATTTAGGTCAATATATATTAAAAGCGTTATCAGATAAAAAAGGTGCTGGAATTGGATTAACACTTGGTATCTGTGTAGCTTTCATAGCTTTAATTTTTGATAATTTAATTCGAGCCTATGTCCAAAAAAGAAAAAAACATTTAGGTATTGATTAATCTTAGATTATTTTTCTAAAAAAGTTTTTGAAGAGTCATCCATAGCGGTTGCCCATGGCGTATGATGAATAGGAGCAACGGAACCAGTTACAGGAGATGAAAAAGATTTATTTCTATATGTTAAAATATCTTCAACTTTATGGTGTTCCCACTCTTTAAAGTGTTTTCTTATTAACTCAAAATCAATCTTTGGATAATCAGACATTTCATGAAGCTCTTTTGTGTACTCAGTTTGAAAATCAATCATTTGATCTGGGTTTTCCAGCTTTTCTTCCATCGCAATCCATTTATTAATATCTTTTTCAACCTCACCTTTGCTAGGTATTTTGATTTTATTCATAATTACATCTCTTGCGTACCAAGCTTGGCAATCAAACATATTAAATGTATGGAATTGATCTTGCATACCAAGATATAAAAGTTTGTGATTATCTTGCCATACTACACCTTTATATAATTTTGGTGGATATAACCTGTTTCTAGTTTTTAATTGTAAATTCTCCTCTAAAAATGGAAAATGATGAAGATAACCAGTACATAGAATTACAACATCAGCTTCTTGTTCAGTACCATCTTTAAAGATTGCTTTTTTTCCTACCAATTTATCTAAATAATGAACTTCTTTCATTCCATCAGGCCACTTGAATCCCATCGGATTATGTCGATAACCAATGGTAACACTTTTGGCTCCGTATTTATTACACTGAAGTGCAATGTCCTCTGCTGAATAACTGCTTCCCAGTACAATTACATTTTTATTTCTAAACTCCTCTGCATCTCTAAAATCATGAGAATGCATTATTCTTCCTGGAAATGAGTCCATTCCTTTATATTCAGGAATAAATGGAACTGAAAAATGTCCTGTAGAAACAACAACAAAATCAAAATTATCTTTCAATACTTTATTGTTAACTTTATCTTGATAACTAAGTTCAAATTTATCATCTTTAAACACAGTATTTATAACTCTCGTATTAAATTTTATCTTTTTTTTTAAATCCCCTTTACTCACTCTTCCAATAATATAGTTAAACAAAACTTCTCTAGGTGGAAAAGATGGTATTGGCTTTCCAAAATGCTCATCAAAAGAATAATCTGCGAATTCTAAACACTCTTTCGGTCCATTTGACCAAAGGTACCTGTACATACTATTCGGAACAGGATCACCGTATTGATCAGAACCAGTTCGCCAACTGTAATTCCATAAACCTCCCCAGTCATTTTGTTTTTCAAAACAAACTACATCTGGGATTTTTTCACCATTTTTTTCTGCTAACTCAAAAGACCTGAGCATAGATAATCCACATGGTCCAGCACCTATAATCGCAACTTTTGTCATAAATTTTTCTTGATTATAATAAATTTATTTTACTAACAAAATAATAAAATTTAAAATAAAATATAAAACTATTATGAATATTTTACTAAAGAATAAAGCTCACGTGTGTGTTGTATTATAAAGCAGACTTAAATGAGAAAATTTATTATTTCGATTGATCAAGGAACTACATCTAGTAGAGCTATATTATTTGATTTAAGAGGAAAACCAATATTTGTTTCACAAATGGAATTTACCCAATATTTTCCTAAAGACGGGTGGGTGGAACATGATCCAGAGGAAATATGGATCACTACAAAAAAAGTTTTAAAAAATGTTATTAGTAAAAGTAAAAAATTAAAGGGCAAAATTTTAACTATTGGAATTACCAATCAAAGAGAAACAACTATTTTATGGGACAAACATACTGGTAAACCAGTTTATAATGCTATCGTTTGGCAGGATAGAAGAGCTGTTGAATATTGTAATAAACTTATTAAACAAAAAAAAGAAACTTTAATATATAATAAGACTGGTTTATTAATTGATGCATACTTTTCAGCAACAAAAATTAAATGGATTTTAGATAATGTTTTAAAAGCAAAAAAATTACTTAAGCAGAAAAGACTTTTATTTGGAACAGTAGATAGTTTCTTATTGTGGAGGCTTACAGGAGGTACAAATCATTTTACTGATGCAACTAATGCAAGTCGAACGATGTTATATAATATTGTAAGCAATAAATGGGATAAACAAATTTTAGATATACTTAAAATACCTGAACATATTCTGCCAGAAGTTAAAGATTGTTCAGATGATTTTGGTCATACAGATCCAAAAATAACAGGTGATTCTTACTCGATAACAGGAGTAGTTGGAGACCAACAATCAGCTACTATTGGACAATGTTGTTTTGAGCCTGGATCATTAAAAAGTACTTATGGTACAGGTGCTTTTGTTCTTTTAAATACTGGGAGCAAAGTTATTTACTCAAAAAATAGATTGCTAACTACTATCGGATATAGAATTGATGGAAAAACTACCTACGCTCTAGAGGGGTCAATATTCGTAGCAGGCGCAGGAGTACAGTGGTTAAGGGATAAAATTAATTTTATAAAAAAAGCATCAGATACTGAAAAGATTATTAAGCAACTCGAAAGCAACAGAGGTATATATTTAGTACCAGCTTTTACCGGACTTGGTACTCCTTATTGGAATGTTAAATCAAGAGGAGTTTTGAGTGGATTGACTAGAGATACAGGAATAAAAGAAATTGTTAGAGCAACAGTAGAGTCTGTTGCATATCAAACGTATGACTTATTTGAGGCAATGAAAAATGATGGATTAAGACCTAAAATTGTGAGAGTGGATGGGGGGATGGTAAAAAATAATTGGTTCTCGCAATTTTTAAGCAATATCGTAAATGTAAAAGTATTGAGACCCAAAGTTGATGAAACAACTGCACTTGGTGCTGCGTTTATGGCTGGATTAAAAATTGGAGTTTATAAATCTTTAAAAGATATTTCTAAAAATTGGTCTTTAGATCAAAAATTTTCCCCAAAATTGAAAAGTTCGAAAAGAAAATATTATATTCAAGGTTGGCAAAAAGCTATTAAACGAAGTTTAATAACATAATTCAACTTGAAATTGTAATTGACAGATTAAACCTTTACACCAATGATGAATTCTTGTTAGAATTATTTTTTAACAACTCAAAAGGGGAAATAATGATTAAAAATATAAAAACTGTCCTTGCTTTTGTAGTTTCATTCTCATTACTTGTTACATCTTCTTATGCTGATGCAATTAAGAAGTATGCAACAGGTGAATTCAGTCTTTCTACATTATCTGAGAAAGAAAGGATTAAGGAATTAAAATGGTTTCAAAAAGCAGCGAAACCATTTAAAGGAATGGAAATAAATGTTCTTTCTGAAACAATTCCAACACATGAGTATGAGTCTAAAACTTTAACAAAAGCTTTTGAAGAAATCACAGGAATTAAAGTAAATCATCAACTTCTAGGTGAGGGTGAGGTTGTGCAAGCTGTACAAACTCAAATGCAAACTGGAAGAAACTTATATGATGCTTACATTAATGACTCAGATTTAATTGGTACTCACTCAAGACTTCAACTTGCAGTCAATTTAACAGATTGGATGGCAGGTGAAGGTAAAAAAGTTACTTTGCCAACACTAGATATAGATGATTTCATTGGTAAATCATTTACTACTGGACCTGATGGAAAACTTTATCAGTTACCTGATCAACAATTTGCTAATCTTTACTGGTTTAGAAAAGATTGGTTTGATAGGCCAGAAATTAAAAAAGGGTTCAAAGCTAAGTATGGTTATGACCTAGGTGTTCCGGTAAACTGGTCAGCGTATGAAGACATTGCTGAATACTTTACAAATGACGTCAAAAATATTGATGGAGTTAGAGTCTACGGTCATATGGATTATGGTAAAAGAGCTCCAGATTTAGGTTGGAGAATGACCGATGCATGGTTGTCAATGGCTGGCGCAGGTTCTGTCGGTAAACCAAATGGTGTTCCAGTAGATGAATGGGGTATCAGAATGGAAAAAGGTACATGTAATCCAGTTGGAGCTGATGTAGCTAGAGGTGGAGCTGCGAATGGTCCTGCTGCGGTATACGCTATAAGAAAATGGGATGAATGGTTAAGAGCTTATGCTCCTCCAGGTGCTGCAAGTATGGACTTCTATCAGTCTTTACCAGCATTATCATCTGGTAACGTTGCGCAACAAATTTTCTGGTACACAGCTTTTACAGCATCAATGGTTGCACCAAAAAGCTCAGGAAATAAAACTGTTGACGATAATGGAACTCCTTTGTGGAGAATGGGTCCATCACCAAAAGGACCTTATTGGGATGAAGGAATGAAGCTTGGATATCAGGATGCTGGTTCATGGACTTTATTTAAGTCTACTCCAGTAGATAGAAGAAAAGCTGCATGGTTATATGCTCAGTTTGTAGTATCAAAAACTGTTTCTTTAAAGAAAAGCCACGTTGGTTTAACTATAATAAGAGACAGTGATATCAATCACAAGTCTTTCACTGAAAGAGCTCCAAAGTTAGGTGGATTAGTAGAATTCTACAGATCTCCTAATAGAGTTTTGTGGTCACCTACAGGCATTAATGTTCCGGATTATCCGAAACTTGCTCAAATATGGTGGCAACAAATTGGAGATGTAAACTCAGGCGCTTTTAGTCCACAAGAAGCTATGAATCGTCTTGCTGAGGAGATGAACTTAGTAATGTCACGTATGGAAGCTGCTGATAAAGCTAATAATACGTATGGTGGATGTGGTCCAAGATTATCTAAACCAAAAGGTGAAGAATATTGGTTAGGACAAGCAGGATCGCCAAAAGCTAAGCGTGATGAAAAACCACAAGGTAAAACAGTTCCGTACGAAAAGGCTTGGAATTAATTTTATTTTGTAAAATCTTTAAACAAAGAGGGGCATGTAAAACCCCTCTTTGTTTTTTTTAATCATTAAAATTTTTTTATGAGTTTAGAACTTAAAGGAGTAGATAAAAAGGTTGGCGATGAGACTCATATCTATACTACAGATTTAAAATTTGAAAAAAATACTATAAATGTTTTGCTAGGTTCTACTTTAGCTGGAAAAACAACATTGATGCAATTAATGGCAGGTTTAGATAAACCTACAACAGGAGAAATTTGGTTTAATCAAAAAAATGTAACTGGTGTAAAAGTCCAAAAAAGAAATGTATCGATGGTTTATCAACAATTTATAAATTATCCAAATTTCACAGTTTATGAAAATATTGCATCACCTCTAAGAATAACTCAAATAGATAAAATGGAAATTGATAAAAGGGTAAACAAAGTTGCTGAATTATTAAAATTGACAAACATGTTAAATAAAAAACCAAATGAATTATCAGGAGGCCAACAACAAAGAACAGCTCTAGCAAGAGCTTTGGTAAAAGACTCTGATCTTATTTTATTGGATGAACCTTTAGCTAATTTAGATTTTAAATTAAGAGAGGAACTTAGAGAGGAACTACCTAAATTGTTTAGAGACAGAGACTGTATAGTTGTTTATGCAACAACAGAACCATCTGACGCATTATTAATTGGAGGTTATACAGCAACTCTTTTAGAGGGAAAAGTAATACAACATGGAAAAACTTTAGATGTATACAATAAACCAAACAACTTAGACTCAGCAAAAGTTTTTAGTGATCCACCAATGAATATTGCTGAAATAAATAAAAAAGGAGAACTTTGTTCTTTGGCAACTGATAATGTAAGTTGGAAACCGAATTTAACATTAAAAGATGGATCTTACAAAGTAGGAATTAGACCTCATAACATAACAACATATAGAGAAGGTAAAAATTCTGTTGAGATTAATGGTAAAGTATTAATATCTGAACTTAGCGGCTCAGAAAGTATGATTCATTTTACTAATGGTGATCTAAATTGGGTTTCATTGTCAGAAGGAATTCATCAGAAAGCCGTTGGTGAAAAAACTAAATTATTTATGAATTCAGATGAGTTTTTGTATTTTGATAGTGAAAACAGATTGGTAGGAAATGTCTAAGATTACATTAAAAGATTTAAGTCATAGTTATTTACAATTTCCAACTAAAAATGAAGATTGGGCAATTAAGAATGTAAATATTGATTGGCATGATGGTGGAGCTTATGCATTGTTAGGTCCTTCTGGTTGTGGAAAAACAACGCTACTCAATATCATTTCTGGCCTTATAAATCCAACTAAGGGACAAATTTTATTTGATAATGAGAATATTACTCAAAAAAATCCTGTTGAGAGAAATATTGCTCAAATTTTTCAATTTCCAGTTATTTACGACACTATGACAGTGTTTGATAATCTAGCTTTTCCACTTCGAAACAGAAAAATACCAGAAGAAGAAATTGAAAATAAAGTTAAAGAAATATCTAATATGTTAGAGCTAACACCAACTTTATATAATAGAGCATCAGGTTTAACCGCAGATGGAAAACAAAAAATTTCTTTGGGAAGGGGGCTAGCAAGATCTGACGTAAATGTAATTATGTTTGATGAACCACTTACAGTGATTGACCCTCATCTTAAATGGGTCTTAAGATCAAAATTAAAAGAACTTCATCAAAAAATAAAAAGAACGATGATTTACGTCACACATGATCAAACAGAGGCACTTACTTTTGCTGATCAGGTTGTTGTAATGCATGAGGGTCAGATAGTACAAACTGGAACTCCAGTAGAATTATTTGAAAAACCTAAACATACATTTGTTGGACACTTTATTGGTTCTCCGGGTATGAATATATTACCTTGCAAAATCGATAATGGTTTAATTTTTATTAACAGCACAAATATTGAAATTTCAAATTCCAAATTAAATAACACCAGTTATTCAAAAGTAGAGCTAGGTATAAGACCTGAGTTTATATCTTTTGATAAAAAAGGTTTACCTGTGAAAGTTACAAATGTTAGTCATACTGGAAAGAATAACATTATTGAAACCGAAAGCGATGGTGGAAAAATTAAGTTGATTACTAAAGCTTCAGTAAAAATACCTGAGGGATCAGCTTTCTTAAATTTTAAAAAAGATCGCACCTATGTTTATAAAGATGATTGGATTGTAGAATAATGAATAAAACTGTTAATCAAAAAGCTTGGTTTTTTGTTATACCTGTTTTTGTATTAGTTGCGTTTAATGCAATCATTCCACTTATGACGGTTGTAAATTATGCTTTTCAAGAAACTTTTGGAAACAATCAATTTATGTGGGAAGGGACTAGGTGGTTTAAACAAATTTTAATCTCTGAGAGATTTCATGCTGCATTGGGTAGACAAGTTTTATTTACTTTAATAATTTTAGCGATTCAGATCCCACTTGGTATTTTCATAGCTCTTAATATGCCGAAAGAGGGACTAGGAGTTCCAATATGTTTAGTATTAATGTCTATGCCACTTTTAATTCCTTGGAATGTAGTAGGAGCGATGTGGAACATATTTGCTCTCCCAGACATTGGTTTTCTTGGACACTCATTGAATGCATTAGGGTTTGATTATAATTTTACTCAACAAAGTGGAGATGCTTGGTTTACCACTATATTAATGGATGTTTGGCATTGGACATCATTAGTAGTTTTACTTTCATATGCAGGATTAAGATCTATTCAACCAGCTTATTATCAAGCTGCAGAAATTGATGGAGCAACAAGATGGGCTGTATTTAGACATATAGAATTACCTAAAATGAAAAAAGTTTTAACCATAGCTATATTATTGAGATTTATGGATAGTTTTATGATTTATACAGAACCTTTCGTTCTAACAGGGGGAGGGCCGGGAAATGCCACAGCTTTTCTATCCATTGATTTAGTAAAAATGGCATTAGGACAATTTGATTTAGGACCTGCTGCAGCGATGTCTTTGATCTATTTTTTCATAGTACTAACTGTTTGTTGGGTCTTTTACAATTTGATGATGAGAAACGAGAGTAATTCATGAAAAAATTTAAATGGTTAGTACCAACAATTTACATAATTTTTTTAATGTTACCAATTTATTGGTTATTGAATATGTCTTTTAAAACCACAACTGAAATTATTAATACTTATACATTATGGCCACAAGAATTTACTTTAGATAATTATAAAAAAATTTTTACCGACAGTACTTGGTATACTGGATATTTAAATTCAATCTATTATGTCGTTCTAAATACAATTATATCAGTAGCAGCTGCGCTTCCTGCAGCTTATGCTTTCTCTAGGTATAAATTTTTAGGAGATAAACATTTATTTTTCTGGCTTTTAACTAACAGAATGGCTCCACCAGCAGTTTTTGCATTACCTTTTTTTCAATTTTATTCTTCAGTAAATCTTTTTGACACACATGTAGCAGTAGCCTTATCTCATTGTTTATTTAATATTCCTTTAGCAGTCTGGATTTTAGAGGGATTTATGTCATCTGTGCCAAAAGAATTAGATGAGACTGCTTACGTGGATGGTTATTCATTTTGGAAATTTTTCTTTAAAATTTTTATTCCAACAATCACGGCAGGGATTGGAATCACAATGTTTTTCTGTTTTATGTTTTCTTGGGTAGAATTATTATTAGCAAAAACGTTAACAGCTGTGGCTGCAAAACCGATTGCAGCTACAATGACAAGAACAGCCAGTACATCAGGTTATGAACTAGGATTATTAGCGGCCGCGGGTAGTTTAACTATTATTCCAGGTGCAATAGTTATCTATTTTGTCAGAAACTATATTGCGAAAGGATTTGCTTTGGGTAGAGTATGATATTTACAAATTCATTTGCTGCAAACTCTTGGGACTCAGTAGCAAAATCCCAAGAAAAAGGTTTTTTTGATTTTGAGTTTATTACTTGGATGGCATGGACTTGGCAGACAGCTACATTCTTTTTATTTATTGTTTTATGTTTTGTTATAATGGTTTTATGGGAAAAAAAAAAACCAGGTGGGAGCCCAAGAAAAGGTATCTTAGGATTAGATACAACAAGGGGGGATAGATTGTTTATTTCGCTACTAAGCTCAGCCTATATTCATTTAGGTTGGTTAGGTTTGATTGGACCAATGTTGTGGATTGCAACTATTATTTCATTTATCTTTGCAATATTTGTTTTTAGGTACGTTTAAATATTATGAAAAAAATAGTAATTATAGGAGCTGGAGCAATGGGCTCAGCTTTTTCTGTGCCTTGCGCAGATAATAAACATGATGTTTACCTAGTTGGGTCATTTTTAGAAGATGATTTAGTTGATGAAATTAATAAATTAGATAATTTTCATCCTGTTTTAAAATGTCAACTTCCAAAAAAATTAAATGTAATAAGGTTTTCTGAATTTAATGATCAAATTTATAAAGATATAGATTTATTAGTTGTTGGAGTAAGCTCTAAAGGAATAGATTGGATTGGAGATGAAATATCCAAAATTTATAGTGAAAAAACTGATATACTTTTACTTACAAAAGGTCTCACTATAATTAATAATCAATTTCAAACCTTAGCAGAAAAATTAAAACAAAGTTTAAATAAACACAAAATTAATAATCCTAAAATATCAGCAGTTGGAGGACCATGTTTAGCCAATGGTTTAGCTAACAGAATAAATAGTAGTGTAATACTTGCTAATGAAAATTTAGATATTGTTAAAAATATTGGAAAAATGATTTCCACAGAATATTACTCTACTGAATATTCGGATGATCTAATAGGGGTCGAGGTTTGTGCTGCTACAAAAAATATTTATTCTATGTTGATTGGAGCTTCAGAGGGATTAAGTAGCAAATCTCAAAGTTCAGAAATCAAAAAAAAATATTATTTAAATACTGCTGCATCTTTAGCTTATAAAGCAGTATCAGAAATGGAAAAATTAGTGAAAAAATTAAATGGAAAATCACAAACAGCTTACGGATTAGCTGGATTGGGTGATTTATATGTAAGTTCAGCTGGAGGCAGAAATAGTAAAATGGGATTTCACCTTGGTCAAGGTCTTCTTTTTAAAGATGCGAAACAAAAATATATGAAAGAGGTAACAATTGAAGGTGCTGATTTAGCTTTTGCTATTGGTTCAAAAATTTTAAAAGAATTTGATTTAAATGAATTTCCTTTGTTATTCAGTGTAGTAGAATCTATTTGTAGGAATAAAAAGTTAGAAATAAATTGGTAATTAAAATAAACCTTCAATTTCTCCTTTTTTATTCAGCTTAATAGAGTCTGCTGCTGGAATTTTGGGTAAACCAGGCATTGTCATTATTGCTCCACATACTACAACAATAAATTCTGCTCCTGATGACAGTCTAACTTCTCTAATTGGTAATGAATGCCCTGTAGGAGCTCCTTTGAGATTTGGATCTGTTGAGAAACTATATTGAGTTTTTGCAACACATATAGGTAATTCACCATAACCAGCTTCTTCAAAGTTTTTTAATTGATCTATGATTTTACTATCTGCAATAACTTCATTTGCTCTATAAATCTCTTTTGCTATAGTTTCTAATTTTTTGAAAAGTGGCGTTTTACTTTCATATAAAAATTTAAATTTAGCTTCATTCTTTTCACATAAATCTGTTACATGTTTAGCTAAATCTTTTGTTCCTTCTCCACCATCAGCCCAATGCTTACATATACTTGCTTTAATTCCAAGATTTTTACAAAATTCAACTATAGCATTTATTTCTTTATTAGTGTCTTTTATAAAATGATTTATAGCTACTGCTACAGGTAATCCAAACTTTTTTACATTTTCAATATGTCTTTCAAGATTTATCAATCCTTTTTTAAGTGCATCTATATTTTCATTTTTTAAATCATCTTTTGCAATACCACCATGCATTTTTAAGGCTCTAACAGTTGCTACTATAACAACGCAACTTGGTTTTAAATTTGATTTCCTACATTTGATGTCTAAAAATTTTTCAGCTCCTAAATCTGCACCAAATCCAGCTTCAGTGACGACATAATCGGCAAGTTTTAATCCAGCTTTAGTTGCAATTACAGAGTTACATCCATGAGCAATATTTGCAAACGGTCCACCATGAATAATCGCAGGATTATTTTCCAGTGTTTGTGTAACATTAGGTCTGATTGCTTCTTTAAGTAAAACAGTCATAGGTCCATGAGCATTTAAATCTTTAGCGTAGATTGGTTTTTTTTCTCTAGTGTATGCTACTGTGATATTTCCAATTCTTTTTTCTAAATCTTCAAGATTATTAGCTAGACAAAAGATAGCCATTATTTCTGAAGCTACTGTAATATCAAAACCATCTTCCCTTGGAAAACCATTAGCAATACCGCCAAGATTTATATTTATTGATCTTAAAGCTCTATCGTTCATATCCATGACTCTTTTCCAAACAATTCTTCTAACATCTATGTTTAATTTATTTCCCCAATAAATATGATTATCAATTAATGCTGACAAAAGATTATGAGCTGATGTTATTGCATGAAAATCTCCAGTAAAGTGAAGATTAATTTGTTCCATTGGGACTACTTGTGCATATCCTCCTCCTGCAGCACCACCCTTCATTCCAAAGGATGGACCTAGACTTGGTTCCCTTAAACATACAATAGATTTTTTTCCAATTTTATTTAGTCCATCGTTTAATCCGACAGAAGTGGTTGTTTTACCCTCACCAGCTGGAGTCGGAGTTATTGCTGTAACTAAAATTAATTTACCATCAGATTTATCTTTTAATGTATTTAAGTATTCCAGGTTTACTTTAGCAATATGTCTACCCATTGGGCTAAAAGCTGAACTTTCGTCCGGTACGTTTACTTTTGCTAAAATTTCCTTTATTGGAAGCATTTTTGCTTCACGAGCAATTTGAATATCTGATTTTATGTCGCTCATTGAATTTTATAAAAATATAAAAAATCTGGTCGATTAGTATCTCTTTTTATTGCCTTTGGAAATATCTAAAAATTATATATAAAAAAAATATGAACTATTTATACTCATTATTATAAAATTTGATTATGCAAAAATATTCAGTTTTCAATCTTGTTAAAAATGCCCTTTCAAATCATGAAAATTGGGACTTGGCTTGGAAAGACCCAACTCCAAAGGAAGAGTATGATGTTGTTATTATTGGCGGCGGCGGACATGGTTTAGCAACAGCATACTATTTAGCAAAAGAACATAATATCACTAATGTTGCTATTATCGAAAAAGGTTGGATTGGTGGAGGTAATGTTGGTCGAAATACTACAATAATCAGATCAAATTATATGCATGATGACAATGCATTATTTAGTGAATTTGGAATGGATCTTTGGAGAAGAATGAGTCAAGACTTAAATTACAATGTGATGTTTTCTCCAAGAGGAATTATTAATCTTGCTCACTCAGATGCACAAATGAATACTTACGCTCGAAGAGGAAATTCGATGAGATTGAATGGTATCGATGCGGTACTTTTAAATAGGGAGGAGGTGAAAGAAATTATTCCTATGGCTGACTTTTCTGAGAATGTTAGATTTCCAATTTTTGGAGGACTAATGCAGCCAAGTGCAGGCACCGCTAGACACGATGCTGTTGCTTGGGGTTATGCACGTCAAGCAGACGATATGGGTGTAGATATAATTCAAAATTGTGAGGTTATTGGATTTGATGTGTCTGCAGGAAAAATTAATGGAGTGAGAACTTCTCGTGGAGATATCAAGGCAAAAAAAATTGGATTATGTGTTGCAGGTAGCACAAATATTTTAGCAGAAAAATTAAATATGACATTACCAATTGAGACTCATTTACTACAAGCATGTGTATCTGAACCGGTAAAACCAGTTTTAGATAAAGTAGTTACTTTTGGTGCTGGACATTTTTATATAAGCCAGTCTGACAAAGGTGAAATGGTTATGGGTGGTGACCTTGATGGCTACAATAGTTATGCACAAAGAGGTAATCTTCCAACTCTTCAACATGTTCTAACTGAAGGAATTGCAATGATGCCTTTCTTAAGTAAATTGAAAATGCTTAGAACTTGGGGTGGAATAATGGATATGTCCATGGACGGCTCACCAATAATAGACAAAACTCATATTGAAGGTTTGTATTTAAATTGTGGTTGGTGTTATGGTGGATTTAAAGCTACACCGGCATCTGGTTGGACATTTGCACACACGATTGCACAGGATAGAGTTCATCAATTAAATGCAGGCTATAGTTTGAATAGATTTAATACTGGTCACTTACTTGACGAAAAGGGACTTGGTACCAAAACCTGGATTTCGTAAATGCTTCATATTAAATGTCCTCACTGTGGAATGAGATCACAGAATGAATTTTCATATGGAGGCGATGCGACTGTCAAAAGGCCAGAATTAGGAAAAGAAATATCTGATCAAGATTGGGATAATTTTGTTTATAATAGGAAAAGCTTGAGAGGAAAGCATTGGGAGTTATGGCAACATTTATCAGGTTGCAGACAATGGATTAAAGTTTATAGAGATACAGCTACTCACGAAATTTTTAAAACTCTTAAAGCAAACGAAGAAATCTCATAATGACTCAAAGTTTTAGATTAGAAAGTGGTGGATTAATAAATAGAGATAAAAAAATTTCTTTTAAATTCAACAGTAAAAATTATTTTGGTTATGAGGGAGATACTCTTGCTTCTGCATTAATTGCTAATGGAGTTCATCTTATTGGAAGAAGCTTCAAATATCATAGACCCAGAGGTTTCTTTGGTGCCGGAGTTGATGAGCCGTATGCAATAGTTCAATTATATAGAAATGGTGAGACAGAACCAAATGTAAAAGCAACTGAACAAGAACTTTTCGAAGGTCTAGAAGCAAAAAGCGTTAATTGTTGGCCAAGTGTAAATTTTGATGTGGGAGCTATAAATAATTTTTTAAAAATATTTCTTCCAGCTGGTTTTTATTACAAGACTTTTATGTGGCCAAAAAGTTTTTGGTATAAAGTTTATGAGCCATTTATCAGAAAAGCTGCTGGTTTAGGCACTGCATCTATCAAACATGATAAAGAAAGATATGAGCATAAATATGAATATTGTGATCTGTTAATCACAGGATCAGGTCCCTCGGGATTAGCAAGTGCCTACTCAGCTGCAAAAAATGGTGCAAAAGTTATTTTAGCAGAGGATAAATCTCGATTTGGAGGAACTTTATTAACAAGTGAAGTAAATATTGGGAATCAATCAGGTAAAGAGTGGGCAGATAGTATCATTTCAGAACTTAAGGAAATGCCTAATGTGACTGTAAAAAATAGATCTCAAGTTTTTGGTTATTATGATCATAACATGCTGGTGATGTCTGAAAGACTGAGCGATCATTTACCCAAAACAAAAAAATTTCATCCAAAGCAGAGACTCTGGTACATTAGAGCAAAAGAAGTATTAATCTCATCTGGGTCTATAGAGAGACCCATTGTATTTGGCAATAATGACACTCCAGGCGTAATGTTGTCTTCAGCTGCTAAGGAATACATGAAAGTGTACGGAGTATTAGTTGGAAAAAAACCACTTGTTTTTACAAATAATGACAGTGGTTATGAAACAGCAATCGAATTTAAAAAGAATGGTATTAACCCAATAATTTTAGATACAAGAAAAGAGCCTCAATCAGAAATTATCGAAGAAGCAAAAAATATGAATATCAAAATTAAAAATTCACATGTAGTTGTAGCTGCTCAAGGATATAAAAAAGTAAAATCAGCTGATATAGCTAAAATTTCAGACAACAAAGAGGAGCTTGGATCTATTGAAAATATTGAATGCGATTGTATTTGTGTTTCTGGGTTTTGGACACCAACAATTCATTTGGCTTCACAATCTGGAAATAAAACAAAATTCAATGGAGATATTGATGCATTTGTTCCTGGTATATCCAAACAAAATGAAAAAACCTTAGGTGCTGCTAATGGAATTTATACTTTAGAAGAGACATTAAAAGACTCATTTGAAAAAGGAAACCTAACATCAAAAAAAATAACAAATAAAGAGAACAAGTTTTCTTTTCCTAATGTTGTTGAAAAGAAATCTACAGTGCACGATAAATTTTGGTGTGTACCCTTGCCAAAGGGGAAAAACTACAAAAGATTTTTAGATTTCCAAAATGATGTTGCGGTTTCTGATATCGAGATAGCTCTTAAAGAAGGATATAGGTCTATTGAACATGTGAAAAGATATACTACTCTTGGCATGGCTACTGATCAAGGTAAGACAAGTAATCTTAATGGTTTACAACTAGTATCAAAAATTGAAAATAAAGTTGTACCAGCAGTTGGGCATACAACATTTAGACCACCTTATACACCAGTTTCTATTGGAGCAATTGTTGGAAGGGAAGTAGGAAAACATTCAAAACCAACAAGAAAATCTCCAATGCATTTATGGCATGAAAAAAATAATGCAGTCTTTGTTGATGCAGGTGTATGGTTAAGACCAAGGTATTACAAACGCGGTGAGGAGAATTTATTTGAGGCATCAAAAAGAGAGGCTAAAAATGTAAGAACTAATGTTGGTGTTTGTGACGTTACCACTTTAGGTAAAATTGATATTAAGGGACCTGATGCAGCAGAACTTCTAAATAGAGTTTACACAAATGCATGGTTAAAATTACCAGTTGGCAAAGCACGATATGGAGTGATGTTGAGAGAAGACGGGATTGTTATGGATGATGGGACAACAACAAGAATATCAGAAAATCATTACCATATGACCACAACAACTGCTCAAGCTGCTAATGTTCTATCGCATCTAGAATATTATCTACAACTTGTTTGGCCAGAATTAAATGTGAATGTAGTTTCGTCTACAGAGCAATGGGCTGGCGCAGCAATTGCTGGGCCAAAATCAAGGAATTTATTGCAAAAATTGTTTCCAAATTCTGACGTATCAAATGAAGGTTTGCCATTTATGGGGTATATGGAAGCAGATTTGTTTGGAATAAAGGCTAGAATTTTTAGAATTTCATTTTCTGGTGAACTTGCATACGAAGTAAATGTTGAGTCAGATAATGGATATTTTATGTGGGAAAAAATAATAGAATTTGGAGAAGAGTTTGGAATTCAACCATATGGAACAGAAGCACTATCAACCTTAAGAATTGAGATGGGGCATGTTGCAGGTTCAGAGCTTGATGGAAGAACTATTCCTTATGATAATTCACTTGAAGGATTATTGAGCAAAAAGAAAGATTTTATTGGAAAAAGATCTCTATCTAGAAAAGCTTTTGCAGCGCAAGATAGACAAAAAATTGTTGGTGTTGTCCCATTAGATAAAAAAACAAGTATCCCAGAGGGATCTCATTTGGTTAAAGACTCAAATGCACCATTACCTAATCCAAAATTAGGTTATATTTCAGCTTCTTGTTGGAGTGTTGAACATGATAATCCATTTTCTTTAGCAATATTAAAAGATGGAAAAAACATGATTGGCAAAAAATTATTTGTAATGTCCCCCCTCAAAAATAAAGTAATCCCAGTGGAGATAGTTTCTTCTCATTATGTCGATCCAAAAGGTGAAAGAGTTAGATCATGAGATTGATATCAGCTTTAGCAAATGTACATTCAACTGGTCAATTTGGTGATTATGAAGGTAAAAATGAAAATAATCTTTTAAGAATTTCAGAAATAAAAAATTTATTAATTGTTCAAGTAGTTCAGTATAAAAATTCTAAAATATCTATTGAGAATAAAGATATTGATGGTTTGGAACTAAAGAATGAACCGTTAAGAGTGGTAAATAATAATGATACAAGAATATTGTGGAATGGACCAAAAAATTGGCTTTTAGTCTCAACTAAAAAGGATTTGATTAAAAATGTTTCACAAAATTTTCCAGAGACAGATTTTGCCATAACAGACCTGTCTCATTCAAGAGCTATAATTCAAATAGAAGGACAAGAAGTAAAAGAAGTTTTAAAGAAAGGATGTCCTTATAATTTTAATACTTTTGAAAAAAATAATTCAATTAATTCTATTTACAATGGAATAGTTTTTACTGTGGATATGCTGGATAATAATCCTGATAAGGTAAGATTATTTGCCCTTAGAAGTTTTGGTGAGTCTTTATATCACTCTATAACAGACTCTTGTTTAGAGTTTGGATACAAAGCTTTATAAATCTATTTTTTTGTTGCTATATAAACCCCAATTGTTGCTATAAAAAAACCAATAAGATCAACTAAAGTTAATATTTCATTTAGAAAAAACCATCCCATAAATGCTGAGACAGCAGGTATTAAAAAAAACATTGATACTGTTTTGCTTGCTGAGTTTTTTTTTATTAAAAACATTAGGATTGTAAACGCACCAAAAGAAACTAAAAAGACTTGGTGGCTCATCGCGATTAAAAAAGTAGGTGAGAAATTTATTAATGCTTCTGTAAAAAAAATTACAATTAATACATGAAAAAAACAACCACCAATAGCTTGGTAGAAATTACTTACTGATAAAGGAAGGTTATTACTTAATTTCTTTTGCCAGATAGTAGATGTTGTAATTGCAATCAAAGCGATTAAAGTAGCTATTAAACCCAAAAGAGGTATTTTTGATCCTAAATCCAAACCTAGAACTAAAACTGCTCCTGTAAAACCAAGGAAAGCACCAATCCATTGTTTAATTGAAACCTTTTCATTCAATATTGGACCGCTAAGTAAATTTGTTAAAATTGGTTGTAAGGTTACGATTAAGGCAGCTATACCTGCTGGCATTCCAATTGAAATTGAAAAAAAAACACCCCCTAAATAAAATCCGTGAAATAAAACTCCACTCAAAATAGATTCTATGAAATTTCTTTTATTAATAATCACTGAATTATTTGAGTAAACAGAAAATATATAAAATCCGATAGCTACAAAAAAAAATCTAAATGCTAAAGCCGCAAAGGGATCACTATTATCTACGATTGGCTTAGTTGTGATGAAAGCAGAAGACCAAAGTATAATGAAAATGAGAGGATAAATTCTGATCATTTTGAGTTTTATATATAAATTGAGCTTACATTTGACTCTCAAATTTAGTTAAATTTGTAAATGAAAATAAACCTTTTAGAACAAATAATTAGTTCTACCTTGAGTTGTATTATAAAATGTATAAGATTCGGTACAGCTATGATTAAAAAAAAAATAATCTTGAAATGAAATTTAGATTTATCAAAATAATAACAATTTTAATTTCGTTTTTCTTTTTAACAGGCTTTTTGCCTTTTGTTTCCATACTTGGCCCCAGTTTAACTGCTTTTACTTCTGGCAATATTTATAAAGCTGGAGCTCAGTATATGCTTAACAAAACAATTAAGGATACAACTGGTAAAAATTCATTAACCTATGTTAGAGATAAGATAGATGAAAATAATGATAACAAAAATTTAAATCGAGAATTAAGAGAACTTGTTGAAAAAAGAATTCAACTTACAAGAGCAAAATTAAACTTTGAAAAACTGTCAATCGATAATTTTTAAATAAATTAAATTAGTCTGCTTACTTTCTTTACACCATAGCTCAAAACTTTCACACATTCTCCAGATATGATCAAAAGCTCTTTGTGAAATTTCTAAAGGGAAATGACTTTTAGCATAATATAAATTAGGAAATTGAATAAGTTGTTTGACCATCATATCTCTTTGAATTTCTAATAATCTTATTGTTTCTAATGGAATTTGTTTTTTAGTTTTAGTATCTTTAAAATTATTATTTTTTAATTGCTTAAGCCATTTGTCATGAAATTCACCACTACTAATTTCTTTATATTTTTCAGTTCCTATAAAATTTTCAACTGCATTTATATTTGAAAAGCTTGGATTTTTTTTTTTTATCTCACAAATTTGGGAATAAATTATTTCAGCAACAAATAATACATATGGTTTTTCTTTAGATTGCATTATCTATATTTTATATTTTTTTTTTGCTGCATTTGCCAAAATAAAATTTGGATCTAAAAAAATTTTTGAAGATTTAACATTTTTTAGCGATTTAAATGCAAATATAGCAATTGGAA
>CACKVM010000007.1 GCA_902603625.1 uncultured Pelagibacteraceae bacterium
TTATTTAGTTTTATTTTTTTTGAAATAAAAAAGTCTATTAAAACCGATATTGATAAAGACGGATTAAATTCAAATAAAAAATATATTACTTATTTCTCGTTATTTACTTTAATACCCTCAATTCTTATTTCAATTTTTTCACTCTTTTTGTTTTCATTCGCTCTAGAAAAATATTTTGATAAAAAAGTTACTACAGTAGTCAATAATTCATATGAACTTGCTCAAAGCTATGTTCAAGAAGTTAGAAATAAAATTGAGGCAGATATTGTTCTGATAGCTTTTGATACAAATAAAAGTGCTAAATTTTTAAACGATAATCCTAGGGAATATTTGAGATTTTTGAAAACTCAAAAATTGATTAGGGATATAGATGAAATTCATATTATAGATAAAAATAAAAAACTTCTTTTTTCTAACATAGACGATAAATCTAAATATCAACCACCATTAGATGAGGCCTTAAGATTGGTACTAGATGATGATAGACCTCTTAAAATTATTAATGCTCCTGAAAATATTTCAGCTGCGATAATAAGACTTCAATCATTCGATGATAGATTTTTATATGTGATAAAATATTTAGATAAAAACATTTCAAATTATTTAACTGAGTCTCAAGAAGCAATTAATTTTTATTATACTGTAGAGGAAAAAAGTACTGGTATTAAAATTTCTTTTGCTATCATATATTTGATTATAGTTACTTTATTATTATTTATCTCGATTACTATTGCTATTAGATTTTCATCAAGATTTTTCAGATCAATCAATAACTTAATCCTTGCTTCAAATGCAATTGGGAATGGTGATTTAGATATAAAAGTTCCAGAATTGAAAACAGATAGAGATTTGGAAACACTCAATAAAAATTTTAATTTGATGATCAATCGATTAAAAACACAACAAGAAAAAATAATTATTAATGAACGACATGAAGCTTGGGGTAGTTTAGCAAGAAAATTAGCACATGAAATAAAAAATCCATTAACACCTATTCAATTAACGATTGATAGAATAAAAAATAAATATACAAATCAAATAGATAATAATGATAAATTAAATTTTGAGGAAAATCTTAAAATTATTAATAATCAAATTAAGCAGATTGAAAAACTTGTAAACGAATTTTCTGATTTTGCAAGAATGCCTAAACCAGTTTTAAAAGATAATGATTTAATACAAGAATTGAGAGAGAGTATTAGGCTATTATCTAAAGTTGATGAAGACATTAAAATAAAATTAATAAATAAATCAAATAAAATAATTTTTAAAAGTGATAAAGAACAATTGAACAGAGTTTTCTTAAATTTGATAAAAAATTCAATAGAAAGTATTCAACAAAAAGCAGAAAATATCGGTAATTTTGACAAAAAGATATCTATTGAAATTGAAGAAAATAATGATCATATAAAGATTATAATGTCAGACAACGGTATTGGTTTTGGTGTCTTTAAAAATAATATAAAAGATATTTTACACCCATACATTACAACAAAAAAAAATGGGACTGGACTAGGTCTTTCTATTGTAAATAAGATTATAAATGATCATAATGGGAAAATTGAATTCATTCCAATCGCAAATGGAGCACAAATAGAAATAATTTTTAATTCAAATGACAACTGAAATTTTAATAGTAGACGATAATTCTGATATAAGAAATATTTTGAATGAGTTGATTAGTGATGCAGGTTATAAAACAAGAGTAGCAGCAAATTTCAGTCAAGCACTTAGTGAAATTGATAAAAAAATACCTGATGTTGCTATTTTAGATGTAAAATTAGATAAAGGTGATAATGACGGAATTCAATTATTATCACATATAAAGTCCAAAAATAAAGATGTTCCTGTAATTATGATATCAGGTCATGCTAACATTGAGATGGCGATAAGTTCGTTAAAACATGGTGCATTTGAGTTTGTAGAAAAACCTTTTGATCAACCTAGATTATTGAATTTTATTAGAAGGGCAGTAGAAAATTTAAATTTGAAAAATTTAAATAAAGAGTATGAAAATAAACTTTTTTCATCTTTTGATTTGATTGGTAATAGTAAAAATATTGAGACCATAAGAGAACAAATTGAAAAAATTTCTTTAACAGATAGTAGGATTACAATAAATGGACCGTCAGGATCTGGCAAAGAACTTGTAGCTAGAAAAATTCATAAAAAATCAAAGAGAAACAACGGCCCATTTGTTATTTTGAATGGAGCATTATTAGATAATGAAAAATATGAGCAAGAATTATTTGGTGAAGAAAAAGAAAATGGTTCAATTTCTTATGGGGCTTTGGAAAAAGCAAACAAAGGAACTTTGTTGATTGATCAAATTTCAGATATTCCTTTAGAAATTCAGTCCAAGATTTTAAGAGTTTTAATAGATCAAAAATTTAAAAGAGTTAATGGCTCTAACGATATCAAAGTTGATGTAAGATTAATAAGTTCATCAAGTAAAGATTTAAAAAATGAAATCGAAATGGGTAATTTTAGAGAAGATCTCTTTCATAGGGTAAGTGTATTTGAAATTAATATTCAACCTTTGAGTAGCAGGATTTCTGATATACCTCTATTAATAAAGTATTTTTCAAGAAAAATTTCTGAAAATTACAATATTAAAGAATTAGATATTGATGAAAATGACAGCTACATTCTTAATCATAATTGGAAAGGAAATGTGAGAGAATTAAGAAACTTAATTGAGAGAATTGCTATTCTTCAACCAGATACTAAAGATAAAATATCTAATATTATTAAAGAGTCTCTTAAAAATGATAATTTTCAAGAAAAAGTTACTAAAAATAGCCTATCTGTAACGTTAAAAGAAGCTAGAGAAAAATTTGAAAAGGAGTATTTAACTATTCAATTAAAAAAATTTAATGGAAATATATCAAAAACAGCAAATTTTGTTGGAATGGAAAGAAGTGCATTACATCGAAAACTCAAAGGTCTAGGAATTAAAGAATTTAATTAAATGAATATCATTATTTGTGGTGCTGGTAGAGTGGGGTTTACTATTTCTAAATTATTAAGTGAACAGGGTCATTCCATTACTGTAATCGACCAATCTTCTGAGGATATACAAAAAATCAATGATAGTTTAGATGTAAAAGCGATAGTCGGTAAAGCTACATATCCCTCAATTTTAGAAAAGGCCAATGCATCAGAGACTGATATGATAATAGCAGTTACAAGAAATGATGAAATTAACATGCTAATTTGTCAAATAGCATTCTCAATTTTCAATATTCCAAAAAAAATTGCAAGAATTAGATCACAGGATTACTTAAATCCAAAATATACAAAAGTTTATAGCAAAGAAAATTTACCAATAGACGTAATTATTTCACCAGAAATTGAAATTGCTAAATCTATACAAAGAAAATTAGAGTCTCCAGGTGCATTAGATAACGTTCCGTTTGCTGAGAATAAAATTAGATTATTAGAAATATTAATTAAAGAAAACTGTAAGTCCATGGGTATAAAATTTAATGAATTATCAAAAAAATATCCAAAATTAGATGCTAATATTATTGGTATAAATAGAGATGAGAAATTTTTTATTCCCAAAAAAACAGACTCGGTAAAAAAAGACGATAAAATTTATATCATAATTAATTCAACACAAATGGAAGAAACATTAAGTGCATTTAGTCATGAAGAAAAAATATCAAAAAAAATCCTAATTATTGGAGGAGGAAATATTGGATATAACCTTGCTAAAAATATTGAAGAAAATTTAGAAACAGTAAGAGTAAAAATTGTAGAAAAAAATAAAGAACGGGCTGAATATTTAGCTAATGAATTAAATGATACAATAATTATTAATGGTAATGGTTTAGATGAGGAAGTTTTAACTGAAGCCAATTTAGATGAGGCAGAAACTGTTTTAGCTCTTACAAATGATGATGAAGATAACTTAATGGTAAGTGTTCTTGTTGAAAAGTTTGCTAAAGATAAAAAAGAAGTTGATGATAAAAGAACAATGGCTTTGATTAATAAACCAAATTATTCATTACTTCAATCTTCTCTCAAAATTGATGATTTAATTGATCCAAGAATGAATACAGTATCAAGTATTCTAAAACACGTTCATAAAGGTACTATTGAAAATGCTTATACTATTTCTAACGGTGAATACGAGGTTATCGAAGCAGAAATTGTTGAAACATCAGAATTGATAAATAAAGAATTAAAAAATTCAAATTTACCAGACGAAATTAGAATAGGAGCAATATTAAGAGATAAAAAAGTAATTATCCCAAGATCAGATTTTATCTTTAAAAAAGATGACCAAGTTGTTTTTTTAGCTAAAAAAGATTCAATTTCGTTTGTAGAAAATATATTTAGATTGAGTTCAGTTTAATTTAATGTTTGGTATACAGATTAAGTATTTAAGCTTCTTTTTTGGTATAATTTCAATTTTATCTTTTTTTAATATAATATATTCCTATTATCTAAATCTATATTTAAACCTCGATACTTATTATCTAAGTTTATTATGTTCAATAATCATATCAATTTTTTTTTATAAATTTGAAACAACAGAGCTTAAACCAAATATATATAGTAAAATTTTGACTGTATTTTTTGGTTACATATTGATACCTGTAGTGCTCTCAATTCCCTTTTATTTTAGTATTTATAATTTGACTTTTTTAAATTCATATTTTGAGTCAATTTCTGGATTTACATCAACTGGTTTTACAATATTTGAAAATATTAAACATATAGATCAAAGCTTAATTTTATGGAGATCCTCTACTCAGTGGATTGGTGGGCTATATTTTCTTTTTTCAATAATTTATTTAATAGATATATATGATGAGAGCTTGAAGAAATCATTAACAAATTTTATTTCATTTAGTAGTTCAGAAATATTTAAACAAGCAGTTAAAATTTTTATTCTTTATTCGGGTTTAACTTTAATAATATTTATAATTCTTAACATATTTTCAATAAGATCTTTTGATTCATTAAACTTAGCTTTTTCTTTAATTTCTTCAGGAGGATTTTTACCAGTAAATGATCTTTCAAGCATAATTAAAGAGAACTATCAAATAATAATGCTATCTTTTCTTATGTTATTATCATTTTTTAGTATTTTTTTTACTTATAATTTACTCTCTCTTAAGAATAGAAATATTAATTTTTTTTATGAGGATTTACATTTGATAGTATATTTCATAATTGTAATTTCTATTTTTTTTCTTTTTTTTAGTTTTAATAGTGATTTTTCAAAAAATTTACTGTCTGTCTCTAGCAGTATGTCTAATATTGGATTTGCTTTTAATACTAAACAACAAAACTTTTCTTTTATTTTCCTTATTTTAGTAATTATTGGAGGTTCTTTTTTCTCAACCAGTTCTGGTTTAAGATTTATTAAGATCTATTCTTTATTTGTATACTCCATTAATCAAATTTTATCATTTAGTAAACCAAAAAATATTTTTATGAATAAATTGATATTCACGAAGATAAATTTTGATTTTAATGAGATTAATAAATATTTTTTATCAATTTTAGTATTTATTTTATCTCTTTTTATTTTGATATCTTTGTTAAGTTTAAGTGGAATTGATTTCGAAAGCTCATTTAAGTTATCAATTTTAACTCTAATGAATACTGTTAATTCTTCAATTTATGGTTTAAGTGAATTTAATTTTAATGATTTACATTTTTTTTCTAAATACACTCTAATTTTCTTTATGATTATAGGTAGAATTGAATTATTAACAATATTGCTTTTAATCAAAAAATTTTTATTTAAAAATTAGCTCATTATTGTATATGTATATTTCAAATAATATGCGCCCTTAGCTCAGCTGGATAGAGCATCGGTTTTCTAAACCGAGGGTCGTAGGTTCGAATCCTTCAGGGCGCGCCATAATGAGCACTTTTTATTGTAAAATTTATCTTGACTAGAATTCTATATTTATCCTTTAATCTAATAAATTTGTCTTGAAGAGTTTTTTTTTACATGCTTAAATTATAAATATTCAAAAGTAATTTTGAATTATTTGTTAACAAATAAATAAACAATAGGAAGAAATATGTTTAAATACTTAAAACAATTAACTTCTTTAGTTGCTATGGTAGCTGTGTTGTTCACATTTACAACAGAGACTATGGCTGCTAAAAAATCTAAAACACTTAAAAACACTCAAAAGAAGGGTTTTGTAAGATGTGGAGTATCTCAAGGTCTTCCAGGATTTTCTAATGCTGATGCTGCAGGAAATTGGACTGGTATTGACGTTGATGTATGTAGAGCAGTAGCTGCTGCAGTACTAGGTGATGCAAACAAAGTTAAGTTTACACCACTAAGTGCTAAAGAAAGGTTTACAGCTTTAACTTCTGGTGAGATTGATATCTTATCAAGAAACACAACTTGGACTCTTTCTAGAGATGCTGATATCGGACTTACATTCGTTGGAGTAAATTTCTACGATGGCCAAGGTTTTATGGTTAGAAAAAGTTCTGGTATTACTTCAACAAGCCAATTCAAAGATGGTATCTCAGCTTGTACTAACATTGGTACAACAACTGAGTTAAATATGAGAGACTTCTTTAATTCTAAAGGAATCAAATATGAACCAGTAGCTTTTGAAAAAGCTGATGAAGTTGTAGCTGCTTATGATGCAGGTAGATGTGATACTTATACTACTGATAAATCTGGTCTTGCTGCACAAAGAACAAAAATGTCTAATCCTGATGAGCATATAGTTTTACCTGAAACTGTTTCAAAGGAGCCATTAGGCCCTGTTGTGAGACAAGGTGACTCTGTTTGGGAAGACATTGTAAGATGGTCATTAAATACTATGATCGAAGCTGAAGAATACGGTATCACTTCAGCAAATGCAGACATGATGAAAACTTCAGACAATCCAGCAATCAAAAGATTAGTTGGTGCTGAGGGTGAATTAGGCGCTGCTTTTGGTCTTGATAACGAGTGGAGTTTAAGAATTATCAAACAAGTTGGTAATTATGGTGAAAGTTATAAAAGAAATATAGCTGACACTGGAATTTTACCTGATAGAGGTCCAAATGAATTATGGACTAAGGGTGGAATTCTTTATGTACCACCTGCAAGATAATTGTAGTTAAAAGTAATTTAAAAGGGCTAGATTTTTCTAGCCCTTTTTTTTATAAACTCATATATTACACATCGTGAACTTTAAATTAAAAGACTTGGGTCCCCAACTTATTACAGTTATTGCTGTTGTTCTAATTTTTGGTTTCTTCACTTATAACGCACAAATCAATATGGAAAATAGAGGTATTGATTTTGGTTATGGTTTTTTATCACAAGAATCTTCCTTTGATGTTCAATTTTCGTTAATTGAATATGACGGATCACATTCTTATTTTAGAGCGTATTTAGTTGGTTTATTAAATACGATACTTGTTTCAGTAATAGGAATAATTATAGCAACAGTGCTTGGAGTGATAGTTGGTATAGCAAGATTATCACCAAATTTTTTAATCAATAAGTTTGCAGCATATTACGTAGAATTTTTTAGAAACATACCTCTGCTTCTTCAAATATTCTTTTGGTACTTTGCAGCATTAAGGGCTTTACCATTACCACAGGATGCTGAAGCAATCTTTGGTGTTTTTTTTCTTACAATTAAAGGATTATACGTACCAGCTTTTATCTGGCAAAATTTAAATATTTTTTTATATTCAATAATCGCTGCAGTAATAACAATTGTAATTATAAGAATTCACGCAAAAAAAGTTCAAGAAAATCAAGGTAAACAAATTCCGGTTTTTTATATTTCATTGGGACTAATATTTATTCTTCCCTTGCTAAGTTTTTTAATAGGTGGAGTTAGTCTCTCATTTGAAGTTCCTGCACTTAAACAATTAGCTACTACATCTTTCATTTATGAGGGTGGTGTAAGTTTACCACCTGAGTTAATTGCATTAACATTATCTTTATCTCTGTATACAGCAACTTTCATAGCTGAATGTGTAAGAGCTGGAATTCAAGGAGTTGGTAAAGGTCAAAAAGAAGCTGCAGCATCGATTGGATTAACACCAAATCAAGTACTAAAATTAGTGATTATGCCTCAAGCATTAAGAATAATAATTCCACCAACAACCAATCAGTATCTAAATTTAACAAAAAATTCTTCTCTAGCAGCAGCCATAGCATATCCTGATTTAGTTTTAGTATTTGCAGGGACTGCATTGATGCAAACTGGTAAAGCAATAGAGATTGTTTCTATTACAATGTTTACTTATTTAAGCTTAAGTATTTCAATTTCAATTTTAATGAATTGGTATAATAAAAAAATAGCAATACAGGAAAAATGATGAATAAGATTAATTTTTTAAAACCTGATAAATCAAATCTAAATACTTTTTTATATTTAGGTTCTTTTTTATTTTTTATCAGTATTTTTGACGTTTTTCTAAATTCTTTTTTCAAAGTAAATTTAATTGGTTTTTTACCAAATTTTTTAAGTTTTATTATGCCTTTAATATTAGGTTTTATAGGTCTGTATTTTATTAGAATAGAATACAGTGGTATCAAAAATTTAGATAAAATTAATAAACATATTAATACTAACAATTATAACGCTATATTATCTTTATTGATAATTTTTACAGTAATTAAATCAATACCACCAATTTTGAGCTGGTTTTTAATTGATGCTAGTTTTGCTGGTGATAGTAAAGATGTTTGTTCAGGATCCGGTGCATGTTGGACATATATTAAAGTATGGATGAGAAGATTTATGTATGGGATGTATCCAAACGCTGAACAATGGAGAATTAATCTTTCATTTATAGCATTGGCCTTACTTGGCTCTGTTGGTTATTTTGCAACTGAAAGATTTAAAAAATATTTAACACTGTATTACGTTGTAATTTATCCTTTTATCGCTTTTTTGTTTATATTTTTCTTTATTTCTGGCGGTCCAGTATTTTTTGATTTCTCTTATGGTATAATCGCAGCAATTCTATCAATCATAATTGGTTTTTTTGTCCCGTCAAAATTTAAATTTTATTATTTTTTGATTGTACCGTTAGCGCTTTATATTCTATTAAAATATTTCATATTTTTTGAAGAATATATTGAATTAGGGAAGTTAGAGGGTTTAAATTGGGTTGAAACAGGCGCTTGGGGCGGATTATCATTAACTTTTATAATTTCTTTTTTCTGTTTGATTTTCTGTTTTCCAATTGGAATGGCTTTTGCGTTAGGCAGAAGATCATCCTTTCCATTAATTAGATACATTTCAATTGGATTTATTGAATTTTGGAGGGGAGTTCCATTAATCACAGTATTATTTATGTCTGCAGTAATGTTTCCAATGTTTTTGCCTGCAGATTTTTTTATAGATAAATTAGTTAGATGTATAATAGCGATATCATTATTTGAAGCTGCATATGTCGCCGAGGTAATTAGAGGAGGATTACAAGCACTTCCAAGAGGTCAATACGAAGCTGCAAGATCATTGGGAATGGGTTATTGGAAAATGCACATATTCGTAATTTTACCACAAGCTCTAAAACTTGTTATTCCTGGAATTGCTAATACATTTTTAGCATTAGTAAAAGACACTCCTTTAATATTTGTTGTTGGTCTTTTAGAAATAGTAGGAATGTTAAATTTAGCTAAAACAAACCCAGAATGGTTAGGATTTGCTATGGAAGGTTACGTATTTGCAGCAATAATTTTCTGGATTATTTGTTATGCAATGAGTAAATATAGCTATAATTTAGAACAAAAATATAAAACTGATAGATAAAAAATATGTCTGAAAACATCATTCAAATAAATAACATGAATAAATGGTTTGGGGATTTTCAAGTTTTAAAAGGAATAAATTTGGAGGTAAAGCCAAAAGAAAAAATTGTTGTCTGTGGACCATCGGGCTCAGGTAAGTCCACTTTAATTAGATGTATTAATAGATTAGAGGAACATCAGGAAGGAAATATAATTGTAGATGGTACTGAATTAACTGAAGATACAAAAAATATAGAGCAGATTAGAGCAGAGGTAGGAATGGTATTTCAACAATTCAATTTGTTTCCACATCTATCAATAATTGATAATTGTACGCTTGCTCCAATTTGGGTAAAGAAGCTCCCAAAAAAAGAAGCTGAAAAATTAGCTTTAGAACATCTAGAAAGGGTTCAAATTTTGGATCAGGCATATAAATATCCTGGCCAATTATCAGGGGGTCAACAACAAAGAGTGGCTATAGCAAGAGCATTGTGTATGAAACCAAAAATAATGCTTTTTGATGAACCCACATCTGCATTAGATCCAGAGATGATTAAAGAGGTCTTGGACGTTATGGTTGATTTAGCAAAACAAGGAATGACTATGATAGTGGTTACTCACGAAATGGGTTTCGCCAAAGAGGTTGCTGATAGTATGATTTTTATGGATGAAGGTAAAATTGTTGAGAAAGCAGGCACAAAAGAATTTTTTGCAAATCCGAAAAATGATAGAACTAAGCTCTTTTTAAGCCAAATATTGTAGAATTCCTGCTACACTTTCTTAAAAAGATCAATTAGTTTTTTCATAATATAGCTAAATTAATAATACTTTTTATAAATCTTAGGCTTGACACGTTTTTCTATTTTTAACGATTTCCCTCAAAAAAAATAATTTTTTTATTGCGTGACCTCTAATTTATTCGTTAGATGACTATATAAAAATTTTATTTAAGAGGGGTCTTAATGGAAGATAATTTTAACAAGCATCTAGGAAACAAACTTAAGTTAAGAAGATTAGCTTTAGGATTGACACAAACAAAAGTTGCAAAAGCAATAAATGTTACTTTTCAACAAATTCAAAAATATGAAAAAGGAACTAATGGAGTAAGCTCAATTAGATTACTTCAATTATCAAATTATTTAAAAGTGCCTATTAATTATTTTTTTGAAGATTTTTCACAATACTTAATAAATTTAGAAAAGTCACAAGAAGGTCATTTTAATGTAAATTATAATTTTCTAGTTAAACTTTATTCAGAGCTAAATGCAGATCAGAAATTAAAATTTAATAAATCTTTACAAATTTCAAATAGTTCAATTTCTAAAGTTGTATAAAATTTGGCTCCTCGGGCAGGACTCGAACCTGCGACCAATTGATTAACAGTCAACTGCTCTACCAACTGAGCTACCGAGGAATATAAAAACTCAACTTACTTTTTTTTCATATTAAAACAAGATTTTTTTTGGAGGCAACGCCCGGAATCGAACCGGGATACAAGGATTTGCAATCCTCTGCGTAACCATTCCGCCACGTTGCCACGTGTTTTAGAAGATAACTATTAGGAGTTTTATATAAAATATTTGCAATTAGTCTATTAAATAACGTTCTAATTTGATTATTGTTAATTTAGATTATTAAATTATAAACTAATTAAACTCATGATAAGCGATAAATATATACATTCTAAAGTTGAGGATAAAATTTACGCTTATTGGGAGAAAAATAAATTATTTAAACCACAGAAAAATTCTAAAAAGTTTTCTATTGTAATTCCGCCACCTAACGTAACTGGTAGTTTGCATATGGGTCATGCACTAAACAATTCTATTCAAGATTTGTTAGTTCGATATTATCGAATGAATAATTATGAAACACTATGGCAACCAGGAACTGATCACGCTGGTATTGCAACCCAAGCTCTCGTTGAAAGAAAACTAGAAAAAGAAAACCTAAATAAGGACAGTCTTGGTCGAGAAAAATTTATTAAAAAAGTATGGGAATGGAAGGATGAATATGGAGATATCATAATTAATCAATTAAAAAAACTTGGATGTTCTTGTGATTGGTCACGTAACGCATTTACTATGGATAAGAATTTATCTAAATCTGTAATTAAAGTTTTTGTTGAATTACATAAAAAAAAATTAATCTATAAAGCTGAAAAACTAGTTAATTGGGATACTGTACTGAAAACTGCTATTTCAGATTTAGAAGTTGATCAAAGAGAAATGAATTCTAAAATATACTATATAAGATATCCAATCGAAAATTCTTTAGAATTTATCACTATTGCGACTACCAGACCTGAAACTATGCTTGGAGATACAGCGATAGCAGTAAATCCAAAAGATAAAAGGTATAAAGAATATGTTGGCAAAACTGTCACAATCCCAATAGTAGGTAGAAAAATAAAGATTATTAAAGACAATTATGCAGATCCTGAGCAAGGAACCGGTGCATTAAAGATTACACCAGCACACGATTTTAATGACTATGAAGTAGGTCAAAGAAACAAGTTAGATATAATTAATGTATTTACTGAAGAAGGAAAAATAAACGATAATGCACCCCAGGATTACGTTGGATTAGATAGATTTGATGCTCGTAAAAAATTGTTAGAAGAACTTAAAGAAAAAGAATTTTTTGTTAAAGAAGAGGATATTAAGAATAAAGTTCCTTACGGTGATAGATCTAATTCAGTTATAGAACCTTTTTTAACTGAACAATGGTTTGTTGATGCAAAAAAATTAGCTATCAAAGCAAAAAAAATAGTTAAATCAAAAAAGACAAATTTCTTTCCAACTAATTGGTCTAAAACTTATTTTCAATGGATGAACAATATTGAACCATGGTGTATTTCAAGACAACTTTGGTGGGGTCATCAAATACCAGCATGGTATGGACCGGATAAAAAAATATTTGTTGCAACAAATGAAATAGATGCAAAAAAACAAGCTAAAAAATTTTATAAAAAAGATGTTGAAATAACCAGAGATCCAGATGTTTTAGATACATGGTTTTCATCTGGTTTATGGCCTTTTGCAACATTAGGTTGGCCTGATAAAAAAGATTTTGTTAAGAAATTTTATCCTACTTCAGTTTTAGTTACAGGTTTTGATATAATCTTTTTTTGGGTTGCTAGAATGATGATGTTTGGAATGGAATTTTTAAATAAAGAACCTTTTAAAGACATTTATGTTCATGCACTTGTAAGAGACGAAAAAGGACAAAAAATGTCTAAGTCAAAAGGAAATGTTATTGATCCATTAGATTTAATAGAAAAATACAGTGCTGATGCCTTAAGATTTACTTTATTGTCTATGGCATCTCCAGGAACAGATGTAAAACTCTCTGAAGATAGAGTTAAAGGATACAGGAATTTTTTAAATAAATTATGGAATGCTAATAATTTCCTAATTACAAATAAATGTGATTTTAGGAAAACTGATAAAGTCCCAAAAACCTCATTAAATATAAATAAATGGATATATTCTGAGTTAATAGAAATTAAGAACAAAATTCAAAAAAATATTGAGGATTACCGTTTTGATGAAGCTGCTAAAAATGCTTATCAGTTTGCTTGGCATTCGTATTGTGACTGGTACATCGAACTATCAAAAACAATTCTTTATTCAAATGATAAAAAAGCTCAAAAGGAGGTAAAAGAGGTGTCAGCTTATATTTTCAAACAAATAGTCGTAATGCTTCATCCTTTTATTCCATTCGTGACTGAAGAAATTTGGTTAAAAAACAAGTTTGATAAATCGAACAAAAATTTTCTCATGTATAAAAATTGGCCATCTGGTAAAGCAAAAAAAGATCAATCTCAAAAAGATGTTGAAAAGATTATAAATATAATTTCAGAATTAAGATCGTTTAAAAATGAGTTAAATGTAAGTCCTGGTTCATTTGTTGATATATCAATTAATAAAATTGCTAAAAAGAACAAAACTTTAATGAACAATAACGAGGTAGTTCTTAAAAAGCTTGGTCGTATCAATAATTTTTATGAAAAAGATCAACAAAAACCCTCAGCTACGCTTGTTATATCAGGTGACATATTTAAGATATATTTTGATGAGAATGTTGATTTAAATCTAATTAAGGAAAATTTACTTAAAAGACAGAACAAATATCAAGAAGAAATGGACAAGATATCACTACGACTATCTAATAAAGGATTTACTGATAGAGCGCCAAAAAATATTGTTGAACAAGAAAAAACTAACTATAGTAATTTAAAAGATGATATCAAAAAAATATCATTAACGATTGAAAGTTTATAATGCGGAAATTTGACAAGAAAAAATTACCAAGCAGGCATACATCTCTAGGAGCAGATAGAGCTCCACATAGATCTTTTTATTATGCAATGGGAGAAACAGAAAAGGATGTTGCTAAACCTTTTGTTGGGGTTGTATCAACATGGAACGAGGCAGCTCCTTGTAATATAGCCTTAATGAGACAAGCTCAGTCGGTTAAAAAGGGTGTAAGAGCATCAGGAGGAACTCCAAGAGAATTTTGTACTATTACTGTGACTGATGGTATTGCAATGGGACATGAAGGAATGAAATCTTCGTTAATCTCAAGAGAAGTAATTGCAGATAGCGCCGAATTAACTGTAAGAGGTCATTGTTATGATGCATTAGTGGGTATCGCAGGTTGTGATAAGTCTTTACCAGGTTTAATGATGTCAATGGTACGATTAAATGTACCAAGTGTTTTTATTTATGGAGGATCAATACTTCCAGGAAAATATAAAGGTAAAGATGTAACTGTGGTAGATGTTTTTGAAGCTGTTGGAAAACATTCTTCAGGTCAAATGTCAGCAAAAGAATTAAGAAAATTAGAATTAATTGCATGTCCTACAGCTGGAGCTTGTGGAGGACAATTTACAGCTAACACTATGGCGTGCGTTTCAGAAGCAATTGGTTTAGCATTACCTTATTCAGCAGGAACACCTGCACCATATGAAGAAAGAGATAAATATGCTAAAGCAAGTGGTCGAATGGTGATGGAATTATTAGCAAAAAAAATTAAACCAAGAGATATCGTTACAAGAAAAGCATTAGAAAACGCTGCAACAATTGTTGCTGCAACAGGTGGTTCAACTAATGCAGCATTACATTTACCAGCAATTGCAAATGAAGCTGGAATAAAATTTGATTTAATGGATGTCGCAAAAATATTTAAAAGAACTCCTTATCTTGCCGATTTAAAACCTGGTGGAAAATATGTTGCAAAAGATATGTGGTTGGCAGGTGGAGTACCTATGCTTTTAAAAACTCTTTATGATGGTGGTTACATTCATGGTGACTGTATGACAGTGACTGGTAAAACAATGAAAGAAAATTTAAGGGGAATTAAATTTAATCCAAAACAACAAGTTTTAAGAGCTTATAACAGACCATTATCTCCAGATGGAGGTGTTGTAGGATTAAAAGGTAATTTAGCTCCAGAGGGTGGGATTGTTAAAATTGCTGGTCTCAAAAAATTACAATTTACTGGAAAAGCAAGATGCTTTGATAATGAAGAAAGTGCAATGAAAGCTGTTCAAAGTAGAAAATATAAAGATGGGGATGTAATCATTATTAGATATGAAGGTCCTGTAGGTGGTCCTGGTATGAGAGAAATGCTTTCAACAACTGGTGCAATTTACGGACAAGGTAAAGGAGAAAAAGTAGCTTTAATTACTGATGGAAGATTTTCAGGAGCAACAAGAGGGTTTTGTGTAGGTCACGTTGGACCAGAAGCTGCATTAGGAGGACCAATTGCTTTATTACGTAATGGAGATGTAATTGATATTGATGCTAAAAAAGGAACAATTAATGTTCGGTTGACTAGAGCACAATTAGCTTCAAGAAAAAGAAAATGGAAGGCTAGAAAATCTGATTTTGGATCAGGAACACTTTGGAAATATGCACAAACTGTTGGACCAGCATATTTAGGGGCACCAACCCATCCTGGTAAGAAAAAAGAAGTTAAGGATTACTCAAAAATTTGATGAAAATTCGCCCAGTTATTTTATGTGGTGGAGCGGGAACAAGACTTTGGCCTAATGCTAAAAAACACCAAGCTAAACAATTTATAGATTTCGGTAATTGGACTTTATTAGGCAAAACCCTTGAGAGAGTTAAAGCATCAATATTTGATACACCAGTTATAAGTACAAACGTAAAATATTTAAGACAAGTTAAACTACATCTTAAGAAATACAAAATAAGAAAATTTAAGATAGTTTTAGAACCTGCTAAAAGAAATACAGCACCCGCTATATTAAGCACGGCATTAATTAAAGATATTCCTAATGAACAACCTTTAATGTTTTTGGCTGCTGATCATTTGATAGAAAAAGTTGGTTTATTCAATAAAGCTATTAAAAAAAATCAAAAGAAACTCACTCATAATAATATCTTCATATTTGGAATTAAACCCACAATGGCCTCTAGTGAATTTGGTTATTTTTTAACAAAAAATAATAAAGTCTCTAGATTTGTAGAAAAACCTAAAGAAGCTAGAGCTAAACAAATAATTAGTAAAAAAGGTTATTGGAATTCTGGAATGTTTTATTTGAGAAAAGATTCAATAATTAATAATTTTAAGAAATACCAACCAAATATTTACCAAAATTGTAACAAAGCTGTAACAAAAGCAAAATATAAAAGTAATGTGTATTATTTAAATAAACAAGCATTCACCAAAGCAACAGCTAAGTCCTTTGACTATGCGATATTAGAAAAAACTAAAGATATAAATGCGATCAAATTAGATATTCCATGGTCTGATTTAGGTTCTTGGAAAGAAATCTGTAAGATGTATGGAAGAAATAAAAGACATTATTATCAAAAGAAGAATGTATTTCATAGACCTTGGGGTAGTTATGTAAATCTATTTAATGGTAAGGAATTCCTAATTAAAGAATTATATGTAAAACCAAAAGGTATATTAAGTCTTCAAAAACATCATCATAGAGCTGAACATTGGGTAGTAACCCAAGGTAAACCTAAAATTACTTTAAATAAGAAATATTTCACTATGAAACCTGATGAAACTATTTTTATTCCATTAGGTGCAATCCATAGAATAGAAAATCCCTACAAAAAACCAGTGAAAATTATTGAAGCACAAATAGGTTCAATTTTAAAAGAAACAGATATTGTTAGATTTCAGGATGTATACGGAAGAGTAAAGTAGTTTATGGAACTTCTAACATTTGTTTTGTTAATCATAATAGCTATTTTGTTGTTTTTTCTTTTAAAAAAAGAAAGAGTCTTAGGTATTAATACTGAAGTTAAAATTGAAGATAAAAAGTTAGATGAAGATGAAACTAAAAAATATAGAGAAACTATTTATAATCTTTTAAATTACATTCCAGAAGGAATTATAATTCTAAACAAATCTAAAGAAATAATATTTAGTAATAGTTCAGCCAGTAAAAGATTTCAAACAAAGTTGAATGAAAATATAAGTGGATTTTTAAGAAATCCCGACTTGTTAAGTTCAATTGATAAAGCTTTTAATGGAGAAAATTCTAATGACCTTGAAATAGAGCTACGAAACCCGTCAGTTCTTAGAATGAATGTAACAATTTACCATGATAATCATAATTTATTCTTTGATGAGCCATCTTGCTTGCTTTTTATGAGAGATTTAACAGAATTTCACAAATTTCAACAATTAAAATCAGACTTTGTTGCAAATGTTTCCCACGAACTTAGAACTCCATTGCAATCTATTAAAATGGGACTTGAGACATTTGAAAATAATGCAGATTTAAAAAAGAACTCTGAAGTTACTAATTTATTACCAGTAATGAGCTCTCAATCTGAAAGAATGGAGAATTTAATAAGAGACTTGTTATCTCTATCGAAAATTGAGCTGCAAGAACACATAAGGCCTACACACGAAATAGATTTAATAGAAGTGCTTAGTTACGTGATGAAGACTTATGAAAACATTGTTAAAAAAAATAACATTAATTTAAATCTGCAAAAAACTGAAAATTTCAAAATTATTGGTGATCGGGATAAATTAATAGAAATTTTTACTAACCTTATTGATAATTCAATTAAATATAGTGAGAAGGGTAAAGAAATTAAAATCGCTACGAAAAAAGAGGGTGATCTAAATATTGTCTCTATATCAGATCAAGGCATAGGAATTCCTAAAGAATTTATTCATAGAATCACAGAAAGATTTTTCACTGTTGATCCTAGTAAAAGTCGGAGTGTTGGAGGTACGGGTTTAGGGCTTGCAATTGTTAAGCATTTAGTTTCTCAACATAGAGGCGAAATGATAATTAATAGTGAGGAAAATCAAGGAACCACTATAGATTTGAAATTTAATTCAATTTAATTCAACTAAAAAGTTAGCCTTTGTAACAAAACTTTAACTTTCCTTTAATAAAATATTTAAAATTCAGATTTAATTATTGATGCACAACGAATCTAAAAAAGGAGAAATATGAATAGATTAGTAAAAATTTTATTAGGATTTCTTTTAGTGCTTAATTTTACAACAACTAGTTACGCAAGAGATCAAATAAAAATCGTAGGTTCTTCTACTGTTTACCCATATGCTACAGTTGTAGCTGAAAAGTTTGGCAAAGGTGGAAAATTCAAGACACCAGTAATCGAAAGTACAGGGACTGGTGGAGGAATGAAATTGTTCTGCGCTGGTGTAGGAGCAAATCATCCTGACATAACAAATGCATCAAGAGCAATTAAAACAAAAGAAAAAGCTCTATGTGAGAAAAATGGAGTTGCTGAAATTATTGAAATAGTAATAGGTAATGATGGTATTTCATTTGCACACTCAGTGAATGCTCCAGATGCAGACTTCACAAAAGAACAATTATGGAGAGCTTTAGCATCTAAAGTAGACATTGATGGAAAACTTGTTGAAAATCCATATAAAAATTGGAGTGATATAGATGCTAGTCTTCCAAATAAAAAGATTGAAATATTAGTTGCACCTCCAACATCAGGTACTAGAGATGCATGGAATTCATTAGTTATGGTTAAAGGATGCACTAAAACAGCTAAATCTCTTTATGATGCTGAAGGTAAAAAAGCTAAAAAGGAATGTGCTAAAATTAGAGAAGATGGATATGCTGTTGAAGCTGGTGAAAATGATACTTTAATTGTACAAAAACTTTCATCTAATCCTGATGCATATGGTTTTTTTGGTTATAGTTACTTAGTCGCCAACAAGGATAAAATCAAAGCATCATCTATTAATGGTGTTCAGCCATCATTAGAAGGTATCCAAGATTATTCTTATCCAATTGCAAGACCATTGTTCTTTTATGTAAAAAAAGCTCACATTGGAGTAATTCCAGGCATTAAAGAGTTTCTTAAAGAATTTACTTCGAAAAAAGCAATGAGTAACAGAGGTTATTTAGCTGAAATAGGACTTGTTCCTTTGGCTTCAGATAAATACAAAGTTACTAGAACAGCTGCAGTAGATCTGAATACAATCAAGTTAAAATAAATTTCATTTATCCCCAAAAAAAGGCCAGTAATAACTGGCCTTTTTTGTTTATTCAATCTTAGATTTAATTTGTAATATTTCTGTAACATTAAGAATATATCACTCAGGGCGAATGAACATCGTTCTAATATTTCTAATCACTATATTTTCTGTCTCTTTGTTCTTCTATGGAAAATCAAAAACTAAAACCATTTCCATCAAAGATAATATCAAATTAAATGCTCTACCAAAATTTTATGGATACTATCTTGTTTTGTGGTGTTCAATACCAGCATTAGTATTTTTATTGGTCTGGTCATTATTTGAACCCGTAATCATTAAATCTATAATTATTGAAACAGCTGCAAATCAAGGTGCAATTTTTAGTGATAAAAATGAAGCAAATTTAATATATGAAAAAATTAAGGCTATTCATTTAGGTACTTATTTTGGAGATATAGACAGTATATTAAGAGAAAGTGCTCTTGCTTATGCAAAATTTATAAATCTTTTTACAAATTCAAAAGTAGTTTTAATTTTTGGAATAATTATTGCCTCAGTTATTTACTCTTTAAAAAAGATAAAAAATAACAATAAAGCTAGAGATGATGTGGAAGTTATTTTAAAGGGTTTATTGTTTGTATCTTCTTTAATAGCTATTTTAACCACTCTCGGAATAATATTTTCACTACTTTTTGAAAGTATAAAGTTTTTTTCAGTTATTAATATTTTTGATTATCTATTTGGTACAAATTGGAGTCCCCAAAGAGCCTTCGTTAGAGATGCCTCATCAATAACTGCAGCTGAATTTGAAGAGTTAAAAGATGCTTTTGGCTTTATTCCATTAATTGCAGGAACATCTTTCATAGCTTTTATTGCAATGTTGGTAGCTGTTCCTATTGGTTTATTTTCAGGAATTTACATGGCTGAATATGCTTCAATTAAAGTAAGAAGAATTTCAAAACCAATTATTGAAATTTTAGCAGGAATACCAACTGTAGTTTATGGTTTCTTTGCTGCATTAACTGTTGGGCCTTTTTTTAGACAAGTAGGTGAAAATTTAGGATTAACTGTTTCATCTGAAAGTGCTTTAGCTGCAGGATTAATTATGGGAATAATGATTATTCCTTATGTTTCATCTTTATCTGATGACGTAATTAATTCTGTACCACAATCATTAAGAGACGGTTCATATGCTGTAGGAGCTACTAAATCAGAAACAATTAAACAAGTCGTGATACCTGCAGCTCTTCCAGGGATAATAGGATCAGTTCTATTAGCAGTGTCAAGAGCGATAGGTGAAACAATGATAGTTGTTATGGCAGCTGGCCTTGCTGCAAATCTTACAATTAATCCTTTAGAATCTACTACAACAATTACAACTCAAATTGTAATGATACTTGTTGGTGACCAAGAATTTGATAGTCCGAAAACTCAATCTGCTTTTGCTTTAGGACTTACATTATTTATAGCAACATTAATATTGAATTATATCGCTCAAAGAGCAGTCAAAAAATATAGAGAGAAGTATGACTAAAGAAGAAAGATTAAAAAAAAGACACCGAGCAGAAAAAAGATTTAGATTTTACGGATTAACATCTATATTTGTTGCTTTGTTGTTTGTTGTTATTCTAGTTCAAAATATTTTCTCAAAAGGAAGTTCAGCCTTTAAAAAAACAGTAATTACCACTGAAGTTTTCTTTGATCAGGAATTACTAGAAATTCAAAATGGTGCATCTCAAGAAGAAATAATGGAAGCTGATTTTTACGATATAATGATTGAAAATTTAATAAAGACTTATCCAGCAAAAGATAGAGATGAGGAAGATGAATTATTAAAACTATTTAGTGGTGATGCTGAAATTGAGATTAAAAAAGCTTTTTTAAACGATAATAATTTAATAGGTAAAACAATTACATTAGATTTAACAGCCTCTGATGACATTGATCAATTACATAAAGGTAATTATCCAAGAGATTTACCCGAAGAAAGAAGAAGAATTTCTGATTTTCAATTAGTTATTTATGATTATTTTGTTGAAAATAAAAAGATAAGTAAAAATTTTAACAATTATTTTTTTAACAATGGTGACTCTAGAGATCCAGAACTAGCAGGTATAGGTGGAGCTTTAGTTGGATCATTTTATAGTATTTTAATTTGTTTACTATTAGCTTTTCCAGTGGCTGTTCTAGCGTCGATTTACTTAGAAGAGTTCGCTCCAAAAAATAAGATTACAGATTTTATTGAAATTAATATAAATAATTTAGCAGCAGTGCCATCTATTGTTTACGGTTTACTTGCTTTACAAATTTTGCTTGCGACTATCCAATTACCGAGATCAACACCATTAGTTGCTGGAATAACTTTAGCGTTAATGACTTTACCAAGAATTATTATTCCATGTAGAGCTTCATTAAAAGCTGTTCCACCTTCAATAAGAGAGGGCGCTTTAGCAGTTGGTGCATCTAAATTTCAATCTGTTTTTCACCATGTAGTACCGTTAGCACTACCTGGCACTTTATCAGGAACTATAATCGGGTTAGCTCAAGCATTAGGTGAAACTGCACCACTAATATTAATTGGAATGGTGGCATTTGTTGTTGACATACCGTCAAGTCCAGTTGATCCGTCATCTTCTTTACCTGTTCAAGTATATTTATGGTCTGAGTCTGCAGAAAGAGGTTTTGTTGAAAAAACCTCAGCAACAATTATGATGCTCTTAAGCTTTCTAATTGTAATGAATTTTATTGCTGTATACTTAAGACAAAAATTTGAAAAACGATGGAATTAAATGAGTAAAGTAAAGATAAAATCAAAAAATTTAAATGTTTATTATGGTGATAAACAAGCGCTGTTTGATGTGAATTTAGATTTGAATGAAAAAGAGGTTACAGCATTAATTGGTCCATCTGGATGTGGTAAATCAACTTTTATAAGATGTATTAACAGAATGAATGATGTTATTGATATTTGTAAAGTTACAGGAAATATTGAAATGGATGGTATGAATATTAATGATAAAGATTTAGACGTTGTTTCATTGAGAGAAAGAGTTGGAATGGTTTTTCAAAAGCCAAATCCATTTCCAAAAAGTATATATGATAATATTTCGTATGGTCCTAAAATTCATGGAAAAGGTGAAACTAAAAGTGAATTAGATCAAATTGTTGAAAACAGTTTAAAAAAATCTGCTTTATGGGAAGAAGTTAAAGATAGACTCGATGAGCCTGGCACAAGTTTATCTGGTGGACAACAACAAAGACTTTGTATAGCGAGAGCTATATCTGTTAATCCTGAAGTGATCTTAATGGACGAACCATGTTCAGCATTAGACCCAATTGCTACTGCAAAAATTGAAGAATTAATTGATGAATTAAAAAAAACTTATACGATTGTAATAGTGACACACTCAATGGCTCAGGCTGTGCGTGTTTCACAAAAAACCGGGTTTTTTCACCTAGGAAAGTTAATTGAAGTTGGAAAAACTGAGAAAATTTTTAAAAATCCTGACAATAAAATGACACAAGACTATATTACAGGTAGATTTGGATAAATTATGAGCAATGAACATACAGTAAAGTCATACGAAGAAGAGCTACAATTTCTTAAAGACTCTTTAATAAAAATGGGAAGTTTAACCGAGTCTCAATTGAGTGACGCAATGGATGCTGTAATTAAAGTTGATAAGGACTCAATTGATAAAATCATTAAAAGTGATGAAGAAATTAATAAATTTAGATCTAAAATAGATACTCAAATAATGAATTTACTGGTTAAAAGAGCACCTATGGCAATTGATTTAAGAGAGACCATAAGTTCGTTAAAAATTTCACAAGATTTAGAAAGAATAGGGGATCTATCAAAAAGTAATGCAAAAAAAGTTAAGCCTTTACCACTAGATTTGCCAGATGAATTATTGGGAAATTTAAAAAGACTAGGAGAATTAGTTATGAAACAACTAAACGATGTTCTTGATAGCTATGTAAACAAAAACTTTGATAAAGCTAAAGAAGTCTGGGAAAAAGATGAACAAGTTGATGACTTAACTTATATTGCAATGGAAAGTGTAATTGACTTTTTATCTAAAGATAAAAAGAACTTAGATTTTTCTACACATTTAATTTTTGCTACAAAAAATTTGGAAAGAGCAGGCGATCATATAACAAATATCGCTGAAACAGTATGTTATTTAGTAAAGGGTGAATATCTAAAAGGTAGTAGGCCAAAGGGTAAAGTAATCCAAGAATAATTTGATGAAAGGAAAAATTTTTATTATTGAAGATGAAGCTTCAATAGTTCAATTAATCCAACATAATTTAGAAAAAGAGGGTTTTGTTGTCTCCTCATCATTAAATGGAAATGAAGGTTTAAAAGAACTAAAAAAATTTGAACCTAATCTACTTTTATTAGATTGGATGCTACCGGATTTATCAGGGATAGATATCTGTAAAAATATTAGAAGAGACATTAATTTTAAGAGCCTTCCTATCATTATGCTTACAGCCAAAGGAGAGGAAGAAGACAAGATAAAAGGTCTTGAAAGTGGTGTAGATGATTATGTCACAAAACCATTCAGTTTTAATGAGCTATCTGCTCGAATTAAAGCTGTTCTAAGAAGATCTGATCCTAAAGTTGTTGCAAATGAATTAATATTTGAAGATTTAAAATTAGATAGAATAGAAAAAAGAGTTTTTAGATCGGATAAAGAAATTCAACTTGGCCCTACAGAATTTAGATTATTAGAATTTTTCTTAACAAATCCCAAAAGAGTTTATTCTCGAGATCAAATTTTAGAAACAGTTTGGCCTAATAATGTGAATGTAGAGAGCAGAACTATTGACGTTCATATTAGAAGACTAAGACAATCAATCAATATTGAAGGTAAAAAAGAGTTAATTCGAACAGTTAGAGCCGCGGGTTATTCTTTAATTTAAATAATTATTTTATAAATCCCTACTAAAAACAATGGTATTTGTAATCCAAAGTTAGTAAGTATTGCTTTATCTTTGCTAATAAATCCAGCGATAGTCCATCCGACAACTCCTAATCCATGAAAATATATATTTAATGGATATATATTTAAGTTTGTGAGAAGTATTCCTACTAAAACTAAAAAAGTACTGATCCACTTTAGATATTTTTTTATAAACATATTTACTCCTTTTTATTAATTATTACATCAATGTTACAAATTTATTAAGGTGTAACAGTATTAGAGAAAATTAGTTATATATTTATGAATAAAAAAACCAACAACTATAAAACCTAAGCCCGTGCCATAAATTAGGAAGAAATTCATATTAAATGATTTCGCAAAAAAGAACGGTAAAAAAAATAAATAACTCACAGGTACTGCAACCAGTATACTTTTAGTAAATAGAATTGTTTTTTCTATATCATTATGCTCATAGTAGGAAAAAGCTATAGCTATGAGTGATACAAGAGGTAAGGCGATAATAAAACCTGCAAGTTTTGGATTTTGACCAGAAAGCCAGCTAGCAAAGGCTATTATAATTGCGGCAAGTACAATCTTTAAAGTAAAAAATATCATCAATGATATGACTTTATTAAAAAAATATCATTAATGATATGGTTTTATTTAAGTGTACACTTTTTGCACAAACCAAAAAACTCAAGATTATATTTACTGTATTTCATACCATCTTTGTCTTTGAAGTTAGCTAAGTATTTGGAAAGACCTGTGCTACTTATTTCTGTTACTTTCTCACAAATCTCACAGATTGAAAATGCAGTAGCTTTAGCCACCTGACAACTTGAATTATGACATGCAATAAAGGCATTTCTACTTTCAATTTTATGAATTTTACCTATTTCAACTAACTTATCTAATGCTCGATACACTTGCAGAGGAGCTTTAATACCTTTTTTTTGAACATTATAGAGTATTGAGTAGGCCTTAAGTGGCTGAGGTGATTTATCAATTAAATCAAAAATAATTTTCTGATTTTTGGTGAGATTATGCTCTTTGTGCATTTTATTCATTTTACTGATTCCTCATTAGTTTTTCAATTTAATTGATTGTTTGATGTTAAATAATGAAAGTATGAACAAAAATAATGCTGCCGTTATAATTGATGGACCTGAGGAGGTATTAAATTCCAAAGATGTAAATAATCCTAAAATTACTGACAAAAGACCTCCAATGATTGAATAGATAACCATTTTTTGTGGACTAGACGAAATATTTCTAGCCATTGCAGCAGGTATGATTAGCATTCCTGTTATTAATAACAAACCAACCATTTTAATTGATATAGCGATAATTGCAGCCATCAAAATTGTGAATATTGCTTTTGCTCTATCAGGATTCAAACCTTCTGCTTCAGCTAATTCATAGTTTACTGTGGATGCGAATAAAGGTTTCCAAATTAATTTCAAAATTAAAAGGATTACTGCTCCTCCAACCCATATTATTAATAGATCATCAACTGTAACAGCTAATATATCTCCAAATAATAATCCCATAATGTCAAATCTGATAAATGTTAAGAAACCAATAACAACAAGGCCTACGGCTAAAGATGAGTGAGCTAAAAGCCCTAATAAAGCATCTCCCGGAAGATTAGTTCTTTTTTGAAGTTGTATTAATGTTAAAGCAATTAAAGATGAGATTATAAACACAGATAACGCAATATTAAATTCCATTGTAAATGCTAATGTTACTCCCAATAAAGCCGAATGGGCTAACGTATCACCAAAATAAGATAATCTTCTCCAAATTACAAAACAACCAAGAGGCCCTGTAACGAAAGCAACTCCAATTCCAGCCACCAATGCTCTTATAAAAAAATCGTCGAACATTTAATTTTTCTTAATTTTACCCTCATCAGTATGGATATGATCATGTCTATGTTCATATCTTGATAATATTTGTGAAGCTTGTTCACCAAATAAAGCCTTATATTCATTATTTTTTGCGACATCCAAGGGTGTCCCTGAGCAGCATACATGACCATTTAAGCAAACAACATGGTCTGTAGCACTCATTACAGTATGTAAATCATGAGAAATTAATAAGATACCACAATTCAATTCATCAGAAATTTTCTTTATAAGTTCATATAAAGCTATTTCACCTGTAAAATCTACACCTTGAACTGGCTCATCAAGAACTAACAATTCTGGTTTTTTTGAAATAGCTCTTGCTAGCAATACTCTTTGAAATTCACCACCCGATAAATCACCTAAATTTTTATCTTTTAAATGAATAACGCCAGTTAATGATAGTGCCTCATCAATTATTTCATTTTTTAAACTTTCAGTTAATACCATAAAATCATTGACCCTAAGTGGTAAAGTCCAATCAATTGAAATTTTTTGTGGAACATAACCAATTTTATTTGTGTATTTTTCTACTTCTCCCTCAATTTTTTTATAAATTCCTAAAGCAATTTTAGCCGTTGTACTTTTTCCTGATCCATTAGGTCCTATTAAAGTAACTATTTTACCTTTTTCAACTTGAAGGGAAACGCCTTGAACGAGCCATTTATCGTTTATTTTAAAACCAGCGTCTTTTAATTTGACCAATATATTTTGATTAGCATTCATTATATCACTTGACTTATAAACGTTATATTATTACATAGTGTTATATTATAACAACTAAAAAAATTAAACTATGAAAACTTTTAAAAAAATCCCATTATTAATATCACTTTTATCATTCCTAACAATTTTTTCACCTGTTAATGCTGAAGTTAAGGTAGTAGCATCAATAAAACCAATTCATTCACTCGCAAGCTATTTGATGGACGGTATTGGTAAACCAGATTTAATAGTTGATGGCTACGCATCACCTCATGGATTTGCACTTAAACCATCACATGCAAAAATGATCCAAAATGCAGATATTATATTTTGGGTGGGTGAAGACATAGAAAGTTTTTTAGAAAAACCATTAAAATCAATTGCAAAAAAAGCTGAAAAAATTGAATTAATGGAAATCAAAGGGATAACCAAACTTAAGTTTAGAGAAAGAAATATTTTTGAAGGTCATGACGATCATGGTCATAAAGAGGATGATCATGATGATCATGCTAAAAAAGAAGACGATCATGATGACCACGATCATGATAAAAAAGAGAAAGAGCATGGTCATGATGAACATGATCATGACAAAGAAGGTCATAAAGAAGACGACCATGATGATCACGGCCATGGACATGAAGGACATGCTCATGGTGAGTACGATCCGCACATTTGGTTAGATCCAATGAATGCAAAAGTTATTTTAAGCGAAATGGCAGAGCACTTGATTGAGAATGATCCAAAAAATACTGCCAAATATAAAGAAAATTTAAAAAAAGCACATAAAGATTTAGATAAGTTAACTAAGAAAGTAAAATCTGAATTAAATAAAGATTTTAAATCAATAGTATTCCATGATGCGTATCAATATTTTGAAGAGAGATTTGGTGTTAATATTTTAGGCGCATTTACAGTAAATACAGATGTTATGCCCGGTGCTGAGCAATTGGCTGAAATTAGAGAAGTAATTGAGCATGATAAAGTAAGCTGTATATTTTCAGAGCCACAGTTTAACCCTGATATTATTAAGGCTGTAGCAAAAGACACTAACGTTGCAACAGGCGTAATTGATCCATTAGGGGCAACACTTAACCCTGGCAAAGATCTATACTTCGATTTAATTGGCAATATGTCTAAATCTTTTAAAGGTTGTTAAATAAAAATTGATCTTTAACAATTAATAATATCTAATATTGGGATGAGTACAGTTTCCCTTACATTAGATGAAATTTTTGATTTAGCTAAAAAGACTTTACTAGCTAATGGCTGTGATGATGAAACAGCATCTATTCTCTCTGATTTAATAAGAAATGCTGAAAGAGATGGATCTTTATCTCATGGTTTGTTTAGGTTACCTGCATATGTGAGTGGTTTAAAAAGTGGAAAAATTAATGGTAAAGGAAAACCCGAAGTAAAAAAGATTTCGGCATCAGTAATTAAAGTTCAAGGTAATAATTGTTTAGCGCCTGTAGTTTTAAATAAAGGATTACCTGAGCTAGCAAAAGCAGCAAAAGAAAACGGTGTGGCCGTACTTGCTATTAATAATTCTCATCATATGGCTGCGATGTGGCCGGAAACAGAAAAATTAGCAGAGGAGGGTTTAGTAGCATTTGCTTGCACTTCTTATAAGCCCGCTGTAGCACCCGCTGGAGCTATCAAACCGTTGTTTGGAACAAATCCGATTTCTTTTGCATGGCCACGACCAGGAAAAACTCCGGTAGTTTACGATATGGCAACTGCATCAATGGCCATGGGTGAAGTGCAAGTTGCTAAAAGAGAAGGGCATAAAGTTCCTCTTGGAACTGGTTTAACTAAGGATGGTAAAGAAACAACTGATCCAGGAGCAATAGCAGATGGTGGTGTGTTACTTCCTTTTGGTGGACATAAGGGTTCAGCAATAGCAATGATGGTAGAATTAATGGCTGGCGCATTAGTCGGTGATAATTTTAGTTTTGAGACAGCTGCAAAAGACAATAATGATGGCGGACCTCCTAGTGGTGGAGAATTTATTCTAGCAATTTCAGCTGATAAAACTTCAGGAACCGATTGGCAGAAACACGCTGATGAATTTTTTAATAAAATGAAATCATTTGAAGGAGTTAGACTTCCAGGAGAAAGAAGACATAAAAATAGATTAGATAAAGGCCCTCGTCATATTAATGAAGAGCTGGTTAATAAAATAAAATCTTTAAGCTAATGTAATTTCTATTGGTGTATGGTCTGATGGTTTTTCTCGACCTCTTGGATCTTTATTAATATTAATACTTTTAACCTGGTCTATTAAAGAATTAGATACTAAAAAATGATCTATTCTCATTCCATTGTTTTTTTGCCATGCACCTCTCATATAATCCCAAAAAGTATATCCTTCTTTAGTTTCATTAAAATGTCTATAAACATCATTAAAACCAAGATTAATCATTTCTCTTAATTTTTTTCTTATTTCTAATCTAAATAGAGCATCGTCTTCAAAGCTTTTTGGATTATAGACATCCTCAGCGGCAGGAATAATATTAAAATCACCACCAAGAATTATATTTTGATTTTTTTTAGTCAAAGCTTTTAATTGTTTAATTAAATCATCAAGCCATTTTTTTTTGTAATCATATTTTTCAGTATCAACAG
>CACKVM010000008.1 GCA_902603625.1 uncultured Pelagibacteraceae bacterium
CAAGAGTTTAACAGTCTTCCCCATGATAGAGGAACTTTATCTATGGCAAGATCTTCAGATCCAAATAGTGCAAATAGCCAATTTTTTATTTGTTTTAAACCAGCTCCATTTCTTGATAGACAATATACTGTATTTGGAAAAGTCTTAGAGGGTATGGAATTTGTTGATAAAATTAAAAGAGGAGATGAGAATAATAATGGTGCTGTATCCGAACCCGATAAAATTATAAGTTTTAAATCATTATAAATAAATAATGGCATTAAAAAAATTTGCCTTTAAAATTTTTAAAAAAGATAAATTTGCAAGAACTGGTTTAATAGAGACTCAAAGAGGAGATATTAATACTCCAGCATTTATGCCTGTTGGCACACAAGCTACTGTTAAAGCTTGTACGATTGATGATATAAAAAAAACTGGTTCAGAAATTATTTTATCTAATACCTATCATTTAATGATTAGACCAGGGGTTAAAAGAATAGTGTCAGCCGGTGGACTACATAACTTTATGAATTGTGATTTGCCAATTTTAACTGACTCTGGAGGTTTTCAAGTTATGTCACTTTCAAAACTTAATAAAATTGATAGAGAGAAAGGAGCTATATTTAATTCCCATGTAGATGGTAAAAAATTTTTTTTAAGTCCAGAAGAAAGTATAAGAATTCAACTAGGTCTTAACTCCGACATACTTATGATAATGGATGAATGTCCAAAAAAAACAGACAATTATAATCTAATAAAAGACTCTATGAATTTATCACTTTATTGGGCAAAAAGATCCAAAAAAACTTTTGGCAATAATCCTCAAAAAGCTTTGTTTGGTATTGTGCAAGGTGGTTTATTCAAAGACCTTAGATTAGACTCATTAAATGAACTTATAAAGATTGGTTTTGACGGTTATGCTATAGGAGGACTGGCAGTAGGTGAAACACAAAAAGAAATGTTTAAAGTTCTTGATGACATTAAGGAATTTTTACCAGCAGAAAAACCACATTATTTAATGGGAGTGGGGACCCCCTCAGATATTCTGGGTGCCGTAAAAAGAGGAATAGACATGTTTGATTGTGTTTTGCCTACTAGATCAGGCAGAACTGGCTTAGCATTTACTTGGAAGGGTAGAGTAAATATAAAAAATAATAAATACAAAGAAGATAATTCTCCATTGAACACTAATTGTAAAAATTTAAATTTGAACAAATATTCTAAAAATTATTTGAATCACCTTTTTAATACCAATGAAATACTAGCATCAATGATATTGACACTTCATAATATAAACTTTTATCAGGAATTAATGTCGTCAATTAGATATAATATAAACAATGGGACTTTTGACGAATTTTATAAGAAATACATGAATAAGTTGTAAGAGATTTTGATTTTTTTGGTCTAAATTGTCATTTGAAAATTTAAAATAATTCTATATATAACAGTTATTCACTATGAATATTTGTGGGCCCTTAGCTCAGTTGGTAGAGCAATTCCCTTTTAAGGAATGGGTCGATGGTTCGAGTCCATCAGGGCTCACCACATTAAAAAATTAAAGCCATTGGTTTAAACTTTTATAGGTGGATAGTCTAATATTATTTCATTAGTCCACTCATTTATTTTTTTTATACGATTTTCAGCTGAAGGATGAGTGCTCATAAATTCAGGTGGAGCTTTGCCTTTATTAAATTCTTTCATTCTTTGCCAAATTTTCGATGTTTCTCTTATATCATAGCCTGATAAGGATGAAAAAATCATACCAAGGTAATCTGCTTCACTTTCTTGCTTTCTACTAAAAGGGTTCATTATCCCTAGTTGAGAAATTAGACCCACTGTATTCATTCCAGAAACTCTATTTACTTGAGATAATTTTCCACCACTAAAAATATCAATAATTTGTGTGCTAGTGTTTATTAACATTCCTCTACTGGCTCTTTCTAAAGAATGTTTGGCTACAGCATGAGCTATTTCATGACCCATCACAGCCGCTAACCCATTAGTATTTTTTGTAACATCAAGTATGCCAGTATATATTGCAATTTTTCCTCCTGGCATACACCAAGCATTTCTTATTTTTTTATTATCAATTAATATATATTCCCAATCAAAATTTATGGTTGGATCTTCCAAGTTTTCTTTATAAAAATACTCAGATATTGCATTTTCCATTTTTTTTCCTATTTCTATAATTTCATTTAATTTCTTCGTATCTTTACTAAGTTTTTCATTTTTTTTTACTTTTTCATAAATTTCAGCAGCCTGTGCATTTAATTTTGCCTCAGGTATTATCTTTAATTGACGTCTTTCAGTTATAGGCGCTGTAGAACATCCATTTAATAAAAACCCACAACAACACGAACTTACGTATGATAAAAATTTTCTTCTATTCATTTTGATATAACATTGATAATATACTGAATTATAATGAATCTAAATAATAAAATACTATTAATAATTTTTATATTAGCAATAAGTTTTGTTATATATTCAAGTTTTAAATAAATGGCTAAAAATATAAAAAAAAAATCAATTGCATTAATATTAAGAAATTATTTTATTACAGGTGTAGTTGTTTTAATTCCTATAGGTTTTACCCTATATCTAACTAAATTCATAATAGGAATATCTTCAAATATTATTCCTCAAAACATAAATCCTAATAATTACTTACCATACGCAATACCAGGAATTGAAATTTTGATATCAGTTCTATTTATTACAATAGTAGGTGGTTTATCATTATCATTTTTAGGTAAAAGAATTCTAAAACTGATTGATGATCTATTTAAAAGAATACCAGTATTGAGAACTATTTATTCTGCAATAGTTCAAATGACTGAAACATTTTCTAATAAAGATGAAAACGATAAAAAAAGTGTTGTCTTAGTTGAATACCCAAGAAAAGGTGTTTGGGCTGTAGGTTTTGCTACAAAAGAAAATAAGGGTGAAATGGCAGAAAAAACAAATAAAAAACTTATAAATGTCTTTGTTCCAACAACTCCAAATCCTACAAGTGGTTTTTTACTTATGTTCCCACTAGATGAAGTTATACATTTAAATATGACATTTGAAGAAGCTTCTAAATTTATCGTTTCCGCAGGGACATCATCAGGGAAGAATTAAGCAATATCGTTAATTATATCTGCTCGGTCGTATAACTTAATTAATGGCTTAAATTTACTTATATCTTCTTTATCATTTTCAATTCTTTTGATTTCTTTTTCAGCTAAAATAAAAAGATTATGATTATGTATTGGATCTGCTAATTTGAAATTTTTGATTCCACTTTGTTTAAAACCAAGAATATCTCCAAAACCTCTCAATTTCATATCCTCTTCAGATATTTTAAATCCATCACTAGAATCTTTTAGTATATTTATTCTTTTTTTAGCATTTTCACTTAAATTAGACTTAAACATTAATATACATGACGACTCTTTGTTACCTCTTCCAACTCTGCCTCTTAGTTGATGTAATTGAGACATTCCAAATTTATTCGCATTTTCTATTACTATAACGTTCGCATTGGGAAAATCGATACCAACCTCGATGATAGTTGTTGAAACTAAAATCTTAAATTCATTCCTTAAAAATTTGTTTAAAATTTTCTCTTTTTCTTCAACAGTTGTTTTTCCATGGAGTAAGTAAACCTGATTAGGAAATATTTTTTTTAGATATTCAGATTTTTTAACTGCTGAGGTATGGTCAATTTTTTTAGATTCTTCTATTAAAGGGCACACCCAAAAAATTTGATTTCCAAGTTGAATTTCTTTTTTAATGAATTTTATTACATCATCAATCTTACTTTCAAGTTTACTATAAGTTTTTACAGGTTTACGATTATTTGGTTTTTCTCGTATAATTGACAGATCCATATCACCGTAAATAGTCATTGTTAAAGTACGTGGAATTGGTGTTGCAGTCATTAAGAGAACGTCACAATCTTTTCCAGCTTTATCAGATAATTTTTTTCTTTGATTAACCCCAAATTTATGTTGTTCATCAATAATTATTAATCCTAACTTTTTAAATTCAACCTTTTTTTGAAATAGAGCATGTGTTCCAAAAATAATATCAATCTCTTTTTTAAATAATTTATCTAAAATACATTTTTTATCTTTATAAGTTGATTTTCCAGAAATTAATTCTATTTTAATATTTTTAGGAAATATTTTCTTAGCTAATAAAAAATGCTGTCTAGCTAATATTTCAGTAGGTGCCATTACCGCTACTTGAAAACCAGAATTGATAGTATTGAATGCAGATAGTAAAGATACTATTGTTTTACCACTGCCAACATCGCCCTGAAGTAATCTGAACATTTTATTATCTGAACATAAATCTTTGTTAATTTCTTTTAATGTTTTAGTTTGGTCGTTGGTTAATGAAAAATCTAATTTGGATATTATTTCATTTTGTTTTTTTGTATTAAATTTTTTTTTTGTTTTTTTAATCTTTTTGATTTTTTTTCTAATTTCTGAATTTACTAAAAAAGTTGAAAAAATTTCATCAAAAGCGAGTCTTTGATAAAAATTTTCTTTAAATTTACCAATATTTTCAGGTTTATGTAACTTTTTGATTGAGTCATTCCAACCTATGTTATTAAATTTTTTTAATATATCTTTTGAGTGCCATTCATCAATTTTTGGTAAATTTTCAATAATTTGTAATATTATTTTATTATAAACTTTTTCACTTATTCCTTCAGTCAAAGAATAGCTATTATGTTTTTGTTTTATAATAGAGGAGTCTTCTGAAATATATTTAGGATTTGTTAATTGATACTTATTTCGAAAATATTTTATTTTACCACTAATAGTAATTTCTTTTCCAATAGGTAATATTTTCTTAATATATCCTTCATAACTATTAAAAAAAACACAATCTATTTCGCCTGTTTCATCTTTACACAAAACTCTATTTGGCAAGTTCCTCACTCTGGGGAATGAATATTTTTGAGGTATTATAGTTATTGTTTGCATTTCATCTATTTTTAAATCTTTAATTTTTGATGATAAGGTACGATCAGTATAGGATTTTGGTAATTTCCATAATAAATCAAAAATATTATTTATTTTTTTCTTTTTTAGTAAATTTGTTGTTTTTAATCCTACACCCTTAAGAGCACTGAGATCAGATAATAAATATTTATAATTTCTTTTAATATCCATAAACTAATATTATATTCCTATTATGACCGCTGATATAGAACAAATTAAAAAAAAGATTATTTACCGATCAAATTACCGCGGCACTAAAGAAATGGATAAACTTTTAGGAGCTTTCACTAATAAATACTTAGAACAATTAGATTATGAAGATTTAAATGAATTAATAAAACTTTTAGAAATAGATGATAACAATCTTTACAGTTTTTATAATGGTTTAAAAACCAGCATAAAATTCGAAGATAATAAAATTAATAATTTGTTTAAAAATTTCAAATATTAACAACTTTGATGGCGGAGAGACTGGGATTCGAACCCAGGAAAGAGTTGCCCCTTTGCCGGTTTTCAAGACCGGTGCTTTCAACCGCTCAGCCATCTCTCCGTGAGCATCGTTTTATAATTATAATTATTTAATTCAACTATAAAATAGTCTATTAAAACTGTAATAACTAAATACCGCGTAAAATGAATCAACAATTTAATAAAGGTCTTTTATTAACTTCTTTAGGATCTTTTTGGTGGGGATTCATAGGAGTTATATACTTTAAATATCTTGATTTTATTGGTTATGTTGAGGTTGTAATTCATCGTTGTATTTGGACGGCATTTACACTTATTCTTACAACAATTTTTTTTTCAAAGTGGAAAATTTTTTTTTCAATAATTTCTAATAAAAAATATTTAATCGCATTGTTAATTTCTGGTTTTTTAATTTTTATTAATTGGGGAGTTTGGATTTATGCTGTTGCAACAAACAGAATAATTGATGCAAGTTTTGGATATTTTATAATGCCAATTTTAAGTGTTTTTCTAGGCTACATTTTTTTTAGAGAAAAATTAAATAATAAAAGAGTATTTGCAATTACATTAGTAATGATCTCTATAATGACATTAATATTTTTTAGTTTGAAATCTTTACCTTGGGTTGGACTAATTGTTGGTTTTAGTTGGGCATTTTATAATTTAATTAGAAAAAAAATTAATGTTGATACTGATATAGGTTTGTTAATAGAAAGTCTTTTCATATTACCTTTTGCCTTATTTTCCTTTTATTTAGTTTATAAAAATGGATATAATGATTTTTCTATAGATAACATTGGATTGTCTTTATTCATTTTACTTGCAGGGCCTATGACAGTGATTCCATTATTTTTATATGTACGTGGAGTAGAATTAAGTGGACTAGGTCCGGCTGGAATGATCTTTTATATAACACCAACTCTTCAGTTTTTACTTGGATATTTTCATTATAATGAACCTTTTTCATTAATAAAATTTGTAAGTTTTATTTTTATTTGGATTGCTGTAATTATATATCTTAAAGACCTTTATGAAAATAATTAAGTATTTTTTGATTATCTGGATTATTAGTGCATTTAATAGTTATGCTAACAACGATGAACAATTTAGTAAATGGAAATCAAAATTTAAAAAAAGAGCTTTAGAAAATAATATTTCCGAAATCACATTTGATATGGTTATGACTGATGTCAAATTTTTACCAAAAGTAATAGAATATGATCGTTTTCAACCTGAATTTTATGAAGATACTAAAACATACATTGGGAAAAGGACATCCAAAAAAAAGTTAAAAAAGGGTGTTAATTTTTATAAAGAGAATAGAGATTTAATAAACAATGTCGAAGTAGAATTTGAAATAGAAAAAGAACTTTTGTTAGCATTAATGGGTATTGAAACTAATTTTGGAACTTATGTAGGAAAAATGGATATTTTATCATCTCTAGCAACTCTTAGTTATGATAAGAGGAGATCTGAATTTTTCACAAATGAGCTAATTTTATTATTAAAATTAATTGATAATAATAAAATTGATTACAATACCTTGTATGGTTCCTGGGCAGGAGCCTTTGGGTTTTTTCAATTTATGCCAAGTACTATTACTAATTATGCTATAGATCATAATAGTGATAACTCTATTGATTTAAAAGATAACGAAGATGCATATCCTTCTGCTGCAAACTACTTAAAAAAAATGGGATGGAAAAAAAATGAACCATGCTTTTTTAAAATTGAACTTAATGATAAAATACCAAAAAAATATTTAAATGTATCAGCTAAAAAGATACATAGTAAAAAAAAACTAAAAACGTTTAAAAAATATATAAATAATTACTCTAATCTTGAATTTTTAGATAAAAACATTAGTGTAGCTATAGTAACTCCTGATAAAGATATAATTCCTAATGCAGAAACTTTAAATCCAGCTTATATTGTTTTTGATAATTATGAAATAATTTTAAAATGGAATAGATCTTTAAGATTTGCCTTAGCTGTTTGTACACTCAAAGATCAATTTAAAAATGAAATTTAAAACAATAATAACTCTATTTGTTTTTTTTATACTATCAGGTTGTCAACAATATAATACTAATAACAAAGATCTTAATTTTAAACCTGAAAAAAAGTATACGAATAATGGTTTTGCTTTAATTTATGATGAAAATTTAGATATTAAAAAGAAGTTGGATGATAGATCATTTCAAATTTTTCACAAAAATCTCAAAAAAAAATCTTTTGTTAAAATAACTAATCCTTTAAATGACAAATCTTTAATTGCTGAAGTAAAATCAAATAAAGTTGAATTTTCAAATTTTTATAATTCGATAATAAGTAGCAGAATAGCTGATACATTAGAATTGGACCTTGAGGAGCCATATGTAGAAATTGTTTTAATTTCCAAAGATACTACATTTGTAGCACAAAAGTCTAAAATTTTTGAGGAAGAAAAAAATGTAGCTGAAAAAGCCCCAATAGATGGTATTAAGATAATTAGTCTTAATAACGAAATTAGTAAAGATACCAAAATATTGTCTAATGAAAATTTTTCTTACTCTATAAAAATTGCAGATTTTTATTATAGAAAATCAGCTCAATTGATGATTAAAAGAATACGATCTGAAACTTCATTGACAAATATAAAACTGATTGAATTATCTAAAACAAATTTTAGGGTACTATTAGGTCCTTTTGATGATATAAATTCTTTAAAAGAGTCTTTTGAAAAAATAGATTCTCTTTATTTTGAAAATTTAGAAATATTAAAAAATGTTTAAAAAATCTATTGTTTTTTTATTTATTAATCTTTTTTTTTTAAATGCATCATTTGCTAATTTAGAAATTAAAGCAAGAACTGCTATTCTACAAGATTTTCATTCAGGCGAAATTTTATATGAAAAAGAACCTGATAGATCAATTTATCCTGCCTCTATGACAAAAATTATGACTTCAATAATAGCATTTGACTTAATAAAATCGGGAGATCTTTCATTGGAAGATAAATTCATTGTCTCAGAAAGAGCATGGAGATTATCGACCTCTGGATATTCATCTATGTTTATTATGGTGGGTGATGAAGTTTCAGTTGAAAACTTATTAAGAGGTATAATTATTGCATCTGGTAATGATGCCTGTATTGCACTTGCAGAAGGCATTGCAGGTACTGAAGAAGAATTTGCAATTTTGATGACAACTAAAGCAAAAGAATTAGGAATGGAAAATACAAATTTTGCTAATTCATCTGGTATTAATGATCCTGATAATTATTCCACTGTCGAGGATATTTTGAAAATGTCACATTATTTAATTAAAGAGCATCCAGAATTTTATAAATGGTTTGCAATAAAAGAATTTACTTGGGACCGTACTGGTGGTGACCCAATTACCCAAGGAAACAGAAATCCTTTATTGTATAAAAATTCTGGTGCAGACGGCATCAAAACAGGTTACTTGGCTGTTGAAAAATATTCTTTAGCTTCTTCTATTAATAGAAAGGGAAGAAGATTAATTGCTGTTGCTAGTGGTTTTGAGACAAAAAGTTCCAGATCTAGAGAAAGTTCTAAATTACTAACATATGGTTTAACTAATTTTGATTTAGTTGAAATAAATAAATCAAATGAAACAATTGAGAAAATTGATGTTTGGTTAGGGAAAGAGAGCCAAGTCGCTGTATATGTTAATCAAGATATTTACAAAACAATTAAAAAAGCAAAAAAAAAATTACTTAAAGTTGCAATCAAATTTGAAGGTCCCTTAGAAGCTCCAATAAAAAAAGATGATATTGTAGGAAAACTGAGAGTTATTTATGATGAAGAATTAATAGGTGAATATGATTTATTAGCTGCAAACAATGTAGATAAAGTTAATATTTTTACTAGATTGATTAAGTCATTGAACTATTTAATCTGGGGTGATGTCTAAAAAAAAACCTGTTATAGTTTTCGAAGGGATAGAATGTAGTGGCAAAACATATCATATTAATTATGTTTCAAAATATCTCAAAAAGAAAAAAATTGAACATATCAAAATTCGTGAGCCTGGTGGAAGTTTAAATTCGGAAAAAATTAGAAAATTAATATTGAATCCAAAATCAAATTTTAATAGTAACACTGATCTTTTATTGTATCTAGCTGCTCGTAGTGAAAATTTAGATTTACTTAAAAAATATTATAAAAAAAAAATAATACTTATTGATAGATTTGTAGACTCCACATTAGCATATCAACACTATGGATTTGGAGTAAATTTAAAAATGATAAATTATATTAATAAAATTCTATTAAATAATTTTTCAATTGATTTTACATTTCTAAACATTGTTAATAATAAAAATTTAGTTGAAAGATTAAAACATAGAAAGTCTTTAAATAGATATGATAAATTTACTAATAAATTTTATACAAAAATTCAAAAAGGTTTTATGAAGTTAGCCAATAAAAAAAAAAATTATGAAATTATTGATTCAAATTTAAATATTAATGATAATAGAAAAAAAATTATTAATATAATAAAAAAAATGATATGATCAATTTTGAACCAATAAATCAAACAAAACTTTATGGTCTAGAAAAATATTTCTTAGAATTAGTTTCAATTTATGAAAAAAATAATTTTCCAAGCAAAATTATATTCAATGGATCAAAAGGTATAGGTAAGTCAACTTTAGCTTACCATTTTATAAATTATGTCTTATCAAAAGATGAAAATTTTAAATATGATATAAATAATTTTGAAATCAATCGAGAAAGTCACACTTTTAAAACTATAATAAATAAGTCCAACACAAATTTGAACGTTATAGATATAAATCGAGATAAAAAAAATATTGATATTAATCAGATAAGAGAATTAATACAAAAACTCAATAAATCATCTTTCAATAAAAAACCAAGATTTATTTTAATTGATAATATTGAGTTTTTAAATATCAACTCTATAAACGCTCTCTTAAAAATATTAGAGGAACCTAATCAAAATACTTATTTTATATTAATTAAAAACGATAAAAAAACATTATCAACCCTATCATCTAGATGTATTAATTACATGATCTATTTAACACATGAAGAGAGTAAACAAATTGCAGATAAATTATTGAATGGAAAATTAGAAGAATTTTTGAATGATGATTTATTAAATTATTATTCAACACCAGGAAATATTTACAATTTAGTTAAATTTGCGGAAAATAATAAATTTGATTTAAAAAATATTGATTTAAAAACTTTTTTGAAAATTATAATTAAAGAAAATTATTATAAAAAAGATTTTATATTGAAGATACTTTTATTTGATTTAATTGAATTTTATTTCAGAAAAATTAATTCATCTTTTTCAATTGATTTGATGAATAAATATAGTTACTTTTTGAAAAGAATTTCAGATACAAAAAAATATAACCTTGACGAAGAGGCATTATTCATTGAATTTACTAAAGAGATTCTAGATGGATAAAAATTTTTATATTACTACTCCTATATATTATCCATCTGCTAAACCTCATATGGGTCACGCTTATTCAAGTATCATAGCCGATTTTTTTGCTAGATTTAAAAAAATTGATGGTTTTAAAGTAAATTTTTTAACAGGCACAGACGAACATGGTCTTAAAATACAAAGAGCTGCAGAGGCCAAAGGAATAGATCCACTAAAATTTTGTGATGAGATTAGTTTGACATTTAGAAACTTATCTAAAACACTTAATTTAACCAATACAGATTTTATAAGAACCACAGAAAATAGACATAAAGAATCAGTACAAAATCTTTGGAAAGAATTAGAAAAAAATAATGAAATATATCTATCTAAATATTCTGGTTGGTATTCTGTTTCTGATGAAGCTTTTTATTCTGATGATGAAATTGAGGAAATAAATGGAAAAAAGATATCTTTATCTTCAAAATCATCTGTTGAATGGGTGGATGAGGAGTCTTATTTTTTTAGACTATCAAAATGGGAGAAACCACTATTAGATTATTACAAAGATAATCCAAATTTTATTTCTCCTTCGTCAAGAAAAAATGAAATAGTTAGTTTCGTTAAAAGTGGGTTAAAAGATTTGTCAATCAGTAGAAAAAGTTTTTCATGGGGAATACCTGTTCCAAATAACAAAGACCATGTTATTTATGTTTGGCTAGATGCACTAACTAATTATTTAAGTGCTTTGAACTATCCTGATACTAAAAACGAATTATATAAAGATTTTTGGCCAGCTAGTATGCATCTAATAGGTAAAGACATTATAAGATTTCATGCTGTTTATTGGCCAGCATTTTTAATGGCAGCAAAATTACCATTACCGAAACAAATTTATGGACACGGTTGGATACTTTCTGGTGACGAAAAAATGTCGAAGTCAAAAGGTAATATTCTAGATCCTTTAGAAATTATAGATAAATATGGATTAGATCCATTAAGATATTATCTTATAAAAGAAGTATCATTTGGTAATGATGGAAATATTTCACAAGATAGGTTAGAGGATTGTATAAATAGTGATTTAGCAAACAATTTTGGTAATTTATGTCAAAGAGTAACATCATTTGCTATTAAAAATTGTGATGGAAAAATTCCCAATAATATTGAATTCGATGAAGATGATTTAAAAATTTTGAATAAATTTAAATCTAATTTAAATTTAATTAGAGAAAAAATCGAATATAGAGATATAAATTTTTATATTGATTTTATAATTAAAAGTTTATTTGAAACAAATAAGTATTTTAATGATCAAGAACCCTGGAATAAAAAAAATAACCTATTGCGACTTAACACCATAGTTTACACAACATTAGAAATTGTTAGAAAAATAAGCTTTATGCTTTATCCAATCATACCAGAGTCTAGTTTAAAAGCATTAAAAATATTTGAAATTAAAGAAAATGACATTAAATTTTCAAGTATTGAAAATAATGATTATTTAAAAAAAAATACTAAAATAAATCAAATAGATATTTTATTTAAAAAAATAGAAAAAAAATATGATTGATTCACATTGTCATCTAGATCACGAACCACTTATAAGTAATCTTTTTGAGGTAATTAAAAGATCAAAAGAGGCCGGTATAACAAAATTACTCACAATTTGTACTACTTTAGATAGCTTTGAAAAAATAAAAGAAATCATTGAATTTGATAAAATTATTTATGGAACTTATGGAATACATCCTCATGAAGCTAAAAACTTTGAAATTTCATCAAATAAAATTATAAATGAAATCAATAATAATAAAAAAATTATTGGTATTGGTGAAACAGGGTTAGATTTTTATTATAATCATAGTGAAAAAAAAATTCAAATTGAAAGTTTTGAAAAACATATTGAAGCCGCAATTGAATTAAAAATACCAATTATTATTCATTCAAGAAATGCTGATGACGAAATGTATGAAATTTTAAAGAAATATAAGAATAAGGATTTGAAAATATTAATGCATTGTTTTACTGGCTCAAAAAATTTTGCTAAAAAATTATTTGAATTTAATACTTATTTTTCTGCAAGTGGTATTATAACATTCAAAAATTCTAATAAATTGCAAGAAACCTTTAAAATCATACCTAAAGATAAACTTTTAATTGAAACAGATAGTCCATACTTAGCTCCAGTTCCTAATAGAGGAAAAAAAAATGAGCCTTCATTTGTTAGATTTACTGCAGATAAACTTGCAAATATTAAAAAAATTACAAATAAAGAATTAATTGATATTACAACAAAAAATTTTAATAACCTTTTCAATTAATTAAAAGATGAAATTTATAATTCTTGGTTGTGGTAGTTCAATGGGTGTGCCAAGACCAGATGGTTTTTTTGGAAGATGTAATCCAAAAACTAAAAAAAATTATAGGACGAGATGTTCTGCTTTAATTAAAACAAAAGATGAGAATATCTTAATTGATACTTCTCCTGATTTACGTCATCAATTAATCAAAAATAAAGTTAAAGATATTAATAGAGTTTTTTATTCACATATGCATGCTGATCAAACTCATGGTATCAATGATTTGAGAGTTTTCTTTTTTAAGAAAAAAGAACCAATCAAAGTTTACTCTAATTCAGCAACTAAAAAGTATTTACTAAATACTTTCGGTTATTGTTTTAAAAGTGTAAATAAACAATATCCTGCAATATTAGAGTTTAAAAGATTAAATAAAATAATGTTTTTGAATAATGGAAAGAAAAGATATTTAATTAAACCCATTAAAGTAAAACATGGTAAGGTAGATAGTATTTGTTATGTTATTAATAAAAAATTAGCCTACATAAGTGATGTAAGTAAAATTTATACTAAAGATTATAAGTCTTTTAAAAACTTAAATTATTTAATTTTAGACTGTTTATGGTTTGATAAACATCCTTCACATCTAAATTTGGAAAATAGTTTAAAATTAATCAATATTTTTAAACCAAAAAAAGCAATTTTAACTAACTTATCTCCTGAGCTTGACTATAACTTTTTAAAGAAAATTTTACCTAAGAGTGTAATACCTGCTTATGATGGGTTGACTGTAAATTTATAGGATCTGTTCAATTTTTTTTGTGATTTTTTTAGACATGGGATTAGTAAAAGATGTAAATGTATCTTCAATTTTTCCCTCTTTGTTAATTAAAATTTTATGAAAATTCCATTTGGGTACAGCTGAATTACCATAATTATCTTTTGCCCATTTAAAAACTTCATGAGCAGACTCACCTTTAACTTCAGTTAATGATGTTAAGGGGAAAGTAATATTAAAGTTAACTTCACAAAATTCTTTAATTTCTTTGTTATTGTTTTTTTCTTGGTTAAATGAATTGGAAGGCACACCCAGAACTATAAGTCCTTTAGACTTATATTGGTCCCATAATTTTTGTAAATCATCATATTGTTTTGTAAAACCGCAATAACTTGCTGTATTTACAATTAAAACAACTTTATTTTTGTACTTTTTAAAATCAATAATCTCACCATTTATACTTTCTATTTGTAAATCAAAAAAAATTTTTTTATTGTTTGCCATAAGTGAATTGCTAAAAAAAAACATAATAACTATTAGTCCTAATGAAAGTTTATTCATTTTTTAAATTATTTATTAGGTGTAAGTAATATTAAAAAATAACCCATTAAAGTGGATAATAATGACCCAGTTAAAACTCCTATTTTCACCCCATCCATATATTGTAGACTGTCAACAAAAGCAAGATTTCCTACAAAAAGGCTCATTGTAAAACCTATGCCCGTTAAAACACCGACTCCATAAAAATTGTACCAATTTGAATTGTTCGGCATTTGGGCAATTTTTGTTTTAATCGCTATATAAGAGAATACAAACACACCCAATTGTTTACCAACAAATAATCCTAGTAATATTCCTAATGGAACTTTTTCTAATAGAGAACTAAATGATAAACCTTCTAAGGAAACACCTGCATTTGCAAAAGCAAATAATGGCATGATGCCAAAAGCCACATAAGGGCTAATAGCATGCTCAATCTTAATTAATAATGAAAAATCTTTCTCTTTTTTTCTATGAGGGATGGTTAGAGCTAATAAGACACCTGCTATAGTCGCATGAATGCCTGAATTGTGAGTAAAATCCCACAGAAAAATTCCAACAATTAAGTAGGGTAAAAAATTTTTTATATTTAATTTATTAATTGATAATAAAACAACAAAAGATAATAACATTAAGCTTAAGTATTTTATGCTTAGATCTCCAGAGTAAAATAATGCAATAATCACAATTGCACCCAAATCATCAATAATAGCAAGTGCTGTTAAAAAAACTTTTAATGATAAAGGAACTCTTTTACCTAATAATGATAGCACACCTAATGAAAATGCAATATCTGTTGCTGAAGGTATGGCCCATCCATTTATAGTTTCACTATCCCCAAAATTTATAATTACATAAAATAACGCAGGGATTACCATACCACCAACAGCAGCTATGATCGGAAGTAAAGCTTGTTTAATATTAGATAATTCTCCTTGTAAAAATTCTCTTTTAATTTCTAGAGTTACAAAGAAAAAAAATATAGCCATTAAAGCATCATTTATCCAATGTAAAACTGATAATTTAAGACCAAAGTTGTTTATTCCAATGAATAAATATTTATTTAATGAAGAAAAATATAATTCGGATAGGTTGGAATTACTTATAATAAGAGCAATAATAGCGGCAAAAAGTAAAACCAAACCACTGGCAGCCTCAAGTTTGAAAAACCATTTAAAAGGTTTTGAAATATATTGAATCATACTCTAATTTAGTAAATTTTTTAGAAATAAATTTATATCCATAATGGACTCAAACAAATTATACAATAATAATTCAAGACCAGGAAATATTTCTTGTAAAGGTGACTTGAAAGTGTCGAGTACGATAATTATGGCTATAAATGAAATTATACCTACAATAATATAAGACAAAATTTTACCTAAACCAAGAGAACTTTTTTTCTTTTTTGCATTTATATTTTCTGGTTTTTTAGTTATTTGATTTATTTTTTCTGATATTTCATCTTTTTTATCATTAACGACATCTATACCCTCATTTTTTATATCTATACTTTTAGTTTGAATATTATTATTTAGTTGATTATCAACTGGAACGTAAAACCAATTGTGATTACAAGAGCCACAAGTTAAATTACGACCTTCATCTGGTATTAAAGAATCTTCAACTTCAAATTTTTTGTGACAATTAACACATTGAATAATCATACTTTTTTATATCATATTCTTTTGAAATTACTCTTATTTTGCTAATCTTTATACTTTTAAATATTAGATAAGTACTGTATTAGTACATCTTTCGGAGTGTAGCGCAGCCTGGTAGCGCATCTGGTTTGGGACCAGAGGGTCGCAGGTTCAAATCCTGCCACTCCGACCATTTTATGATTATGAAAAAAGCAAAAATATATCTCCCTAATAAAAGTCCTATGCAATCAGGTATGGGTAAAACAGATAAATGGATTTTAGAATATGAAACAAAAAACCCTACCAATAATCCATTAATGGGATGGGAAAGTTCCTCTGATACTTTAGCAGAATTAAAGTTAGAATTTTCCTCTAAAGAACTTGCAGTAAATTATGCTAAGAATAATAAAATTAATTATGAAATTATTGAACCTAAAAAAAGAAAAACAGTTAAAAAATCATACGCAGATAACTTTTTAAATTAGATTTATGTTTAAATTTTTTACAGATAAAAAATGGCATTTATGGAGCATTGGAGGAACTTTACTTATTCTTGCAGCTACTTGGTATCAAGTTCAATTAGATGTTAGAATTAATGAATGGTTTGGTGAGTTTTACGATACTTTACAAAAAGCTTTAGCTGAGCCTGGTGCAGTTACAGAAAAAGAGTTTATTACATATCTTTTTACTTTTGCAAAAATTGCAGCTGTTTACATATTAGTAGTAATATTTAGTGATTATTTCACTAGTCATTGGACTTTTAGATGGAGAACAGCAATGGCGGATTTTTATCATGATAAATGGAATTTTGCCTCATCAATTGAAGGAGCTTCTCAGAGAGTTCAAGAGGATACACTAAAGTTTGCTAGAATAATGGAAGGTTTGGGAGCTGAATTGTTAAGAAGTGTAATGACACTTATTGCATTTACTCCAATATTATGGGGTTTATCTAAAAGTATAACGGTACTTCCGTGGATAGGAGAAGTTAATCACGCTTTAGTATGGGTTGCAATAATTTCTGCTTTAGGAGGTACATTCGTTCTTGCAGCTGTAGGAATTAAATTACCTGGTATTGAGTATGATATTCAAAAAGAAGAGGCAGCATATAGGAAGGAGTTAGTACTTGGTGAAGAATTTAAGGAAAACGCTCAACCAATAAGAATTGATCAATTATATGGTGGTGTAAGAAAGATCCATTATAAAATGTATTTTCATTACTTGTACTTTAATGCAGTTAAATGGAGTTATCTACAAGGTATGGTTATAGTTCCTTACTTAGCTTTAGCACCAACAATAGTAACTGGTGCGATCACCTTAGGTTTTGTTCAACAAATTATAAGAGCTTTTGGAAGAGTTGAAACTTCATTGCAATATCTAGTGAGAAGTTGGCCAATTATAGTAGAATTAATTTCTGTCTGGAAAAGATTAAACGAATTCGAAAATAAACTTAAAATTAATACAGAAACTATTTCAAAAGAAAAAATTTAGTGGCTTTAAATAAAGAATTAATTGACCAGATAATAACAGTTACATCTAAAGCAGCAATTTCTTGCCATAAATTTGTTGGTAAAAATGATAAAAAGAGTGCAGATAAAGCTGCTACAGATACAATGAGAAATGAAATCAATAAACTTAAGTTAAATGGTGAAGTCGTAATAGGTGAGGGGGAACTTGATGAAGCACCGATGTTATATATTGGTGAAAAGTTGGGTTCTGGAGGAAATATAAATATTGATATAGCTGTAGACCCTCTCGAAGGTACAAATTTTGTTGCAAAAAATTTACCAGGAGCACTTTCTGTGATTTCTGTTGCAGAAAAAGGAAATCTTTTTAATGCCCCTGAAACTTATATGGATAAACTCGCAGTTTCTAAAAAAGTACCATATGATGCAACAGATTTAGATTTTTCTCTTGAAAAAAACATAAAAAATTTAGCTGACTCATTGAACAAAGATATTTCTAATATAACAGCTTGTTTGTTGGATCGACCAAGACACTTTGAAATAATAAAAAAACTTAAAAATATGAATGTGAATACGAAATTAATTTCTGATGGGGATGTGTCAGGGGCTTTAATGGTAACAGATGATAAATACAACGTAGATATTTTTTTAGGGGTTGGTGGAGGTCCAGAAGGTGTATTAGCAGCTTCAGCTATTGATGCTTATGGTTGTAAATTTCAAGGTCGATTTATATTTGATAATGAAAGACATATTTCCAGAGCTAAGAAAATGGGTATTCAAGATTTGAAAAAAAAATATGATTTAAAAGAAATTATAAAAGGTGATTCAATATTCTGTGCTACTGGCGTTACTGATGGTGATTTGGTGAAAGGTATTAATGTCAAAGATAATAAATGTTTTACCGAAACCTTAGTTACACACAAAGGCTCAAATATGTGTAAAATTGTTAGCAGACAAGACACTATAAAAACTTGATAAATATTATTTTTTACAATAAAAGATCCAAATTTGGTCCCTTCGTCTATCGGTTAGGACACGTGGTTTTCATCCTCGAAAGAGGGGTTCGATTCCCCTAGGGACCGCCATTCATGAGCAATTTTTACGTTTACATGATTTTGTCAAAATCTATAAAAAAAAATATTACTTATGTTGGGTATACAAGTAACTTAAAAAATCGTCTATTGTTGCATAATAGTTCAAAAGGTGCAAAATTTACAAAAGGTAAAAAGTGGATATTAATATATAAAAAGAAATATAACTCAAAATCTTTAGCAATGAAAAATGAGTATATATTGAAAAAAAATAGAAAAAAAAGAAATCTGATTAAATCAAATTATATTAAAGAAATATGAAGATATCTATTCTATTACCTTATAAAGAAAATTTCTCACCAGAGTACCCTGGTGCTGTTTCTATATTTATAAATGCGGTAAATAAAAAAAGTGAATATAAAGATAAAATTACAATTTATGGATCTACAAATTATAAAAAGAAATTATCTAAAAATTATATCAATATACCTCTATCAAAAAAATTTCTTAGGAGCCAATCCAAAGACTATGTCGAAAAATTTATTGATCTTAATAAAAAAAAAGTAACAGATGTTATTGAAATACATAATCGTCCAAATTATATAAAATATCTTCTTAGTTTAAAAACAAATCTAATCTTATATTTTCATAATGATCCAGCAACTATGGAAGGGTCAAGTAAATCCAAAGAAAGAGTTTTTTTATTGGACTCATGTGAAAAAATAATCTTTAACAGCGAATGGTCAAAAAAACAATTTTTAAAAAATTTACCCTTATTTTATCATAAGTCAAAAAAACTAATTGTAATTCATCAATCAGTTAATCAATCTAAAATAAATCTAAGAAATAAAAAAAAGAATATAATTTTTGTTGGTAAATTAAATTCTGCAAAAGGTTTTGATATATTTTCCAAAGCAATAATCAAAATTCTTAATAATTATCCAGATTGGAAAGCTTTTATTGCTGGTGATGAACCTAGAGAAAAAATTACTGTTAAACATAAAAATTTATTTAATCTAGGTTTTCAAAACCATAATAAAATATTAGATTTATTTAGTAAATCAAGTATTGCAGTAGCTTGCTCAAGATGGCAAGAACCTTTTGGAAGAACTAGTCTTGAAGCATCAAGTAGAGGATGTGCGGTAATTATTTCTAATAGGGGAGGTTTACCTGAAACAATAACAGATGGTGTTATATTAAGAAAATTAAATGTAGAAACTTTATACAAATCTATTAAAAAACTAATTACTAATAGTAAATACTTAAAAGAACTACAAAAAAAATCTTATAAGAATTTTTATTTAACAGATACTTTTATATCAAATAAAATTGATAATTATAGAAATGAAATATTAGGTAAGAAGAAAGTTTTAAATATATTAGACAATAAGATAACTAAGTTAAAAATTTTACATATCACTAACTTTAATGAAAGACATAATGGTAGATTATTTTACAATACAGGAAAAAGAATAAATAATGGATTTATAAGATTAGGCCACAGTGTTTTGGAGTTTAGTGATAGAGATATAGTAAGTTATTATAGATCTTTAAATGACATTAAGGGTCAGAAAAGACTTAACTCAAAATTAATAGAGGTAATTTCAAATTATGTCCCCAATTTGATAGTATTGGGACATGCGGATTTAATTAAAACTGAAACTTTAGAGTATATTAAAAAAAATTATCCTAACATAAAAATTTGCCAATGGTTTCTTGATAGAATGGATCAGAAATGGAGTCATAATCAAAAACGATTTTTAGATAAAATTAATTTAATGGATACAAATTTTTGTACATCCGATCCTAAGTCAATTAAAATTAATAATAAATATAATATACAATATTTACCCAATCCAGTTGATGAGTCATTCGAAGTATTAAAAAATTATGAAAATAAATTTTTTAACAATGATGTTTTTTTTGCGATGAGCCACGGCGTTCACAGAGGGATACTCAAAAAAGGTAAATTTGACGAAAGAGAAGTTTTTATTAATAAATTAATTAAGAAAACCTCAAATATAAGATTTGACCTTTACGGTATGAATAATATTCAACCTATTTGGGCAGACAATTATTTGTTAGCTATTTCACAATCAAAAATTGGACTAAATTTAAGTCAAGGAAAACCATCTAAATATTACAGTAGTGATAGATTATCTCAGATAATCGGAAATGGTTTATTGTTGATGATAGACGAAAAAACAATGATGGGAAATTTTTTTAATAAAGATGAGATTATTGAGTATAGAAATATTTCTGATTTATCTGAAAAAATTACTAAGTTTAGCCAAGATAACAAGCTTAGAAACAAAATAGCTAAAAAAGGTAGAGAAAAATATTTTAAATATTTTAATTCAACTATTATAGCTGAATTTATTATTAACAAAACATTTGGTAATAATAAAAAATACTTTTGGGAAAATATAGTTTAATTTTTAAATTAAGAAATAAGAAATAATTTATAAATAGACAGAAGAATGATATCAATTACAATTCCAACATTTAACAACTTAGATTATTTAAAATTTACAATAGATAGTATTAAAAAAAATTCAGTTTTGAATAAATATGAAATATTACTTCATATTAATGAGGGATCAGATGGTACATTAGAGTATGCAAAAAAGAATAATATAAAATTTACATTTTCTGAAAAAAATATAGGACTATGTTCATCAATAAATAAAGTTAGTAAAATTTCAAAATATAATTATTTACTTTATTCACATGATGATATGTATTTTTGTCCAAATTGGGATAAGATTTTAATTGATGAAATAGATTTATTGCAAAACAATTTATTTTATTTATCTGCCACTATGATCGAAGTTAATTCTGCACATATTTCGTATGATTGTGGATCGACTTTATTAAATTTTGATGAACAAAAATTTCTTAACAATTATGATAAATTAAATTTTTATGATCACCAAGGTTCTCATTTTGCTCCTCATATTGTTCATAAAGACATGTGGGAAAAAGTAGGTGGTTTTAGTGAAGAATTTAACCCTGGTATAGGTTCTGACCCAGATTTTAATATGAAACTATGGAGTCAAGGAGTTAGAATTTTTAAAGGAATAAATAAATTTAGAGTTTATCATTTTAGCTCTATTACGACCAGAAAAAAAAATGGTTTAAAAATGAATAAAGGGGATAACATATTTTTGATAAAATGGGGATTCACAATTAAATTTTTCAAAAAATATTTTTTGAAATCTAAATCAAAATATGAAGGAGAATTAGCAAATCCTGATAAAAGCCTATTATTCTTATTTGAATTATTTCTTTGTAAAATTAAAAAAATATATCTAAAAATAATCAACTAATGCTTATTTTTGATTACTTAAGTTTATTTAAAAAAAGATTAAGATCAAAAAAAGAATCCTATTCTTTTGGTACTATCGATATTTTAATAAACTATTTTTTTAAAGAAAAGTATAACGGAACATATGTTGATGTGGGTTGCTCTAATCCTATTTCAAATAATAATACTTATCTATTATATAAAAATAAAAATTGGTCCGGTGTCAATATTGATTTAGATCAAAAAAATATTGATTTGTTTAATTTAATTAGGAAAAGAGATATTAATATACAAGCTGCAGTATCCTCGGGAAATTTAAAAAAGAAAATTTATTTTTATCATAGTAAATCTGCAATAAATACTATTGAAAAAAAAATTTCTGATTATCAAAAAGCAAAAGTTAAGAAGATCATCAATGTTAATACTGTTTCTTTAGATACGTTATTAAAATCAAACCGAATTAAAAAAATTGATTTTTTGACAATAGATGTAGAGGGTCATGAATTAGATGTTCTTAAAGGTTTTAGTATACAGAAATATAAACCTAGCTTAGTCGTGATTGAATTTTTAGATTTAAAGATGAAAAAACTAGAATTTTATAATAATTCAATCAAAAATATACTCTCATCAGATTTATATAAATATTTTATTAAAAATAATTATTCTCTAATAAACTGGAATCATGGAGACTTGGTTTTTGTGAATAATTCTCTTAGAGATTAAATCTTGACTTTGTTTAAAGCATTATTTTTAAATAAGTTAGCTTCCTGAATATACCTTCTTACCATTTGAGTTGTTTTATGGCCTGTCATAGCCATTATGCTACGCTCCTCTGACCCAAATTCTGCTGCCGTAGTTGCAAATCCTGATCTTAAACTATGACCAGCATACCTAGAAGCATCTAATCCTGTAATTTGAGCATATTTTTTTATAATTAGTGCCACAGATTTATCAGAAATATCAAAAATTTTTCCATCTTTAAATTTATTATCCTTAAACTTTAAATATTTCTTAAGAGATAGTACTGGACAAAATTCTTTGTTATCGAAGTAGGGTATGGCTTTGATTGATCCTTCACCCGATTGGTCAGTTTTAGATCTCCTAATAAGTATCTTTACCCCTTCATCTACAAATTCTAAATCATCATTATTCAAATTTATTAACTCTGATCTTCTAAATCCTCCAGCAAACCCAATGAGTATTAACGCTTTATCTCTTAAATTTTCTTTTTTTTCTTGATCTATTGCTTTAATAATCAATTTTAAATCATTGATTAATAATGGTTTTTTTGGTTTTTGTCTTGAACCTAAAGTTCTTTTTATTCCATGCAAATTTTCCATTATAATTGGATGTTTAGTATCAAGATAATGACCTTTTATTTTATGTATAACGCTTATAGAGGCAATTCTTCTTTTTAAAGTGCTATATTTAGAAAATTTAGATAAGTTAGTTATGTAAAGCGCTATAATCTTAGGCTGTGTTGGAAGAGAGGAAAAACCATTTTTTACGCAAAAAGCAGAAAAGTCCCTAAAATCTGATTGATAAGCTCTAAGAGTATTTTTAGCTTTAGAATTTTGTAAATTCTTTAAAGTTTCAATTTCTAATTTTTTTACATCTGTAACTAATTCACTCATATATAATTTCCGATAACCATTAATTATCGGAAGTTATATAATAGGTGATTTTTAAAGTCAATAGTTTAAATTAAAAAATTATGGGTTCAATTGATGGAGAAATTCCTGCGGTTTGGTTTTTAATAAGTTCAATTGGTTTTATCATTTTAACGGTTATTCAATATCGAAATACAGGAAAAAGCTTTAACACAATTTTTTTATCTATAATGGCAATAGTATTTTTTGCTAGTTACTTGATTTTGTTAACTAAATAGGAAGTTATCACCGTAATTCACAGAAAAAACACCAGATTTTAAAAAACAACTATTTAGTGATACCCTATTTAATTCAACTTTGTTAATCTAATATTGAATTAAGGGGCAACTCTTAACTGGCCAATTGGAGAAAAGCCGAGAGGTACAATTCCAGGGGGCAGAAAGTTCTACAAAGCATCGCTGAACATGTAGAGCGGTAGGCATGGCGGTAGCGCATCAACGACGTGCCAAAACAACTGTTCTTTGCACCCCTAAAAAGTGCAAGGAAACAGGGGTTTTTTTTAAAATGTTACTTAAAGGTACAAAATTTCAATTAAAAGTCTGGAAATATCTTAAAACCATACCAAAAGGTAAAGTAAAAACTTATAAACAAGTGGCTATCGGTATAAAAAGTCCCAGATCAGCTCGTGCAGTTGCTAATGCTTGTGCTAAAAACCCTTATGCACCAAAAATACCCTGTCACAGAGTAATTAGGTCCAATGGAACACTAGGAGGCTACTCTGGAGGAGGTGGAATTAAGCAAAAGCTCAGATTACTCAGACATGAAAAAGTAGAGATTTAGTCCTATTTTGAGCCTTTTTTAAGAAAAAAAAGTAAGCAAAATCAACGTTTTTTTATCTTTTTATCTGCTTATTACCTAAATAACGTTATTCTCCCTTCAGTTGTACCATATATGACGTTATACCTAAAATAGACCCCTCTATGGGCGTTTAAATGGTATATTCGATTAGCGCAGGGCTCTACTATTCAACTATATCAATGCTTTTAGATTACCCTATTTTTAAAAAATTTTAATAAGCACAATCTAAAAAAATCCCTTATTTTATTAGTATATTTATTGTTTTGTTAAATATTTGGAAAATTTGAGCTCTCAGGCAGCATAATAAGCTGATATGATATCAAATAATTTTAGATATATTAATAATTGTATTATTTTAATATTAATAAAATATAATAAATACAGTAGTTTATAAGATATACTTAATCTAATACTTTAAATATTAGTAAACAAATATCACCTATTATTTTATTTTTTTAATCAAACTTTCTCTTTTTGATATGTAGATACCACTTAAAACAATTATAAATAATCCAAAAAAAGTCCAATTATCTGGAAAATCACTAAAAAAATAATAACCTATTATAATGTTTGTAATGATCTCAAAGTAGCTAAATGGTGCTAGTTTAGAAGCGTCAGCGTATTTGAGAGATAAAATTAGGAATAAATGTCCTACGCAAGCAAATATACCTATACCAGCCATCATAGACCACTGATTTAAGGTAGGTTTAACCCATACGAATGGCATTACAAAAGATATTATTAGGGCCCCTACTACACCAGTTAATAATAAAGTCAGTAAAGGGTTGTCTGAAGTACTTAATTTACGAGTAATAATTAAATAAAAACCATACATTACGCCTGTTCCAAGAGCAGCTATACTTGCTAAGTTAATCTCTACAAAACCTGGTCTTATTACTACTAATGAGCCTATAAAACCTATAATTACTGCAGACCATCTTCTAAATCCTACCTTCTCACCTAAAAAAATTGGAGAAAAAGCTGTAACAATTAAAGGTGCAACAAAAGCTAAAGTTAGTGCTTTGGCTAAAGAGATTACTGAGATCGCATAAAAGAAACAAACGTTAGCTGTTAAAAGAATCAAACCTCTTATGAATTGCAATTTTGGTTTATCCGTCCATACAAGATTTTTTCGAAAAAAGAAAAACATAATTGGTAAAGTGAATGCAACAGTAAAAAAATATCTTGCCCATGTAATTTGCAAAACTGGAAGATCTGTACTTAAATATTTTGCAAACCCATCCATTATTGGAAGCATGACCCATGCTAAA
>CACKVM010000009.1 GCA_902603625.1 uncultured Pelagibacteraceae bacterium
TCTAAATGATGAGATGGTTTTCGTGTCTAATTTGACAGAGTCCGGGATGAAAATAGATCCAAAAAATCAAACAGAGACACATAAAAAGATGTTCAAACTTTCGGATACACTTGTTAAAGAATTGAAAGAAAGTGATATTATAATCATTTCTGCACCAATTTATAATTACGGACCTCCAGCAACTTTAAAAGCCTGGTCGGATCTTGCGGCAAGAGTAGGAGAAACATTTAGATTTAAACCAAATGGAAGAAGGGAAGGTTTACTAAAAAATAAGAAAGCTTATTTAGTAATTACTTCCGGTGGGACAAAGCTAAATAGCAATGAAGATTTTCTAACCCCTTGGTTGAAGTTTATTTTAAATTTTTTTGGTATAGAAAAGGTAGAGGTAGTAAGTGCTGATCAAATGTCACTAGATTATGAAAAATCAATGAAAGAAGCTGAGAAACAGATAGAAAATTTATCTTAATAATTAAATTTTCTTTTTAAATGTTTAAGCCTTCCCTCAGTACTATCATAATCAATATAACATCCCTGAAGAAAACGATTTCCCTCATTTGCGTCATAAGTGGTTCTGCCATGTAACAATCTATAGTTATCCATCATTAACAGATCACCTGGAAGAAGTTTAAATTCTATTCTATAGTTTTCTGAATTATAGAGTTCAGATATTTTTTTTCTTGCAGAATAAAATAAATCTAATTTTTCTTTATCAATTAATGGAACAAAATCTAATCTTGGACTAAATCGTACTTGCTTGAAATTGCCATTTTCATCTAATTGTATCATTTCAGCCCAATCTTCTAGAATCACACTTTCATCAATAAATTTAAAACGTATTTTTACCTCAGTTAAAATTTTATAATATTCTGTAAAATCTTTTTTAAGTTTTTCAGAAACAGTGTATCCATCGACTAGAGTTGATAAACCACCTGTAACTTCATTTTCTATACAATGAAGCATTTGAATACATGGCACAGGATTTCTATATGGATTATCAGTATGAGGAGCTAAAGGCAAAGATGTATAAGCTAAGTCATTTGGATTTGGTTTTGATTTAACATTAAAAAATTCACCAAAATTTGTACGCCTTACACTTCCAATAGAATTAGCAAAATTTATAATGAAATTATCTTTTGTTGGAACATTTTTAAAGATTACAAAACCATATTGATAAAAATTAATCAAAGCTTTGTACATTTCGTCTGTTTCAAATAAATTTTCCTTAAATTTGAAACTATTTTGTTTTTTAAATGAAGAGTCCCATTTTATTTTTTCGATTTGTTTAACATCATTAATATTTGAGAACTCTTTAAAAATATCAATTACAGCAATTTTTGTTGAAGCTCCATCATTGAACTTTATTTCTAAAAAATTACTATTTAAACTTAAATCTTTGATTTGAATGTTTTCTTGCAATTGAGTAGGGTCAAATAATCTCTGTTGAGTAGATTTATCAACAAATTTTTCTCCGTTTACTCTTTCTCTGAGCCAAAACGGGTGGATCTCTTTTTTAAATCCCTTGCTTTCAAAAAATACCTTATTATTTTTTAATTCTAATTTCATGTGTTTTTAAATCATTATTTAAAATTTTACTTTAATCAATAGTAATAAAATAGTATTAGAGCTTTGTGCAAATTTTAAAATCATCAGATTATAATCTTTATTCTAAATTCATTGAAAATTTAGCTAATAAATTAACTAGGTTTTATTACTCTAAACTAAACAAACCCTTTAAAGTATCAAATAAACTTAGAGGTGGTTACGACCCTGTGACAACTGCAGATAAGGCTTTTGAAAGATTCATTAGAAATGAGATTAAAAAAAAGTTTCCAAATCACCAAATTATAGGTGAAGAATTTGGCTACAAAAAAACTCAAAGCGATTATTCATGGGTTATCGATCCTATCGATGGAACTCGATCATTTGTGATAGGAAACCCAACTTGGAGTAACTTAATATCTTTAAATTATAAAGGCAATCCAGTAGTTGGTCTTGCAAATTTTCCAATTCTTAAAAAATTTTACTTTAATTCTTCAAGTAAAATTGCGTATGTAATTGAGAACAATAAAAAAAAACTTTTAAAAGTAAATAAAAAAGCAAAAGTTTCAAAAATGAAACTTTCTGCAGCATTTCATGGCACATTAAGCTTGAGTCAGCAAAAAAAAATTCCATTTATTTTAAAAAGGATGGAGTTTCCATGTGCTGACGCATTAAGTTATGTTCATTTTGCAGAAGGAAAACTAGACACAGTTCTACAATGTGCTAATAAAATTTGGGATATTCATCCGTTAATTCCAATTATTAAAGCTGCGGGTGGAATTATAAGTACTTGGAACAACGAGAATGCAATTAAAGCTGGAAACATTGTATGTTCTTCAAATGAAAGAATTCATAATAAATTATTAAAGATTTTAAAACCTGTTTCAAAAAAGATATAAATATAAGATGAATAAAAAAGATTTGATTGATTTTGAAAATGATATAGCAAAAACTTTTAATGCTGGCAAAATACGCTCACCAATTCACTTATACTCCAATAATGAGGATTTTTTAATTAAATTTTTTAGGAGAGTAAAAAAGAATGATTGGATTTTTTGTTCTTGGAGATCACATTATCAATGTTTGCTGAAAGGGGTACCTCCCAAAACATTAAAAAAAGAAATTATTGACGGAAAATCAATATCTTTATGTTTTCCAAAATATAAAATTTATTCTTCCGCAATAGTGGGTGGAATCTTGCCTATAAGTTTAGGCCTGGCTTTATCTCTAAAAAGAAAAAAATCAAAAAATAAAGTTTTTTGTTTTATTGGTGATATGACTTCAGAGACTGGTATAGCTCATGAAACCATTAAGTACAGTATAAATAAAAAATTACCAATACATTTTATCATAGAGGACAACACTAAATCTGTTTGTACTGACACAAGAAAAACTTGGTCTTTAAAAAAGCTTACTTATGAAAATTATAATAGCAAATATGTTACATACTATAAATATAAATTGAAATATCCTCATGCTGGAGCGGGAAAGAGAGTCCAATTTTAAATGAGATACTTTAATGAACTTAAAAGATCAATGAATTATCTTGGAAGAAAAAAAGATACAATATTTATAGGACAAGCTGTAGAGGTACCAGGCACAGCAATGTCAAATACATTAAAGGATATTAAAAAGGGAAAATTATTAGAACTTCCAGTTACTGAAGAAATGCAAATGGGAATGACATTAGGATTATCTATGGATAATAATGTAACAATAAGTATTTTTCCTAGATGGAATTTTTTGTTATATGGAATGAATCAATTAATAAATCATATAGATAAATTCAAAGTAATGTGTGGAAATTCAATTAATCCAAAAATAATAATTAGAACTGGTATAGGATCTAAGAGACCTCTCCATCCTCAATATCAACATATAGGTGATTTTTCTCAAGCTATCCAAAAAATGTGCACCACAATAAAAGTAGTAAAACTAAATGAACCGAAAGATATTTTTCCTGCATACAAAAAAGCATATGAGAGAAAGGATGGAATAAATACGATTTTAGTTGAGTATGGAGACTACTATAATGAAAAATAATGATAATAACTAAAACACCTTATAGAATTTCTTTTTTTGGAGGAGGTAGTGATTATCCTCAATGGTATAATCTTAATAATGGACAAGTTTTGTCTGCTACAATAAACAAACACATTTATATAACTTGCAGATTTTTACCCAATTTTTTTAAACATAAGTACAGAGTAGTATGGTCTAAAATTGAAAATGTTGAAAATATAAATCAAATAAAACATAAAGTTGTAAAAAATTTACTAAAATTTCATAAAATAAATCGTGGTGTTGAAATTCATTATGATGGAGATTTACCAGCTAGAAGTGGAATGGGGTCAAGCTCGTGTTTTACAGTTGGACTTATGAAAGCATTAAATACTTTGCATGGGGAAAAAGAAATATCTAATAATAAGCTTGCAGCAAATGCTATACATTTTGAGCAGAAAATTATGAACGAAACAGTTGGCTCTCAAGATCAAATAGCTGCATCTGTAGGCGGATTTAATAAAATTATTTTTAAAAAAAAAAATAAGTTTTTAATAAAAAAGATAAAAGTAAAAAAAAATATTAAAAAATTAGAAAAGAATTTAATACTAATTTATACTGGCATCAATAGGTCTGCACATCAAATTGCATCAACATATGTATCAAAATTATCTGGGACTAAAAAAAATTATATTAAAAGTATTTATGAACATGTTTCTGAAGGAGAAAAACTGTTAAATTCTGGTAGAATAGACGAATTTGGAAAACTTTTAAACCACGCATGGTATCTTAAAAAAAAACTAAGTTCTGCTGTTTCAAATAAAAAAATAGATGAGTTATACGATTTTGCAGTCAAACACGGCGCACTTGGTGGAAAATTATTGGGCGCAGGAGGAGGTGGATTTTTATTGATGTATATGAAAGAAAAACACCGTAAAAATTTTTTTCAAAAAAATCCAAAACTTATAAATGTTCCATTTAATTTTATTAATGAAGGAACAAGTGTTATATTCCAGGACCTTAAAAGATAATATGAAATTTAATCATAAATTAATGAATAATAATTTTACTAATAAAGATATTAGTGCAGTTAAAAAGTTTTTGAAAAATAAGGATACTATTTTAACTCAATCAACAAAAGTAGAGGAGTTTGAAAAGAAATGGTCTAGGTGGTTGGGTGTAAAATACTCTACTTTCGTCAATTCAGGATCATCTGCTAATTTTATATCTATCTCTATTTTAAAGGCTATAAACAAAAATAAAAAAAAAAATGAAATAATTGTACCTACTCTTACATGGGTTTCAGATATTAATTCTGTAATAATGAATGGATTTAAACCTGTATTTGTCGATGTGGATCCAACAACTCTTTCAATGTCAACGGATGAAGTTATAAAAAAAATAAATAAAAAAACCTTGGCCGTGTTTATTACTCATGCACAAGGCTTTAATGGTTTTACTGATAAATTGTTACAAGAATTAAAGAAGCGTAAGATTATTTTAATAGAAGATGTATGTGAAAGTCACGGCGCAAAACATAAAAAAAGAAAATTAGGAACATTTGGATTAATTTCAAATTTTTCTTTTTATTATGCTCATCATATGACCACTATTGAGGGTGGCATGATATGTACAAATGATAAAAAAATTTATGAATTATCAAAAATATTTAGATCTCACGGCATGGTAAGAGAAGCTAAAAATAATCAATTTGAAAAAAAAATGATTAAAAAATACAATAAACTTTCACCCCAATTCATTTTTTTATATCCAACTCTCAATTTCAGAAATAACGAAATTGGGGCAGTGTTAGGTATAAATCAATTAAAAAGTTTAAATAGAAATAATTTAGCAAGATCCAAAAATTTTAAAATTTTTCTTCAAAACTTAAATAATAAAAAATATTGGACTAATTTTAAAGTAAATGAAAGTTGTAATTATGCATTTCCAGTAATTCTCAAAACAAAAAATATCAAAAAAAGAGATCATTTTGAAAAAATATTGACTAAAAATCAGATAGAGTTTAGGCGTGGTAATGCAGGGGGTGGAAACCAGTTAAGACAACCATATTTAAAAAAATTTATAAAAACTAATAATCTAAATAAATTTCGAAACGTAGATCAAGTTCATTTTTTTGGATATTATATAGGTAATTATCCCTCACTAAAAAAGAATAAAATATTACAGATTACAAAAATTTTGAATAATATCTCTCTTTAAGATGTTTAAAGAAAAAAATTTAGATTGTTTATTTTTAGTTGCAAATAGTGCATCAAAAACTTATCAATCATTATCAAAAACTTATTCAGCTATTGAACCACCTACTTGGGCGTTACTTTTAGCACAATCAACTCGCAGTGTTGGATTCAAAATTAATATTTTGGATGCAAATGCCGAAAATCTCTCTGATAAAGAGATCTTAAATAGGATAAAAGGGAATAATCCAAAATTAATTTGTTTAGTAGTTTACGGACAAAACGTTAATGCAGGCACAACGAATATGAGTGGTGCAATTAGTATAAGTGAATATATTAAAGCCAATATCAATATTCCTATTTCAATAATAGGTTCTCATGTGCAAGCCCTTCCAATAGATACTTTAAAAGAAGAAAAAAGTATTGATTTTGTTTTTACAAACGAGGGTGTTTATGCATTGAGAAATATTTTAAAAATAAATGAATATTCGCCTGCAAATTTATCAAGAGTAAAAGGAATTGCATATAGAGATGGAGACAAAATTATAATGAATGAAGTAGAATCAATAGTGCCAAATGAAAAAATGGATATAGATTTACCAGGATATGCATGGGATTTACTTCCTTATAAAAAAAAACCTTTAGACTTATATCGTGCTCCCATGTGGCATGCTGAGTATGATTTTGAAAAAAGAACACCCTATGCAAGTTTACAAACAAGTTTAGGATGCCAATTCGGCTGTAACTTTTGCATGATAAATATTATTAACAGAAATGATAAAGAGGAGATCGGAGTAGCATCTAATTACAGTAAAATGAGATTTTGGTCTCCAGAATTTATAATTAAAGAATTTGATAAATTAATCAATATGGGTGTTAGAACAATTAGAATTGTTGATGAAATGTTCTTACTCAATCCTAAATATTATATTCCTCTTTGTGAAAAGTTAGCAGAGAGAAATAAAGATGATTCTTTGAGAATTTGGAGCTATAGCAGAATTGACACTGTTAAAAGACCAGAAATTCTCTCATTGGTAAGAAAAGCAGGTATAAAATGGTTAGCATTAGGAATTGAGAGTGGAGATAAGTCGGTAAGACTTGAGGTTGATAAGGGAAAATTTGAAGATGTAGATGTGAGAAAAGTAATCCAGAAAGTTCACGATGCTGATATAAATGTAATGGCTAACTATATTTATGGACTGCCAGGAGATACCAGAGATACTATTCAAAAAACTCTTGATCTTAGTTTAGAACTTTGTACTGCTGGATGGAATACATATGGAGCTATGGCTTTACCTGGAAGTTTTTTGTATAAAAAAGCAAAAGATGAAGGAGTAGAACTGCCAAGTAGTTATGAGGGGTATTCTTTTCATTCATATGATACATTACCTCTACCAACAGAAGAGCTTTCTGCAAAAGAAGTTATTACATTAAGAGATGAAGCTTTTGATAAATATCATAATTATAAACCTTTTTTAGATTTAATCACAAAAAAATTTGGGTCCAAAGCAGCAGAAAATATAGTTGAAATGACAAAAATTAAACTTAAAAGAAAAATTAAAGGTGATTAAAATTAATTTTGATTAATTTAAAAAAGAAAAATTTATATGAGTAAAGTACTAATTACAGGTGGTGCAGGCTATATAGGGACTATGCTATGCACTAAACTTTTAGAACTTGGGCATCAAGTAACTGTCGTAGACTTATTAAAATACGATAAAGGATCATTAAATCATTTATATTTTCAAAAAAATTTTATTTTTATTCGTGATGATGTAAGAAAAAAAAATTTGATAAAAAAACTAGTAAAAAAAAACGATTTTATAATACCTTTAGCAGCATTAGTTGGTGCTCCATTATGCGAAAAGTTTAAAAAAGAAGCTAAAAGTACAAATTTAGGCACGATTAAAACTTTGTGCGATTTAGTAACCAAAAAAAATAAAGTAATATATCTTACTACTAATTCGGGCTATGGAATCGGTGAAAAAAATAAATATTGTGATGAAAATAGCCCTTTAAAACCTATTTCACTTTATGGAAGAACTAAATGTGATGGTGAGGACCTAGTAAGAACAAAAATTAAAAATTATGTTTGTTTTAGACTAGCTACTGTTTTCGGGCACAGTTATAGGATGAGAAGTGACTTGTTAGTGAATAATTTTACATTTACAGCTGTAAAAAAAAAGAAACTTACATTGTTTGAGCCTCACTTTAGAAGAAATTTTATTCATGTTAGAGACGTAGTTAATGCAATAGTTTTTACTATGAATAATTTCAGTAAAATGAAAAATGACGTTTATAACCTAGGATTATCCTCTGCAAACATCAGTAAAATCATGTTAGCAAAAAAAATACAAAGACAATACAAAAAATTGAAAATTAAAATTGTAACAAATAGAAAAGATCCTGATAAAAGAGATTACTTTGTTAGCAATAAAAAAATTGAAAAAAAAGGTTTTAAAGCTTCTATTTCATTAGATAAGGGAATTTCAGAGTTAATCCAGATTTTTTCCAATGATAAAAAAAAAGTAATTAATAATTATTAAATTTTATACTAATTTTTTAATTTGATTAAAAAAGTTTTCTTTTGCATAAAAAAAAGATAGGTTACTTTTAATTGCACATTTTTTATCTGACATCTTATCTCCTATCATAAAGCTTCTTTTTTTATCAATTAGAAATTTTTTGAAAATATTCTTTATCATTTGATTACCTGGTTTTCTGAGATTAGAATTTTTTTTATATTTCTTAATTGATCCATTCTGGTGATAAGGGCAATATTGAACATCATCAAAATATATTTCTTTTTTGGATAATTCCTTTTTTAAGTAATTATGTAGATTAAAGAAATCACTTTCTTTAAAAATTCCTTTTGCTATCCCAGCTTGATTGGTAACTATAAAGATTAAATATTTTTTTTTAATTAAGTATTTGAGTCCTTTTAAGACGCCTTTTCTAAATCTAAAATCTTTAATTTTAAAAGTATAGCCATTATCATAGTTCAAAACTCCATCTCTATCTAGGAAAACAGCTGGCTTTTTAAAATAGCTAGATAATTTTTTTTCAGATATTTTTAGATATTTTGGTGTGCCTATATCTAAAAAAAAATTTTTATAAAATTTACCAGATAATTTTTTATTTTTTATTAATTTAGGAAGTATATCATCCTCTAAAGAAGATTTTTTATTAGGTAATAAATTAAGAAATCTTTTTTTGAAAAAATATATTCCACCATTCATTAAGTTACTATTTTCTGTATATTTAATAAAATTATTACTTAATTTTAGATTGTTTAATTTTTGACTAAAAATATTTTTATTCTTATTAGTCAGAGCTAAGCAACCCAATGAATTGCTTTTATAAGATTTGAAGAAATCGTTTAAATCTATATCAAATACAGTATCACCATTAGCAAGTATAAAATCATTCAATTTAAATTTTTTCAAATTTAAAAGTGCTCCACCTGTACCCATTAATCTCTTTTCTTTTAAACAAATAACTTCTGTTAAATTAAATCTTTTTTTATGAAAATTTTTAAATATGATTTTATTTTTATATCCAGTAAGCAAATATATCCTCTGAAATGGATATTTACTAAAATTATTGATTAAATATTGAAGGAAATAAATTTTATTAAACTTTACCATTGGCTTGGGTTTATTATGAAGATATTCTTTTATTCTTGAACCTCTTCCTCCAACTAATATAACCAAATCTATACCATTCATAATTTTATATTTTTTGTCATTTTAATATTAATTTAAATAGTCTATTAATTACAATATGAAATTAATTTCTTTTGTCTTTTCATTTAGAAATGAGGAAAAAAATTTAGATGAATTAATTAAAAGAGTTCATGATCAAGTTAGCAAGTTAAAAGACTACGAATATGAACTTATTTTTGTTAATGATGACTCTGACGATAATTCTGAGAAGATTTTAAGAGATTTACAAAAAAAATTTCCTATAACACTAATTAATATGTCAAGAACATTTGGTGTAGGCCCATGTGTATTAGCAGGTTTTCGTCATGCGAAAGGTGATTGTATTATATACATGGACTCAGATTTACAAGATCCACCTGAATTAATAAATAAATTAATTTTTAAATATGAAAAAGGAGCTGACGTAGTTCATACAATTAGAACAAAAAGATTAGGTGAATCATTTTTAAAACTTTTTATAACTAAGATTGCATATAAAATAATAAATTTTTTATCAGACATTAAATTGCCTACAGAAAGTGGTGATTTTAAATTAATTTCAAGAAAAGCACTAGATAAAATTTTAGATCAAAATGAATTCAGACCTTATATTAGAGGTTTGTCTGTTTGGGTTGGGTTTAATCAAGAATATGTTGAATATGTGCGAGAATCCAGATTTGATGGAAAAACAAAATTTCCATTGCTATCTGCTGGACCATTCAATCAATTTATAAGTGGAATTACTGCGTATTCATTAAAACCATTATATTTTGGAATTATAGTAGGAATGATTTCAATTATTTTTTCACTTACATTAATTTTATACACGTTGTATATAAAATTTAGTGGTTTAGCTGTTCCTGGGACAGCTGGAATAATTATAAGTATATCTTTTTTTTCTGGAGTAATTTTATTTACTTTGGGAGTAACAGGCATTTACATAGCTAGAATATTTGAAGAGGTAAGGGGTAGAAAATCTTATATAATAAAGGAAATAGTTAAATCTAATACTGACGAGTCATAAATTTTGTAATAATTTAACATTAGTGAAAAAAATAATTCCATTAATTTCATCTTTATTTTGTGTTCTCATAATTCTTTATTTTTGGGATTTAATTAAATTACCTTATAATGAAAATAATCTTATAATTGGAAATTATTATTATAATAAAATAAATCCTCTAAATGATACAATCAGATTTTTAATATTTCTTACAGTTCCCTTTTTAATTTATTTAATTTTCTTTAAAAAATATTATGAGAATACTTATAGTTTAAAGATTAAAAGTGAAAATTACTTTTTAAAATTTGAAGAAAATAAAAAACAAAATATTTTAAGTAATTATTTATTTTTTTTTATAATATTTATTTTATTTGAATTTATTACATTAGATTTTAAGTTTTTAGTAAGACCAATTGATTTTTTTCATGAGGGTACTTATTTAGTTCCAGCAATAAATCATTTAGAAAATAAAAATTTGTTTGGCCCAACACTTTATGATTATGGGTTTATAGCAAATAACTTGGCAGTCATTTCAAGCTATATATTTGGATTTCTTAGTATAGGGGGATTTTATATAATAAAATTGATATTAGTTTTTTTAGTAAAATTATCATTAATATTTATCTCAAGAAGTTTAGTTTTATCTCTGGAATTAGAAAATAATTATAAAACAAATTTTTTTGTACTATTTACATTTATCATAATATCTTTACCTGATTATTATAATCCTTTAATTTTTTATCAAAGGTATCTACTTTATTTATTATTTATTTTATATCTCGGACTGACCCTAACTAATCAGAAAAATAAATTTCAATTATTAACTTTAGGTTTTTTTTCATTATTTTCAGTTTTATGGTGGTGGGATATTGGAGCTTATACAAATGCATTAATTTTTCTTACTCTAATTTATTTACTAATTCATAGAGAATTCAAAAATTTTTTATTATTATTAATTGGAATTTCAATCTCTTGGGGAATTTTTTTTCTTATTTCAGGCACTGAAACACTGGAAAATTTTTTTTACCAATTTAACTTTATTTATTCTGCTTCAGATTATCTTTTAGGAATAGAATACCCAATACCGTTCAGCGCAGACAGTATTAGAGGAACAAAAACATTAATTATTTTTTATTTAATAAGTATAATGTTGATACATCTTAACTTGAGTAAAAAATATAAAGTTTCTTTCAAAACAAAAATTTTATTAAATACGTTATTTTTAGCTGGAATTATTGGTTTTAAAACAGCTTTGATGCGTTCAGACACACCACATATTAAGTATGCATCAGGTATAATTTTTTTCTTAATTTTATTTTTAATCTTATTTTTTATTTTCCAAAGACTTAAAGCATCGAACAATATTTTATCTATATATAAAAAATATAATTTTAATTTTATCTTATTTATATTATTATCAATTTATTATCTATCGAGTATTCCAGAAACAGGAAATAGCACAAGTCTTTTAAAAAAAGTTGATAATCTAAAAAATTTTAAAAAGAATATTTCTTACCTTGTAAATGCTCAGGATAGTAATTATTTAAACGACAATTACGCCCTGATAGTTAAACGATACAAAGAATTGGCAAAGGATGATAATTGCATACAATCATTCACAGATGACATTTCTCTCCCTTATTTTCTAAAAAAGCCAACTTGTACAAAATATTTTATTTCAGGAGCACAAATTTTAAACAAAAAAAGTGAAAAAAATTTTATCAATGAATTTAATACTTCGTTACCAAAGATAATTTTGTATGATTCACCAATAAAATATTTGATAAATCCATTGAACATGCCCACTACCCAAAAATTTATAAATGAGAATTATTCTTTTTATGAAAAATTCAATGGATTTACATTTTATAAAAAAAATTGATAGAGAATTATAATTTTAAATCTTTCTCAATTAATTCACAAATTATTTGTCCAATTGTAATATGAACCTCTTGTATTCTAGCCGTTGATTTAGAATTTACAATTAGATCAATATTACTTTTGCCTTTACATTTACCACCTTTATTTCCAAGCAAGGAAATTGTTTTCATTTTATTTACTTTTGCTTGATTAATCGCTTTTATTATATTTTTACTATTTCCAGATGTTGAGATTGATACAAGGATATCATCTTTTTTTCCTAAAGCTTGAATTTGTCTTGAAAATAAATTTTCAAAACCAAAGTCATTTGAAATACATGTAATAGTAGCTGGATTAGATGAAAGAGAAATTGATCGCAATGGAATTCTATTTTTTTTTAGTCTACCTATAAGTTCCGCAGATAAATGCATACTATCTGAGGCACTTCCACCGTTACCACACCAAAAAATTGTTCCACCATTTTTTAAACTTTTAGACATTATTTCAGATGATTTAGAAATTTTTTCAATAAGATCCTGTCCAATTAGTTGGATGATTTTTAAATGTTCATTTAAATTTCGCTTTACAATTTTAATTTTGTTACTTTGATGCATAATTATCTAGAAGGATATGATTATTTAGTAATTTTATCTACTAGTTTCTTAATCGGTGGACCAAGTATTAATGCTGCAATTATAGCTATAGGTAAACTGACCATCCATGCTTTAAAAAATCTATTGATATATTCACTATCCATTCCAGTATTAATGTAAGTGATAATCAAAGTCATGAGTAAACTCATTCCAAAACCCATAATTAAAATAAATATAAGATCAAAATACTTTTTTGGTATCATTACGATGTTTTTCCAATTAAATTTACTATTAAAACACCTGAAATTATTAATATCATTCCTAAAATAGTATAGATATCTGGCATTTGATTAAATTTGATAATTCCAATAATTATAGTTGCTATGATACATAAACCAGCAAAAGAGGCATAGGTGACACCTACTGGAATAGTTTTCATAACCAATGATAATGCATACATACATCCAACTATAGTAATTCCTGTCATTATACTTGGTAATAGCAAAGTAAAACCCTGAGCGCTTTTTGCAAATCCATTTGCAGCAGTCCCTAAGATTACTGCAACAATTAGAATTACATATGAAAAAATGTTACTCATTAAAAAAATATAAATATACTAAGTAAAAGTAATTCTCTCACTTATTTAGACATTGGAGTAGCACCAGTTTCTAAGCTAGTAATCTTTCCATCTTTATATCTATATACTGCCATTACAGCTTCAACATTTCCATCATTAAAAGTTACGATAGAATGATGTACACCAATTTCATCATTTTCATATACAATGCGAGCTTTATCTTGATTTATATCGCCACTCATTGCCCATTTGATTACATCAGCTTTTCCAAGAGTATTTCCAGATTTATGCATTGTAAATTTAAAATCATCATGCAAAAGCTCATTCATAGTTGCTTCGTCTTTCTTATCTATTGCATCAGAATATTTTTTCAATATCGACATTTTTCACTTCCTAGGTATATATTTTATCTGCTAAACCGTAACATAAAATTGCACTCATAATTGTAAATACTAAAGGTGCGATAACACCCTCGTTTGTAGTTTTCTCATTCACACCTGTTTTATTTATTTTAATAGAATAAAAATTACATAAAAAAATACATAGATTATTAATAAAAACTAAATTTAAGAATCCCCATGTATTTTCTAAACCTCCAGGTCTTATAAAACCTACATAGATTGACATTAAAAATACAGCAAGCATAAATGCTCCTGCCATTCTAATCATGATTGCTCCACTTGGATCTATACCAAATCTTTCCATAAAGTTTTTAGTACCAAAAATCGTTTGAAAAGCATAAACGCCGACCCCTATAAAGTGAACTAAATAAATTAAAAAATAAAATATCCCATTAAATTTTTCTATCATTTTATCTCCTAGTCGTTAAAAACCATTCTCATTTCATCTTGTATTGTGCCTTCTTTAAAGACTCCCTTCATTTTTTTTTGAAGTTCAATAAATTTAGGATCAGCAGACATATTCTGATCATTTTCAAATGCCTTATCTGTAAATTGTTCTCCAACTAAAGTTTCTCTAACTGTTCTAGGATTTCCACCAATTTGAAAAGAAAAATAAACTTCATGATCAGGATAATGTTTTTTTCTAACTTCAGCTAAACCTTTAGAAATTTCCATGGCCTCACCAAGTTTATCATCATAAACACCTATAGTTCTTGTGTAGATTGCTTTCATTTTTACTCCTTTTTTAATTAGCTGAGTTTTAATTCCCCTCAACTAAAACTAGATGAGCTTTGGCCGCTAATTCTCTAACCGCTTTAGCCGCTTGATATTTTTCTGACTCATAGAATTTACGAGCAGCATCAATGCTTTCAAATTCAATTAATACAACTGTACCTAAATTTTCACCTTCTCTTACGTCAGGACTGGGTTCACGAACAAGAACTTTGCCACCGTGCTCTCCAATAGTTGGTCCGGACATTTGTTTAAACTTTTCCATACCTTCTTTATCGTGTTCTTTAAGATGTGCTATCAAATATCCTTTGCTCATAGTTTTCTTCTTTATTAGATTAATATAAAGATTGCTTAATAAATCTTCCTCTTAAGCGTTATAGTCCATCACTTGATCAATACACTCAGTAAATTTATGAGGCTCAAAGAAATCATTCATTTGACCTAATTGATTATTAATATCTGCTTCACTGTTTGCTTTCCACCAGCAAAACATTTGCATTGTATCAGCTGGTGTATTCCAAGTCATCTGACACGCAGCCTTGTCGCTTGTCATTGATTTAATTATATCTTCCATTTTCATTGAAGCTACTGTTTCACTAAATTTATCTTTCATTTCTTTAGATTTGAAAGTGTGAGTTACCATATAGTTTTTCATTTTTTTCCTTTCAATTATTTTGCTTTGGTTAAGTGATAAACTGAGTAACTATCTAATACAGCTGACATAATAGGTTTTGATACTTCAGTTCCATCTATAAATTTATATAGAGCTGCTTCGTCAGTGCAAAAAATCTTAAACATAACAGTGCTTTTATCTGGTGTTACTGTTCCAATTGTTTTTTCCACTACTGCAACTTTTGCTCTTTCTGCCAAACCCTCAGGTGATTGCATAAAACCCATGAATTTTTCAAACATACCTTCTTTTAGTTTTGCTACTACTAACATTTCTTTTTCCATATCTATCTCCTTAATATAATGTTTGAACTACTTTTTTTACTCTTTCAGCTCCATTAGGAACTAAAGCTTCAACAAACTCATGACATTTGTCAGTTTTAGCTTTGTCATATTTTGAACCATAATGTTTATCTACTGCTTTGTTTACTCCAGCATCCCAATCTTTTTCTGGAATACCTATTTCAAGAGCGTAGGTTTTTAAAACTTTAACAGTTGAAATTGATTTTTCTTTCATTCCGTACTCAAACTTTTCACCCGATGGAAGAAAGTAGTTAGCCATGTAAATACCGATACAATCCCATGCTTTTGATTTATCTTTGTCACTCATTCCTGCATTTGCAGATGTAAAGATGAAAAAAGATAAAACTATAATAATTTTTTTCATATATGTTTAATGTTCATTAATATTATTATAAAATCTAACTGTTTTTTTACATGTCTGGTATGCGTTATTATAACCAGCTAGGAATAGGAAGGTTTTTTTCCTCTAAAAAAGATTTATTAAACATCTTTGAGTTGTATTTATCTGATCTATCACAAAGAATTGTTATAATTGTTTTTCCTGGGCCCAGCTCTTTTCCTAATCTAATTGCACCTGCAATATTTACACCACAACTAGTTCCTAAACTTAACCCCTCGTTTTGTATTAAATCATAAAGTACAGGTAAAGATTCTTGATCACTGATTGAAAAAGCACCATCAATTTTAGCTTCAGCAAAGTTTTTAGTTATTCTGCTTGAACCAATACCTTCAGTTATTGATCCTCCCTCAGCTTTAAGTACTCCATTCATAATGTGATTATAGAGTGCTGAACCAGTAGGGTCTGAAAGATAAATTTTAATTTCTTTATTTTTTTCTTTTAAGTATTTACTAACACCGCCGATAGTTCCTCCAGTTCCTGATGCACAAACAAATCCGTCAACTTTTCCATCTGTTTGTTCCCATATTTCAGGACCTGTTGTTTCATAGTGTCCTTTAGCATTAGCAGTGTTATCAAATTGATTAGCCCAAACTACACCATTGTTATTCGTACTTTTTAATTCTTCAGCAAGACGACCTGCAACTTTTACATAATTACCATCATCTTTATAAGGTTTAGGTGGCACAAGCCTAAGATCTGCGCCAATATTTTTTAAAGTATCTTTTTTTTCTTGAGTTTGGTTATCATTCATAACAATTATTGTCTTATAACCTAAGGAATTACCCAAAAGGCATAAACCAATCCCAGTATTACCTGCGGTGCCCTCAACAACAATTCCACCTTCTGAAATCAATTTCTTTTCTTGTGCATCTTTTATTAATGCAAGAGCGGCTCTATCTTTAACTGATCCACCTGGATTTAGATACTCCGCTTTACCATAAATATTACAACCAGTTATCTCAGAGGCTACTTTTAATTTAATCAAAGGTGTATTACCAATGGACTCGATAAAGTTATTTTTGATTTGTGTCATTAATCTTTATCTTTATCAGTAACAGCATAAGGTTGAAATCCTTTTGTAGCATCACCAACTCTTTTAGCTGGAATTCCTACCATAATTGATTTCTCACTTACATTTTTTGTAACAACTGCATTTGCACCTATTAAGGAATTTTTACCAATTGTTATTGGCCCTAAAATTTGAGCACCAGATCCTACAACAACATTATCTTCTAAAGTTGGATGTCTTTTAGTATTTCTTTGATCATTTGAATTTATACTTGGGGCAATTCCTCCTAAGGTAACATTGTGATAAATAGTAACGTTATTTCCAATCTCAGATGTTTCACCAATAACAACACCCATACCGTGATCAATAAATAAATTTTTTCCTATTTTTGCTTTTGGATGAATTTCTATTCCAGTTAAAAATCTTGAAAATTGAGAGATGATTCTTGCAATTAAATCAAACTTTGCTATTGCAAAAAAATTTGCAATTTTATGAAAAAAAATAGCCTTAACTCCTGGGTAAGTTAATATAAGACTTAATTTAGATTTTGCCGCAGGATCTCTGTCTATTATAGATTGTAAAAAATCAGTCATTTAGTTTTGTCTGCTTGATAAAAATAATTAATCTCTATATAGTGCTTTTAAACAGTATTTAAAGGAGAAATAATGTACAAAAATACTAATTGTTTTCATCTAGCAATCCCATGTGGAGATCTAGAAACAGCAAAAAAGTTTTATAGTGAAACTTTGGGCTGTCGACTTGATAATTCAGCACAAGAATGGGCTGATGTTGATTTTTGGGGAAATGAATTAACTCTTCATGCTAGCGAACATAAACTAGATAATGAGAGACACGACGTAGATATGGGTAATGTTTCTGTTCCACATTTTGGAGTTCATTTATCAAGGAAAGATTTTGATACTTTAAAAAATAGATTGAAAGAAAAAGGTGCAAAGTATTATGACGAACCTTATCTAAGATTTAAAGGAACAAAATACGAGCAAGAAACATTTTTTGTAAAAGACCCTAACGAAAATATTCTAGAGATTAAAACTTTAACAGCTAATCCAGAATAATCTTAGTTTAGATGGAATACCTGGTATTAGGTTTTATTACCGGGCTTAGTTTAATCCTAGCGATTGGTGCTCAAAATATCTTTGTAATAGAGCAAGGGCTTAAAAGACAGTATGTTTTTTTAGTTTGTTTAGTTTGTTCCTGTTCAGACCTAATTTTAATATTTTCAGGCATTCTCTTATTCCACTTTTTTCATCAATATTTTAATATATTTGTAGAGCTAGCTTTAAACATCTGTTTAATAATTTTTTTAATCTATTTCATATATTCAAAAATAAAATCTTTTAGTGTTACTGCTAATTTCAATATTGAAAAAAAAGAGACCACTAGTGCTAAGATTATATTAAAGACACTTGGTTTTACCTACCTAAATGTGCATGTTTATTCCGATACCGTTTTCTTTTTAGGAAATTTTTCAAAAAATTTTTTATTTGATGAAAAAATTTTTTTTGGTATTGGTGCTTCTATAGCATCTTTTATATTTTTCTTTTTACTTGGTTATTCATCGGTATATTTTTCAAGATATGCTCAGAGCGATAAAACGTGGAAATATATCAATGGATTCATAATCGGATTTATGTCTTTACTAATAATCTATATTATTAAAGAAACTGTATATTTTCTTTAATTAGTAGCATTTTTAGTGACAATTATAGCGCATTTTAAAATCTATATTAGTAATTATTTTATAATTATGAATGAGTTAAATAAACATTTTCAACCAAAAAATTTTAGTGACAAGGTTGCTTTATCTTTTACTAAATTTTTAAGATTACTCGCGGACACTTTTTTTAAAAAAAGATATGGCCATAGAGCTGTTGTATTAGAAACAGTTGCTGCAGTACCAGGAATGGTTGCTGGGATGTTAATACATTTAAAATCTTTGAGAAAGATTGAAGATGACAAAGGTTGGATAAAAACTTTATTAGATGAAGCTGAGAATGAAAGAATGCATTTGATGACTTTTATTCATGTTGCAAAACCCACTGCTGTAGAGAGATTCATAATAATGATAGCACAATTTATATTTATACTTACCTATGGAATTATTTATTTAGTTTCACAAAGAACTGCTCATAGAATAGTTGGGTATTTTGAAGAAGAAGCTGTATTTAGCTACACAGAATATTTAAATGAACTCGAGGCTGGAACAATACCTGACCAACCAGCTCCAGAAATAGCAATTAATTATTGGAACTTACCCTTGCACTCTACACTAAAAGATGTCGTTAGAGTTATTAGAGATGACGAGGCAGGTCATAGAGATGTAAATCATAAATTTGCTGATATTATTAATTTAAGAAATACTAAAGAGGCAATTAACAAAAAAGAAAACCTTAAAAACGATAATTCTAAGGAAGCCACTAATTAATCTTATATAACATGCCTTTAAGAAGAAAATTTATAAAACTGTTAGGTCTTTCAACTTTTTTTATAACATTTCCATATCAATTTTTAAAAGCAGCAACTAAAAAAGTTATTAATCCCGATCTAACTAAAGCCCAAAAAGATATAATGTTTAATGAGGGCACTGAGAGACCGTTTACCAGTAAATTACTTGAAGAAAAAAGAAATGGTTTTTATCATTGTGCGAATTGTGGATCAAAGTTATTTTCATCAAAAGCAAAATTTGATAGTGGAACGGGTTGGCCTTCTTTCTCTGAAGCTTTGCCAGGAGCTTTTAAAACTAAAATTGATTATTCTTTTGGAATGAAAAGAATTGAATATCATTGCGCAAACTGTGGTGCACATCATGGTCACGTTTTTTTAGACGGACCTACTGCTACTGGAAAAAGATTTTGTAATAATGGATTGTGTCTAATTTTTGTACCTGAGAATTAATCAGAAAAACCATATTTTCTAAGTCTTACATCTCCTGTTCTTGCATGAGCTTCCATTCCCTCATATCTTGAAATTCTAGCTGCAGCAGCACCGACTAATTTAGTGGACTCTTTTGTCATTCTTTGAAAACTTAAAGTTTTAATAAATTTTCCAACAAATAATCCACCAGTATATCTTCCTGCTCCTTTAGTTGGTAAAATATGATTTGTACCAGAACATTTGTCGCCGTATGCAACAGTTGTTTCTTCACCTACAAACAACGATCCATAATTTGTTAATCTTTCATGAAACCATTCCAAGTTTTCGGTCTGTACTTCTAAATGTTCAGGTGCATATTCGTCACTAATTTTAACTATTTCTTCATCAGTGTCACAAAGAATTACTTCACCATAATCTCTCCAGGCTGCTTCAGCACTTGTTCTTGGAACTTCAGGAAGTTCTGCAATTAATTCTGGAACTCTTTTCATCACTTTTTCAGCTAATTCTTTACTAGTTGTATAAAGCCAACATGGTGAGTTATATCCATGCTCTGCTTGTCCTACCAAATCTACTGCAACAATTTCTGGATCAGCTTTAGCATCAGCTATAATTCCAA
>CACKVM010000010.1 GCA_902603625.1 uncultured Pelagibacteraceae bacterium
TTTGAATATGAAAATAATTATACTAATAGATTTATTACAGTTCTAAATTGAATGAAATTTACAAAGAATACGAAAAAAGTGAAAGGTGATGCCTCTTTTAGGTCGTTTTACAGGATTAAAAAAAAAAGTTTTTCTTCAATAATTGTACATTCCAAAAAAGACAAAAAACTTAATCTCCTTATTTATGATGCAGTAAATAAAATTTTAATTAAAAATAATATTCAAGCACCAAAATTGATCAGCGAAGATTATTCAAAAAATTTTATAGAAATAGAAGATTTCGGTAATCAAACAATTTTAGATTATTTAAAAAAAAATAAAAAAAAAAGATTTTTAATATTTAAAAAAATAATAAAATTATTACAGAAAGTTCAACTAATTAAAGACCAAAGAATTTTGAATTTTAAAAAAAAATATTATGTTATACCAAAATATTCATCTAAAATTTTATTTAAGGAAGCTCAACTTTTTTCAAAATGGTATTCACCAACTATATTAAGTAAATTTAACCATTTAAAATTTCAAAAAGAGTACGAGAAATTAGTTAGACTTTTAATAAAAAAAATAAAATTAAAAAATGATGTTTTTGTACACAGAGATTTTCATATATCAAATTTAATGCTTATTAAAAATGAGATAGGATTAATAGACTCTCAAGATGCACTATTTGGTAATCCTGCATATGATTTAGCATCTTTAATAGATGATGTAAGATTTAAAAGTTCAAAAATTTTTAAAAAAAAATTATTTAATCTTTATTTAAAATCCCAAAAAAACTTAAATAATAAAATTTTTAAAAATGATTTTGAAATAATATCGGTTTTGAGAAATTTGAAAATAATTGGTATATTTACTCGATTAGCTATTAGAGATGATAAAAAAAATTATCTTAAGTTTATTCCTTATACTTGGAGTTTAATAAATTATAGAACAAACAATAATAAAATTTTTTCTGAATTGAAACTTTTATTGAGCAAAAATTTTAAATACAGCATGATTAAATAAATGAAAATTGATACAGCATTAATTTTATGCGCAGGTTATGGAAAAAGACTTAATCCTATTACTTTAGAAACTCCAAAACCTCTCTTAAAAATAAACAATTTAACATTACTTGAAAACTGTATCCAGTTAATAATAAATTTAAAAATTAAAAAAATTTTAATAAATACTTTTTATTTAAAATCAAAATTTCAAGAATTTTTAAAAACACATGATTATAATGTAGAAATTGAAGTTATTGAGGATGGAAAATTTATTCTTAATACTGGTGGTGGTATATTAAATTTAATCAAAAATAGCAAAGATCAAAATTTTTTAGTTTTAAACCCTGACACTATTTGGAATAAAAAATACATCGACGAAATAAATTCAATGATGAATTTTTATTTTTTAAACAACTTAGATAATATACTTTTACTAGTGAAAAAAGATTTAAGCTTTGACAAAAATATGGAAGGAGATTTTGGATTAGAAAACAATTTAATTAATATTAAAAATAAAGAATATATATTTACAGGTTGCCAAATATTAAATAGATTAATTATGAAAAATGAATTAATAAAAAACTTTTCAATTAACAAAATTTGGTTTGAATTAGTGAAAAAAGATAAATTATATGGATTTGAAAGTAAGAATAATTTTTATCACTTATCTAATTTAGAAGTTTTTAAAAAACTAAAAGATCTTTAGCTCTTTCTTGGTCTAAGTATTTACATGAGATAATTTCATTATTTTCACTCATTTTAATCAATAAAGGGTTACCAGTAGGAATTTCTAAATTTACTATTAGTTTTTCATCAATATTTAATAAGTATTTACAAAGTGCTCTGATTGAATTCCCGTGGGCAGAGATTAAAACGTTTCCTATATTTAAATTCTTTTTTATTTCCGACTCATAATAATCCACTACTCTTAAATAGGTATCTTTCAACGACTCCCCATCAGGAATATTTTCCTTGGGCAAATTTTTATAGATGTCAATATTCAACGGATGTAATGGACTTGTTTTTTCTAAGGGGTCCGGTTTTATTGACCATGACCTTCTTATTTCATGTACTTTTTCTTTTCCTAATTTGTTTGCTAATTCAACTTTATTGAGACCAGTAAGAGCCCCATAATGTCTTTCATTTAATTGCCAAGCTTTTTTAAAACTTTGATCATCATTTAGTATCTTTTGAATTAATTTTAAAGTGTGATGCGCTCTTAGTTGAAGTGAGGAATAATAATATTTAATTTTAATATTTTGATCTTTGATTAAATTTCCCGCCTTTTTAGCCTCTATTTTACCTTTTTCAGTTAAATCAATATTAACCCAACCAGTAAATCTTTTCTCGAGATTCCATAAACTTTGGCCATGTCTAATTAATATTAAATTACTCATTTTTATTACTGTCAATTTAATATAAAAAAAAAAAGATTAGTTAAATGAAAAAAATATCTTTATTAACAAAAATTATTTTCCATTCATTCAATATTGGACTAATTTTATTATATATCTATCCAGGAAGCATTATGGGCTGGCTGATTTATAAAGATTTTCAAAAACAACCTCAAATAACCATGGATTTTGCAATATTCTCTTCTAATCACGTTTATGCTTTTTTCTTTTTGTCTTTACTAGGTGTAATTGCGTATACAAATGGTAAAATTAAGATTTTATTTATATATCTTTTTCTAATTTCTATCATTTTAGAGTTATGTCATGGTTTTATCCCAAAAAGAAGTTTTGAGTATTCTGATTTGTTGGGAAACTTTTTAGGAGTTTTAATAATATTTATTATTTTTTCTATATTCAACATTATAAAAAAATATAAATGAAAGACATATTTCATAGAAAAATTTCATTTTTAATTTTATTTTTATTTTATGGGTGCTCCTCTATTCCTTATGATACCTCGAATAGTTGTAAGATTTTTGATGAGCGATACTTATGGTATAAACACACCAAAAAAGTCAAGGAAAAATGGGGAACACCTATTTATGTTCAGCTTGCAATCGTTAAAGCTGAGTCGGATTTTAATTGGCTTGCTAAACCGCCACGAAAAAAAATATTTAAAGTTATACCATTTAACAGACCATCAAGTTCATTTGGTTATTCCCAGGCTGTAAAAGGAACCTGGGAACAATATAAAAAAGAAACAGGAAATAAGTTAGCAACAAGAGCTAGATTTAAAGATAGTGTTGACTTTATAGGTTGGTATACAAATAAATCAGAGAATATTTTAAAAATTTCTAAACATGATGCTTTTAAACAATATTTAGCATACCACGAGGGGTGGGGAAATTTTAAGAAATATAAGAAAAATAAAAAAGTAATTAGATTAGCTAAAAAGGTAGAAAAGCAATCGAATATTTATAAAAAACAATTAGCCAGTTGTAAAAATTCTTTGAATAAAAAGAAATATATTATTTTTTAGAAAGTTCTTTTTTTAATTCTAGATCTATTACATCAATTCTTTTAGTATTTTTCGCTAAAGCTAAATACATTGATGGCGTAACATACAAAGTGAAAAATGTTGAAATTATCATCCCCCCCAAAATAGTTGTTCCCACAGCTAATCGTGAACCTTCACCAGCCCCTGGACCAATATTTCCAATTACTAGAGGTATCATTGCTATCATTGTGCTTAAGGATGTCATAATTATTGGTCTGAATCTTACTTCACAAGCCTCTTTGACAGCTATCTCAATATTTTTTCCAGTAGTTCTTATTCTATTTGCATAGTCTACAATTAAAATACTATTTTTAGTTGATATGCCAATAAGTATTATCAAAGCGATTTGAGAAAAAATATTTACTGAACTATTCAAGAATAAAATAAATACTAATCCACCAAAAATTGCCAAGGGAACAGTCAAAACTATAATGAATGGATGAATGAATGAGTTAAATGTTGCTGCCATTACTAAGTATGCTGTGAGTAAAGCCAGTGCGAAAATTATAAATAATTCATTACTAGTCTCTTTAATTTCCTCTGATTTACCTTTCCATGTGATTTGATTTTTTGGTGCAAGGTTTGTCATAATATCCTCAAAGAACTTAATTGCTTGAGTTAAAGTATATCCTTCATTAATATTTGCAGAAATAGTGACTGCTCTTTGTCTATTATACCTGGCGAGTTGTTTTGCAGAACCCTCCTCTTTAAAACTAACTAAATTTGATAAAGAAATTAGTTTACCGTTTGTTTCAGAACGAACAAAAATTTTAGAGACTCCTTCTTTATTTCTTCTATCAGATAAATATTGTTGAACTACAATTGGATATTCTTTACCCAATTGATTAAAAGTTGTAATTTTTTTTCCGCCATAAAGTGTCTCAAGTGTTTCTCCTATTGATTTTGTTGAGACACCTAAGTCTTTTGCTTTATTCTTATTGATAACTAACTTTACCTCAGGTTTATTTCGATTGTAATCAGACTCAATACGTGAAAGATTTTTATTTGATCTTAATTTTCTTATTACTTTTTTTTGAATTTCTTCAAGCTCTTCATATGTACTTCCATAAATAACCATTTGCACTGGCTTATTATAATTAGTCACTCTTATAGATTGAGGAGATATGGGAAATGCAAGAGCTTGAGGTAATGTAACAATTTTCCCTATAGCTTCTCTTAAAACTACTTGTTGTCCTTTTTTTCTATTTTTCCAATCATCTAGTAGTGCAATAATAATAAAACTATTATATGAATTTGCAGAATTACCAAAACCTGGCACTCTCATAATAAATCTTGCATATGGACTGTCTTCAGCTTGTAAAAGTGGAATTAATCTTGCTTCGACTTTTTGAGCCTGCTCTTGAGTATATTCAAAAGAACTTCCTTCATCTGTTGCACCAATAATTAAATAAGCACCTCTATCTTCCATTGGTAATAACTCTTTTTTTGAGAAACTAAATAATAATACAGAGCAAATGACTATGAAAATAATAAATATACTTACTGATTTAGTTTTGTGCACAATTATATCTAGTGTTTCTTTATAAAATTTTGCAAAGTTTAGAAATATTTTTTCAAATTTCTGTATAAAAATTTTTTTTGAGGTTTTTTTATTTAAAAATTTACTTGCAAGCATAGGTGATAAAGTAAGAGCAACGAATGATGAGACAACTATTGAAAATGATAATGCAATAGCCGTTTCTCTAAATAGTGTTCCTGAAATACCTTCAATAAAAATTAATGGCAAAAACACAGCTACTAGAATTAATGTTGTAGCTATGATTGCAAATGAAATTTGTTTAGATCCTTTATAGGCTGCGATGAGTGGGGACTCTCCATTTTCTATGCGTCTGTAAATTGCATCAGTCATAATTACCGAGTCATCTGTAATTATTCCAATTGCTAGAATAAAACTTAAAAGAACAAATATATTTATGGATAGTCCAAAAATATAAAGCCCTAAAAAAGATGCTATTAAACTTACAGGAAGTGCTATTGCTGGAACAATTACAGCTTTAAGATTTCCAAGAAATAGATAAATTATTAGTACTACTAAGACAAAAGCAATTAAAAGAGTTTTGTAAACTTCTTCAATAGCAGCCTCCACATAGTTCGCTCTATTGAACGAAACTCTCAAATCCAATTCATCTGGTAAAGCTTTTTTAATTTCTAATATCTTTTTTTTAATATCTTTTGAAAGTTCAACTGTTGAGGCACCACTCCTTGCGTAAATACCGATCCCCACAGTTTTTAAATTTATTTGATCTTTTGTTTGAGCTTTAAATAGAGTTTTCTCTGAAACAGGACCAAACTCAATATCAGCAACATCAGATAATAAAATGACTTTATTATTAGTTTTTTTAATAGGCAGTTGTTTTATTGAGTCTATATTGTTATATGATTTGTCTAAATTTAATGTTAGATCGATATTATCTGCCTCTAGAGTGCCAGCAGGGAGACTTATATTTTCTCCACGCATTGCAAGCTCGACTTCTTTAATAGTTAAATCATTTGCGGCAAGTTTGATTGGGTCTATCCAGACCCTTATACTTAATTCTCTTAAACCACCAACCAAGATTCTTCCAACATTTTTTATACTCGAAAACTGATCAACCAAATATCTCTCTGCGTAGTCACCTAATTCGAGGTCACTCCAAGTTGCTGATGATAAAGATAACCACATTGTTGTTGTAAAACCTGCGGCTCTTTTTAGTATCTGAGGAGGGTCAGACTCTGATGGTAGATTGTCTACAACTCTTGCAACTCGCTCTCTAATATCATTGGCTGCATTATCTAAATCAATACTAGTATCAAACTCAACATTAATTGTGCTTCTTCCATTTTCAGATTTAGAGTCTATATTTTTGATACCTTCTGCACCGCCGATAACATCCTCTACGACTTGAGTAACTTCTTGATCCACAATCGTTGCTGATGCTGATTTGTAATCTACTTGAACCTGAACTACAGGTGGTTGTATTCCATTGGGTAATTCTCTAACTGGTAATTTCCAAAATACAAATAAACCAAAAATAATTAAGATTAAAGACATCACCCAAGAAACAGCTGGTCTTTTTATACTTAGTTCAGTAATAAACATTTATTTTGTAATAGGTTTAATTTTTCCTTTAGGTCTCACTTTTTTTAATCCTTCTGCAACAACTATTTCTCCCTCAGTCAATCCAGAAATTATCTCAATACTTTTATTACCCCTAAGACCTGTTTTAACTTCAGTTTTATTAGCTACATTTTCACCATTGATTTTATAAACGTAAGATTTATCACCCTCAATCATCACACTTGTATCAGGCACGCTTAATGAGTTTCTGAGATTAAATTTTACACTAACTTCTAAAAGGGAACCTGAGATTAGTTCTAGATCATTATTTTCTATTTTAACTCTTGATAAAATACTTCTTGTATCTGCGTTTATCCTGCTTGATACAAAATCAATTTCCCCTGAGAAAGTTTTATCTTTAAAACTAGATAATTTGACTTCAACTGGTAGGCCTTTTTTAATAGATGCGGAATAATTTTCTGGGATTTTAATATCTGAGTAAATTGTTGAATTATCATCTAGTGTAATAATAAATATATTGTCAGATACAAGAATATCCTCTGTTAGACCTGTATAGCCAAGCACCCCACTAAATGGAGCTATAATATTTCCACTTTTCAATTTTATTACTACATCTCCTTTTTTTACAAAGTCTCTTAAATTTAAATCTTCAAAAAGATCATCTTTTTTGATCTTAAAAGTTTCAGATTTTTTTGAAATTGCAGTACCGAATGTTTCTATTTTTTCAGCAAATTCTTTTTTTACCACTTCAGTTACAATTATCCCTGGAGGAGGTCTTTTACTAAATTTTTTTTTAAAATGATTTCCAATCATTGTTCTACCAATAATCACAGCTGCAATGATTAGAAAAAATATTAAAATAATAGATATAGTTTTAGTAGATCTTTTCATAATTTAATTTAAGTTAACCCGTATTCGGCCCAAGAACCATCGTAAATACAAGGTTGATATTTATCATTTATCAAAGAATAAGCTAGTGCCAAAACACACGCAGTAACTCCTGAGCCACATGAAAATACTATATTCTGCTCTGTAATATTTTCCAAACATGATTTAAAAACATTTTCAAGTTCTTCTTTATTTTTAAAAGTTTTATCTTTATTTAGGCAGAGATTAAAAGGTATACAAAAAGAATTCTTTATACTCCCACTTCTTAATCCTTTTCTTGGTTCTGGAACCTTTCCTTCAAACCTTTCTCTATTTCTAGCATCGATCACTTTAAATTTTTTAATTTTGATATTTTTATCAATTGCATTTTTCGATTTAACTAATTTTTTTTTTTCTGTACCCACATACTTTGCTTTTTTTAAATAGGTTACTTCATGAGTAACTTCTCTTTTTTCATTAATCCATTTTTTAAGACCTCCATTTAAAATACTCACTAAATTAGGATCGTGACCAAAATAGATAAAATTAAACCAACATCGACAAGAACTTATTACATCTGAGTTGTCATATATAATAATTCTGTCATTTTTATTGATACCCATTTCAGATACTATTTTTTCCCATTCATCCTTTTCAACAAGCATGTGTGGAAGTTTAATATTCTTTTTTGAATTTTTATCTAGGTCAAAAAAAATAGAGTTTTTAATATGTAGATTTCTATATTCGCTGTAACCATCTCTTTTTGTTTGAGGCATATGCCAAGAACAATCAATAATTTTTACATTATCTAAATTTTTTTCTAGCCAACTTGTTTCCACTAAGGACATGTTATCTTTTTTCCAAATATTTTTGATGATATTCCTCAGCCGGACAATAATTCTTTAATAAAGAAATTTTTGTAACAACTTTACCTGATATTCTTTGATCTACATCTTTAAGTACTCTTTCAGCTATTATTCTTTGACTATCATTTAAATAGAATATTTCACTTCTGTATTGTGTGCCAAAATCTGGCCCTTGAGAGTTTAAAGTTGTTGGATCATGAATTTGAAAAAAAATTTTTAATATTTTTTCATAGGTTATGACTTTTTCGTCAAAATCAATTTTAACTACTTCAGCATGATTTGTTTTACCTGTGCAAACCTCTTTATAAGTTGTAGTGGGACTATTACCGCCACAGTAACCCACCTCTGTTTTGATGATACCTTCAATTTTACTAAATTTTATTTCAGGTCCCCAAAAACATCCAAGTGCTAAAACAGCTATTTCCATTGATTATGATTTAAATTAATTTACAAATTATTCTTATGCTTAGTAAAAATCAATTGGGTTTTTTATACATGTTTATGTCTGTTTGTGCTTTTTCATTAATGGACATTATAGTCAAATGGTCAGTTAATTATCCTATAGGCCAAGTTTTATTTTTTAGAGGGTTTTTTGGAATTTTTTTTTATTTTTTGATAATACCTAAAGATAGGCTACATAACTTTTATCAAACAAAAAGAGCAGGATTGCATGCTTTGAGATGTATTTCAGGTCTAATAGCTCTAGTAGCAATCTTTATAGCTCTAAGAGAATTACCTCTTGCAACAGTAGTAAGTATTTCATTTGCTGCTCCTATATTTACAACAATATTTTCTATTTTTTTGTTAAGTGAAAAAGTTGGTATTTACAGATGGCTAGCTGTGATCATAGGATTTGTAGGAATTTTGATAATAACTGAACCAGGGATTTCGCAATTAAACATATATTATATTTTTCCAATTATATTTTGTTTAGGTTTGTCTTATGTAGCTATATCTATTAGACAGTTGTCAACAACCGAACCAGTCTGGTTAATTTCTTTTTATTTTTCTTTATCTATTACATTATTAAGTTTTCTAACTATTCCTCAGGGTTGGGTGATGCCCAATTTGAAAGATTTTTTTATATTATCTTTTGTTGGTATATTTGGAGGTGTTGCAAATCTATGGTTAAGTCAGTCTTATAAATATTCCGAAGTATCTTTAGTAACACCATTAAAGTATTTAGCACTTCTCTTTGCTATATTTTTTGGTTATTTCATTTGGGATGAAATACCTACCTTTAAAACTTTGACAGGTGCATTTTTGGTAATTGTTTCAACATTAATTATCTTTAGAAGAGAAATTTACAAAAAAAAGATATTTACATCAAAAACAATTAATGACTAAAGTTCCTAAATATTGGAATAAAGCAAAAAAATATTTGTCTAAAAAAGATAAAACAATGGCTAGGTTAATAAAAAGTTATCAAAGTCCCTCAGAAATTATTTTAACTTCTAGAAGAGATATATTTTTTTCTTTGTGTAAAAGCATAGTTGGACAACAAATTAGTGTTGCTGCTGCAGAAGCAGTATTTTTAAAATTTAAAAAAATATGTAAACACAAGATAAATCCTAAAACAGTATCAGGATTGACTTCATCTCAACTTAAAAAATGTGGTCTTAGTCGGCAAAAAGTCTTAGGTATAAAAAGTTTAGCCAAAAAAAATAATTTCTAAATCTTTTAATCCAAAATTAATAATCAAAATGAATGATGAGGAGGCAATTAATTATTTATCTCAATTGAGACAAATAGGAAGATGGTCTGCTGAAATGATTTTACTTTTTACATACAATAGATCTAATATCTGGCCTGTTCAGGATATTGGTTTATTGAGAGCTATATCGAAAAACTATAATAAACATTACCCTCCACCAGAAAAGTTTGTAAAATTTCTTAAAAAAAAATTTTCTCCATACTGTTCAGTAGCGACTTGGTATTTATGGAGAAGCATTGATCCTGTACCAATTCAGTATTAATTACCCTCCACTATTTGATGATGTCTAATAACATGACCTTCAAGAATATTATGGGCATCTTTATAATCTTTAGAATCATAACAATTGATTGCTGTATTATAGTCAGGGAATTCAACCACAACTGTTCTAGGTGAGTCAATTCCGTCATTAGTTCTATTTTTCCCTCCTCTAACTAAGAATTTTCCAGAAAATTTCTCTATTGCTGGTTTAGCCTTGACTGCATATTCTTTTAATTTTTCAGTATTACTGATTTGTTCGTATATACATACCCAATAAGCTTTCTTTATCATAATAGTAGATTAATAAGTTTTAAATATTATTCAAACCAATTTAAATATTTTGATCTATTTATCACCAAATATTTTGGTAATTTTGAATTTTCAATTATAGATAAATTTATTCTATTATCTTTATTCCATTTATCTTTCCATTCTTTTTGATCAATACTATGATCATAGGGTATATATTTGTTTTTGATCATATCTTTTATGCTGTCTTCATTTATTCCTGTTTGATCAAATTCATCGTGATGTTCATCATTAATATGTTTGATATAAATATCTTTTGCAGATTTTATTTCAGTAAAATGCCATCCACCATTATCTATAACTTTTAAATCTATAAATTTATTTTTTTTAAACAACGTATCAAATCTCCACCAATTATATTTTTTTGGTTTAATATTTCTCAATTCCGAAATTGAAGATAAATTTTTATATTGGCAAGCTTTAGACCCAAACCAATCTAAGACTGGGAGGCCTAAGTTAAATTTATAATAAAACATTTTTTGTTTAAACAATAAAAATTTTTGATTTATATTGTCAAAATTAATATTTTCTAGGTTAGGTATTTCATCACTATCACTGTAAATAATCCAGTCATCATTATTTATTTCTTTAAAAACTTGTGATATTGCATTTCTCTGAAATTCTATTCTTTTAACAGCATTCATTCTGTAATGAGCTTGATTAATTTCATTATCGTTATTATTTGTAATTAAGCTTAAATTTTGTGGTTCTTTTTCAATTACAACATGTTTAATTCTGCTTTTAAATCTTGGATATAAATCTTTTTTAAAATTTATTTTTTTCTTTTTTCCACTATGAGTGTATAAGGCTTCAGAGACTATAAATTCATCTACTAATTTATCTAAAATATTAAGTCTTATTTCAAATAGCATGGGTTCATCAAAATAAGTAATGCAGTCAAATATTTTCATAATTTTTATTTTTTATGTTTTATTTATATGATAAATAAATTTATGGCAGATAAATTAATTATTTCTTTTAAAGAATATACTCAAATTGTTGAAAAACTAGCAATTCAAATCCACAAGGAATATAAACCAACTGTTTTAGTTGGAATTATGAGAGGGGCAGCACCAATTATAGATATTTTATCAAGAATCTTAAAATTACCTATAGCCTATATAGTTATTCAGAGTTACTCAGGAAAGGGTATGGAGGATAAACAAGGAGAGTTGATGTTTGCAAGAGAAATAAGTTCATTAGCTGATAATGAGGATTTCAACAAAGTTTTGTTAATTGACGACTTGTCAGATACTGGTCTTACTTTGAATAAAAGCATTGAATGGTTAAAAAATTATGGACCTACTAAGAAATTTATAAATGAGGTCAAAACAGCATGTTTATGGAAAAAAAAATCATCAATTTTTGAACCAGATTTTTGTCCAGTTAGATTAAATTATGATCCGTGGATCGTTCAGCCCACAGAGCATTATGAGGAGCTATCTATTGAAGAAATAATTAAAAGAAATAAATAGGGCCAGTCAATATAAAACTAGCCCTATTAAATTTTAAGCTACCGCAAAACTTACAACACTGAGTATCGCTATTACCCAAATTGCAGGAGAAGTATTTGCAAATTTTCCTGTAAATATTTTTATTAGTGCATAAGATACAAATGCTAACGCTATTCCATTACTTATACTATAAGTTAATGGCATAGCTATCATTGCAAGTATAGCAGGAGCAGACTCTGAAATATCATTCCATTCAATATCAGTTATGTTTCTTATGAAGAGCACAGATACAAATAAAAGTGCAGCACCATCTATTTGTTTAGGTAGACTAGTTGCTAAAGGAGCAAAAAATATACATGCTAAGAATAATAAACCAATTACTAGAGATGTCATACCAGTTTTTCCACCAGCTTTTACTCCAGCTCCAGATTCAACATAACTTGTAACAGTAGTAGTTCCCATCATGGCTCCTGCAACTGTTCCAACACTATCTGACAACATTGCTTTATTGATATCTTGAACCTTTCCGTCTTTACCTACTTTTCCAGCTACGTTTGCAACAGATGTTAAAGTACCAGCGGTATCAAAGAAATCGATAAACAATAAGGTAAATATTACAGTTGACATTCCAGCGGTCATTGCGGCTGATAAATCAAATTCAAATAAATAATTCATTGGGGGTGGTGAACTTACTAAACCATTAAACTTTGCAAGTCCTGTTGCCCATGCAATAATACTAAAAACCAAAATACCTATGATTATATTACCTTTTACATTCATTTTTTCTAAAACGATTATTGCAATAAATGTAGCACAACCTAACAATACTAATGGATTTCCTAAATCTCCTAATTGAACTAAAGTGACAGGATTATCAACGACAACTTCCATTATTTGTAATCCAATAATTGCTAAAAACAGCCCAATGCCAGCTCCTATTCCTAATTTTAAACTTTTTGGAATTGAATTGATTAACCACGCCCTAATAGGTGTAAGTGATATGATTAAAAAAAGCACTCCAGCGACTAAGACCGCTCCTAGAGCTTGTTGTGGCGTGTAACCCATCCCAGCACAAACACCAAATGCAACAAAGGCGTTAATACCCATACCAGGTGCTAAACCTATAGGCCAAGTTTTACCGTAAAAAGCCATTATAAAACATGCTAACGCTGTCGCTAAAATAGTTGCTGTGTAAACGGCTCCAAAATCAAAAAAGCCTTTATCTGGCCCAGCAAATTCACCAGATAAAATGAATGGATTTAAAAACATTATATAAGCCATCGTTAGAAAAGTAGTCACTCCCGCAATAACTTCAGTTTTAAAATCTGTTTTATGTTTTTTATAATTAAAATAATTATCAAGCATTATTCCTCCTAGTTGTAAGATAATTATTAGATTCGTCATAATTATACTCTTTTTTATTGAGGTTTATTCACAAAATTCAACTTATAAGTTTAAATTTGTGCCATATTTGCGGTTATAATATCATAATGAATAAATTTGTTTTTATATTAGTGTTTCTTACATCGTTATTATTATCAGGATGCGAAACAGTTAAAAAAAAAACGGATGCAATTGTAGAGAAAGAAAATCTAGAACTAAGCAAATATATTGGAAAATCATCTAATGATTTAAAATTAGATCTTGGCAAACCTGACGAAGACTTTAAAAATGAAAAAGGTAATTTCGAATTACTTTACAAAACAAAAAAGTATGGAATTCCTTGTGAAAGAAGGTTTGAGTTAAATTCAGATTTAATTGTAATAGGGTTCGTTTCAAAAGGGTGTTTTTAATTACTTGCGAAGAATTATTCTCCGCAAGTAAGGTACTTATTTATTTTATTTTAATAAGCTTTTTCTTTTTATGTTCTGGGATTATTCTTTCACAAGAAACTGTTAAAAGACCATCTTTTAATTGAGCATCACCAACTTTTATATCATCTGCGATAGTGAACGATCTGGCAAATTGTCTTTGAGAAATTCCTTTATGAATTATTTCTCCATCAGTATTATTATTTTCAGTCTTATCAACTTGTTTAGTTTTGACTGTTAATAAATTATCTTCAAACTCAACCTCGACATCATCTTTTGAGAATCCAGCTAGTGCGACCTCGATCGCATAATTATCTTTACCAGTCTTTCTGATGTTATATGGTGGGTAATTTGACTGCATTGTCAAAGCACCATTACCAAGCATACTTTCAAATTGATCAAACATATCATCAAAACCAATTGAAAACGGTCTTAGTGAGTTAAATATAGATAAATCCTTACTTGTCATAATATCCTCCTTTGTTAAGCAAGTTTATTTATTGTTAGCCCCATTAGGCGACCAACACTGTTTATATGGGGGTTATTTGTTTTTTTTCAAGATATCAATTTTTGATTTTACCAGAAATCTTTAAAATAAATGCGTAGTCAAAAGCTATCTCTTCAATAGCACCATCTCTACCTGACTTGCCTCCGTGGCCTGCATTCATTTCAGTTTTTAACAAAAGCAAATTATTATCAGTTTTTAAATCTCTAAGTTTGGCTGTAAATTTTGCTGGTTCATCGAATAGCACTCTATTGTCACTTAGGCTTGTAGTAATTAACATGTGAGGATAATCCATTTTTTTAATATTGTTATATGGAGCATAAGAATAAATATAATCGAAATGGTCCTTTTTATCTTTTGCATTTCCGAATTCATCAAATTCTCCAACAGTAAGGGGTAAAGAATGATCTAGGTTAGTTGTTAAAGAGTCAACAAACGGCACAGCCATAACAATTCCAAGAAATAATTCTGGGGATTGATTAACTACTGCTCCCATTAATAAACCACCAGCTGATCCGCCCATACCAATAATTTTTCCTTTTGACGAATATCCTTTTTCAATCAAAAACTTTGCCACGTGTATATAATCTTCAAATGTATTTTTTTTATTAAGAAGTTTTCCTTCTTTCCACCATTTCATTCCTTTTTCCATTCCTCCTCTAATATGCGCTGTTACCCAAACAATATCTCTGTCAATTAAGCTCAATCTAGTTGAAGAAAAATCTGGAGTCATTGAACTTCCATATGACCCATAGCCATATAAAAGTAAATTTGCTGACCCATCAATTTTTGTTTTTTTGTGTCTTGTAATTGTAAGTGGAACTAATCTTCCATCATGAGAAGGACACTCTAGTCTTTCGACTATATAGTCATCTGGATTATGACCAGAAGGGATTTCTTGTTCTTTTACTAATTTTTTTTCTTTTGTTTTTAAATTGTATAAATAAGTTTTACCTGGTGTTTTCGGAGATGAATATGACAAGTAAACTAAGTCAGTATTTTTATCTCTTTGTATCAACGAAACACCAGGCACAATCACAGACTCGTCAGTAAATATTAATTCTTCCTCAATTCCTGTTTGTTTATTTCTTACAAATAATTTTCCCAATGCATTTGATTTTTCCCCTCTGATAATCCAATCATTTAAAAATATTAATCCTCCAATTAAAACCTCTTCTTTAGCAGCTATATAAACTTCCCACTTTTGATTTGATAAATCATCACACCTTTCGATTTTGAAATCCTCTGCATCATCATTAGTATGACAATAAAAATATCCATCCCAAGAATTGACTGAATAAATTACACCCTTCTTTCTTTTTTTAATTAATTTTGGCTTTGGATTTTTTTCTGTTACCTCAAAATAGTATTGCTCAGATGTATTATGATCAGATGTTGTTATAAAAAAATGTTTTTCATCTGAACTTAAACTTATACCTACAGTAAATGCCTCACTTTTCTCCTCAAAAATAAGCATATCGTCTTCAACTGATGATCCAATTTTGTGTCTAAATATTTTTCTTGGTCTATGAAATTTATCAAGCTTTGAATAAAAAAAATATTGGTCGTCCAAACTAAAAGTAATACTTCCACTTGTTTCTTCTATTTTTTCAGTAACTAATTTTCCTGAGGTAATATTTCTTATGTAAATTGTATAATATTCAGATCCTTTTAAATCTAAAGAATAACCTAAAAGTCCATCATTATAACTTACCTCTAAATCACCTACACCAAAATATTCAGTTTTTAATTTCTCTTTTTCTAAATCACCATTCCAAAATTCTTCAACCGTATCACTTCCAATTTTTTTTCTAAGTTTTATTGAATAATTTCCTACTGCAGTTGTTTTAGTCCAATACTCATATTCTTTGTCCTTAAATTTTAATGATTCATCATCTAACTTTATTCTAGCTTTAATTTCATCAAACAAGATTTTCTGATATTTTTTTGTGTCTTTTAAATTATGTTCTGTAAAATTGTTTTCTTCTTCAAGATATTTCCTAACATCTGGAAGTAGCTTTGAACTATCTTTTAAAACCTCGAGAATATTTTCTTGATGGATCCAACTATAATTATCTTCCCATGACGTATTGTGACAAGATTTAAGCTCTGGTTTTTTTTTAAGTTGTGGTATTTTCATTAGATTAAAAATATATGAATATAATAATTTATACAGTGGTTATATTAACCATTTTTTATTTTCTACTACGTTTAATAACCAACATTTCATCTAGAAAAATTTCAAAAGGCCTAAGATTTTTAATCATATTAGGATTAATTGCTTTTGCAGTCTTGTTTGCTATTGGTGGAAAATTTCTATTAACGTTACCTCTTACTTTGGCAAGTTTAGCTTTGTTAAAATTAAAAGGTTTATCTATTTTCCAATTAATTTCTCTTTTTAGACTTATTCAAACATTAAGAAGATCTGGTCGCTTTTCTTTTAACCAAGCAGGTGCCAATAACGTTTCGTCCATATCAGTTTCAGAGGCATACAAAATTTTAAATTTAGATATGAATAAAAAAGTTACCAAGGAGGATGTTAATAAAGCATATATAAAAATTCAAAAAAAAATTCATCCAGACATTTCCCCGGAAACTTCAAGACTGTCTTCAATAGTCAATGAGGCCAAAGATATTGTTTTGAATGATATTTCCTAATTAAGAATTTCAAAAACTTTATCTAATATTTTTTTTGAACTAATTTTTTCTTTTCCACGTGTATTGTGATAAACTGTATCTTCTCCGTCAGGAATAATTGGAAACATATGAGAATTATAATTTCCATAAATTAAAGGTGTGTCAGCCATCAAAGTTATAGTTTTTATTCCAAGAGCCGCAGATAAGTGACTAAAACTTGAGTCATTACAAACAGAAAAATTACAGTTTTTAATAATAGGTAATATTTCCTTGATTGAAAAATTATCTAGTGGAACACATAAATTTCTAAAACTTGAATTTAATATTTGATTTAATAAAATTTGCTCATCTTTATCTTTTCCAGTAGCTAAAAAAAATTTGCATTTTTTTATTTTTGATATTTTTGATATTACATTTAAAAAAGTGCTTGAGGGTATTCTTTTTGTAGGTCCAGAGCCACCAATACCTAAAAGTATATTTGTTTCATTCTTATTGATTTTAAATCGTTCTATCGAATTAGAAATTAAAATTTTATCTAAATGAATTTCAGGATTTTTATTTACCTCAATACCAAATTTATTTTTAATAAAATTTCTTGGCGTATGAATTATATGCTGTTCTCTTTTTTGAAACAACGGATACTGATAAATTTCGGGAATTCTAGAAAATTTAGCAATTAAATTAAATCTCAAAGATGAATTAAATATAATAATTTTATCAAAGTTATGATTTTTAATATCGTTTATTAAGTCCAAACTTCCTAAAAAATCGTTTTCTCTGATCTTATTTTTTTTATCTCTATCTAAAAGTAGAATTTTATCTATATAGTTAGTATTGAATAGATATTGGTCAGCTTTTGAACTTTTTTTTACAAGTAAACTTACAGGTGAATTAAATTTATCATACAAAGCCTTTAAAAAAGGCAAAAAAATTACTGTATCTCCAATTCCCATTCTATTTTGGACAGCTAATATTTTCATATAGTATTTATAAACTTTACTGAGTATATTTTTTATATAAATTTTTATTATGACAAAAATAAGTGGAATTTTTGCAGCTACAATGTCAGTTCTTAATTCTGATTTGAGCTTAAATGTGGAAAAAACAATAAATCATGCCGAAAAACTAATTGATCAAGGGTGTCATGGAACCGCGATATTTGGAAGTACAGGTCAATCACAATTAATTTCGATTTCTGAAAAAATAGAATTACTAAATAAACTTTCAAAAAGTAAATATAAAAATAAGCATTTAATAGGCACTGGATTAAATTCTCTTGGCGAAACAATTAATTTTATGAAAATAGCAATTTCATTGAATTTCGACAAATTTTTAATTATGCCCCCAGCTTATTATAAATACAGCGATACTGAAGTAATTAATTTTTATGGGAAAATAATAGAGTCTATTCCAGAATGTAAAATAATTCTTTATAATTTCGAAAAACTTTGTGGATATAAGTTTAGTGTTGATTGTGTTGAAAAACTCGCAAAAAAATTTCCAAAGCAAATAGTAGGTGTAAAAGATAGTTCGTATAATTTATTTGAAAATCTAAAATTAGAAAATTTTTCAATTTTTCCAGGCTCAGAAACAAAACTATTAAAAGGTTTGGAATTAGGCTGTTCTGGTATAATAACAGCAACATGTAATGTAACTTCTGAAATTTCACGAAAAGTTTATGATGATTTTCAATCTGGAAAAAAACAATCATTTAATCATAAATTATGTAACGTAAGAGAAGTTTTTGACAGATATAATCTAATCTCTGGGCTACATTCTTTTTTTGCTCATGAAAATGAAATTTACAAAAATTTGTTACCTCCACTAAGACTATTGGATCAAATAGAAGAGAAGGATTTGATGAATTCACTTAAAAAATTAAATTTTACAAATAAATCACCTCTGGCGGCTTAGTATGAAACTGGTTAAATTTTTAAATAAAGTTTTTAAAAAAGATGGTTTTATTTTAATTGATGCTTATTCTAAAGATCATGTAATAGGAAATCCAAAAAGTAATCCAATAAAATTAAAAATCTTAAATAAAAACCTTCACTACAAACTTTTATTTCATCCAGACTTATATTTTGGTGAAGCTTATACGGATGGAGAAATTGTAATAGAAAATGGAACTCTTACTGATTTTTTAGATTTAGCATTAATGAATATAGGAAGAGGCGAGTTTAATTTGATCAGTTATTTGATTAATAGACTGAGAGGGTCATATAGATATTTAACAAACTTCAACTTTATAAAAAAATCTAAAATGAATGTGTCTCATCACTATGATATTAAAGACGACCTATACGATTTATTTCTAGATCCAAAAAGACAATACTCATGTGCTTATTTTAAAAATGATAATGATAGTTTAGAAGTTGCACAAAATAATAAAATTCAGCATATTATTAAAAAACTTAATATAAAATCTAACCAGAAGGTCTTGGATATTGGATGTGGATGGGGTTCTTTAGCAATTGATATTGCTAAAAGCGCAAGTTGTGAAGTAACAGGAATTACCTTATCTGAAAATCAATTAGACTATTGTAATAAAAAAGCTAAAGAATTGAATTTACAGAATCAAGTAAAATTTAAACTCATGGATTATAGAGAACTAAATGAAAAATTTGATAGAATAGTTAGCGTTGGAATGTTTGAACATGTTGGTAGAAAATTTTATAAAAAATTTTTCAATCAAATTGAAAAAATGTTAAAAGACGATGGTGTTTCATTAATTCATACGATTGGATCTGTTAATCCACCCAGAGACCCTCATCCTTGGATTACAAAATACATTTTTCCTGGTGGTTATACTCCAAGTTTAAGTGAAGTAACTAATCCTATTGAAAAAGCAGGCTTAATCGTTACTGATATTGAAGTTTTAAGACTTCACTATGCAAATACGTTGAGACATTGGAAAGAAAATTGCTTAAAAAATAAAGATAAAATAATTCAAATGTTTGATGAAAAATTTTTTAGAATGTGGGAATTTTATCTTGCTGGTTGTGAAATGGCATTTAAGTGGGGAGATCAAGTTGTTTACCAATTTCAACTTACCAAAAATTATAGATCAACACCTGTGACTAGAGACTATATTTATCAATAAATTATTGATAAGATCATCTCTTCTCATAAATGAAAAAAAAACAAAAAAAATCGAAAAAAAAGAAAAAAATCAAAAAAAAAACTAAACTTTATAAGGTTAAAAATAGACCAAGAAAAATAAAAAAAAAGACTAAAAAAAC
>CACKVM010000011.1 GCA_902603625.1 uncultured Pelagibacteraceae bacterium
TTTAACTGATCAAGAGTTCGAGTCTATCGGCAAGCCAAAAGAGTGGGGTGTATTGCCAGTTAGACCAATGGGAGCTACTATTAGATTGACTAAAAATAGAAGAATTTTAATAAGAAATACAGCTGAAATTCATAATCCTTATTCTATGTCTCAATCAAAATTAGACAAAAGAGCTTTTAAACAAAAAATAGGAATTAAAAAAAGGTTTCCCCAATTACCAGAAAATATTATCCAATCTACTTGGTCAGGAATTGTGTCTAGAAGCAGAAATAGTTCTCAAATTTTTTTTTTAGTATTTCCTATTTCATTAGTTTGTTTTAGTCCTAAACTATTAAATTTTACTTCAGACTCCCAGCACTTGGTAGCTAACTTAATTTTAAAATTCTTTGGATGCCACACACTAAAAGTTTCATCAGCTCTCAAAACTGCACCTGTATGTAGTCCATTTGGAAAAAATGTGAATTTTATTATAAAAAATGATGTTATTTCTAAAAATAAAACTAAAAATATTATATTGATTAAAATGATCTTAAAGAATCTCACTTCAATTAATTATATTTATATAATATTTTTAAGCTAATATTTTTTGCGGTTTCATGTCAGATTTGCTAATACCTGCTACTCTTACTGGTTTTTTCATAGCATCTCTTCTAAATGGTTCACCAAGTTCTTGGTTTAGAATAACTTCTATAAATGTGGTAATTCCTTTCTTTTGGTCTTCACAAGATTTTTTGATTGCAGCAGTTGTCTCTTCCATTGTTTTGACGGTTACACCTTTCAGACCACAAGCATCAGCTACTTTTGCATAACTTAACTCTGGGTCTAACTCGGTCCCAACAAAATTATTATCAAACCAAAGGGTAGTATTTCTTTTTTCAGCACCCCATTGATAATTTCTAAAAATTACCATTGTAATTGCTGGCCACTCATCACGAGCACAAGAACTCATTTCATTCATACTAATTCCAAATGCACCATCTCCTGCAAAGCCAATTACTGGTGTATCAGGACATCCAATTTTTGCTCCTAAGATTGATGGAAATCCATAACCACATGGACCAAATAAACCTGGTGCTAAATATTTTCTAGGTTTTTCAAAAGTAGGATAAGCATTTCCTATTGCACAATTATTTCCAATATCACTAGAGATAATTACATCTTCAGGCATTCCAGCTTGAATTGCTCTCCACGCTTGTCTTGGTGACATTCTATCTCTATCTCTTTCTCTTGCTTCTTTATTCCAGACTGTTCCTTCATCATCATCTTCATGATCTAGACTTGATAGTTTTTGTAACCATGCAGATTTTGTTTGATGAATTAAGTCTTTTCTTTTTTGTCTATCCGTATCACCTGCATTAGATGATAATTTATCAAATATTTGTTGCGCAACTAATTTTGCATCTCCGCTTATTCCAACAGTAACTTTTTTAGTTAAACCAATTCTATCAGGATTGATATCAACTTGGATTATGCTAGCTTTCTTAGGCCAATAATCTATGCCATACCCTGGGAGTGTCGAAAATGGATTTAGTCTTGTTCCTAAAGCCAAAACAACATCTGCTTTTGAGATTAATTCCATAGCAGCTTTTGAACCATTATAACCTAAAGGTCCTACAGCCAATGGATGACTTCCAGGAAAACTATCATTGTGCTGATAACCAGAACAAACTGGAGAGTCTAATTTTTCTGCAAGTTTTTTTGTCTCTTCAATTGCACCACCAATTACAACTCCTGCACCAGATAAAATGACCGGAAACTTTGCATTTGATAAAAGTTTTGCAGCTTTATCTATAGCCTCTGCTCCTCCACCTTGTCTTTCCAATCTTACTATTGGTGGTAATTCAATATCGATAACCTGCGTCCAATAATCTCTTGGAACATTAATTTGTGCTGGCGCTGAGCCTCTTATTGCTTTTTCAATTACTCTATTTAAAACTTCAGCCATTCTTGATGGGTCTCTAACCTCTTCTTGGTAACAAACCATATCTTTAAATAAATTCATTTGCTCTACTTCTTGGAAACCACCTTGACCCATGGTCTTATTTGCTGCCTGAGGTGTTACTAATAATAATGGTGTATGGTTCCAGTAAGCAGTTTTAATTGGAGTTACCAATCCAGTGATGCCTGGACCGTTTTGTGCAATGACCATAGACATTTTACCTGTAGATCTTGTATAACCATCAGCGATTAGTCCACCATTTGTTTCATGAGCTACATCCCAAAAAGTAATACCTGCATCAGGAAAAATATCAGAGATAGGCATAAAGGCTGAACCTATTATTCCAAAAGCATGTTCGATGCCGTGCATTTGTAAAACTTTTACAAAAGCTTCTTCCGTTGTCATTTTTGTCATTAATAGAACCTTTCTAATCTAGCAAATGTAATAATTTATTATAAAACTATTTCTTAATTGTCGCGATTAATATATAAGATTTTTGAAAATTCAAACAAACAAATCGACACGATATAATGGCTACTGACATCATAATTCACGATAAAAAGGATAATGTAGGGGTTGTAGTAATCGAAAAAATAACACCAAAACAAGACTGTAAATGCTGGATTATGGAAGATGATAGCTCAACAGATATTCAATCAATGGATGAAATACCATTGGGTCATAAAATTGCTATGACGGATCTAAAAGAGGGAGACACAATTTTAAAATATGGTCACGACATAGGAAAAGTTGTTAAATCCATAAAAAAAGGTGAACATGTACATGTTCATAACGTTAAAACAAAAAAGTGGTAAATTGATGGAAATTCCAAAAAGTTTTTTAGGTTACAAAAGAGAAAATGGAAGAGCCGGAACTAGAAATCACGTAATTATTTTACCGGTTGATGATATTTCAAATGCTTGTGCAGAAGCAGTTGCAAACAATATAAAAGGAACTATCGCATTACCACATTCATATGGACGATTGCAGTTTGGAGCAGATTTAGAACTGCATTTTAGAACAATGATTGGAACTGGAAGTAATCCAAATGTTGCCGCTGTGATTGTAATCGGTATTGAGCCAAAGTGGACTAAAAGAATTGTAGATGGAATAGCAAAGACTGGTAAGCCTGTTGAAGGTTTTCACATTGAACGAACGGGTGATATTGGAACTGTTATGAAAGCATCCAAAAAAGCACAAGAGTTTGTTATGTGGGCCTCAGAAAAACAAAGAGAGGAATGTCCAATAAGTGATTTGTGGATTTCAGTAAAATGTGGAGAATCAGATACCACATCAGGTCTTGCATCAAATCCTACAGTTGGAAACTTAATGGATAAACTTGAACCACTTGGTGTTCATTTATGTTTTGGTGAAACTTCAGAGCTAACTGGAGCTGAAAAAGTTTGTGCAACGAGAGGTGCTACAAAAGAAGCTTCAGATAAATTTATGAAAACTTGGAGCGCATATAATGATTTTATTTTAAAAGAGGCAACTGATGATCTTTCAGAGAGTCAACCAACTGCTGGAAACATTGCTGGAGGCTTGACAACTATTGAAGAAAAAGCATTTGGAAATTTTCAAAAAATTGGTGATTGTAAATTTATAGACGTTTTAGAGCCAGCGGAAGAACCAAAGAAAGGTAAAGGATTATACTTTATGGATACTTCTTCAGCTGCAGCAGAGTGCGTAACACTACAAGCAGCAGCAGGATTTAATATTCATTTATTTCCAACTGGGCAAGGTAACATTGTTGGAAATCCAATTGAGCCAGTTGTTAAATTAACTGCTAATCCATTGACTGTAAAAAGTATGGGTGAACACATTGATTGCGATGTATCAAAAATTCTTTCAAGAGAAATGAATTTATCAGAGGCGGGAGATAAACTTATTGAGACAACTATTAGGGTTGCTAATGGAAGATTAACTTGTGCAGAAGCTTTGGGTCATAAGGAATTCGTTATGACTAAACTTTATAGAAGCGCATAATCACTTTATAAGAATGGTATTTAAAGATTACTTGGTGTTAATACCAGGTATAATACTTGCATTTATTCTTTATTCTCTTTCTCAAGGTTTTAATAATATTATTGGTATTGAACTTTTAGGATATAGCAAAAGTCCAATCTCTACAGCGATGATAGCTATTCTACTAGGAATTTTTTTTGGAAATTTTTTTAAAATTCGAGAAAGTTTTCAAAAAGGATTAGATTTTAGTAGAGACTATATTTTAAAACTTGGAATAATTTGTCTAGGTATACAATTAAAACCTTTTGAATTTTTAGAATTTGGAAAAATAGCAATTCCATTGATAGTGATTTGTATTGTCAGCGTCTTAATTGTAATAAAGCTAATAATTAAAAAAATACAAATACCAACCAGGATGGCCTACTTAATATCAATTGGTAGCACTGTTTGTGGTACCACAGCCATAATGGCAACTGCACCAGTAATAAAAGCTAATAAAAGTGAAATTTCTTATGCAGTTGCTAACATTACTTTATTCGGAATACTCTCGATGTTGTTATACCCTTACTTTGCGAATTTTTATTTTGAAGGAAACTCATTATTTGCAGGTCTTTTTTTAGGAACTGCCATACATGAAACATCACAAGTAGCTGCAGCAGGTTTAATATATGATCAGCAGTTCAATAGTCCTGAGACATTAAATATTGCAACTGTTACAAAGCTTATAAGAAATACTTTTTTAATAGTTATGATCCCTTTTTTTGCTTTTCTTTATAATAGAGGTCAAACAAAAGAAAAGGGTTACTCTATTTTAAGTATATTTCCATATTTTGTTTTGGGGTTTGTTGGGATGATAATTTTAAGAAATGTAGGTGATGAAGTTTTCTCAACTGATAATAATTGGATCGATTTCATAAATACAATTAAAGCTTCTTCTAAAATTTTTTTGACTATGGCTATGGCAGCTATAGGCTTATCAACAAATTTAAAAGATATTAGAAATATGGGTTACAAACCTTTTGTTGTTGGATTTGTAGCAATGTTCACTGTGGGAATTGTGAGTATTATAATGATTGAAATTTATACAAAATTTTTCATTTAGTTTGTTTAACTGTTTTATCAAAATATTTTTTTCTAAATTTTGAAATTGACCTTCTAATAAATGCTGCTCCTATTCCTAAAATAACAGCAAATAGGATTGAAAATAATCCATAGAAGAATGGCATATCTTCTGAAAACTCTTTAATAAATTTTGAAAAAAAGTTTAAATCTGATGATCCAACAGTTGATGTACTATTCTTTATTTCTTCAGCAAAAAAAGTGTCATAAGCTATGACTATGCCAACAATCAATAATAAAATAGCTAATAAAGCTTTTAATCCAGAGCTGTCAATCTGCTCTCCAAGTTTCTGACCTACTTGAACTCCTACTATTGACCCCACAACTAACATTAAAACTAACATTAAATCTATTGACCCATAATTAATTGAATGAAGAAATGTAACAATCACACTTACAAAAATGGTTACAAATAAAGAGGTCCCAGGCACTAATTTTGTTGGCATCTTAATAATATAAATCATTGCTGGTACTAAAATAAATGCACCGCCGATACCCATAATGGCTGCTATAAAACCAACAATTAATCCAATTATGATAGGTGTAAATATACTTTCATACAATTTGGATTTTGGAAATCTCATTCTAAAAGGAAGCCCATGGATCCAATAATGAACATGTAATTTTTTCTTCTCTACAATATTTTTTTTGGCTTTGTCAATTTCACCTAGACTTTCCACCAACATCAGAGTCCCTATTATTGCAAGAATATACATATAAGCTAATGAAATTACTGTATCTATTTTTCCAATATCTTTAAAATAAGTGAATGTTAAAATACCTAATATAGTTCCTATTGTTCCACCAATCACAATCATTAATCCCATTTTGTAATCTAAAGTATTTTTTAACCAATGAGTGGTAGATCCAGATACAGAAGTTGCTAAGATATTGTTAGCCTCATTTGCTACCGCATAAGCTGGGGGAACACCCATAAAGATTAAAAAAGGTGTCATTAAAAAACCACCTCCTACTCCAAACAAACCTGAAAGAACACCAACAATTGCACTTAGCAAAAGTATTTCAACAGGATTAATAAAGACTTGGGCTATAGGTAAAAAAACGTCCATCAAATATAAAAACTTAAAATATTACTTATTTAAAAGTAATAAAAGTTCCAACTAAGATAACACCCCAACATGCAGCTATAGCTGAAAAAATTCCAGTTTTAATAAAAGTTGTTTTTTTGCTAATTATTTTATTAAGAATTTTAAAATTTGAAAGATGCATCTAAGTCATTGAATACACCCAGTAAAAAAATTGTCAAACTATAATTAGTAAATTGTTGCTCCAAAAATTTTAATCTCGTTATCCTCAACCCCAAGTACCAATCTCCCTAGGAACTCCCCAGGTATTTCCTTATTTGTTTGTTTGATTAGTACTGTTATGTGCTCACCTCGTCTTAAAGTTCCAAAGGGCTTGTAGGTTTCCTCTAAATTTGTGATAATTTTGTTGTTTGCCCATTGTTTACCAAGCTCTACTTCATTAGCTCCAAACAACATTTGTGTTGAAAAGTCTTTAGTAAAACCTCCATAATCCTTCATATTTGAGGCTCTTACCAAATTTTCCCAAAAAGGTTTGCCGATCTTAAAAATCTCTTCATCTGACTTTGATAAAAGATCCATAAATGTTCTTAAAATAAATTATGATGCCTTCTTTTTCTCTTTTTCATCAACAATGTGATAAACTGGAACTTTTTCCAGAGTAAATTTTCCAGTTTTAGGATCTCTTCTTGAAACTGTCAAACAATGCCAATTTTCATCATCTAATTTCATATGATCTCCTCTATAATAATAACCTGGCCAACGAGTTTCTTCCCTAAACAAAGTATGCTCAGTCACACATTGTGATGTTAAAGCTCTATGTTTCAACTCCCAAGCCCGCATCAATTGATGATAATCTTCTGCACCAACGTGCTCTAAATCCTCTTGTAACCAAGTTAAAAGTTCTAAAGCTTTTTTTAGTAAATTTCCGTTAGTCATATAATTTGAAGTGATACCCCCAACGTATTCATCCATAATCTTTTGAAGTCTTTGCAATCCTTGTATTGGAGAAATATAACTTGGTGAAACTGTTCCTCCAGTTATCTCGTTTTGAGCAACTGTATAGGTTTCTAATGGTTTGTAGACAGCTTTTTTAAAATTATCACATTGTTGATCTGTAACATTAATTCCTTCAGCTTTTTTGTCTTCAATATATTTTACTGCTGCTTTTGCTGCTAATCTACCCTCTGTAAAAGATCCTGATGAAAATTTATGTGCACTACCACCTACTGTATCCCCTGCACCAAAAAGTCCATCGATTGTTAACATTCTGTTGTAACCCCAGAAGTATTCTGGTGGAGACAAATCTTCAGGTCCACTAACCCATGCTCCTGAACACGTCGCGTGTGATCCCATAACGTAAGGTTCTGATGTTGTTAATTCAGGATTTGTATACTTTGGATCAATATTTTGTGATGCCCAAACAACAGCTTGTCCAACTGTCATCCCTAAAAAGTTTTCCCATCCAACTGTTTCTAAATGTGGATCTTGAAAAGCCTCTTTAGTGACCATGTGGATCGGTCCGCCACCGGCAGCAACTTCTTGTATAAATGCGTGGTTTCTTAAACATGTGGGAGTTGGATGATGATCAATATATTCACCAACTAATTCTTTAGTTTGATCATACCATTTTTTTTCATAATTTTCGCCATTAGCATTTTGTGTATATGTTTTTAAATGTAAAAAATATGCTCCAACAGGTCCATAACCATCTTTAAATCTACACAATACAATTCTATTTTCCATTTGAGTCATCTTTGCGCCTGCAGCAATAGGTAGTGCATATGCAGAACCATTACTCCATGGTGCATACCAAGTTCTTCCCATACCTTCTCCAACCGCTCTTGGTTTGAAAATATGCGATGCACCACCTGCAGCAACAATAACTGCTTTAGCTCTAAATACATGAAAATCTCCTGTTCTCATATTAAACCCAACAGCTCCACCAATTCTATTTTCTTGAGCTTCATCCATTAATAAATGAGTAACCATTATTCTATTATAAATTTTATCTGCAGATTTTTTTGCTGCCTCAGCAACGATTGGTTTATAGCTTTCACCATGTATCATGATTTGCCATTTACCTTCCCTTAAGTATCTTCCAGTTTTTTCATTTTTCATCATTGGAAGACCCCACTCATCAAACATGTGAACAGTTGAGTCTACATGACGAGCCATGTCATAACCTAAATCTTCTCTAACCATACCCATTAAATCATTTCTAGCATATCTAACATGGTCCTCAGGTTGATTTTCATCCCATTGCATTCCCATGTAACAATTGATTGCATATAAACCTTGTGCGACTGCACCACTTCGATCTATGTTTGCTTTTTCAACACAAATAATTTTTAAATCTCTTCCCCAATGCCTGGCTTCAAATGTTGCTCCTGTACCAGCCATTCCACCACCCACAACTAATACATCACATTCCTCGTAGTGTGTTTTATGCTTAGCCATTAATAGTAGACACCTTTTTTAAAAGATTCTTTTGGAACCGATGGTAATTCTTTATTGGTATTTAAACCTTCTGGCTCACTATATAATCTTTGTGAATTAATTTCTCCTTGGTTAGGAGTGTCACCTTCAGCAAGTTTAGGAATAAATTTTCCCCAAGGTTTTGTTGTTATTGGTGAAACAAAGTTTTTCTCTGTTCCATTTCTAAATTTAATTTTCCAAGAGATAGTTCCTTTTTCCTCTTCTCTTCTAACTCTAACACTGTGACCCATTGGGGCAAAATCAGCATATCCTCTTACATCGATCGCATGATTAGGACATGCTTTTACGCAAGAATAACATTCCCAACAAAAATTTGGTTCGATATTTTTTGCTCTTCGAATATTTTCGTCTATGTGCATGATGTCTGAAGGACATATATCTACACAATGTCCACAACCATCACATCTTGTCATGTATACAAAAGTTGACATAATTTATTTTTTTCCTTTTTGTAATAACATATTAATAGTGTTTTGGCTCTTCTCTTTTTATACCTAAGCCAAATTGCTCAGGAGCATCTGCTGGTGGAGGAAGATTATCTCTAGAACCATCAGCTTCAGCTAGATTTTTTTGTATTGCTGCTCCTGGTTTATAAAACATATGGGCAAATTTAGACCAATAAACACCACCAAATAAAATTAAATTAGATGTAACAAATAAAATTAAAAATAAATACGATAACCCTGTTTGTCCGTTAAATTGAGTGTAAGACCAAGCTAACCCAAAAGTTGAACATGCAAGTAAAGCTAAAACAAATAAATCAGCTTTTATAATTCTATACCAAGGATGGGCTTCTGCTGAAACATCAACTCTTAAAAAAAACCAAAACCAATATCCACCTAAACATGTTAATATCGCACCTGCATGCCAAATCATTGACCAAGTTTGAGAACTTGGTTTATCAGCACCTGTGTAACAAAAAACCAAAATAGCTGAAGACACCCAAAATAAAATTGTGCCATACATTCCTAGAACATGGGCAAGTCTTCTTTTACCAAAACCTAATTCAGAAGTTGTGCCAATATCAACAACTGTTGTTTTAGCAATGACAGAAACTTTTTCTCCAACTCCTAATTTTTTTGTTGCTGAAAGCTTTGCTTTTTTCGCGTTGTTAAAAAAATAAGTTAAATTTTTGTGATGTATCATTTGAATAATAGTTCCGATTGCAATTAACAAAACCATTACAATGATAAAAGATTGCATAGCAAATGGTGAAATTATTTCTGATAAAATTGAAAAAGGATTGTTGCTTAACATTTCCGCCTTTTGTTAAATTTTGAATTAATTTTACAGTTTTATATATAGTTGAATTTATAGTTCAACCTCAAACTCAGGTCAATTTGTCATTAATAAAAGGCTATTTCTTTCTTTTATAATGTTGTTTGTTTGGAATTACTGATCTAACTCCACCCTGGGGATTCTCTACATCCCCCTCTCTTCGGGGAATCAGATGTATATGACAATGTAATATAGATTGACCAGAAACTTTGCCAATATTTGTCCCTAAATTAAATCCTTTTACCGAAGGATCTTTGTTTGTTATTTCTTTTTTTATAATCTTAATAAGTTCATTACACGCAATTAATTCATCATTAGATAAATCAAAATAATTTTTGATATGTCTTTTAGGGATAATTAAACAATGATATTTAGAAGCTGGGTAAGTATCATAACTTGCATAAGCTAATTTATTTTCATGAGCACATCCACTTTTTTTGATATTACAAAATAAACACGGATTGTTTGGATTTTTCATTGTTTAAAATTTATAAGAATTACATTTATCTATGACATCATCATAATATTTTGAAATTAATTTAAATTTCTCTAAATTTTTTCTTTTCCATTTAATTTCATTTATTGTTTTAACTGAAGTAACGCCTTTTCCAGAGCCTAACAATAAGATTTCATCATAATGATGAATTTCTTTTAAAAAGATATTTCTTTTTATTATTTTTTTAATTTTTTTTTTAAAAAATTTATAAGTATTCCCTTCATAATAATCCTTTTTTGGTGTAAAAAATTTTTTATCTTTCACAAATAAAAGATTCGAAGTTCCGGTTTCTAACATTTTTTTATTTGATACTAATGCAATATCTGATTTTGAGGTATCCATCTTGGAAAGATATGATAATATTTTTTTATATCTCAGATTTTTAAACTTTGGTTTTTCTCTTTTTAATTTTACTAACTTCAAATTAAAATTTAATTTTGGTTTAACCCTTTTCCTTAAAGATATTGAAATAACTTTTTTATTTATAGCAATTCTCAATAGGTGATTATATTTCCTCTTTTTGGATAAATTTTTATTAATTATTTCTAAAATATCCGACCTTAATGATTTCTTTTTAATTTGATATTTTTTTAATGATAAAATTAAGTTTTTTAAATGATTATCAAAAAATAAAATTTTTGCAGGTTTGCCAAAGATCCACATCGTTGTAAAAATTCCATGATCACCCCAAAGATCTTGGAATTCTATCTGTTTTAAGTCTTTAAGCTGATAAGATTTTTTTAATAAGTAGGTTACCATTGATAGTTAAAAAAGATTCTGGGTGAAATTGAAATCCATAAATTTTTTCCTTTTGATTTTCAAATGCCATTGCAACTTTTGAATTTAAACATCTCATAGTTATCTCAAAATTATTAGATTTGAAAGGTTCTTTTAATTTTAAAGAATGATACCTGCCAACTTTAAATATTTTTCCTTTTTTAAATAAAGATTTATTGGTGATTACTTTTATATTTGATTGAAAACCATGATAAATTTTTTTTTGTTCAATAATTTTTGCACCTTCACAAAATAGAATATGTTGAAATCCTAAACAAATTCCTATGATTTTCTTTTTACCTTTATATTTTTTATAAATCTTTGAAGTGATTGGATAATTTTTTGGATTACCTGGACCGGGTGAAAAAATTATTGTAGATGCTTGCTTAATTTTATTTTCGTTAATTTTATCATAGTTATCGCACTCAACTTTATCAAACAAAGCAAATTGATGAACTACATTGTGAGTAAAGGAGTCGTTATGATCAATTACATAAATCATTTAAATAAATCTATTAATGCTTTAGCTTTAAGAAAATTCTCATTAAATTCATGATTGGCATTACTATCGACGACAACACCTGAAGCAACTGAAATTTCAGATATGTTTTTAAAATTTAAAATTGAACGTATAATTATGTTAAATCTCATATCACCATTGAATTTTATGTAGCCAAAACTACCTGTATAAATATTCCTGTTTTCTTTTTCCTGATTATTTAAAAGATTAAGCGTATTTATCTTTGGACATCCAATAACTGAGCCGCCAGGCATCATTGCTTTAATTATTTCAAAATTATTTATATTCTTTTTTAATTTTCCCTTGATGAGGCTAACGTAATGAAAAAGATCTTTATATTCTTCTACATTTTTTTGTTTAGATAATTTTACAGTACCCACTTTGCAAATTCTTGATAAATCATTTCTTTCCATATCAACAATCATGTTGTGCTCTTTGGTTTCTTTTAAATTTTTTCTAAAATAATTTAATGCCTTCATTTTATTTAAATGCTTCGTTTTTTTTACAGTTCCAGCTATTGGTTTTGTAGATATATCACTCCCCTTTTTTGTGATTAAAGTTTCTGGAGAACAACTAATTATTGAATAATTATGATCTTTAATCATAAAAGCCTCGGGAGCTAGGTTAGTATTAGATAACCTCGAAAAAAAATCTAACGGATTAATTTTCGACTTTGTTTTATATTTGGTGCAAATTTTAATTTGATATGTTTCACCACTTTTTATTTTTTTTTTAAATTTATTGAATATTTTTGTATAATTTTTTCTATTAATATTTATTTTAAAACTACCTGATTTAAAGTTTTCAAAATCATAATTCAACTTGTTACTTAGTTTAATCTTTTTTTCTGGTTTATAGAAAATACCTTTGGGAAAATTTAAATTATTTTGTTTTGGGATTTTAACATCAATCAGATTATTCAATAACTCGTATCCAAAGAAACCAATAAAAAGGTCAGTATCTTTTGATTTCTTTTTATTTTTTTTAGTTAAAAAACTTTTAATATTTTTATTATTTAAAATAATTTTTTTTGAAAAATTAGTATAAAGATTAAATCCTTTTTTAGATTTATAAATAATGTAGGGTTTTCCTGACTGATGTATCTCTGTTAGTTGATTTGATCTGTTCAAATTATTCTGTTCTTAATCTTAAAACTGGTTCTTCTCTAATTGGTAGATGAATTATTGCTGCAAAAACTGATAATGCAATTGCTAAATACCACGCATAATCATATGACCCATATAGATCATAAAATAAACCTCCTAAATAAGCGCCAAAAAAAGATCCAACTTGGTGACTTAAAAAAACAATTCCATATAGTAGACCTAAATACTTTGTCCCAAAAAGATGAGCTACAATTCCACTTGTTGCAGGCACTGTCGATAACCATAAAAAACCAAAACTTGCACCAAATAAAAATGCATTAATATTACTTGCGGGCATGAATATAAAAAAAATTATAGAAACACCTCTTAAAAAGTAAATTGCACTTAGGATAATTTTCTTACTCATTTTTGCAGAGAGGTAGCCACTTAATAGTGAGCCAAAAATATTAAATAAACCGATCAAAGATAAAATTGCTGCTGCAGTCCAATCCTCAAGTCCTCTATCTATTACATATTTAGGTACATGCGTTCCAACCAAAGTTATATGAAAACCACATACAAAAAACCCTGATACAAGTAAAACATAACTTTTAGTTTTAAAAGCTTCTGAGAGAGCTTCCTTGAAAGATTGATCTGAAGTTTTTTCGACACTTTCCGTTTTAGACGGAGATCTCACAAAATATGCTGCAACTAAACCGGATAACAAAAATAAGCAAAAAACAAATAATGTGTAGTTCCAACCAAACTCTGTGAGAGAAAAATTAGTAAAAATTGGTGAAAGAAAGTAACCAAATGATCCAACAGCAGTAACAAAACTCATTGCAATCGTTCTTGTAGATAATGGAAAATGTTTCCCCACAACTGACATAGGAATACTTATTGCTGTTCCACCAAGACCTATTCCGATTAATAAACCCATATGGATTTGAAAAAATATTCCAGTGTTTGGACCCGTGTATAAAAAGTAAACGCCTAAAGTATAAAAAATAAATGCTCCGATTATAGCTATATGTCCTCCGTATTTATCTGCTATAGCTCCGAAGATAGGACCTGTTATACCCCACATCAACATCTGCATCCCGATTGCAAAACCAAATGCGGTGTTGCTTATCTTTAAACTCTCGTTGAAGTCCATAAAGAACAAACCAAATGTTTGTCTGACACCCAAAGAAATCAAAACAACAAAGCATGCAGCAAATAAAGTTACTACCGCTGTTTTTGAACGAAAAAATTTTTCAGAACTCATCTTAAATGTCTTAAAGCTTGTTTGATATCAGCAATCAAATCATTAGGATCTTCAAGACCTATATGTAATCTTACTAAATGTTCATCTTTTGGTAAGTTCATATATTTTCTTTTACCAGTTTCTCTAAATTCTTGATGAAGCGCTAAACTCTCAAATCCACCCCAACTATAGCCATAGCCAAACAATTTCAGTGAATTAACAAACTTTCGAACAGAATTAATATTCTTAGCTTTTATCTTTAATCCCATTAAACCTGACGCTCCAGAATAATATTTTTTCCACATTCTAAAATTTTGTGAATTTTTTTTGAAAGGATATAACAATTTAATTCTTTTATTTTTTGATAAAAATGCTGCAACTTTTTTAGCATTTTCTCTATGTCTGTCTAATCTCACATCTAAAGTTCTTAACCCTCTAGTTATTAAATAAGCATCATCAGGTCCTAATCTAAGACCTGTAATTTTTTCTGCTGCTTTAACTTTAGAAAATACTCTTTTATTTACTGCCAAACTTCCACCCATAACATCTGAATGTCCAGAATAATATTTAGTTGCAGAGACAATTGACATATCAAAACCAAGTTTAATTGGTTTTAAGTAATAAGGGGTACCCCAAGTATTATCAATTGCAGTGTATAGCTTATGTTTTCTTGCAATCGAAATAATTTTACCCAAGTCTTGAAAATCAAAAGTATTACTTCCAGGATTTTCAACAAAAATCAATTTTGTTTTCTTTGTAATATTGTTTTTTAATGTATTGAGGTCATGCGGATTAAAAAAAACTGTCTTTATATTAAAATCTTTTAGATAATCTTCAGTTAAAATTCGTGTAGGGCTGTAAACTGGATCTGCAACTAACATTTCATCTCCAGGTCTAACAACGCTGAATATTGCTAAAAAAACGGAGCCAAAACCTGTTGGTGTCGTAAAAACATGATAACTTTCCTCAAGCTTAGTAAGGATTTTTTGAAGAATATATGTTGTGGATGTTCCTTGTCTTCCATAATCAAAATAACCACCGATTGGATTTTTTTGTGCTTTAGATTGAGTTTTCCTAATATGTTTCATTGATTTGAAAATGATTGTTGATGCTCTAACAACGGGTGGATTGACAGATTGATTATGAAAGTCCTTTGCGGTGTGTTTTAAGAAGGTTTTAAAAGAATTTTTCATAAAAAAAATTGATAACTCTAAAGGACAATGCTATATCCCGCTAGTAATTTCAATTAAATTATGTTTAAAGGAAAAAATGGGTTACCCTAAAAAGCACAGAGGACGGAGAAAGCAAGGCTCTAAAAAAAGAAGAGCTAAAAGAAAAAATAAGAAGAAATAACTTTATGGATCAAATCAATAAGGTTAAATCCATAAGTATTTGGATCTTTATTGTACCATTCGTAGCCGTAAATACTTGTTTAATATTAATAACTCAATTTCATGGATTATTTCCTAATCAAGAAGATATAATACATTCTACATTCCCATATTTTGATGGTGGGGCATCAATTAGTAGAACTGCAAGACCTTATCCTTCTTGGCTGGTGTTCAAACCTGCAATGTTTTTAACTTCTTTTTTTTTAATAAAATACTGGCTTTATAACAAAGATATAATTTCTTTTTTTGATAAGGATCATAAAAATATTAATAAAGTAGTTTATTTTGGTATTGCCTCTGCATTTGCTTTAGTTATCCATTCAATTTTTTTAGGTATCAAATTCGATAGTGACTTATACAAATTATTTAGAAGGGTTGTCATGCTAATGTTTATAATTTTTGAAATAGTAGCTCAGGCTTATCTGGTCTCTACTTTATATTCTTTCAAAGATAAACTTTCAAACTATATTAATCAAAAATACTTAATATTAAAAATATATTTAGTAAGCACTTTAATTCTAATCGCAATTATTAGTATTCCAATCATAAGTTTACCAGGTAACAATTTCTTTGGTTTCAATCTTAAATTTTTTAAACATGCGCTGGAGTGGGACTATTTCATAGGTGTGATATCTTTTTATCTTCTTACATATTTGATGTGGAAAAAAAATTAGTTAATCTTTAATCCATCCACCACCTAAAACTTTATATCCTTTTTGATCTAATGCATAAAAAACACAAGCTTGTCCGGGAGAAATTCCATCTTCAAATTCTTTTAAATTTACTTCAACTGAATTATCCTTTTTAAAATTAACTTTTGCATTCAATAATTTTCCTGTAGATCTGACTTTTACTAAAATATCTTGTTTAAAATTATCTTTGTCTACTAAAAGATTTAAATTATTAAGATTAATTATCTTTTTACCAAGTTTTTCTCTTGGGCCTACAACAATTTCATTTTTTTTTGAATCTATCTTTATAACATATAAAGGTTCAACATCTGAAACTTTAATACCTTTTCTTTGCCCAATGGTAAAATTTACTATTCCGTCATGAACACCTATTACCTCTCCATCTAAATTTTTTATATTTCCTTTTTTAAAAGACTCCGGTCTAAATTTTTGAATTACCGATGTATAGTCACCATTTGGTACAAAACATATATCTTGACTGTCGGGTTTATCAGCAACGTTTAATTCTAATTTTTTTGCGATGGATCTTGTCTCATCTTTTAACATACCTCCTAAAGGAAACCTTAAATAATTTAATTGTTCTCTTGTTGTATTAAATAAGAAATAGCTTTGATCTCTATTTTCGTCGATAGCACGATACATATTTGTTTCATTTCCTATAGTAATACTTTTAACATAATGACCTGTAATCAATGCATCCGCATTAAGTTCTTTAGCTACTGAAAATAAATCTTTAAATTTTACAGTTTGGTTACATTGTACGCAAGGAATAGGTGTTTCACCTTTTAAGTAAGAGTCTACAAAATTATCTATTACTCCTTGTTTAAATTTATCTTGGTAATAAAGAATTTTATGTTCTATGCCTAATTTGTGTGCAACTCTTTTAGCATCCATTATATCTTGTCCAGAACAGCATTGTTTTGATGATGCTACTTCCTTACTATTGTCATAAAGTTTAAGAGTTATACCAATTACTTTATAGCCCTCTTTTTTCATCATGCCTGCCACTGTCGAAGAGTCCACGCCTCCCGACATTGCGACCACAACAGTAGTGTCTGATGGTTTTTTCATCAATCCTATAGAGTTTAAGTATGCGTTCATTCACTGGTATTTATACTTATTTCTAATATAAGTTAAATATATGATATTAGATTTTGAACCCGGTGATAAAGTTTATAATCCATCTAATAAAGAGTGGGGTATTGGGCAAGTTCAGTCGATAATTAAAGAAAAAATTACAGTAAATTTTCAAAACGTAGGTAAAAAAGTAATAAATTCAAATAATATAGAATTAAAAAAAATTGATGAATAAAAATGAAATTAAAAAAGTTGTAGAAAATTTGATTAATACTTTTTTAGAGGCTGGTGAAGTTTCTATAGAATTAAGAAAGTTTGGTTTGATCAAAAAAATTAAGTCTGACAATACACCAGTAAGTAATGGTGACTTAGAAGTAAATGAAATTATAACTAAAAAAATAAAAGAATTGACTCCTGATATACCTATTATATCTGAAGAGACCTCTGAAAATAAAACACTAGCAGATTTGAAAAATTTTTGGCTTATAGATCCGATTGATGGAACTTTTGATTATATCAACAACCTTGATGAATTTACTATTAATGCAGGACTAATTATTAATAGAAAGCCTGAGGCAGGTCTTATTTATGCACCTGCAAAAAAAAGACTTTTTTTTTCTTATGGTAATGATGAGGCTTATGAGTTGATAGATGGAAAAAAAATAAAGCTAGAATGCTCAAAAAATTTTAATAAAGATAATATAAAGTTCGTATCTTACTCAAATAAAATTAAACCAGAAATTGAAAAAATTTTTAAACAGTTAAATGTCAAACAGTATTCAAAAATGAAAAGTTCATTAAAATTTTGTGTTATTGCAGCTGGAGAGTATGATGGTTACGTGGCAGAACCAAGGGCATGTGAATGGGATATAGCTGCTGGTCATGCAATTTTAAAACATGCAGGGGGTATAGTTACAGATTTTCAAAACAAAGAAATTTTATATGGAAAAAAAGATTTTAAAAATCCAAGCTTGATTTTAAGAAGCAAAAATTTGGTTTAATGAGTGAACAACTTAGAATAATATTAATCATAATAATTAGTGTTTCAATTTTTGGATTGTTGTTATTTGTATTAGTAAAGAATTATATAAAAAACAAAATAGATAATTTAGTTAAAAATAAAAAAAAAAATTAAAGTAAATTAATTATTTTTAGATAATCTTCCTTTTGAATATCCATTACTTTTTTTGAAGTTTCAAAGTCAAAACCATTTCTCGCTAATAAAGATATATCTTTTTATAGAACAAAGATCTATTATCTTCTGTTCTTGCAGGTCCTATCCTTTTTTTTTTACACAATTTTATAGCAGAAAAAAAATCTTGATCTGTATTTTCATCGTTTATTTTGTTAATAGTTTCTTTAATGAATTTATTATCTATACCTTTTGTAAATAAATAATTTCTAATCTTGTTGATGGATTTACCTCTTTGAATCATGCTATTAGCCT
>CACKVM010000012.1 GCA_902603625.1 uncultured Pelagibacteraceae bacterium
TTTTAATAAGTGGCTTTCTGAAAACGGACATCATCAATATTTAAATGAGCAAGGATCTAACAATCTAAATATCAAAATAAAAAATAAAGCATTATCAGCTACTAATATTGCCTATCATTCAAACCCAAACAGAGATACGCTGATTTATTATTTATGGAAGTATTCATATAGAGATAGAAGTCAACATTTAAAAGAGTTTAAACCGACAAATAGTTCCTACGATTTTAAATTCAACTTAATTGAAGATAAATATGTAAAAAAACAAATGAAAACTAAAGGCATTCTTAGTTATTTATATTACCAAGATGGTCAAGTATTGATTGATGAATTTTCTCCTAAAGAACAATTAGGAGAGTTTTTAAATAATGAAACAAAATTTTATTCAATGTCAATGGGTAAGTCAGTAACTTCTTATTTAGTAGGTCACGCAATATGTGAGGGTTATATTGATGGAGTTGATTTTAGAGTAAATGACTGGCCTATAATAAAAGATTCTCTTTATCATGATCAAAAATTAATTAATTTTTTGAATATGAATACTGGTGATCAAAAATATATCGATGAATTTAAAGATGGTACAAGTAAATTAGGCCCATATGAAGACGAAGATATTGCAACAACCATGCGCTTTCACTTTAACAACCAAAATACAAAAAAATCTAAGGAAATTTATAATTACAATGGATTTGTCACCCAGTTAATTTTAAATTATATGAAATTTAAAATTGGTGAAGATTATGACAAATTTTATAGCAAAGTTTTCAACGATAAAATAAAGATCAAAAATAGCATTCTTTATGGCTATACAAGTTTTAATGAACATTTTGGAAATGGACATCCCAACATAATGGCAACAAGATTTGATTATCTTAGAATAGCTAAGGCTATGATGGATGATTATCAAAATAATACATGTGTGGGTAAGTATTTAAAAGAAATTCACAAAAGAAGAATTCCTAAAAAATATAACGAGAATAAGAACGAGCCAGAATACAATAGAACAAAATCATATGGGGGGCAATTCCATATGGATTATCCAGGATTAAAAGATAAAGTTATATTTGGCATGGGCGGTTATGGTGGTAATGCAATTTTAATTGATATGGAAAATTCTAGAATTTTAGTTGTTAATTCGCTGCATTACAATAATGGTAAATATAAATATAATGTCAAAAAACTTTTAATAGACCCGATTAAAAAAGGTAAATGAAAATTAATATAACTTCCAGTCCGCAGCTGGAAGTTATACTAAATATTATTGACCGGGTGCTTTATAACCAATCTTACTAGCTTTTGTTGTAGCTTTTGTAAAATCAATTGCTTCAAGCATTGTTAAGTTTTTTACAGCTCCTGATGCTTCAACAACTAATTTTATTGCTGCAAAATCATCAAAACTTGGAACGTCAGTAACAACTACGAAATCATAAGAACCTCTAACAATATCCATACTATGCATTGTTCCACCCATAGCTTTTGTTAATTGTTCTACAACAGCTTTTCTATCACTTGTTGGATCTTTTAAAAAACCCTGAAAAGCTTTTTCAGTGTAATTACCCATTATATATGCTTTCATTCTTAACTCCTTTATTTATTTTTGAAATCATAACAAATTAAATTATAACGAGATATGTAAATTGGTAATTTCAGATATGAATTTTCAAGATTAGTGATTTGCTATTCTATCCATTTCTTTTAATTCAACTTCTAGTTTATCTAATTCTTCGCCTCCGGCCATCATACCTAAGAGTTTTTCTCTTGAGATATCTTTTTTTTGGAATGTTCCCATACTTTTACCTCTGTTTAAAACAGTAAAACTATTGCCTACTGGATAAGCATGATGAACGTTATGTGTAATTAATATCACAGCTAAACCTTGAGATGCTGCTTTTACAATATATTTTAAAACCATTGAGGCTTGATGAACTCCTAATGCAGATGTTGGTTCATCTAAAACCAAAACTTTTGCACCAAAATAAATTGCTCTAGAAATAGCTAAGCATTGTCTTTCTCCACCTGACATTGTTCCAACAGCCTGTGAGGGATCTCTGACATCAATACCTATTTGACCCATCCTTTCTGCTGCAATTTTATTAGCTTTCTCAATATCAAAAGTCTTAAGTAAAGGTAATCCTTTTTGTGGTTCTCTCCCCATAAAAAAATTTCTAGTAACACTCATTAATGAAACTAAAGCTAAATCTTGGTATACTGTTCCTATACCGATATCTAAAGCATCTCTTGGTGAGTCAAAAATAATCTTCTTGTCCTCAAAAATTATTTCACCTTCATCAGGTTTGTGAACTCCAGCTAAAGTTTTTATTAAAGTTGATTTTCCTGCTCCATTATCTCCTAGAAGACACATGATTTCACCTTTTTTAAGTTTCATAGTGACATCTTTTAATGCAATCACTTTTCCAAAAAACTTACTAATATTATTGAACTGAACTAGGTATTCAGACATTATTTAGTCTCCGTAACTTTTTTTCTAATATAATTGTTAAATACAACTGCAATCAACATCATTGCTCCTAAAAATACTTTAAACCAATCTGTATCTACATCTGTATAAAATATTCCCATCGATACGGTTCCAAAAATAATTGCACCTAATGCTGCACCAATTGCTGACCCATAACCACCTGTTAATAAACATCCTCCAACAACTGCAGCAGCGATAGCTTCTAATTCTTTCAATGTTCCTCTCATTGTATCAGCTGAGCCAGCATCTAAAACTTGAATACATGCAAATATTGTTGATGCTACGGCAGTACCAATAAATAAACTAATTTTTACTCTTCCAACTGGTACCCCAACATTAGTTGCCCCAACTTTATCTCCACCAGAGGCAAAAATCCAATTTCCATATCTAGTTTTCATCAATATCCATGTTGCAAATAAAGTCAGAGCTATAAACCATATGACTGATGGTGGAATACCTGTAGCTAAAGGAGTTCCATCAGTTCTTAATTCAATTAATTTCATTGATCCAAGCCAAGTAAAAAGCCATTGAAAAGTATCTGTTGCAAATAACCATGCTATTGGATCATCCTCAATTAATACTCGAAGTCCTGGAACCTGAGTTCTGCCAGTAATCAATCTTGTTATTGCTAAAGTTGCACCTCTTAAGATAAACAACATTGCAAGCGTTACAATAAAAGATGGGAGTCCAGATTTAACAACCATTATTCCATTGAAATATCCAATCAATACAGCCATCGCAAAAGCAAAAATAATACTAGTCCACAATGGCCAACCCCAATAAATTGCTGGAATAGCTATACATATTCCAGCAAATCCAATCATAGATCCGATTGAAAGATCAAATTCTCCCCCAATCATTAACATAGCAGCTGCAATCGCAATGATTCCTAAATTTGCTGATACATCTAAAAAATTTAGAGTGCCGTAAGCACTAAACATTCCTGTGTCACCAGCAACTATTCCAAAAAATATAAATACTAATATTGCACCACCTAAAGCTCCAAGTTCAGGTCGATTTAATAATACTCTTAGTGGAGAAATTTTTTTAAGTCTTTCATCTTTTCCAGTTTCTTTTTTAGATTGGATACTTTGAGATTTTACAGACATAAAAAATTATAATTTAAAAAAAGATAAAAAAAAAGGCCTGACTGAATATCAGTCAGGCCTTAAATTGTATTTTATCTATAACCTTGAGCTGCCCATTTAATAACTTTAGACGCATTGTCTGGAGTTACAAATCCAGGTCCAGTCATTACTACACCAGCTGGCATTGTTCCCCATCTCATGTATTGTCCAAAGATAGCAATAGGTAGGTAACCTTGTAGATATTGTTGTTGGTCAATTAAAAACTCTACTTTTCCTGCAGCAGCAGCTTTTAACATATTTGGAGACATATCAAATGTTCCAAGTCTTACATTACCAACTTTTCCAGCAGCTTCTAAAGCTTTAAGAGCTGCTTCACCAGATAAACCAGCACCTAAAGTTAGGATAGTGTCATATCCACCACCTAATTTAGCAGCAACAGCTTTTTGAATTTCTGTTGGGTCATTTGATGTACCTAGAATATCAACTGATCCACCAAATCCTTTTTTGAAACCCGCACATCTTCTATCTAGTGCAACGTTACCAACTTCATGGTTAACACATAATGCTTTTTTTCCACCAGCAGCTTTCATTTTTTGTCCACCACCTACACCAGCTTCAAACTCAGTTTGTCCAACATGTGCACTTATTCCTAAAGATGCATAGTCATCAGAACCAGAGTTCATAGAAATGACTGGGATACCAGCAGCAATTGCAGCTTTAACAGATTTTCCTAAAGCAGCAGCATCTGGTAATGTGATCACAATACCTTTCGGTTTTTGTGATACAGCATTGTCAATTAGTTTTGCCATTTCCACCATGTCAAATGTAGCAGGCGCTGTGTATTTACAAGATACTCCCATATCTTTACATCCAGCATCTACTCCGTTTTTAGCGACTGACCAAAAAGGGTCATTAGCTTGACCGTGAGAAACTACAATTATGTCTACAGCTAAAGCAGACACAGACATCATAGCCCATGCAACTATAGCTAAAATAAAGTTTTTAATTGTTTTCATTATTTTCCTTTAATTAAAGTTAACTTTTAAAAACAAAATCTAATCAAAATATTATTTGGTTGTAAAGATGATAGGTTGTATTCTAGTATTAGTTGTTCAATTAAAAAGTAAGTTTTTCAAACTTTTTCGAACTAAGAGATTTTTTAGCAGCATTTGCCATTATTAAAGCACGCCTACCTTCCTCGAATTCTGCAAGTGGGCGAATATTTTTATTTATAAATATTGAAAAATCATTCAATTGTTTTTTATATGCATCTTTATATCTCTCAATAAAAAAATTTAGTAGAGGAGATTTGTTTGAAGTTGAATTTGATGAATATAATGATGTTTCATTCTCTCTTACGTTTTCAGATATAATCATTCCTTTAGATCCAAATATTTCAACTCGTTGATCATATCCGAAACTACAATGCCTTGAGTTTGTGATTACGCACTGAACACCATTTTTGGATTGAATCATACAAGATGCCAATTCAAAATCTTTAATTTTGTCAAATCTTTTGTCTGAGATGTTACTACCTGTTGCAATTATTTTTGATGGTTCATCTTTTCCAAGAAAGAATCGTACTAAATCAAAATCATGTATCATCATATCTCTAAAAATTCCTCCTGACTCTTTTAGATATTTAATTGAAGGAGGTGCGGGATCTCTACTAGTAATTATAATTTTTTCTAATTTTCCAATTTTACCTTTCAATAATTGTTTTTTAAGGTTGTTATGACCTGGATCATATCTTCTATTGAAACCAAGTTGAATTTTTGGATTTAAATTTTTGATTTTCTTTTTACATACATTTATTTTTTTTATGCTTAAATCTAATGGTTTTTCACAAAAGATTATTTTTTTATTTTTAACTCCCTCCAGAATAAATTTAATATGAGTATTTGTTGTTGATGCTATAAATATAGCCTTAATTTTTTTGTCTTTAAATACTATATTTGGATTATTAATACTTTCTGCTTTTAGTATTTTTGAATATTTCTTAGTTAGATTCTTATCAATGTCATAAACATATTTTAAATTAAAATTTTTATTACGCATTATATTCTTACCGTGCATAATACCAATTCTTCCAAGACCAAATAAAGCTATATCAATCATTTAAAATTTGTATTAAAAGATATTTTAACTAAAAATAATTATTATGTCAGTAAAATTAGGAGTAGCGCCAATTGCATGGAGCAATGACGACATGCCTGAATTAGGTGGCGACACATCATTAGAACAATGTTTAGATGAGGCAAGTAAAGCAGGCTATATTGGAATTGAATCTGGTGGGAAATTCCCAAAAAAATCATCAGAATTAATTCCAAAATTAAATAAGTTTAATCTTCAACTTTGTTCAGGTTGGTATGGAGCAAATTTAAGAAAAAATACAGTAGAGGATGAAAAAAAATTAATTCAAGAGCAATTAAAATTATTTAAGGATTGCAATTCACCTTGCATAGTATTAGCAGAAGTATCTGGATCTATCCAAGGAGATCCTAATAGAAAATTATCAACAAGACCTCAAATGGAAAAAGATGAATGGAATAAATTTTGTAATAAAATTTCAGAATTGGGTAAATATCTTGAAGATGAAGGAATGCCATTAGCATATCATCATCACATGGGAACAGTTATTGAGACACAAAAAGATACAGAAAGACTTTTAGATAATACTCATGATTGTGTTAAATTAACTCTTGATACCGGTCATATGCTCTTTGCAAAAGGGGACTCTAAATCTATATTAGAGAATTATGATGAGAGACTCTTTCATATTCATTGTAAAGACATAAGAAAAGATGTTCTTGAAAAATCTTTAAAAGAAAATTTGAGTTTTAGAGCAGCTTTTCTTGAGGGTGCATTTACTGTTCCTGGTGATGGATGTATCGATTATGAACCATTATTTGAAGTTTTAAAAAAAAATGATTATTCAGGATGGTTGGTAGTAGAAGCTGAACAAGATCCAGCAAAAGCTAATCCATTTGAATATGCAAAGATAGGTTATAAATATTTAACTGAGACTTTGAGTAAATCTAAAATTGAAGTTTTTAAAAATTAATTATCTATAAATTGAAGTTAATTCGTTGTTACCTGCTGCAACGCATGGAGATTTAAAACATGTTCCTACAACCCATTCAGAACCAGGTTCAGATAAAAAATTTGATGACATAACAAAAATTACTCCCATCTCTACTGACTGTCCTGCTTTTCCCTCAGCTTTAATTCTTGGATCTGGATCAGTTTTTACTTTTGAGTCTGTTGAAAAAGGATTTTCAATATTCAAATTATTATTTATATAGTTTACTATTTTTGATGAAATCCATTCTTCATTACAGGCATCACCCCAAATAGTTTTCTTGTTCTCATCATTATTCCCACAATTATTTATTTCGCCATTTATAAAATCTACAACTTTTTGATGATTTTCTTTTACGAGATTTGCCTTTGCTTCAACTGCAGGTCTAGTACTTGCTGTCCATATAAGCATTCCAATTACATAGATGACAGATAAAGTTACTAAAGTTTCCAAAAGACCAAAATTTTTAAAATTTATTCGCATAATCAAAGTTTAATTATTTTTGATTTGTCTAATTTTTTTTCAAAAAAATCAATAATATTTTGTATTGTCTCTTTTCCCATTCTAATCATACATTCTTCAGTGAATGCTGCAGTATGCGGACTTAAAAAAACCTTATCATTTTTAAGTAAAGGATTATCAGATTTAGGAGGCTCTACTTCAAATACATCCAAACCTGCACCAAAGATCAAATTCTCTCTTAAAGCTTTATCTAAATCTACTTCATTAATAATCCCGCCTCTTGCTGCGTTAATAATTATACAATTTTTTTTCATAGATCTTAAAAGATCATAGTTTACAATATTTTTTGTCTCATTATTTAGAGGTATATGTAAAGAAATAGCATCCATATCTTTGACTGCTTCTTTTAAATCATTTACTTTTTTTCCACCCAAAGAATTGATTTTTTCATCATTTATATATGGATCATATACAAAAACATTCATTTCAAAGCCCAAACATCTTTTAATCAATGCTTGACCAATCCTACCAAAACCAGCAATTAAAATATTTTTTCTCCAAAGTTCGATTGTTTTTGGTAATTTATTTCTATCATTAAATTTTCCTGATTTTACAGATTGATCATACATATCTTTTCTTTTTGAAATATTTAAAAGCATAAACATTACATGCTCTGCAACAGCTACTGCATTTGCTGTTGCTGTAATAGTTAAGGTAGCTCCAATTTCCTTAGTACTTTTTAGACCAATATTATCGTAACCAACGCCATGTCTTGAAATGACCTGTAGTTTTTTAGCAGAGCTAATTATCTCATCAGGCAATTTTGCTGTTCTTATTGAGATTGCATCACAATTAACTATTTTTTTTTTCAAATCTTCATTTATTTCATCAAAAATCTCAAATTCATAACTTGAATTATCCTCGAGCAACTTAATACCCTCTTGATGAATATTTTGAATTACAAGAATTTTCTTTTTTTCTGGCACTTTTAATATGCCTTTGACTCTTCTTCTTTATTTGATGAGCCTTTCATTTTTTCAACTATTGCTTTACCGCCAGCACTTATAGCTCTTTGATCTGATCCAATTGTTACAAAATTAAATCCTTTCTCAATCATTTTTAGAGCATATTCAGGTGTACCATTATGAATACCTGCAAAAATTTTATTTTTTTTCGCATGCTCCAAAATTTTTAATATTTGTGAGTATGCTTTTGAATTTTCTGTCTTATCAAATCCTGGCTCTTCACCAATTGCTAAACTAAGGTCTGCTGGTCCAATATAAATACCATCTAAACCTTTTACAGACATTATTTCATCAAGCTTGTCTAAAGATTCTTTAGTTTCTATCATTGCAAACTTAAGCATTTCTTGATCTGCATGTTTTGCATAATCAGATCCTCCATAAATAAGTCCTCTTACTGGTCCAAAACTTCTATATCCGTTAGGTGGATACATACAAGCTTGTACAAATTTTTCAGCCTCTTCTTTGTTACTGACCATTGGACAAATAATTCCATAACAACCTGCATCTAATATTTTCATAATTTGACCTGGTTCATTCCAATTTACTCTGGCTAATGGAGTTACATTTGTAGATGAAATAGTTTGCAACATTGGAAGAGCATTTGAATAATCGACCAATCCATGTTGCATATCTATAGTAAGAGAGTCCCAACCTACATGAGCCATTGCCTCTGCAGATACAGTGCTTGGTATTTGAAGCCAACCATTGATGACGGATTTTCCTTCCCTCATCATTTTTTTTATTTTATTTTCTCTCATTTAATTTTTAAGACCAAGATGAGTATACTTGATATTTAGATAATCTTTAATCGCCATTGATCCACCCTCACGACCATAACCAGTCTGTTTAATTCCTCCGAAAGGTGCTTCAGCAACAGCCACAGCAGCAGTATTGACTGCAACACATCCAGTTTCCATTAACTCAGAAGCTTTGTGAGCTTGTTCCATTGAGTTTGTGTAAACATAACTACATAAACCTAAATCATTATTATTAGCTCTCTCAATTACCTCATCAAAAGTTTTGAACGAAAGCATGGGAACTAATGGCCCAAAAGGTTCTTGTTTCATAATTGTAAAATCATCTTTTACATCATCAAATACGGTAGGTTCATAAAAATACCCTTTATTAAAGCCAGGTGGTCTTTTTCCACCTAGTAAAACCTTAGCCCCTTCTTTTTTTGTTGTTTCAACAAGTTCTTCAATTTCGCTAAGTCTTTTTGCTGTTGTCATTGGACCAAGCTGTACACCTTCATCTAAACCATTTCCTATTTTGAGTTTTTTTGTTTTCTCTATAAATTTATTTATAAACTCATCCTTTTTATTCTCTTGGATATAAAATCTATTAGGAGATATACAAACTTGACCATTATTTCTAAATTTTGCTGTGATCGCCATGTCAGCTACTGTATCAATGTTAGTGTCTTCAAAAACAATAAAAGGAGAATGACCACTTAGCTCCATAGTAACTCTTTGAACTTTATCAGCAGCTTTTTTTAAAATTAGTTTACCGACTCTTGTAGAACCAGTAATAGAAACTTTTTTAACAATATCTGACTCTATAAGTTGTTCTGAAACTGATGCAGGATCACCAGAAAGTAAGTTAACAACTCCATCTGGCACTCCACTTTCTCTACAAATATCAACTAATTCCATTACTGTTCCAGGTGTAATCACATCTGGTTTACAAATTACTGAACAACCTGCGGCAAGAGCAGTTGATATTTTTCTTGATGCTAATATTAATGGAAAATTCCATGGTACCAATGCAGCAACCACACCAACTGGCTGATAATAAATATGAATTCTAGTATCTGGAAATCGACTTTCTACAGTCTGGCCATATATTCTTTTTGTTTCTTCGGCATTCCACTCAAATATATCAGCAGCTCCACCAGCTTCACCTAAACCCTCCGCTAAAGGTTTTCCAACTTCTAAAGTTAACCATTTTGCAAAAACGTTTTGTTTTTCCCTTATCTTGTCTGCTATTTTTCTAATTATATAAGATCTTTGCCATGGAGCTGTATTTCTCCAAACTCTTAATCCTTTTTCTGCAGATTTAAGAGCCTTTTCAACATCAGATCTTCCAGCTTTAGACGCTTTACCAATTATTTCCTCAGTTGCAGGGTTAATTACTTCGTAAGTTTCATTTTTCTCTGATTTTTGCCACTTCCCATCAATGAATTGCCCAAATTTTTCGTACATAAAAATATTTCTAAGTTTTTTAGTGAAATTAATTTATAATTTTGTTTTATATACTCAATTATGAAAAAATTAAAGCTTACATGTGCCCATGCAATAGTTAAGCATTTAATTGCTCAAAAAATATTAATTGATGGTAAAAAACAACCACTTTTTCCTGGAGTGTTTGGTATCTTTGGTCATGGAAACGTTGCTTGTTTAGGTCAAGCTTTAGAAGAAAATAAAGATAAACTTCCAACATACAGAGGCCATCACGAGCAGAATATGGCTTTAACTGGTGTAGCATATTCAAGAGCCAAAAGAAGAAAACAAATTTTTATCGCTACAAGTTCAGTTGGACCGGGATCAACAAATTTACTTACAGCATCAGCTGTTGCAATGAGTAATAGAATACCAATATTATTTTTACCCGGTGATACATATGCAAATAGAATGCCGGATCCTGTTCTTCAACAAGTTGAACATTTTAATAATCCAGGAATAACTGCAAATGATGCTTTTAAATCAGTTACGAGATATTTTGATAGAATTACAAGACCAGAACAAATTTTGCAATCTTTACCACAAGCTATTCAATTAATGATAGACCCTGCTGATGCTGGTCCAGCTTGTTTATCTTTATGTCAAGATACTCAAGGTGAAATATTCGATTATCCAGAAGAGTTTTTTAAAGAGAGAGTTCACAACATTAGAAGACCAAAACCAGATGATTTTGAAATTAAGAAAGCTGCAGAGAAAATTAAAAGTTCCAAAAATCCAATAATAATCTCTGGTGGAGGTGTTTTTTATTCAGATGCTATGGAAGAATTAGGAAACTTTGCAATTAAACATAATATTCCTGTTACTCAAACAGTGATGGGGTATTCTACTATGAAAAGAGATCATTCACATTTTCTTGGACCTATTGGAGGTTTAGGTGGTAAAGCGGCAAACAATTTTGCAAAAAAAACTGATCTTGCAATAGCTGTTGGAACTAAATTAGCTGATTTTACAACAGGCTCATGGGCAAATTTTGAAAATCCAGATTTTGGATTAGTTTCATTAAACATAACAAGACATGATGCGAATAAACACTTAGCTCAAGCTGTGGTTGGGGACGCAAAAGTTTCATTAATCGAACTCTCAAATGTTTTAGGAAGTTGGAAAGCAAATGATGATTGGTATAAAAAGTCTAGAGATGAATTAAAATCATGGAATGAATACGTTGATAAAGAAAGTGGTCCAACAAATCAAAAATTACCAAGCTATGCCCATGCAGTTGGTGCAATTTATAGAAATTCAGATCCTTCGGATATTGCTGTAACAGCAGCAGGTGGTTTAGTTGGAGAAGTGGTTCAAGTTTGGAGACCAAGAGAATTAAATACTCATGAAACAGAGTGGGGATTTAGTTGTATGAGTTATGAAATTTCTGGAGCTCTCGGGATTAAAATGGCTAATCCAAATAAAGATGTAATTGCATTTGTTGGAGATGGTTCATATTTATTATATAATTCTGATATTTATTCCTCAGTTATAACAAATAATAAATTAATCATCATCGTCTGTGACAATGGTGGTCACGCTGTAATTAATAGACTTCAACTCTTTAAAGGTGGAAAAGAATATAATTGTTTACTAGAAAGTTCTAATACACAAAATCTAGTCGGTGTTGATTTTGCTAAACATGCAGAAAGCATGGGAGCTAAATCTGAGCAAGTAAACTCTATTTCTGAATTAGAAGAAGCATTTAAAAGAGCAAAAAAGTCTGATGTGACCTATGTTATTTCAATTAAAACTCATTCATATCAATGGCTAGAGGGATCAGCTTTCTGGGAAAGTCCAACATTAGAAATTCCAAACACTAAAGAAAATGAAGAGGCTTTAAAATTACATAAAGAGGGAAAAGCTAAACAAAGACAAGGTGTATAAATCAACTAAATGAATAAAGTTTTTAAAGTTGGATTGATAGGTTGTGGTCATATTGCTGAAACTTATTTTAGAGCACATAAGTATTTTAATAACTTCAAAATTATCAAATGTGCAGATGTAAAGAGTGAAGCAGCAAAAAAATGTGCTAATACCTATAGAATCCAAGCAGTTTCTGTTAATGAATTATTAAAGGATAAAAAAGTAGAGATCATTTTAAATTTAACACCACCAAAAGTTCATTATCAAATTGCAAAAAAATCTTTATTAAATGGAAAACATGTTTACTCAGAAAAACCTTTGGCTATTAATCTCAAAAATGGAAAAGAATTACTAAAAATTTCGAAAAGAAAGAAATTATATTTAGGAAATGCTCCAGATACCTTTTTAGGTGGTGGTAATCAAAAATCCAAAGAATTGTTAGAAAAAAAGAACATTGGAAAGGTAAATTTAGGAAATGCAATTTTTGCTTTTCCCGGTGTTCAATCCTATCATCCTAATCCTGAGCCATGGTTTGCCAAAAAAGAGGGAGGACCAGTTATTGATATGGGTCCATATTATCTTACTGCTTTAGTAAATTTACTTGGACCAGCTAAAGAAGTAAAAGCCGCGAGTTTAATGAGAGGAGCTAGTTTTAGAACAATTGGAATTGGACCAAAAAAAGGAAAAAAAATTAAGGTAGAATGTCCAACAACATATTTTACCACTATAATTTTTAAAAATGGAAGTATTATTAGATTAACTCTCTCTTTTGACGTTATTGCCCATCAAAGAAATCATATAGAACTTTATGGCACTAAAGGATCAATGATTGTCCCTGATCCAAATATGTTTGGTGGATCAGTTTTTGTTTGTAAAAAATTAGGTAATCCTTGGAAAGAATTTAAGACAAATCATATGAAATTAGGAAGAATAAATATCAGAACTCAAAGTTCTAGAGCAAATGAATCCCCAACTAATGCTAATTATAGAGGAGTAGGACTAGCAGAAATGGCCTATTGTATTGATAAAAAAAAAATTCACCGATGTAACGGTGAGGTATCTTTACATGTTCTTGATTTAATTCAATCAACTATGAACTCTGCAAAAACTAATAAGGCAGTTAAATTAACTACTTCATGCAAAATACCAAAATTGTTTACCTATAAAGAAATTCAAAAAATAATGAGATAATTTATGCAAATTGGGATTGATCTTGGAGCAAGTAAAATAGAATATGTTTTGTTAGATGATAGCGGTAATGAACATCACAGAGAAAGAATAGAGGTTCCAAAAGATTATAAAAATACTTTAGCAGTCATAAAAAAAATAGTAATTAATTTAGAAAAAAAAGCTGGAAAAGAGTTACCTGTAGGTGTTTGTCATCCAGGTATTCATTCTATTCAAACTGGATTAGTTAAAAATGCGCCAAACTCCTTTTGGATTAACGGTAAACCTCTTCAGAGAGATTTAAGAGCAGAAATTGGTAAAGAAATTTATTGTGAAAATGACGCTAATTGCTTTGCTTTATCTGAGGCAATCGATGGATCTGGAAAACATTATAAGATAGTTTTTGGAGTAATTTTAGGCTCTGGTGTTGGTGGTGGATTAGTTATTGATAAAAGAATAGTAAATGGACCAAATGGGATAACTGGAGAGTGGGGACATAATCAAATTCCAAGTGTTTGTATTGATGGAATTCAAATAAAAAAAACAAACTTAAGGGCAGGGGAAATTGAAAATTATATTGCTGGTTTAGGAATTTCTAAAGCATTTAAAAATAAATTTAAAAAAGATTTACCTGCTCAGAAAATTTTTGAAATGCACAGAAAACTTGATTTAGACACAGAAAAACTAATTGATAAATATAAAGATCAATTAGCGATGTCATTAGCAACTGTTGTAAATATTATAGACCCAGATGTATTTGTTTTTGGAGGCGGTGTTTCAAATGAAATTGATTTTTTAGATGAGATTAAACAAAAAATGAAAAAATTTGTTGCTGGAGGTGAATTTGAGGGAACATTTTTAAAACCAAAATTTGGAGATGCTAGTGGTGTCAGAGGTGCGGCGAGATTAGCAAGAACAACAAATTACTGAATTAATATATCATTCATATATCATCAAGTTGAAATAATAAACGAATTATCCTATTCTTATAAAGGGTAATGCAAAAAAGAGACTTATATTACGAGAGAATTCCAACAAAACTTCTTAGAGATGACGTTAGATATTTAGGTAATATTTTAGGAAAAGTCATAAAGGAGCAAGAGGGAAAAAATTTTTTCAATTTAGTTGAAAAAATAAGAAGACTATCTAAAGCTAATAATAAGAGCTTAAATACTAAGCAAACAAATAGAAAAGTAATAAAAGCAATTCAAGATTTAGATCCAAAAAATACTTTTAAATTAACTAGAGCATTTACTCATTTCATGAATTTTATTAATTTAGCTGAACTCATAGATGCTTCTAGAAGTTTAAATGAGTATGAAAATAACAAAAAAAAAATTTCTAATCGTAATTTATTTATTGAAGAAATATTTGAAGATTTATTTAAAAGTAAAAATCTTTCTGATAAAAAAATATATGATACTGCCAAAAATTTAGATATTGGTATTGTTTTAACTGCACATCCAACTGAAGTTAAAAGAAGAACTTTAATTCAAAAGTACCATAAGATTATAGAAATTTTGGAACAAAGAGATCTTTTGAAAGCATTTCCATCAAAATTAGAAATATTAGATAAAGAACTTTTTGATGAATTAACAATAATTTGGAATACAGATGATTTAAAAAGGTCTAAACCATCCCCTTTTGATGAAGCTAGGTGGGGACTAGCGATAATAGAGGATAGTCTGTGGGATTCCATACCAAAAGTTTACAGAAGATTAAATTCAATTTTTTTAAAAAATATGAATAAAAATTTACCTAAAAATTTCAATCCAATTCAATTTGGATCTTGGATGGGAGGAGATAGAGATGGAAACCCCAATGTTACTGCAGATGTCACAAGAAAAGTAATTTTATTATCAAGATGGGAAGCTGCGAAATTATATGAGAAAGCTTTAACTAAGATAATTAGATCTTATTCAATGGATAAATGCTCAAAAAAAATCCAAGCTAAAGTTGGTAAATCTTATGAGCCCTATAGAGTTTTTTTAAGGCCTCTAAGAGATAAAATGAGAATTACACATAGATCTATTGAACAACATTTAGTGAACAAAAAACCTTTAGATCGAAATAAACTATTAACTACAAGAGAGGAAATATTAAAACCTCTTAGAATAGTAAGAGAGTCTTTGGAACAAAATCAAAATGAAAATATAGCTAGTGGTGAATTACTTGATTTAATGAGAAGAGCTAAATGTTTTGGTATTAATTTAGCAAGACTTGATATTAGACAAGAGTCTTTTCGACATAGTCAATTAATCTCAGAATATGTAAAAAAGAAATATAAAAAAAATTACATTAAAATGAGTGAAAATAAAAAAATCCAATTTTTTAAATCTCAAATACTCTCTAAACAAAATCAAATAAATAAATTTAAATTTAAAAACAAAGAAAACAAAGAAGTTTGGTCAACGCTTAAAATTTTAGCTAATGAACCCCATGAATGTTTAGGAGCTTATGTTATTTCAATGACAACTTCTGTATCAGATATTTTGTCAGTTTATTTTCTACAAAAAGAAGCAGAAATTAAACATAGATTAAGAGTAGTTCCTTTGTTTGAAACCTTAGACGATTTAATTAATGCTAAAGATATAATGAAAAATTTATTCTCACAATCTTGGTACAGAAAATTAATTAATAATAATCAAGAAATTATGATTGGATACTCTGACTCTAGTAAAGATGCAGGTAAAATTTGTGCTAGTTGGCATCAGTACAAAGCACAAGAGGAAATAATTAAATTAAGTAAAAAGTTTAAAATTAACATTACATTTTTTCATGGTAGAGGAGGATCTGCAGGAAGAGGAGGAGGTCCTATTCAAGCAACATTAAAATCTCAACCTCCAAACTCTGTTAATGGAAAAATAAGAATTACAGATCAAGGCGAAGTAATTCAACAGAAATATGGTTATGAACCATTAGCAAAATATAATTTATGTAGTTATATTGGAGCTGTAACTGAGGCAACTCTAGATCCACCTCCAAAACCTAAACAAAATTGGAGATCTTTAATTGAAAAAATGTCAGACATCTCAAAAAGCTCATACAGAAAGAATATTAATCAAAGCTCTAATTTTATTAGATATTTTAAAACAGTAACTCCTCATAGAGCTTTGGGTAAACTTTCAATTGGTTCAAGACCATCTAAAAGAAAAAATGTTGATAATATTAAAAGTTTGAGAGCTATACCTTGGGTTTTTGCTTGGACGCAAATTAGATTAATTTTACCAGCCTGGCTTGGTGTTGCTGAGGCATTAAGATACTCGTACATTAAGCAATTTAGAAATACCTTATATGATATGGAGAGAAACTGGCCTTTTTTTAATTCTATGCTTGATATGTTAGACATGGTAATTTCAAAAGTTGATCCAGAAATATCTAAAATCTATGAAAAATTCTTAGCCGATGAAACACTTAAAAGAGTAGGTAAAAAGTTAAGATTTCAATTTGAAATTATTAAAGACTTAAATAAAAAAATAACACCTAAAGAAATATTAAATTCAAGAAAACAATTTAGATCATCAGTATTTGTTAGAAGTATCTACTCAGAAGTATTGAACATAATTCAACCGATAGTTATTAAAAAATTAAAGAATAATAAGAATTCTCTAAATAAAAAATATTTAAATGATGCTTTATTAACTTCAATAGCAGGCATTTCTGCTGCGATGAAAAATACAGGATAGATGATTGAATTAATTATTGCATTTGGAGCTGGATTGATAAGTTTTTTATCACCTTGTGTTTTACCACTAATACCTGGTTATATTTCTTATATTTCTGGAAGTTCCATAAATGAGCTCGTTGATAAAAAAAACATTAATTTATTTCCAATCATTCTATTTACAGTTGGTTTTTCTTTAGTCTTTATAACTTTTGGAGCAGCCTCAACTTTTCTAGGACAAATTTTTTTGGAGAATTCATATGAATTAAGAATTGCTGCAGGACTAATAATAATTATTTTATCGCTTCATATAATTGGAATAATAAATTTAAAATTTTTAAATTACGAAAAGAGAATTCAAACAAATATTAACAAAAGTATATTAAGTCCAATATTAATAGGAATGGCTTTTGCATTTGGTTGGACACCATGTATTGGACCTATTTTAGGATCTATTTTAGTTTTAGCTGCAACCGAGGAAAGTCTAAGCCAAGGTATATTGTTGTTATCTTTTTACTCTATTGGATTAGCTATTCCATTTATTTTATCAGGTTATTTAATGCAAAGGTTCCTTATCTTTTCAAAAAACTTTAGAAAAAATATTAATTTAGTGTCAAAAATAGGTGGAATAATTCTATTAACTACTGGTATTTT
>CACKVM010000013.1 GCA_902603625.1 uncultured Pelagibacteraceae bacterium
GCATAACCTGAAATAGATAATGTGGATAAAATATTTAACATTTTATTTTTGTTTACTCTGTTTCCATAATTGGAAACTAAACCAAATATTATCAACAGCAGACTTGATAAAATTACTAGGTAAAGAGTATTCATCAATAAATCTAAAATTTTTAAATCAAACAAATTTTCTGGAAATTTTATTGTCCAATACATCATCTGACTAAGTGGAAATAAAAAGCTTAAAAAGAATACTAAAAAACAAAAAGAAAATGCTAAGAAAGCTTTTTTACCTGAAAGTTGTATTTTTTGTTTTTGTTTAAATCCTGCTTTGGTATTGAAGTGATATTTGGCATTTTTTCTAGATAAATTTTCTAAAATAAATAGTGCAAAAATAAATAACAATAAAAAGAACGATAACTGATTTGCAAATGCTAAATCATCAAAAGCAATCCATGAATTATAGATACCCGTAGTTAACGTATTTATTGAGAAGAAATCTACTGCACCAAATTCAGCAAGTGTTTCCATGGCCACTAACGATAAGCCAGCAACTATAGCGGGTCGAGCTGCTGGCAGAATGATTGAATAAAATGCCTTAAACTTTGTAAACCCTAGATTTTTTCCTAAATCAATTATGTTTTGTGATTGATATAAAAATGACGCTCTAGCTAAAATATAAACATAGGCATAAAGTGAAAATGAAATTGATAATACTACACCTAATAAACCATCAAATTTAGGAATACTTTGATTGTAATTACCCTCGCCAAATAAATTTTTTAAAATGGTATAGGCGGTTCCATAATTTTCAAAAAAAGCGGTTAAAGAATATGCATAGATATAAGGTGGTACAGCAAAAGATAGAATTAGTGCCCATTTAAAAAAATTACTAAACGGAAAATTAAAAAATGAAACTAAGTAAGCTGATCCTGTGCCTATTAAAAAAGTTAAAATTAAAACACTCACCAACAAGATTAGTGAATTAAAGATATACTCCATTAAGAAAGTATCTTTTAATACTTGATAGTAATTAGAAGTATTATCAAAAAAACTAGAAAAAACAGTTAAAATTGGAATGATTACAAATAGTGAAATTATTAAAGAAGATATGTACCAAAAATTTATTCTCATAATTTATAATCCGCCTTATAAACATGAAAGTATTATATTCATGGCCCTAGCAAGGAGACATCTTGACGAGGGCACATGAACATTCAGAAAAATCAAAAATTAAATACTTTTAGGATATGCGGAACCTCCTTTGTATTTATTTGTGAAAATTTTCTGTTATTCATTCTTTTATTAATTTTTTTACACTCCAAATTACATGGGGAACATGATTTAGAAGATTTATTATAATTAATATCAGAAATAAATTTCTTTTTTTCTTTCATATTATTTCCAACCAGCAGCTGTCATTACTTCAACTGCAGCAGCTTGATTTTTTCCATAAGAAGCTAATTTAGTTTTCATATCTTGTTTAAAATCTAATCCTAAATTATTTACCACTAATGGACTTGGTGAAACACCATCAATCATTGGAAACTCAAAAGTATTATTTGTGAAATGCTCTTGAGACTCTGGAGTTAATAAAAACTCAACAAGCTTAATAGCGTTAGCTTTATTTGGTGCACCTTTTACTAAAGCAGCACAACTTACATTCATATGCGTTCCTCTATCATTTTGATTAGGAAAAAAAGCTTTAACTTTTTTTGCAGCTTCTTGTTGCTCTGCACCTTTTTTACCTGATAACATTAGAGCTAAGTAGTAAGTATTAGCTACAGCAATGTCAGCCTCACCAGCTGCGACTGCCATAATTTGAGCTCTATCATTACCTGTTGGTGTTCTTGCCATATTAGCAACAACTCCCTCAGCCCATGCAGCTGTTGCGGCTTTTCCATTATTTTTAATCAAAGATGCTACAAGAGATTTATTGTAAATGTTGCTAGATTTTCTTATTACTAATCTACCTTTCCATTTTGGATCAGCCAAACCCTCATAAGTCATTCCAGACAATTCTGCACCAGTCACTCTTTCTGGTGAGTAATAAATTATTCTTGCTCTTTTTGCGATTCCTACCCACTTATTTGTTCTAAAGCTTTTTGGAACAGCATCTTTTATAGCTGCAGATGTTAAACCATTTTGAAGTGTGCCCTTAGCATCCATTGCCCCACATCTTCCTGCGTCTGCAGTGATGTATAGGTCAGCAGAAGAGTCTGCGCCCTCACTTATGATTCTTTTCTCTAAAGCACCTGATTTTCCGTTTATCAAATTAACTTTTATTCCAGTCATATTTGTAAACTTTGAATAAAGCTCAGAATCTGCTTTGTAGTGTCTTGCATTAAAAACATTGACCTCATTTGCAATTGCTAATGATGATGAAATCACTGAAAAGATTAATGTTAAAATTGATATCTTCCTCATTTATTCTCCATTATTCATGGTTTTGCCGCATAATTTATAATGAGAATGATTATTATTCTCATTGAGAATGATAATTATTATCAATGATAATGATTATCAATCGCAAAAATGTCACAGTTTATTGATTATTTTTTATATCAAATGAATAAAATTATGACTATGGACGGCTAAAATGATTATTTCCAATCACCTATTTTACTAAATAAAAAGTTTCTAAAAGCTTGAACTCTAGCGGTATTTTTTAAAGATTGTGGATAAACAAAGTGTGCCTCTGTTATCGGGCCTTCAGATTTTGGTAAAACTTTAATTACATTGTTTGAACTTGATACTAAATATTCTGGTAATGCAGCTAGACCTACACCTGATTCAACTGCTAATAGTAAACCCATCACACTATTTACCTTCATTATAGATTTTCTTTTTTTTCCGTCATGCATACCAAGTTTCAAAGCCCAGTCAGGATTATAAACTGGTGAAGGTGCCCCTTTTCCAAAAGATATAAATTTATGTTTATTCAGATCTAAAACTGTTTTAGGCATACCAAATTTTTCTAAATATTTATTTGATCCATAAATATAATATTTAATATCTACTAATTTTTTTTGAATATAATTGAGTTGTTTAGGTCTTCTCATAAAAATACCTATATCAGCTTGACGAGTACTTAAATCCAATTCTTTATCATCAAATACTAATTCAATTTCTATCTCAGGGTTTAGTCTCATAAATTCTTGAATTCTAGGAGTTAACCAGTGAGTCCCAAAACTTCTTACAGTTGTAATTGTTAATTTACCAGACGGTTTGTGCTTCTGGTCACCTAATGATGTTTCTACTTCTTTTAGTTTGCTTATTACTTCATGCGCAGTCTTAAATACATATTCTCCGTTTTCTGTTAAAGTTAATCCCCTTGCATGTCTTTCAAATAGTTGAACTTTTAAATCCTGTTCAAGTGCTTGAATTTGCCGACTAATAGCTGATTGACTAAGATTTAAATTCACTGTAGCATTTGTGAAACTACCTGCCTCGGCAACTGCATGAAATATTTTAAGTTTATCCCAATCCATTATTTATTTAAATCAACTAAAACTCTTCCGGAAATTTCACCTTTTAATATTTTAGGATAAGTTTCAATTAACTCCTCCAAGCTAACTGTTTGAACTGATTTTTCTATTATATTAAAGTCAATTAGTTTTGCTGCTTCACCCCAAATAAATTCTCTTCTTTTGATACTGCAATTAGCAGAATCCATTCCCCAAAGTTTTATTCCTCGTAACATAAATGGAATTACATTAGTGTTAAGCTCATTAGTACTAGCATTACCGCAGACTGCAATAATTCCATTTGAATTAGTTTGAACAATCGCATTTGCTAAAATTTTTCCACCGACAGTATCAACTACTCCATCCCATAAACCTTTATCTATAAGTTTTGGATCTTTATCAAATTCACTACGATTTATAACACTTTTTGCACCTAATGATTTTAAGTAATCAACTTTAGAATCTTTTCCTGATACTGCAGTAACATTATATCCCATCTTATTTAATATCATGACTGCAATACTTCCTACTCCACCAGTTGCACCTGTAACTAAGACATCGTTTATTTTTGCACCAAGTAATATTTCTTCTCGTGCTTTAATTGCAAATGCAGCCATCAAAGAAGTAAATCCTGCAGTTCCTAAAATCATTGCTTGCTTACTTGTTAAGTCATCTGGTTTCTTAATTAGAAAATCACCATTGACTTTTGCCATTTGAGAATAACCACCATAAAAGATTTCTCCAACTCTGAATCCAGTCAAAATTACTTGATCACCTGACTTAAACTTTAAATTTTCACTTTCAACGACAGTTCCTGAAAAATCAATTCCAGGTATGTGAGGAAATTCTTTTACTAATCTTCCTCCGTTTTTTAAAATCATTCCATCTTTAAAATTAAGATCTGAATAATCTACTTTGATAGTTACATCACCGTGTTTTAAAAAACTTTTATCTATTGATTTTACTTCTCTAGTAAAGTTGTCACCTTCTTGATTTAAAACTAATGCTTTAAATTGATCAGACACTTTTAATCTTTAGAATTGCTAATTAACCTTAAATATCTATTTTGATAACTTAGATCTTCTTTGAATTGACCTAAATAATAATTTGTAACTGTTGTTGCTTGTTCTTTTTTAATTCCTCTCATAGTCATGCACTGATGAGTTGAGTCTATTGTAACTGCTACTCCCTTGGCATCTAATGCCCTCATTAGTGTATTCGCAATTTGCATAGTTAATCTTTCCTGAGTTTGCAATCTTTTAGAGAAAACCTCAACAACTCTTGCTAATTTACTTAATCCAACAACCCTTTCATTAGGGATATAAGCTACATGCGCTTTACCTATGATAGGTGCCATGTGATGCTCGCAATGACTTTGAACAGAAATATTTTTTTGAATGACCATGTCATCATACCCATCAACATCACCAAATGTTTTATCTAAAACTTGGATAGGATCTTCTTTGTAACCTTTGAAATACTCTTTGAAAGCTTTAACCACTCTTTTAGGTGTTTCCAATAATCCTTCTCTACTTGGATCTTCACCCATCCAAGCTAAAATAGTCTTAAATGCTTCTTCAGCTTCCTTATCAGAAATCTTTTTAGAATTTTGATTATTATCAATATCTTTAACTAATTTCATGAGGGGTTTTATACCTATAAATGCGTATTTTTAAAATATTTAATATATCTAGATATGTGCTACATAATCACCGAATATGTTCAAAAAAAGAGAAAATGTGCTGGAAATTGAAGAGGGAAATCTACTTTCTCCTAAATTTGATAATGATGGATTAATCCCTGTTATTACAATGTGTTCTCAAACAAAAGAGATTTTAATGCATGGTTATATGAATGTAGAAGCATTAAAGAAAACTATCGAAACAAAAGAAGCTCATTATTACAGCAGATCGAGGAAATCTATCTGGCATAAAGGTAAAACAAGTGGTTTTGTTCAAAAAGTTACTGAAATCAAAATTGACGATGACCAAGATTCTATTTGGTTAACTGTTGATATCGGTGATGGAGCTAGCTGTCATGTGGGTTATCGATCTTGTTTTTATAGATCTATTCCACTTGGACCAATTAAAAATGGACGAGAAGTAGAAATGAAATTTACTGAAAAAGAAAAAAAATTTGATCCCGAAAAAGTTTATAAGGGTCAACCCAATCCAACTAAAATTTAATATCGCTATGAGAGTTTTTAATCCTTTTGGTCCTAAAATTGCTATAATTAAAATTCCAAAAAAAATAATAAATAAAATAAATAAAGAAGTTGATTTAATTGTAAATAGTAAATCTAGATCGAAAAAAAACGATTATTCTAAAGAACTTGTTGGTCAAGTAAAACAAGAGATTAGATTATCAAATAAATTCGTAAATAAACATATTTTGAAGTTCATTGAATTAAATGTGAAAAAATATATCAAGCAGTGTACCAACAAGAGCGTAAAAAAGATGAATTTAAAAAGTTTTTGGGTAGTAAGACAATATAAAAATGAATATAACCCTGTTCATTTTCATAATGGCAACATATCAGGAGTTGGGTATTTAAAGATACCAAAAAATATTACTAAAGGAACAAAAAGACTTAAAACGAACGGGACAATAGATTTTATACATGGTTCAAAATCTTTTTTAAGTAATAGTTTACATAATCACAATCCTAAGGTCGGTGATATGATTATTTTTCCAAATTATTTAATGCATACTGCTTATCCTTTTAAAAGAGAGGGTGAGAGAAGATCTTTCTCATTTAATTTAGACATTGATAAAAAAACATTCAACGTTTTCTATGGATAAAATTCAAAAAAATGTTCTTGGAGAAAAATTAGAGAAATGTTCTCTAGATCCTTTAACAGGTTGGTATCGAGATGGCTGTTGTAATACTGATGAAAACGACCATGGTTTACACACAGTTTGTGCAAAAGTTACTACGGAATTTTTAGAATGGTGTAAAGAGGCTGGGAATGATTTAATTACCCCACACCCTGAGTTTGGATTTCCTGGTTTAAAAGATGGTGATGGATGGTGTGTTTGTGCTACTTGGTATGCTCGTGCAGTAGAAGCTGGTAAAGGTTGTCCAGTATTTTTAAAGAGTACTCACGAAACCACACTTAAAATTTTACCAATCGAAACTTTAAAAAAATTTGCAATAGATCTATCTTAATTACATGTTGCCATACTTAGGTCCACCACCACCCTCTGGAGTAACCCAAGTAATATTTTGTGATGGCTCTTTAATATCACAAGTTTTACAATGAATACAATTTTGAGAATTAATTACAAACTTTTGGACATTGTTTTCATTTTGAACTTCATAAACTCCAACTGGACAATATCTTTGAGCAGGTTCATCAAATTTTTCTAAAGTATAACTAATTGGCAAATTTGGATCTTTCAATTTCAAATGCACCGGTTGATTATCAGCGTGATTTGTTCCAGTCAAATATACCGAGCTTGTTTTATCAAAAGTAATAATATTATCAGGTTTTGGGTAATCAATTTTAGGCATTTCATTTGCTGGCTTAAGTGTCTCGTGATCAGCATGTTTATGTTTTAAGGTAAAAGGCATTCTGCCTCTGAATAAAATTTGATCTATTCCTGTAAAAATAATACCTAAAATAAGACCCCAGCTAAAACTTGGTTTGACATTTCTAGCCTTATAAAGTTCTTCATAAACCCAGCTGTTTTTGAACTTTTCTTCAAAGATCGACAAATCTTTTTTTAATTTTAAATGTTCATCAATAGTTTCAGCGGCTATCATTCCACTTTTCATGGCTGTATGCGAACCTTTTATTTTAGGCATGTTAAGTGTACCTGCATCACATCCGACAAGTAATGCTCCCGGCATAAACATTTTTGGTAAACTTTGAAAACCACCTTCAATTAAAGCTCGCGCTCCGTAAGAAATTCTTTTTCCTCCCTCAATAATTTTTCTGATTGCGGGATGAGTTTTAAATCTTTGAAATTCGTCAAAAGGAGAAAGATGGGGATTTTTATAATCTAATCCAATGACATAACCTAAGAAAACTTGTTTGTTCTCAGCGTGATATATAAAACTTCCACCATAAGTTTTTTTATCTAATGGCCAACCAGCAGTATGCATGACCGTGCCCTCATCATGTTTTTGTTCATCTATCTCCCAAATTTCTTTAAAACCAATTCCATATTGTTGAGGATCTTTTCCTTTATCTAATTCAAACTTATTAATTAATTGTTTACCTAAATGACCTCTACAGCCTTCAGCAAACACAGTTACTTTACCAACAAGATCGATACCAGGCTCATAACTATCTTTTTTGTTTCCTTCTTTATCTAAACCCATATCTTGAGTTGCAACTCCTTTAACAGAGCCATCATCATTATATAATATTTCACTTGCCGGAAATCCCGGAAATATTTCAACACCAAGTGCTTCAGCTTGATCTGCAAGCCATCGACATAAATTTGCAAGACTAATAATATAATTTTTATGATTTTTTTGAACTGTTGGAAGTAACCAGGTTGGCCAGCTTATTGATTTATTCTTTCCTAAAAATAAAAATTTTTCTTTAGTTACTTTAGTTTTGATAGGTGCATCTAATTCTTTCCAACCAGGGATTAATTCATCTAAAGCTCTTGTTTCAAAAACATTTCCGCTTAAGATATGTGCGCCTATTTCAGATGCTTTCTCTAACAAACAAATATTCAATTCTGAATTTAGTTGTTTTAATCTAATAGCTGTGGCTAGTCCTGATGGACCCCCACCTATAATAACTACATCATATTCCATTGTCTCTCTGGACATAGTCAATTTTTTACAGATTATATTATTTTTGTATAGTGTTTAATTTGTTCAATTCCTCTAAGAACTGAGGAACTGCTTCAAAAAGATCAGCTTCTAATCCATAATCTGCGACACTAAAAATTGGTGCTTCACCATCTTTATTGATTGCCACGATCACTTTACTTTCTTTCATACCAGCTAAGTGTTGAATAGCACCTGAGATACCAACCGCAATATATAAATCGGGAACAACAACTTTTCCAGTTTGACCAACTTGATGATCATTGCTGATATATCCTGCATCAACTGCTGCTCTCGAAGCTCCAATAGCTGCATTTAATTTATCAGCTAAAGAAGTAATTAATTTAAAATTATCTCCACTCTGCATTCCTCTTCCACCAGAAACGACAACTCTCGCTGTGCCAAGTTCAGGTCTATCTGATTTAACTTCTTCTCTTTTAATAAATTTTGTTTTTGCAAATTGTTCACCAGGATCTGCTTTTTCTATAGGAGCTGATCCACCTGAGCTTTCACAAGGATCAAAGGATGTGGGTCTGATTGTTACGCATTTTTTTGCATCCTTACTTTTAACAGTTGCAAAAGCGTTTCCTGCATAAATAGGTCTTAAAAAGGTATCAGGCGCAATAACTTTGATGATATCACTAATTTGTGATGTATCTAAAGCAGCAGAAATTCTTGGCATTAAATTTTTGCCAAAAGTATTTGCTGAACTAATAATATGTGAATAATTTTCAGCTAATTTTACAATTACTGGTGCAAAATTTTCAGCAACAAAGTTTTCATAGTGATTAGCTTCAACATGAATAACTTTTTTTATTAATGGTAATTCTGAAAGCGCTTTTGCAGCTTCATCACAATTATGTCCAATAATTACTGCATGTACGTCACTATCAATTTGAGAAGCTGCTGTACTTGCATTAAGCGTAAATGGCTTTAACTCTTTGTTATTGTGTTCTGCAATTAATAAAACCGACATTATATTACCTTAGCTTCATTTTTTAATTTTTGAACCAACTCGGCTACACTTGAAACTTTTATTCCAGCTTTTCTCTTAGGTGGCTCTTCGACTTTAATTTGCTCGATTCTAGGAGTTATATCTACCCCTAAATCTGACGCATTTAATTGCTCAATAGGCTTTTTCTTTGCTTTCATTATATTTGGTAATGATGCATACCTTGGTTCGTTTAATCTTAAGTCACAAGTTACTATTGCTGGAACATTAATTTCAATTGTTTCTAAACCTTCATCTATCTCTCTAGTGACTTCTAATTTACCATCTTTAATTTCAATTTTAGATGCAAAAGTTGCTTGAGGCCAATTTAAAAGCGCACTTAACATTTGACCTGTTTGATTACAATCATCATCGATTGCTTGTTTGCCCATAAAAACTAAATCTGGTTTTTCTTTTTCAACAATTTTTTGTAACAATTTTGAAACTGCAAGCGGTTCAATTATATTATCTGTCTTAACAAGTATTCCCCTATCTGCTCCAACTGCTAAGGCTTTACGAACTGTTTCTTGAGCTTTCTCTTCACCAATACTTACTGCAACGACTTCTTTAGCTTTACCAGCCTCTTTAATTTTTACCGCTTCTTCAATTGCATTATCATCAGGTGGATTTGTAGACATTTTAACATTGTCAGTTACCACTCCTGTGTTATCTTCTTTAACTCTGATTTGAACGTTGTAATCTATTACTCTTTTTACTGCGACTAAAATTTTCATTAAGCTCTCAATAATTTATTTTCAGCGTCATAAGGACTTTCATCTAATATTGTAGCTTCATACATCTTGCCTAAAATATCAACCTTAAGTTTTTCCCCTACATTAGCTAAGTCTGGTTTTACCATTGCTAATGCAATTGACTTATCTAGTCTAAATCCATATTCACCACCGGTAGCTCTTCCAACAACTTTGTCATCTTTATAAATTGGATTATTTCCTAATACATCTGAGTCAGTTGTATTATGAACTTCGAGAGTAACTAATTTATTATCAAAACCTTTTTCTCTCCACTTATTTAATGCTTCAAGACCTATGAAATTTCCTTTATTTGGATGCACAAATCTATCTAACCCTGACTCGTAGGGTGAATATTCTATTGAAAGTTCTGTTCCTACTAATTTGTAAGATTTTTCAATTCTTAAACTATTCATTGCTCTTATTCCAAAAGGTTTCAGTCCTAAATTTTTTCCAGCTTCCATTAATTTATCAAAAATATGATTTTGATACTCAATTGGGTGATGTAATTCCCAACCCAGTTCTCCAACAAAGTTTACTCGCATTGCATTTACTGGAGCATAACCAACATTAACATTTTTAGCTGTTAACCATTTAAAGTTTTCATTAGAAAAATCATCTGTAGAAACTTTTTGCATCAATTGTCTTGCTTTTGGTCCAGCTACAACAAGTACCCCTGTACTATTAGTTAAATCTTCAAATATCACTGATCCATCAGTTGGCATCCATTTTTGAATCCAATCGTGATCTAATCTTAAGTTTGCACCTGCAGAAACAAGGTAATAGCTGTTTTCAGCCTCTTTCATGATTGTAAATTCTGAATGAACTCCACCTTTGGTATTTAGTGCATGACATAAATTTATTCTGCCAATTTTTTTAGGAAGTTTATTTGCTACCAAGTAATCTAAAAACTCTTCAGCTTTAGGACCTTTAATTCGACATTTTGCAAATGCCGTCATATCTAATAGGCCAACATTTTCTTTTACATTTTGACACTCTTTTTTAATTGCATCAAACCATTTTGATCTTCTAAATGACCAATCATCTTTTTGTTCCATACCATCAGTTGCAAAAAAATTGGGTCTCTCCCAACCAAATTTTTGACCAAACACTGCACCTAAATCTTTCATTCTTTCATAACAAGGAGATGTTCTTAATGGTCTTGCAGCTGGTCTTTCCTCATCAGGATAATGAACAATAAAAACGTGGCTATAAGCTTCTTCATTTTTTGCTTTTAAATAAGATTTGGTTGCATAATTTCCGTAACGTCTAGGTTCAACGCCAAGCATATCAATTGTTGGTTCTCCATCAACAATCCACTCTGCCAGTTGCCAGCCTGCTCCTCCAGCGGCTGTAATACCAAAACTATGACCCTCATTAATCCAAAAATTTTTCAACCCCCAAGCTGGACCAACTATCGGATTACCATCAGGTGTGTAGCAAATTGCTCCATTATAAACTTTTTTAACACCCACTTCGCCAAAAGCAGGAACTCTATGAATAGCACCTTCAATATGAGGTGCCAGTCGATCTAAATCTTCTTGAAATAATTCGTATTCAGAATCTTTTGAAGGTCCTTCCACATAACAAGCTGGAGCACCATCTTCGTAAGGACCTAATATTAATCCTCCAGCTTCTTCTCTCATATACCATCTGCTATCACTATCTCTCAAGACTCCCATTTCAGGTAATCCATCTTTTTTTCTTTTTTGTATCGCAGGATGAGGTTCTGTAACAATGTATTGATGTTCAACAGGTATAACTGGGATATCTAATCCTACCATTTCACCTGTTTGCCGTGCAAAATTTCCAGAGCAAGAAATAACATGCTCACACTCAATTGATCCTTTGTCTGTTTCTACTACCCATCCTTCTTTGGTTTGTCTCATTGATAAGACAGTTGTGTTTCTATAAATTTCAGCCCCTCTATTTCTTGCGCCTGTTGCTAATGCTTGGGTTAAATCTGCTGGTTGAATATATCCATCTTCTGGGTGTTGTATTGCGCCAACTAAATCATCCGTATGACATAGTGGCCAAATTTCTTTTACTTGTTTTGGTGTCAAAAATTTTACATCAACACCTATTGTTTTAGCTACACCTGCATATTGATGATACTCATCCATCCTATCTTTTGTACTTGCTAAACGGATATTCGAAACAACACTAAAGCCAACATTTTTGCCAGTTTCTTCCTCTAATTTTTTATAAAGATTTACAGCATACTTATGAAGTTGCCCTACAGAATAACTCATATTAAAAAGAGGTAATAATCCAGCAGCGTGCCAAGTAGAACCTGATGTTAACTCTTTCCTCTCTATTAAAATTACATCTGACCATCCCTTTTTTGCTAAATGATAAAGAGCACTGACACCGACAACACCTCCACCAACTACAACAACTTTAGTTTTTGTTTTCATTCTCAATTCCTACTAAATTTTTATAAATAACGAAACAAAAATGTCTATAAAAGATCAAATTGAACTACCTAAAGAGATTGGATTTGATACCATTGTGGTCAACCAACAATCTTTTAGATCTCCCTCCATTGTATACTTTTCAACTTGCCAATTAAATTTATGGTAAATTTTATTTTTATCTAATATAATTACCTCAAATTGAGCCCATTTTTCATTACTTCCTATTTTCGTGATGGTATGACTCAAATGATTAATCATCATTTGATATGAGTCGCCTTTAATCATTCTTTTAAAATTTTCTAAAGGTCCTGTTACTCTTTTGTTGTTTGGATGAGCAAAATTCCAGGTTTGTTCTATACCACTATCCTTATATTTTTGATCATTTTTTTGAAGAGCTAGAAGCTGAATTTCGATAACTTCAACAGGCTTAATATTGCTATTTGGTTTTAGGACATCAGCTTTAGACAGAGAAGTCAAAAAAATAAAGATAAATAAAAATTTAAATATTAAGTGCAGTTTTTTTAACATCCTCTAGAAATTTTTTTCTTTTATTATCTCCAACAAATGGTACAGCAAAGTATCTCCGATATATAACATCCGTTATGCCGCATATATTAAACACTCCCCGTCTTAACCTTTTAGTGGGCATGTTTAAAAAAAAAGTTCTAACAGCAAATTGTGGAGAACCATAGGTGCAAAATATTACCGCTTTTTTGCCTTTAAGATTACCTAGAGGATAACCATA
>CACKVM010000014.1 GCA_902603625.1 uncultured Pelagibacteraceae bacterium
GTACAACAAAAATAAAACATATATAAGATTTAATCGAGTAGCTTTTATATTCTTTATCTTTTTTATTATTTCATTAATTTATTCAATTCACTTAATTCATTTAGGATCGAGAAGTTTTCATACATTAAATTATCAAAAATCTAAAATTGTTAACAAACTTCATCGTGCAGATATTGTTGATAGAAATGGGAACTATTTAGCAAAAACAGTTAGTTCAATAGATATCGGTATAAACCCTTCAGAAGTAATTGATCAAAAAAAGTTATTATTAAACTTAAGATACATATTTCCTGACAAAAATTTTAAAAAAATTCAAACACAATTAGATAAAAAAAAATTTTTTTGGTTTGAAAAAAAAATTTCAGAGGAAAATTATGAAAAAATAATGATGTTAGGTGATAAATCAATTAAATCTATAGAAAAAATTACAAGAATTTATCCACAAAAAAATTTATTTAGCCACATTATAGGACAAATTGATGATGACAACATTGGCATTTCTGGCTTAGAAAAATCTTTAGATCAAAAATTGAAAAAAGATATTGATCCAATTTATCTATCTGCAGATAAGAATATACAGTTTTTAATACGAGAAGAGTTGATTAAGTTTAATAAGATTTTTAGAACAAAGGGTAGTGCTGCAATATTAATGGATGTTAATAGTGGAGAAATAATATCTTTAGTTTCACTACCAGATTTTGATCCAAATGAAAGAGTAGATATTTCTGACTTAAATTTGATTAACAGAGCTACTAAAGGTGTTTATGAATTTGGATCAGTTTTTAAAACTTTCACTTTAGCTGCCGGTATTCATGAAAAAGTAGTAGAGCCTGAAACAGAATTTATGGATTTAGAAAAAAATCTAAAATGCGGAAAAAATACTATCAATGAATATGACGAAAATATTCCATCTATATTAACAGCCGAACAAATCCTTATTCGATCAGGAAACATAGGTTCTGTGAGAATTGCTCAATCGATTGGTTTAGAGAAATTTAGAGAATTTATTCATGAACTAAATTTAATTAATTCAATTGAATTTGATATAGAAGAAGTTGGTGTGCCTCTCTCTTTTAAGTGGGGTAAATGTAAGCTAGCAACAGTCTCTTATGGTCATGGTATAACAACAACTATTCTTCAATTAGCTAATGCTTATTCAATAATAGTGAATGGTGGCTATAAAATAAAACCTTCACTAATCAAACAAGATCAAAAACAAAAAAAAGTAAAATTTCTTAAAAATGATGTTTCGAAAAAAATAAATCCAATTTTAAGAAAAGTTGTAACTAATAAAGAAGGGACAGCCTCATTATCAAACATTGAAGGTTATGATGTTGGAGGTAAAACAGGAACAGCTCAAAAAAGCACTATTGGAGGTTATTCAAACAATAAGATAAATACTTTTGCTTCTATTTTTCCAATAAGAAACCCAAAATTTTCACTAATCGTTATGTTAGACGAGCCTAAGACTAATAGTGAATATATTTATCATTATAGAGATGGCTCAGGGATCAAATACAAAGGCACACCGTATAATACCGCAGGATGGACAACAGTTGAAGTTGTAGGACAAATTATAGAGAAAATAGGGCCTATTTTAGCCACAAAATATAATGAAATTTACGAATAATGTATCTTGGGAAATTTATAAAAAAAATAGATAAAAAATTTTATAATACTTATTTTTCTGGCGTTGCTTTTGATAGTTCTAAAGTTAAAAAAAATTTCATTTTTTTTGCACTAAAAGGAAATAGGTTTGATGGAAATGACTATATTCAAGATGCTATTAAGCGGGGTGCTAAAGTAATAATTTCAGAAAAAAAAGTTGAATCTAAAAATAAAGAAGTAATTTTTATTAAAGATAAAAATCCAAGAAAATTATTAGCAGATTTATCTTATAAATTTATTAAAAAAAATCCAAAAAAATTAGTTGCAGTAACAGGAACAAATGGCAAATCTTCTGTTGCAGATTTTTATTATCAAATTTTAAATTTATGTAAAAAAAGGACTGCATCTATAGGAACTATAGGTATAAAATCAAAAAACATAAGAAAAAAAGTCTCTAATACTACACTCAACCCAATTGAGTTAAGTAAAATTATTAATTATTTAAAAATAAAAAAAATTGATCATATAATTTTAGAGGCTTCAAGCCATGGTTTAAAACAAAACCGCTTAGATGGATTATTGTTTGATATAGGAATTTTTACGAATTTATCTCAAGACCACTTAGATTATCATAAAAATTATAAAGATTATCTAAATTCAAAATTATATTTATTTAAAGAATTAATAAAAAAGAAAGGTCAAATAATTATAGATTCAACAGTTTCACAATTTGATGAAATCAAAAACATATGTAAATACAAAAAATTAAAATTAAATACTGTCTATGGAAAAAAATCTGATCTAGAGTTAGTTGACCATAACTTTAAAAATAATTATCAAATAATAATTATTAAATACAAGTCTAAAGTATTTAAAATTAAACTTAATTTAATTGGAAAAATTCAAATTAAAAATGTTTTGATGGCTATTTTTGCAGCAATTAAAAGTGACATTAAAATAAATGATATCATAAAAGTAATAAATAAACTTAAAGCTGTAGAGGGAAGATTAGAAAATATAGGAACTCTTAAAAATAAAAGTAAGGTTTTATTAGATTATGCTCATACACCTGAAGCACTAAGAACTGTTTTAAATAATATTAAACAACAATTTCCATCAAGTAATATTAATTTAGTTTTTGGGTGTGGTGGTGATAGAGATAAAGGTAAAAGATTCAAGATGGGAAAAATTGCGTCCAATTACGCTAATAAAATTTATTTAACTGACGATAATCCAAGAAGTGAAAATCCTCAAACAATTAGAAATGAAATTAAAAAGGGATTAAAGAATGCATATTTTAAAGAAATTCCAAATAGAAAAATTGCAATTTCAGAGTGTATAAAGAATCTTTGTTCAGGAGATATTGCAATTATAGCAGGTAAAGGGCATGAAAAAACACAAGAATATAAGGGTAATAAAAAGTTTTTTTCTGACCGAGAAGAAATTTTAAAATCAATTTTAAAAAAAAATAAATTTTTATTTAAGGATATAAGATTAAATATTATTCAAGATAAAACTAAAATTTTACCAAGTAATTCAATTTTAAGTAATGGCTGTATTAATTCAAAAGAAATCAAAAAAAATGACATTTTTTTTGCAATTAAAGGAAGAAAAAAAGATGGGAACAAATATATTAATGAAGTTTTAAAAAGAAAAGCATCGCTAGCCATTGTTGGAAGGATTGATAAAAAAGAAAATATTAACAAACAAATTAAAGTAGAGGATACTCTTCAACTATTAACTGACACGTCTAGGGTATATAGAAAAATTATAGATACCCAAATTGTTGGAATAACGGGAAGTTGTGGAAAAACCACACTAAAAGAACTGTTAGGAAGTTGTTTGAATAAGTTATCTAAAACAAGTATTTCACCAAAGTCTTATAATAATAAATACGGCGTTCCATTGAGTTTGTTTAATATAAATCAAAATAATAAATTTGCAGTTTTGGAACTTGGAATGGATAAAAAAGGAGAAATTGATTACCTTTCGAATATTGTTCAGCCAAACGTGAGTGTGATCACGAATATAAACTATGCTCATATTAAAAATTTCAAAAATATAAAAGAGATTGCTTTGGCCAAATCAGAAATCATTAATAACACTAAAAAGGAAGGATTTTTAGTTTTAAATTCTGATGATAATTTTTTCAATCTTCATAAAAAAATAGCTATCAAAAATAAACTTCAAATTTTATCATTTGGTATTAATGCAAAAAATCCAAATGTAAAACTTATTAATATAAAAAGATTTGGTAAAAACTTTAAAGCCAATATAAGAATTAATAATTCAAAAACTTTTTTCCATATCTCTAATAACTTTCAAAATAATATTCTAAATATTCTTGCTGCAATAACTGTATTAAGTATTTTTTTTGATGTTAAAAAAATAAATAAAAATATATTTTGCGATTTCAAAATACCGAAAGGAAGAGGAGATATTTCTAAAATTAGATTGCAAGGAAAAAATCTTAATCTAATTGATGAAAGTTATAATTCAAATCCATTATCCCTAAAGACAGCGATAATTAATTTCGATAAACTTCAAGGATTAAAATCAAAAAAATATTTATTATTAGGAGATATGTTGGAGCTTGGAAAACACTCTAAAAAACTTCACCAGTCTATTGTCCCAATAATTAATAAAACAAAAATTAACAAAGTGTTTGTTAAAGGAAGACATGTTTTATCTATTTTTAATTCTATATCAAAATCAAAAAGGGGCAGAATATTTCATCATAATTCACAAATTATTAATTTGATTAAAAATGATTTAAAGAATAATGATTATCTTATGGTTAAAGCTTCAAATGCTACAGGATTTAATAAGATAATAAATAATCTTAGGAGTTTGAGATAAATGTTATACCAATTCATATTAAACTATGTAGATAGTTTCGGATTTTTAAATGTTTTCAAATACATCACTTTTAGAACTGGTTTATCCTTTTTTACATCTTTAATTATAGTTTTAATAATTGGCGGACCTTTTATAAATTTTTTTTCAAATAAAAAAATTTTAAATCCAATTCGTGATGACGGACCAGAAAACCATATTATAAAAAAAATTGGTACCCCTACGATGGGAGGGGTCATTATATTATTTGGGCTACTAGTCTCAGTTTTATGTTGGGCAGACTTATCAAATATAAGTATTATTTTTTGTATTTATATTGCAGTATCATTTGGGTTACTTGGAGCTTTAGATGATTATAAAAAAATAAAATATAATAATTCATCAGGCATGTCATCTAAGTTAAAGTTATCTCTTCAAATTTTTTTAGGAGTAATCGGTATTAGTTTTTTTGTTTATTTTGTTGATTACCAAGGTATAACAAACTTATATTTTCCTTTTTTTAAAAATTTAGTAATCAACCTTGGATGGTTTTTTATTCCATTTTCTGTATTTGTGATTATTGGATCATCAAATGCTGTAAACTTAACTGACGGGCTGGATGGACTTGCAACTGTTCCTGTAATCTTAGTGGCAGGATGTTTTGCTTTTATCAGCTACGTTACAGGAAATATTGTATTTTCTGATTATTTACAAATTCCATACATTGATGGAACAGGAGAAGTTTCAATTTTTTGTGGAGCAATAATAGGATCTTGTTTAGGTTTTTTATGGTTTAATGCTCCGCCAGCTAAAATATTTATGGGAGACACAGGCTCACTGGCTCTTGGTGGATCTCTTGGAACTGTAGGAATAATCACTAAACATGAAATAGTCTTAGCAATTACTGGCGGCTTATTTGTGTTAGAGGCTGTATCAGTTATGGTTCAGGTAATTTCTTTTAAGCTTACAGGTAAAAGAATTTTTAAAATGGCACCTATACACCATCATTTCGAAAAAAAGGGATGGCCTGAGTCAACAGTTGTTATACGATTTTGGATAATTTCAATAATATTAGCAATGATAGGTTTGGCTACACTTAAATTAAGATAATGAATGAAAAGCCAAATATTTTTTAAAGATAAGAAAATCTTAATTTATGGACTTGGCAAAACAGGTATTTCAGCATTTAATTTTTTAAAAAAAGATAATGATATCTCATTATTTGATGATGTCCCAAATTTGAATTTAAATAAAATTTTAAGAAAGAAACTAAAATCTGTTATTCAAATCCAAAAAAAAAAATTTGATATAATTATTTTAAGCCCAGGTATTGATATAGATAAATGTAAGCTTAAAAAGTTTTTAAAAGAAAATAATGAGAAAATATACACAGATTTAGATATTTTTTTCTCTAACTTTAAAAATCTTTGTATAACAATTACAGGCACAAATGGTAAATCAACAACTTGTCAGTTATTATACGAGGTATTTAAAAAACAAGGGCTAGATGTTAAATTAACTGGAAATATTGGATATCCAATTTTATCTACCAAAAATATTAAACAGAAAACAATTTTTATAATAGAGGCTTCATCTTATCAATTAGAGTATAGTAAATTATTTAATTCAAAATTTGCAGCTATATTGAATATAGCTCAAGATCATCTAGAGAGACATAAAAATTTAAATAATTACATATCTGCCAAGTTTAAGATAATAAAAAACCAAAAAAAGAACTATTTTGCTTTTATTAACAAATTTGACACTTACTCAAATAATAACATAAAAAAGAATAATTATAAAAGTAAGATTATTAATGTAAATACAAAACTTAATAAGAAATTTTTGAGAAATTTTAAAAATGAATATTTATTATCTACATCAAACATACAAAATTTATCTTTTGTTATAGAAATATCTAAAAAATTTAAAATTAAACGTAACATCCTATTTGATGTGGTTAAAAGATTTAAAGGTTTAAAGTATCGACAACAAATTATTTTTAGAAATAAAAATCTAACCATAATAAACGATTCTAAGTCTACAAGTTATTCCTCTTCTATTGAAACTTTGAAAAAGAGAAAAAATATATATTGGTTGTTAGGAGGTATACCTAAGAAAGGAGATAAATTTAAATTATCAAAATTTTATTGTAAAAATATAAGAGGTTTCATTTTTGGGAAGAATTACAAAAAATTTTCATTAGATCTCAAAAATAAGATTAAATATAAAAAATATTCAAATTTGAAAAATGCTCTAAATGGTTTATTAAAAGAAATAAACAAAGATAATTCTGTTGAAAAAAATATTTTATTTAGTCCTGCCGCAGCATCTTTTGATAGTTTTAAAAATTTTGAGAATAGAGGGTTTTATTTTAATAAATTAATAAGAAAGTATTTTAATGTCAGATAATTCTTCGAATTTTATATCTTATTATCAATGGTGGAAAAATTTAGATAAATTTATCTTAAGTTTGATTATGATATTATTTTTTTCAGGTTTATTTTTTTCTCTAGTTTCAACTTCGTTAATTGCTTCAGATAAACTAGAGACAAATAGTTATTTTTTTTTTTTTAAACATTTAATTTTTGTGTCAGTTGGAATACTACTCATTTTTATTTTTTCTTATATAGATAAAGAAACTCTTTTTAATATATCAATTTATATATACTGTTTTTCTTTTTTATTATTACTTTTAGTTCCATTTATTGGAGTTGAAGTTAAAGGTTCTAAAAGATGGCTTGATTTTGCTTTTTTACCAAGGCTTCAACCTATTGAGTTACTTAAACCATTTTTTATTATATTTTTAAGTTTAATAATTTCCCATGAAAAAATATCCAATTATATTTTGAAATTTATATTCTCACTTTTATTGACATTATCAATTGCATCACTTTTAATTATACAGCCAGATATTGGACAAACACTTTTAGTAGTTTCAAGTTGGGTAATATTAATATTTATATCAGGTATCAATTTATTTTTTTTAACCTTAATTTCCAGTGTTGGAGGGATTTTACTTTTATATGTTACATTTTATTTGCCTAAATTCGAATATATAAAAAATAGAATTTTATCTTTTTTTGATTCAGAAAAAGGTACATATAATTTTCAGTCTGATAAGGCTTTAGACTCAATCATTAGTGGAGGTTATTTTGGAAAAGGAGTCGGAGAAGGAACTCTTAAAAATAGAGTTCCTGAAGCACATACGGATTATATTATATCAGTTATTTCAGAAGAGTTTGGAGTTGCATCTATTGTTTTGATTCTAATATTATTTTTAATCTTTATTTATTCAATTTTAAAAAAAGTAAATCAAGAAAATGATGATAAAATAAAATTAATCTTAGTTGGTTCTATAAGCTTAATATTGTTACAGGCAATGATACATATAGGAGTAAATATTAGATTATTTCCCACGACAGGAATGACACTTCCATATTTAAGTTATGGAGGTTCCTCTATAATAAGTGTCTCAATATTGTCAGGAATAATCTTAAATTTAACAAAAAGAAGAGTTTAAATTTTATAGTGAAAAAAATATTAATTACAACTGGTGGAACAGGCGGACATATTATACCAGCAGAAATTATAGAAGAACACTTAAAAAATATTTATGAAATACATTATTCGATTGATTTAAGAGGCCTTAAATTTATAACGAAAAATAAAAATGATGTAGTTATTTTAAATACCCCAAGATTAAATTTTAATTTATTATTTCCTTTTAAGTTTTTGAAGACAATTTTCTTAATAATAAGATCTGTAAATTACTTAATTATTAAAAAAATTGATAAAGTTATTTCAATTGGTGGTTACATGTCTTTACCAATGATAATTGCTGCTAGAATATTAAAAAAAGAGATTTTTCTTTTTGAACCAAATTTAATTCTAGGAAGAGGAAATAAATTTTTTTTAAATTTTGCAAAGAAAATATTTTGTTATTCAGATCAACTAGAAAATTTCCCAAAAAAACATATTCATAAAATTGAGGTTATCTACCCTTTAGTTTTTAAAAAATTTTATGAAATCGAAAAAAATGATCAAACAAATAAAAAATTTTGTTTCCTTATTTCAGGAGGTAGTCAAGGAGCAAAAATTTTTAATAGTGAAATTAAAGAAGTTATGAAAAAATTGTCAGAGAAATATTCAATTAAAGTAATTCACCAAACTAACGAAAATAATATAAATGATTTAACTAGTTATTATAAATCTAATAATATCGAGCATGAAATTTTTAGTTTTGATAAAAATTTTATAAATTTGATTAGTAAATCTGATTTCTGTATTACTAGAGCAGGAGCTACCTCTTTAGCTGAAATTTCAATTATGAATAAACCTTTCTTAGCAATACCTTTGCCATCTGCTCAAGATGATCATCAAACAAAAAATGCTAAATATTATCAGGAGTTAGGATGCTGTTGGATTATAGATCAAAAAAACTTTAATAGGGAAAAACTTTTTAATATATTACTTAATATTATTAATAATAATGCAGATTTCTTGCAGAAGAAATCAAATTTAAAAAAATTAAATTTTCAAAATTCCTGGAATGGTGTTAATCACAAATTAAAAGAAATAATTGATGAAAATTGAAATAGCAAAAAAAGAAGTAATTCATTTTATTGGAATAGGAGGCATTGGAATGAGCGGCTTATCTTTAATTATGAAAGGTAAAGGTTTTCAAATCCAAGGAAGTGATATCTCAAATAATAAGAATATAGATAGATTGAAAAAAGAAAAAATTAAGATCTTTTTTGGTCATTCAAAAAAGAATCTTAAAAATGCAACTATAACAGTTGTTTCATCTGCAATAAAAAAAAATAATCCTGAATTAATTGAAGCTAAAAGAAAAAAAATTCCAATTATTAGAAGAGGTAAAATGCTTGCTAGTATTGTTTCTTTAATGAAAAATATTGTAGTAGTGGGATCACACGGAAAAACTACAACAACTTCTTTAATCACTTCAATTTTTCAAGAAACAAAATTAGACCCGACAATTATAAATGGAGGAGTTATAAACTCGATTAAAAATACTGCAAAATTAGGAAAAAGTGAATGGTCTGTCTTAGAAGCAGACGAGTCCGACGGAAGTTTTGTTCATATTACTCCTACTTACTCAATAATTACAAATATAGATCGAGAGCATATGGATTTTTATAAATCTATAGATGATTTAAAAAGATATTTTATTGAATTCATAAATAAAACACCATCCTTTGGAAAAGCTTTTATTTGTATAGATGATAAGACAAATAACGAATTATTAAAAAAAATAAAAAATAAAAATTTTTATACATATGGCCAAAAATTGAATTCTAACTTAAGAATAAAGAATATTAAACAAAACAAATTTTTTTCTAAGTTTGATGTTGTAGTATGCTTGCCGAATAAAAAAATATTTAAAATTGAAAAAGTAAGAATTCCACTAATAGGAATTCACAATATAAGAAATTCTGTAGGAGCATTGGGAGTTGCTCTATCTGTTGGAATCTCAGTAAAACAAATTAAAAAAGGACTTTTAAATTTTAAAGGTGTACAAAGAAGATTTAATAAAGTTTTTACACACAATAATATTGATTTTTATGATGATTATGCTCACCATCCAACAGAAATCAAAGTAGTGCTTGAGGGAGTTAATAAGGTATATAAAAATTACGATAAAGTTTGCATTTTTCAACCACATAGAATTTCTAGATTAAAAAATCTTAGAAAAGAATTTACTTTTGCTTTTAAGGATGCAGATACAGTTATTTTATGTCCAATCTTTTTAGCAGGAGAAAAAATGAAATTAGGATTTAATTATGAAAAATTTGCAAAAGAAATTATAAAAAATTCTGATGTAAAACTATTGATAATTGAGAATCAATTTCAATTAGCAAAATTTATAAAACAAAATATGTATGGAAAAAAAATTGTAATTGGAATGGGTGCTGGTTCTATATCAAACTGGATGAAAGAACTACCAAAGTTTTTATAATGGAAACTAATAAATTAAAGGTATTGCTTAAAAAATTTGAATCAAAAATTATATATAATGAGGATTTAAAAAAAAAAAATTGGTTTAATATAGGTGGAAAAACTAAGGCATTTTATAAAGTCAATGATTTAAATGATTTAATACTTTTTTTAAAAACTTTAAAAAATAAAGAGAGATTATTTATAATAGGTGCAGGCTCAAACACATTAATAACAGATGAACTCTTTGACGGAATAATTATCAAACTTGGAAGTAATTTTAATAGATTATCTATTTTAAATGAAAATATAATTATTTCTGGGACTGCAGTTTTTGATAAAAAATTGTCAGATTACGCAGCAGAAAATAATTTAACAGGTTTTGAATTTCTATCATGTATCCCTGGAACAGTTGGAGGAGCAATTAAAATGAATGCAGGATGTTTTAATCAAGAAATAAAAGATATTTTAGTTTCTATTCAAGCAGTAGATAATTTTGGAAATGTTATTACTATTCCATCTAATAAAATTAAATTTAATTATAGAGGCAGTGATTTACCAGATGATTTAATATTTCTGAGCGCTTCGTTTAAAGGCATAAAGGGTATCAAAAAAAACATTAGAGAAAAAATACTTAATTTTAAAAAAAAAAAAGAAAAAAACCAACCCTCAAAAATAAAAACTGGAGGAAGCACTTTTAAAAATCCATATAAACAAACTGATAAAAAAGTATGGGAATTGATAAGAGAGTCAGTGCCACCAGATATAAGTTTTGGAGATGCATGTATATCAGAGAAACACTCAAATTTTTTTGTAAACAAAGGTAATGCAAAATTTAATGATATGAAGAAGTTAATAGATTTTGTAGCTGAAAGTGTATTTAAAAAAACAGGTATTAGTATAGAAAAAGAAATAAAAATTTTAGAAAATTGAAAAAAAAAATTTTAATAATTTCTGGAGGAATTTCAAAAGAACGAAAAATAAGTCTTGATACTGGAATTCAAGTTGCAAATGAATTAAAGAAAAATAATTTTAAAGTTAAAATTTGTGAACCAGACAGTGACCTTATTAAGATAGTTAGTAAATTTAAACCTAAAATTATCTTTAATGCTTTGCACGGTCAATTTGGTGAGGATGGGTATATTCAGACTATTTTAGAAAACATAGGTATACCCTATACTCACTCAGGTGTAATTGCTTCTGCACAGGCTATGGACAAAGAAATATCTAAAAAAATTTTTATAAAAAATAAGATATTAACGCCTAAATATTTTAAATACAGTTTTGATAAGTCAAATCTAGAACTTAAAAAAATAATAAAGAAAAAATTTGGATTTCCTGTTGTTATTAAACCTATTAATGAGGGATCCAGTGTAAATGTTTTTATTTGTAACCAATCAAACCTAAAAAAAAATATAAATTTACTGAAATTTTATAAACATATATTAATTGAACAATTTATTCCAGGTCGAGAAATTCAGGCAGCTATAATTGGAAAAAATAAATTAGGAGCCATTGAATTAATTCCAAAAAGGAAATTTTACGATTATCAAGCCAAATATAATTCTAAGGCCAAGACTAAACATATAATTCCGGTTGATTTGCTGAAAGAAAAATATAATCAACTGATGAATATTTCTTTAAAGGCACACAATTTGTTAAAATGCAGAGGTGTTACAAGATCAGATTTTAAATTCTTTAAGAATAAATTTTACTTATTAGAGATAAATACACAACCAGGTATGACAAAATTGTCATTAGTACCCGAAATTTCAGCTTACAGAGGAATAAATTTTATTAACTTAATAAAGCTAATTTTAAAAGATGCATCAATCAATAAGTAAAAAAATTTTTATTTACTTGATAATTTTTCTTATACTAGGAACATTTAACAATAAGAAAATCTTTAAATTTATTTATCCAAAAATAAATAATTTTGAAATTACAGGTTTGATTGGAAAAGAAAAAAAAGAATTAGATCAAGATTTATTTTTTTTAAATCAATTGAATTTATTTTCTTTAGAAAAAACCAAAATAATGGAAATTATAAATTCTAAGAAATTTATAGAATCCTATACAATTTTTAAAAATTATCCTTCAAATTTAATTATAGATATTAAAAAAACAGAATTTTTAGCATATACAAAAAAAAATAATTTGAATTATTACATAGGCTCAAATGGAAATTTAATTCAAATTCATTCAAATAAAGTTGATTTACCATTTATATTTGGAGATCTTGAAATAAATGAATTTTTAAGATTAAAGAAAATAATTGATAAATCTGGTTTTAATTATAACGATATTAAGAATTTTTATTACTATAAATCAAAGAGATGGGACATTGAAACAAAAAATAATTTAATCATAAAATTACCAAAAAAAAAACTAGATAATACTTTTAAGATATTATTAAAAATTTATAATAATAAAGAATTTTCTAACTTAAAATTAATTGATCTTAGATTAGAAAATC
>CACKVM010000015.1 GCA_902603625.1 uncultured Pelagibacteraceae bacterium
GAGAACTTTACACCAAGGCCTTATTTTTTGGTTCTTCTTTCATGGCAATTGCTGGAATAATAATATTTTTTGGTGCAGAATTTTTTGTTTCTTTATTTACTGACAATCAAGAAGCAATAATGAGTGGTACTATATATTTAAAAGTAGCAGCATTAATAGGACCAATTTATCCAGTTTTTTTTATTACTACTGCAGTATTTCAGGCAGTTAAGAAGCCTCTTTATAGTTTATACTTAAGTATATTAAGATTAACTGCATTTCCTTTCTTGAGTTTATGGTATGTTATAAATATCAGGAGTGGTGGTTATGAGGATATATTTTACACTATTATGGCTACAAATTGGGCAATGGGAATTGCTGTTTTAATATTTATTGGTTATTTTCTAAATAATGTATTTAAACAAAACAAACCTCTTTTTAGTTACTAATATTTGTCTAATATTTTTTTTATTATCTTATAATGATGTTAAATCAGAGGAAGTTAAGATTATTTCTGGTATAGCAAAAGTTACCGATGGTGACACAATTCGAATAGAAGAAAAAAAAATACGTTTTTATGGAATTGATGCACCAGAAAAAAAACAGCAATGTAAAAAAACTTGGTTATCTATATCTTTTATATCGTTTAGTAAGGATTATCCATGTGGTCAAATTTCTACTGAGAAGCTTAAAAAAAAGATAAATAACAAATTTTTAATTTGCAAATGGACTAACAAAGATAAATATAAAAGATACATTGCTGAATGTTTTAAAGATAAAACTAATCTTAATGCTTGGATGGTAAGAAATGGTTACGCAGTAGCATATAGGAAATATTCTAAAAAATTTGTACCTCAAGAAATTTCTGCTAAAAAAGACAAAGTAGGTTTATGGTCTGGTACCTTTATGATGCCATGGGATTATAGAAAAAATAATTAATCTTTTTGTAATTTTTTTTCTAATTTTCTAACTAAATATGAAACTATCAAGATTAAAATTAGGTATTCCAAGATTAAAAACGTATATATCTCGAGAGGTCTATATGTTGTAACAACAAGTTCATTGGCCTTTCTAGTTAAGTCGCCGATACCGATAATTGATACTAATGAAGACATTTTTAATACATAAACAAACTGATTCCCAATAGCAGGTAAAATATTTTTGATTGCTTGAGGAAGTATAATCAATTTAAGTTTTCTAAAAAAATTAAGTCCTAGAGAGCTGCCAGCTTCCCATTGAGATTTTTTAATTGAATTTATACCTGCTCTAAAAATTTCAGCTTGAAAGGCACTTTCACTTATTGATAGAGCTATGATACCAGAAACGAATGGGCTAAAACTTATACCCGTCATGATTGGAAGACCATAATAAATCCATAAGATTAAAACCAGTAAAGGAATTGCTCTTACAATCTCAACATAACCAATATTTAAGTAGGTTAAAAATTTACTTTTAGCCAGTGATGGAATAGCGACTAAAAGACCAAGAATAATTGAAATAATGATTGAGACTATGCTAATATAAATAGTAGTTGTCAAACCACTTAGTAAAAACTTCAGATTAGTTAACCCCTCAATGTTGTTTGGTGATAAGATTAACCAGTTTAATTCACTTTTACCACATGAGGTTAATGGAAAGATTAGAATTAATAAAAATAGATTTTTCACTCTTTAACTTATAAAGAATAAAAAATTAATTACTAATTTTTTATAAGCTCTTTAAATTATATTTAGCTAATAACTTAGTGAAGAAGCCTGAAGATTTTTTGTCTTTAATCCATTTATTGACATAATCATTCCACTTAGTATCACCTTTTGGTACCATCATTGCTAAAAATGCTGGGTTTTTTCCACCATCTGGAACAATTGCTAACTGAGGATATTTAATAACTAATTTATTTGCTTCTGTTGAACTTGTAATATTACCATCAGCTCTACCTGCCAAGACTTCTTGAAAGTCTCTTGCTGGTGCTTCAATTGAGTTTAATTTTGATTTTGGAAAAAATTCTTTAGCCTTTTCCTCTTGAGAAGTACCAAGAGTAGTTGCAATTGTTACATTTGAATTATTAAGCGAGTCCCAAGTTGGAAATTTTTTTAAGTTCTTTTTGAGAACAAGTGGCACAGTAGCATATTTGTAATAAGTATCGGTAAAACCAGCTACTTCAGCTCTCTTTGGTGTTTTTGTAACACTAGTTGAGATATCATATCTTGCAGATGTTATTCCTGAAACAATAGTTTTCCATTCTGCAGGTACAAACTCAATTTTAACACCCATATCTTTAGCTAATTGATTCATAACATCGATATCGAAGCCTTTATATTTGTTAGTTGCAGGATCTTTGACTGTCATAGGATCCCAATCTCCAGTAGTACCAACTTTAAGTACTCCAGAAGATAAAATTTTATCTAAATTAGATTCTGCGTTAAGGGAAAAGGGTAAAAGAGCAAATAATGCTATCAAGAATAATTTTTTCATTATTCTTAATAACTTATTTAGAATTTAAATGAGACTATAATCTTGACGCACTATCATTCATCCATGAGAATAAATGTTGTGAAAATGAACGTCTAACAAAAAGATTAACTTCATTAGGGTTTTGATTATGAATAATTATATCAATTTTAGCGAGAATCGTTTGAGCAACTGAACCTTCTTTATTTCTAAAATCATTAAAATTAAATGGAGAGCCAGTTTCAAATAAATCATAGATTTTATCACCTTTTAGATTAATCAGAACAAATTGATCTGTAATATCTGTCACAGCCCCTAAATTTGTTTTAGAAATATTCTTATTTAGTAAATTTTCAGTCCCATATTCATTACTTTCAGAATTTATTGTTTCATTAGAGTAAATCATCCATTCATCTGGACTTAACCAAAGAGCAGTTAATTTATCACTTCTTGATGACGTGTTAGATTCAGTGGGTAACAATAAATTTAATGATTTACCAATTGCAGATAAAAATTCTCTCTTTTTACCTCTTATAATTAATTTCATAACAGGCTTAAATTCTTTCATTTGTAAACCTGAGTATGATTTTTCTTCAGTTATAGCATTTATATAATTAAGCATTTAATCTTTTATTCTCCTTGTCTAAAAAAACTGGATCTGCAACGGTTACGTTAATTTGTTTATTTTTCATTGGAATTACCAATTTTTGACCGATCATATTTTTTCCACTTTTAACAACTCCAAGAGCGATAGATTTTTTTAAGTTTGGGCTATAATAACTTGACGTTACGTGTCCCAACATTTCAATCGGTGTTTTTTTAATATCAGCTACGATTTGTGCGCCTTCTTCTAAAACTTCATTTGGATTTTCAGTAAGTAGACCAACCAATTGTTTTCTGTCTTCTCTTATTGTATCAGACCTATATAAAGATCTTTTTCCTATAAAATCATATTTCTTTTTACTAACTATCCAATCCATTTGTAAATCGACAGGAGTCATAGTTGCATCAGTATCTTGACCAACAATGATAAATCCTTTTTCAGCTCTTAATAAATGCATAGTTTCAGTACCATACGGTGTGATATTAAATTCTTTTCCTACTTCCATACATTTTTCCCATACTGATTTACCATAATTAGCTTGAATGTTTATTTCATAGCTATGTTCACCTGTAAAACTAATCCTCATCACTCTGCATTTAATGTTACTAATTTTTGCATTCCTAAAAGTCATATGTGGAAAATTCTCATCAGAAAAATCAAGATCAGGAATTACTTGAGATACAATTTTCTTACTATTAGGTCCACAAACACTTACTGTTGCATAATGGTCAGTTACAGACGTTAAATAAACATCTAATTCAGGCCACTCAGTTTGTAAATAATCCTCTAGTTTTCCTAAAACCGTTGCAGCACCACCGGTAGTAGTTGTCATAATATAATGGTTTTCATCTAGTCTTGTTGTAACACCATCATCATAAACCATACCATCCTCATTAAGCATTAAACCGTATCGACATTTTCCAATTGCTAGTTTTGACCAAGAGTTTGTATAAACTCTGTTTAAAAATTCAGAGGCATCAGTACCTTGAATATCAATTTTACCCAATGTAGATGCATCTAAAATACCTGCACTGTCCCTAGCAGCTTTACTTTCTCTCTGAACCGCGTCGTGCATATTCTCACCATTTTTTGGATAATACCAAGGTCTCTTCCATTGACCGACGTTTTCGAATTCAGCTTTATTTTCAATGTGCCACTCATGAATTGGTGTTTTTCTGAATACATCAAAATACTCACCAACATTTCTACCAACTATTGTTCCAAAAGTAAGAGGAGTGTAGGGTGGTCTAAAAGTTGTAGTACCAAGTTCTCCCATTTTAGATCCAGTAGTTTCAGAAATAATTCCTAATGCATGCATATTACCAAGTTTACCTTGATCAGTTCCCATACCTGTTGTTGTGTATCTTTTTACATGTTCGATTGATCTAAAACCTTCTCTTAAAGCTAATTTAATATCTTTAGCTGTTGCATCATTTTGATAATCTACAAAAGGTTTTGTTTTTCCAATAATTTTTTCAGATGGAAGTAACCAAATATTTCTCTTTGATTTATTAAAAGAAGATTTAATTTCTAAATCTTCATAATCTGTTTTTTTTAAATTTAAAAATTCTTTTAGAGTTTTAGGAACCGTTGAAAATATTTCATCCAAAGTAAACTCTCCATTACATGAACCTATACTAATTTGATCTGATGGATATATATTTGGTATAAAAACTTGATCTTCATCTTTGAATTTTAATTTTCCACCAGATTGTGTAAAAAGATGTACAGCCGGTGTCCATCCGCCAGAAATACCAAGACAATCACATGAAATAGATATTTTTGAACCTATAGCTTTTTGACCATCTTTAGATAGTTGCATTATTGAAACTTTATTAATTCTTTTGTATCCATAGGTATCCACCACTGTATATCCCTTGTAGACTTTGATGCTATTTTTTTCAGTTTCCTTAATTAATTTTGAGTCAGTTTCTTCTCTACTATCAATAATAGCCTCTACATTAATTCCTTTTTGATATAAACTAATTGCTGTTTCATATGCACTATCATTATTTGTAAATAGAACGTTTTTTTCTCCACATGCAACACCATAAAAATTTGCATATTTTTCAATAGCAGAACACAGTAGAATACCAGGACGATCATTATTATCAAAAATGAGTGGTCTTTCTAAAGATCCAGTTGCAGTAATTACTTTTTTAGCTCTTATTTTGAGTAATCTGTGACGAATTTTATTGCTTCTTTGTTCTAAAGGTATGTGATCAGTTAAATTTTCTCTTGCCAATAGAAAGTTATACCCATGATATGCAGCTACACTTGTTCTTATTTTAATTTCTAAATTTTTAATTTTTTTTATTTCATTAATTTCTTTTTCCAACCATGAACTTGAGATTTGATTACTGATCTTAAAATGTTCAGAATTTTGATAAATTGTCGAACCTCCCAAATAGGGCTTTTCATCTACCAAAAGAGTTTTGTAACCATTTTTTGCTGCTGTTTTTGCCGCTAAAATTCCTGCGATGCCAGCTCCAATAATTAAAACATCACAATGAATGTACTTGTGTTCATAAATATCAGGGTCTGGTTCAATAGGAGATTTTCCTAAACCAGCAGATTTTCTAATAAAATATTCATATTTTTCCCAGAAACTCGCTGGCCACATAAAAGTTTTATAATAAAAACCTGCAGGCAATACAGGACTTAAAAAATTATTAATTCCACCAATATCGAAATTAACACTTGGCCAGCAATTTTGACTTGAAGCTTCAAGACCTTCATAAATTTCTATTTCTGTAGCTCTTACGTTTGGTTCTGTTCTGGATGTATTGTTATGAAGTTGAACTATTGCGTTAGGTTCTTCCGAACCGGCAGTCATTATACCACGTGGTCTATGGTATTTAAAACTTCTTCCCACTAAATGGATATCATTTGCTAAAAGTGCTGAAGCTAAAGTATCTCCTTTATATCCATAGTAAGTTTTTCCATTAAACTTAAATGAAATTTTATATGTTTCATCAATAAATTTACTTGTTTTTACTCTTAAATTTTTTGTCATTATTTATTTAGTTGGAGGTTTTTCACCCATTTTATAAACTGCTTTAATCACATCATTAGATGTGTCTCTCACTACATTAAACCATTTTCTACATCCGTGAGTATGAACCCATCTTTCAAATTGTATACCTTTAATATTTTTTCTCATAAATAGATATTCTGCCCATTGGTCATCACTCAATTCTGTAGGTTGTTTAGGTCTAATTATATGAGCTTCCCCACCAGCTTTAAATTCGCTTTGCTCTCTTTCACCACAATAAGGACAATTGATAACAAACATTAGTGCGCCACAGCAGCTGCACCATGTTCATCAACAAGATCTCCACTAATAAATCTATTAATATTAAAAGCAGCATTTAATTTATGTGGCTCATCATTTGCAATGGTGTGAGCAAATAAGTCTCCAGAACCAGGTGTTGCCTTGAATCCACCAGTTCCCCAACCACAATTAAAATATAATCCTTTAATAGAAGTTTTGCTTATAATTGGACTTGCATCAGGACATATATCAACTATACCACCCCATTGTCTTAGCATTCTCATTCTACTAAATATTGGATATAATTCTAAAATAGCACTTAAAGTCCCTTCAACTATATCGTGACTTCCTTTTTGAGAATAAGATACGTAATCATCGGTACCAGCACCAATAACTAATTCTCCTTTATCAGATTGACTAACATATGCGTGAACAGCATTTGACATAACAACCGTATCGATAATTGGCTTGACTGGTTCAGATACTAAGGCTTGCAGTGGTTTACTTTCCAAAGGTAATTTTAATCCAACCATATTTGCGATTACACTGGAATGACCAGCCGCTACCACACCTATCTTTTTAGTTTTAATAAATCCTTTTGTTGTTTCAATTCCAACTACACTGTCAGCATTTCTTTTTATACCTTTAACCTCACAATTTTGAATGATATCAACACCCATTTCATCAGCAGCTCTTGCGTAACCCCAGGCAACAGCATCATGACGTGCCGTACCAGCTCTTCGTTGTAGAGTTCCACCTAAAACAGGATAACGTATATCTGGTGATGTGTTAATTATTGGACAAAATTTTTTTACTTGTTCTGTATTAAGATAAACTGCATCAATTCCATTTAATCTATTAGCGTGTGTTCTTCTTTTAAGATCTCTAACATCCTGTAAATTGTGTGCTAAATTCATAACACCTCTTTGACTGAACATTACGTTATAATTTAATTCTTGAGATAGACCTTCCCAAATTTTTAGAGCATGGTCGTAAAGACCAGCACTAGCATCCCATAAATAATTTGACCTGATAATTGTTGTGTTTCTTCCTGTGTTACCACCACCAATCCAGCCTTTTTCTAGAACAGCAATATTCTTCATATTATGTTTTTTTGCCATATAGTATGCAGTAGCTAAACCATGTCCACCGCCACCAATTATAATTGCTTCGTATTCTTTTTTTGGTAAAGGATCTTTCCATGCTTTCTCCCAATTTTCGTGATAAGAAAATGCATTTTTAAGCAGTGAAAATATAGAATATTTTTTTTTCATAGAATTTTGAATAAATACTTTATAAATGATGAATATTCAATACAATCAAATGAAGCTAAATATGGAAGAGTGGGTGAGAGGCTTAAACCAGTCGTTTGCTAAATGACCGTGCGAGGAAACTTGTACCGAGGGTTCGAATCCCTCCTCTTCCGCCATTTTTACAAAAAATGAATAAAAAACCATTAATCACAATTATAACGGTTTGTAAAAATTCAGAGCGAACTATTGAAAAAACAATAAAAAGCGTGATTAATCAAAAATATCAAAATATAGAGTATATTTTAATTGATGGAAAATCTGACGATAAAACATTAACTAAAATAAAAAAATATAAAAAAAAAATAAAAAAGATTATCTGTGAAAAAGACCGTGGAATATATGACGCTTTTAATAAAGGTTTAAAATTTGCAAAAGGTGATCTAATTGGATTTGTAAACTCAGATGATATTTTAGTTAAAAATTCATTAAATATATTAGTAAAATATTTTATAAATTATCCTGAAAAAGATTTCTTCTTTGGTGCCGTAAAAAAAAATTGGGAAATAAGATATGGATATAAACCTTGGAAAATTTATTTTATGTGGGGTTTTTATTCAAGTCATTCAACTGGATTTTTTATTAAAAAGAAAGCTGCAAAAAAACTAGGTAACTACAACTTAAAATATAAGTATTCAGCTGATTATGACTATTTTTATAGAATGATTGTTCATCATAAATTCAAAGGTATTGGAACTAAAAAAAATGAATTATTTGGTATTTTTAAAAGTGGTGGATATTCAAGTCGTATCAATTTTTTCGATCATCTTTGTGAATGCACAAGAATAAGAATAGATAATAAACAAAATAAATTAATTGTTTTGATAACTTTTATAATGAAATTTTTATATAATTTAAAAAAAATTTAGAACCAATTTAATAAAGTTTATCATCTTTAAAAAAGTTTTTCATTCGAATTGGTTTTTGTTCTAATATATATCTGTAAACATTATAATTTTCTAAAACTCTTTGCACATAGTTTCTAGTTTCTTTGAATTTGATTAATTCTATCCAATTCACATAATCAATTTGATTTTTTTGAGGATCTTTATTAATTTTTTTCCAATATCTTACTCTTTTTGGTCCTGCGTTATATGCTGCTATTGCAAAAGGATAGGCCCCCTCATACTCAAGTATTAATCCAGCTACATAATGAGAACCTAAGTTAATGTTATATTCTGGATCAGTAGTTAGTCTTGATCTTGAATAAGGTAGTTTTGCTTGTTTAGCAACTAATTTTGCCGTGTAAGGCATTAATTGCATTAAGCCTTTTGCTCCAGCATGACTATTTGCTTTTAAATCAAATTCACTTTCTTGTCTAATTATTGATAAGATAAAAGCGCTTTCAGGAATTTTTCTTCCATTTATATATTTTGGTGTACTAATGATAGGATAATTATATTTATTGTGAAATCTTTTTTCATAGGAAGCTATTTTCGAAATCTGTATCGCAAAATCAAAACGCTCAATATCGGTAGCAAGTTCTGCAGCTAAAACTTCACTTCCACTATTAATATTTTCATTAGCTAAATGTCTAATTATATGTTTAGTATATTTATCTTCATCTAGTTCGTCTAAAAGATAAATCAATTTTACGATTTCTTTTTTAAAAAAATATTTACGGTATTCATTTTGAATTTTTAAATCCTTAGAAAGTTCAAAAGTTGCGTTAGGTTTTAACTCCATGAAAGCAAGTTGACCATAATAAGTAGTTAAATAATTTGAAGCTTCCTCAAACCATTTGGTTGACAATTCATTGTAACCTAATTTTTTATAAGTTCTTCCCAACCAATAAGCTCCTCTTGCAACACTAATAGGGTAACCCACATTATTATAAAAATTTTCAAAATGATCTTTTGCTAGTAATGGGTCATCTAAAAAGCTTAATGCTATCCAACCACTCATCCATTCGGCAGCAGCAAATTCAGGTCCCTCGGTCATAGCATGATTACTGGATATTTTATAAGCAAGCTCATATTTTTTTTTGTATATTAGTGATCTTGATATAATTTCTCGTTCAGTCCACCATTTGTCTGGCCTCACTAGATAGTCTTTTGTATTATTAATCTTTAATAAAATTTCAACAGAACTATCTACTCTGCCTCTCTTTCTTCTCCATTTTAATCTATCATAATTTAAACCAGCATCATTTTTAAATTTTGAAGGTACTTTAGAAATTGCATTGTCTACACCGTATGATTTACTCATCAAAAGTTGTCTTGCGTTATATAAAAGTTCGTGATCTTTTGGTAAATATCTTAACAATCTTTTTAGATCCCAATATTTATTGTTCCAAGCAAGGTAATCTGCACGTTTGATGTAATCATTTGCATTTAAGTATTTTTTATATTTTTTTCTATAAAGTTTTAGTTGTGATTTTGATAGTTCAGCGGTAATCCATCCTTCTTTTATCAATTTAGTACCTTTATTTTTATTTCCAGTAAGAATAAAACTCTCTCCTAATATCATTTTACCAAAACCACTAAACGGCTCAGATGCAGAATATGTGTCAATTATTTTTTTTGGTGAAACTTTATCAGTTGTGAGTTTATGTTCTGCAAGATATTTTATTCTATTAATTCTTGGATAATTTTCATTTTTATCAATAAAATTTTTGTAGTCATAATAAGTTGCTAGATTTCCTTTGGTTAAAAGATGCCTCCATTGTATAAAATTATAAATAGATTTGTCTTTTGCTTTTTTCGCAATTTTTAATGCTTCGGGCCATTTAGCTTTTTTCATTTCTGTTATTGCTTTTTTTGCGATAGAAAAATCTTTTTGACTATAATATTTTGATTTTTTTATTTTATCTTTTTTATCTATTCCAGTTATTAAAGGTTTTTTTTTAGGAATAGAAAATTTAAAACTAGATGTGTTATTTTCTATTTTTTCTGCAATAATTTCTTTTGTTACTTGTTTATTTGGCTTAGGTAGAGGTTTTAAAACATTTATTAAAACCTTCTTTTTAAATTCTTGATTGCTTAAAATTGGTTTTTTTAAAGGAATAAGTCGCTTCTCATTTGCTTGAGTAAAACTGATATTAGAAATTGTTAATAATAAAAAACTAATAAAAAATATAAATTTTTTTTGCATATTCTTTAGTATATGAATCAATAAATTATGTTATAAGTATTTATGTTTAAAGGATCAAATGTTGCTTTAGTTACTCCGTTTAAAGATAATAAATTAGACGAGGAAACCTACATCAAGCTTATTCATTTTCATATTAAAAATGGCACAAATGGTCTTGTTCCAGCTGGCACTACCGGAGAATCACCCACATTAAGCCATAAAGAGCACGAAAAAGTAATAGAATTATGCGTAAGAGAGAGCAAAAGTAAATTACCTGTTTTTGCTGGTACAGGATCAAATTCAACTGAAGAAGCTATATCTTTAACTACTCATGCAGAAAAAATTGGAGCTGATGGTGCACTCATAGTTACACCCTATTATAACAAACCAACGCAAGAGGGCCTTTATGAACATTATAAAGCTATAAATGATAAATGTGGAATACCTATAATAATTTATAACATTCCTGGAAGATCTGTAATTGATATGTCAGTTGAAACTATGGCTAAATTATATGAATTAAAAAATATAATTGGTGTAAAAGATGCCACAGGAGACTTAACAAGAGTGGATGAAACAATAAAA
>CACKVM010000016.1 GCA_902603625.1 uncultured Pelagibacteraceae bacterium
AAAAGATTACATCATTAGCCAGAGATAAAATAGCAAAAGATTTAGATTTAGTAGATAAAAATATATTTGCTTTTTGTTGGATTATTGACTACCCAATGTTTGAAATAGACGAAGTCACAAATAAAATAAAATTCAGTCATAATCCTTTCTCTATGCCACAAGGTGAAATTGAAAAAATTGATTTTAACAAACCTTTAGATATCTTAGCATATCAATATGATATTGTCTGTAATGGTATAGAGTTATCTTCTGGTGCAATAAGAAATCACATACCAGAACTTATGTATAAACTTTTTTCAATAGCAGGTTATACAAAAACAGATGTAGATCAAAAATTTAGTGGAATGATAAATGCGCTTAGCTATGGTGCCCCGCCTCATGGTGGTATAGCTCCGGGAATAGATAGAATTGTTATGCTTCTTGCAAATGAAAAAAATATTAGAGAAGTGACAATGTTTCCAATGAATCAAAATGCTCAAGATTTAATGATGAATGCACCTTCAGAGGTAAGTGATAAACAGCTTAAAGAACTTAATATTTCTCTAAAAAATAAAAAATAATTATTTTTTACCTTTTAGGCTTATTTTAATATCTGAGAGATCTACAAGGTTTTTTTTATAATTATTTCTCACAAATCCTTTACTGGTAATATCCTTTACTATTTTAAGTAATTGATTCTGATCATCTAACCCTTGTTCCTCAGAACTGTTTGATTCTGAAACGCCGATAGCAGGTGTATGAGCTAAATCCTCACGATTTTGATATGATATAGCTAATTCTCTAAAAATATAATCTAGAATTGATGTTGCACTTAAAATTCTATCATTACCATTGACTTTTCCAGATGGTTCAAATTTAGTACCTACATAAGCACTGATATACTCATCTAAAGGTACGCCATATTGTAAACCAAGAGACACAGCAATAGCAAAGTTGTTCATTAAAGCTTTTACTAATTCACCTTCTTTACTTGTATCAATAAAAATTTCTCCAATCTTACCATCCTCATATTCGCCCGTATGAAGATATACTTTGTGATCTCCTATAGTTGCTTTTTGAATATAACCTTTTCTTCTGTCAGGCATGCCAAATCTTTTACCTGATCTTTCTGATATATTAAAAAACCTGATTAAATGTTTGATCAATATTTTTACTCTTTTTTTCCGTTTGTTGAGTTATTAAATCAATTTTTTTGTTATTATCCTTTTTAATATTTGGATCTAAATTTTTTGTTTTTCTGTTGTCAAGTTTAACATCTAAAACCTCAAATTTTCCGTCATCTCTTTTTTCAAGATTTTTAAGTTCTGCCTCATTAATTTCATCTAAGTAATGATTTACTTTGAAAGTGCACGTATAATAAGTTTCTACTAAATATTTTGCCATTTTACCCCTATTTTAATTTTTATTTTGAATAATGAATCATTTAATTTATATACTACTCTTAATTTTAGTCTAATTTAATTTATACAATTTGAAATTGAATAAAAAAATATTTGTATGTTGACACTTTTAAAAAAAATTTTCACTTGGTGGAATCAAGACACTGTAGGAACAAGATTAAAAACTATTTTTTTTGGAAAATTAGTTGGAAAAGACTCTTTTGGAAATAAATATTATGAAGATAAAAAAGGAAAAAGATGGGTAATTTACTCAAATGAGATTGATGCAAGTAAAATACCTGTGGAGTGGTATTCCTGGATGCATTTCACACCAAATAGAATTGAAAAAAATCATGATTTGGAAAAATATGAGTGGCAAAAACCTCATCGTCCAAATAACACTGGCACAGAAAAGGCTTATTATCCAAATAAAGAAACAGATAATGCTACTAACAAAAAGTATAAAACCTGGAAATCTGAAAAAAATAATAATTAAAACAATAGTTTTACTATTCACTTTAACTATTTTTGATGCTCACTCAGAAAAAGAGTTAATAAGTAATAGAACAGATATAAAAATTTTAGATAAAATTAGTTCAAAGAACGAATTAGTTAAATTGATAAATGGAGAAGAGTTAGTATACAAAGATTTAGCTATAAAGAGTATGAAATGCTCAAATTCAGAGTTCGATGATGATCCTGAAATAAAGGCTTACATCCAAGTAAGAGATTTAACCTTAAATGATAATGATAAGGTATTTGTCTTTAATGGCTGGATGTTTTCATCAAGCCCATCTATAGCACCATTTGATCATCCAGTTTATGATGTTTGGTTAGTAGATTGTTATTAAATAATTTTATCTTTATCCAACCAACCAACATTGTAATCAGAATTAATAAACTTTTTATGATTCAAAAGTTTCTTATGAAGAGGAATAGTAGTTGTAACACCTTCAATAACGAATTCATCTAAAGATCTATTCATTCTTTGAATTGCTTCTTGTCTATTTCTACCATGACAAATTAGCTTACAAATCATACTATCATAGAACGGTGTTACCTTATATCCTTGAAAAATTGACCCATCTACTCTCGTTCTAAATCCAGAAGGCTGGTGACACATTGTTATTGTTCCAGGTGAAGGTTGAAAATTTTTACTAGCATCTTCAGCATTGATCCTACATTCTATAGCATGACCTCTTGGAACTATATCACTTTGTTTTAAGGCTGTTTCTTTTGAGAAAGCAATCCAAATTTGTTCTTTAATTATATCAATGCCAGTAACCATTTCAGTGACAGGATGTTCAACTTGGACTCTAGTATTCATTTCAAGAAAATAAAATTTTCCATCTTCATAAATAAACTCTACGGTTCCAGCACCTTCATAACCAATTTTACTAACCATTTTTACAGTCTTTTCAAATAAATCTTTTCTTATTTCATCATTTAAAACAGGACTAGGTGTTTCCTCAATCAGTTTTTGATGTCTTCTTTGAACAGAACAGTCTCTTTCATGAAGATGAACAACCCTATTTTTACCTGCTAAAATTTGAACTTCTATATGTCTTGGATTTTGAAAAAATTTTTCAATATAAACTTCATCATTACCAAAATATTTTTTTGCCTCAGATTTTGCAGTTGAAAATAATGTTTCAAATTCCTCTTCTTTGTGAACAATTTTCATACCTTTTCCACCACCACCACCTGCAGCTTTAATTAAAATCGGGAATCCAATTTTATTACATAATTTTTTTGCTTGAGCTATATCTGTTACTCCTCCTTCAGATCCTTCAATCACCGGTAAACCATTTTCTTTCGCAATTTTTTTGGCTTGAATCTTATCCCCCATCATTTCAATTAATTTTGAAGACGCTCCAATAAATTTAATATTATTTTCTTCTAAGACTCGAGCAAAGTTTGCATTTTCTGATAAAAATCCATATCCAGGATGAACCGCTTCTGAATTTGTGATTTCTATTGCTGACATTAATGCTGGAATATTTAAGTAACTATTTATAGGTTGATGAGATCCTATACATACGCTTTCATCAGCCATTCTTACATGCATGCTATCTTTGTCAACATCTGAGTGAACTGCCACTGTAGAAATTCCCCACTCCTTACATGCTCTAATAATTCTGACTGCTATTTCCCCACGGTTCGCGATTAAGATTTTTTTGAACATTACTCTAGTATTATAATGGTTTGTCCAAATTCAACAGCTTGACCATCATCAACACATATTTTCTTAACAACACCATCACTAGTTGATGGTACATGATTCATAGTTTTCATTGCTTCAACAATCATTACTGTATCACCTTTTTTTATCTTTTTTCCAATTTCAACAAACTTTTTAGCACCGGGTTCAGGAGCATGATAAGCTGTACCTATTATAGGTGAAGTAATTTCTATTCCTTTTGATATATTAGTTGCATTTGAGTTGTTTTCTTTTTCAATTATATTACCCTTTGTAATAGGAGTAGCTTGATTTTGAATTGAAATATTATTTTTAGAAACTTTGATCTTAGTATCTTTTTCAGTAAATTCTATTTCAGTCAAATTAAATTCATTTAAATATTCACTGAGTTGTTTTATTAATTGTTTATCAATTTTCATTTTTTATCATTTTATCAATTGAAATTATGGCCAAAATATATCCTTCTGGGCCTAAGCCAAATATTCCACCTGTAACCACGTCACTAATTAGAGATTTGTGTCTAAATTCCTCTCTTTTGTAAATATTTGAAATATGTAATTCGATTTTGGGTTTTTTAAAAACTTCAAGTGCATCTCTAATTGCAACTGAGGTATGTGTAAAGCCAGCAGCATTAATTATTATTCCATCAAAATTTTTTCTAGCCTCTTGGATTTTAGTTACTATTTCGCCCTCAATATTGGACTGAAAAAATTCACCTTCCAGAGACAATTCCTTAATTTTGTCTATGCAAATTTTTCTTAAATTTTCAAATGAATTAGAACCATATTGTGATTGTTCTCTCTCTCCTAATAGATTAATATTGGGACCGTTAATAATAATAATTTTATTATTCATTCAGCTCTTATATACGATGAGAAATATAAAAAAAATAAAAATTAAGATAAATGGGAAAATTAAGACTGTTGATAATCAATTAAAATTACATCAATTGATAAACAAACTAAAAATTCCTACTAATAAAGTAGCAATTGAATTAAATAGAGAAATAATAAATAAAAAAATTATTAATAAGGTAAAATTAAAAAATAATGATGTTATTGAAATAGTCCATTTTATTGGAGGAGGATAATTGAATAAAGATAATTTTATAGTTGCAAAAAAAAAATTTAATTCAAGATTAATAGTTGGCACTGGCAAATATAAAAATATGGTTGAATGTGCAAAAGCTATAAAAATTTCTGGTGCAAGTATAGTCACAGTGGCGGTAAGAAGAGTAAATATATCAGATAAAAGCAAACCAATATTAATGGACTATATTGATCCAAAAAAAATAACATATTTACCTAATACTGCAGGTTGTTTTACTTCAGATGATGCTTTGAGAACTTTAAGACTAGCTAGAGAAATAGGTGGTTGGAAATTGGTGAAACTAGAGGTTCTTGGTGATAAAAAAAATCTTTTTCCAGACATGATTGAGACTTTAAAATCAACAGAAGTTTTATCTAATGAAGGCTTTAGTGTTATGGTTTATTGCAATGATGATCCGTTGATGGCAAAAAGATTGGAGAACGTTGGAGCATCTGCAATTATGCCTTTGGCTGCACCTATAGGCTCAGGTCTTGGTATTCTCAACAAAACAAATATAAGGATTATTAGAAATCAAACTAAATTGCCATTAATTGTAGATGCGGGATTAGGTCAGGCTTCAGATGCAACTATTGCAATGGAGTTAGGATGTGATGGTGTATTAGTTAATACTGCAATTGCCAAAGCAAAAAAACCGTTTACTATGGCTTTAGCATTTAAAAATGCAGTCATTGCTGGGAGGCAATCTTATCTTTCAGGAAGAATTAGTAAAAACTTGATGGGAAACCCATCTTCACCTACTAAAGGAATTATTTAGTTTTTTTATAAAATTTTTTCTTATAAACTTTTTTTTTTGTAAATTTTTTTACTTTAAGATTAGAATTTTTACTTTCTATTTTTTGTTGTTCGAGGTTCTTAAGTTTTTCATGATGTTCGATTAATTCAATAATTTTTTTTGACTTATTTTGAATACTAATTGTATACTCAGGGATTATTAAAGTGTTATCTGTAATAATATCTATTGTCATTTTATTTTTTTTTTCAAAATACGTTAAATCCTTTACAAAATTTTCTTTTAAAAAATCAGAAATTTTTTCACAAACTCTTAATTCAACAAATTTTGCTTTGTTCAAAACTGATTTTAATTCAACTAACTTAAGAATTTTTTGAGCAAAAGACTCATCGGTTAATTCTACTTTCCATTTTACAGCACTTTCCCTTAATCTTTGTCTTGACATCTCAAGTAATCCAAAGTTGCTTATTCTGCCAATTTGTATTCTTGCTCTATCAGATCTACATTTTTCTTTTAAACGTCTTTCTACCAATCTTCTATTACCGTAACTAAGCATATCTATAAAATCGATAATTATTAGACCAGAAAGATCTCTAATTTTAATTTGTCTGGCGATTTCCTCTGCAGCTTCAAGATTTGTATCAAGTGCTGTGCTTTCAACATTTTTTTGTTTAATTGAACTACCAGAATTTATATCAATAGATACTAATGCCTCTGTGGGGTTAATAACTAAATACCCACCCGAACTAAGTTTAATCTCAGAGTCAAATATTTGGTTTAATTTTTGTTCAATTTCCTCTTTAATAAAAAGAGGAACTTTTCCTCTATATTTTTTAATTTTTTTGACGTGCGATGGTATCATCATTTTCATAAAATTCTGTGCTTTTTTATAACCCTCGTTGCCTTCTACAAAAATATTTTTAGTATTTTCGTCATACATGTCTCTTAAAGTTCTTTTAATTATTTCACTTTCTTGATGAATCAAAGACGGAGCAATAGAATTAATTGCATTATCTTTAATTTGATTCCAAGTATTTTTTAATGTTTCGAGGTCTTGATTAATTTCATTTTTTGTTTTGTTACTTCCAGCTGTTCTGACTATTAAACCCATCTCTTTAGGAATTTTAATTTCATTTAATATAGTTCTAATTTTTTTTCTCTCTGCGGGGTTAAATATTTTTCTAGAGATACCACCACCTTTGGGTGTATTAGGCATCAAAACAATATATTTACCTGCTATTGATATAAAAGTACTAAGAGCTGCTCCTTTTTGACCTCTTTCATCTTTTACGACTTGAACAAGTATTACTTGGTTTGGTTTTATAACCTCTTGGATTTTATATCGCTTAAATTTAAACTTTGTTACAGATTTTCTACTTTTTTCTTCTTTTAAATTTTCAGCAATACTATTATCTGTAATTTTATTTTCTGTTTCATTATAATTTTCTTTATTTTCTAATAAAAGTTCCTCTGAATTTTCATTTTTTCTTATTTCTAAAGGATCGTCTATTTCTAACCTTCCTTCTGCTAAATCTTTTTCTTCCTTCGCTTCAACTTCCCTAGATAATTCCTCTCTTGCTTTTTCTTCTTCTTGCTTAATTTTATCTAAATCACTTTGAGGGATTTGATAGTAATCAGATTGGATGTCATTGAATGATAAAAAACCATGTCTTTCTCTCCCAAAATCTATAAAAGCAGCTTGTAATGAAGGTTCAATTCTACTTACTTTTCCCAAGTAAATGTTATTTTTTATTAAGTTATTTCTTAAACCTTCGTATTCGTAATCTTCAATGTTATTATCTGATTTAAGTACAACTCTAGTTTCATTAGGATGCGTAGCATCAATATATAAATTTTTTTCCATGTTATTTTATTAAATTGATTCATTAAAATTATGTTTTAATTAAAAATTTTGTTTATTAATATTGCCTTATCTTTAACAAATTCCTCTATATAATGGAATTAAAATGACAAATTTATTCAAGAATATATCCTTATTTTTTATCAGTTTTTTATTACTCGTATCTGTTGCAATTTTGATAGTTTTATGGACTTTTTCAAGCAGTCTTCCAGACTATAAATTCCTTAAGAATTACAAACCACCAGTATCTAGTAAAATGTATTCTGGTAATGGCGATACAGTTGCAGAATTTTCAAAAGAAAAAAGAATATTCGTACCATATAGTGCAATACCAAAAAATGTTATTAACTCTTTCTTATCCGCAGAGGATAAAAATTTTTTTTCACACCCAGGAGTTGATGCAAAAGGTGTATTGAGAGCGATAATTAAAAATGTTCAAAATTTGATGACCTCTAAACGATTAGAAGGAGCTTCTACAATAACCCAACAAGTTGCAAAAAACTTTTTATTAACTAATGAAGTAAGTATTAATCGAAAAATAAAGGAGGCAATTTTAGCATTCAGAATAGAGAGAGCATTGTCAAAAGAAAGAATTCTAGAATTGTATTTAAATCAAATTTATTTAGGGAGTGGCGCCTATGGTGTTGCAGCAGCGAGTTTGGAATATTTTGACAAATCTATTAAAGAGATCAATTATAATGAGGCTGCGTTATTAGCTGCATTGCCTAAAGCACCAAGTAGATATAATCCATATAAAAACCAGGAGTTAGCTAAATTTAGACGAGATCTAGTTTTAAAAAATTTATTTGAAAATAATTTTATAGACGAAATAAATTATATCGAACTTAAGAATAAACCAATTATATTAAAAAAAACTAAAAAAGTTTTTTTAGAGGACTCTCAGTACTATATCGAAGACGTTAGAAAAAATATCATTGATAAATTAACATACAAAAAAGTATATAACCAAGGATACAATATAAATACCCCAATAAATTTAAATTTACAAAAAATTGCAACTCAATCTTTAAGAAATGGCTTAATTGCTTATGATAGAAGAAAAGGATGGAGAGGTCCTATCACCAACATTGATTATTCAAAAAATTGGTCAGAAAAAATAGATAAAAAATATTTTTTAGAAAAGTCAATTGGATGGGATGTAGCAATAGTTAAAAAAATAGATCAATTTATTTCAATTATAGAAACTAATAACAATATTAGAGGTAAAATTAAATATAAGGACATTTCATGGACAAAAAAAGAATTTGAGGATTTATTACAGGTTGGCGACGTAATATATGTAAAAAAGATTGATAAAAATTTTTATAGCCTTCAACAACTCCCACAAATTAATGGAGGAATAGTTGCAATGGATCCATATACTGGAAGAGTGCTTGCCCTAAGTGGAGGTTTCAGTTTTAAGAATAGTGAGTTTAATAGGGTTTCTCAAGCCTTAAGGCAACCTGGCTCTGCTTTCAAACCATTTGTTTATGCATTGGCTTTAGAAAATCAATATACTCCATCATCATTAGTTTTAGATGCACCATTAGTTTTAGATCAAGGAATAGATCTGAAGAAATGGAAACCAGAAAATTATGGAAAAAAATTTTATGGACCTTCAACACTACGAGTTGGTTTAGAAAAATCTAGAAATCTAATGACTGTAAGAATAGCTCAAAATCTTGGTATTGACAAAGTAGCAAATTTTTCAAAAAAAATGAATATTTATCAAAATCCAGAGGAATTACTCTCAATATCATTAGGTTCAGCTGAAACAACATTATTAAATTTAACTTCTGCATATTGTTCTTTTGTAAATGGTGGGAAATTAATAAGTCCAATTATAATAGATCGAATTCAAGATGGAGAGGGTAACACCATAATAAATAATGAGAATAGAAAGTGTTTAAACTGTGATAAAATTTCATTTACAGGTAAAGAATTTCCAAAAATAGGTAATAATTATGAACAAGTAATTACCCCACAAACTGCATATCAATTAACATCTATTTTACAAGGAGTTGTAGAAAGAGGTACTGCAAAAAAATTAAAAAAATTAGGTCTTAATATTGCAGGTAAAACTGGTACAACAAATGAAAATACTGATGCATGGTTTATAGGTTTTACTTCAAATTTAGTGGTAGGTGTATATGTAGGCATGGATAATCCAAAACCTTTAGGAAAATTTGAAACTGGCTCTAAAGCCGCGCTACCTATCTTTGAAGAGTTTGTCAAAAATGCTATAATAAAATCTGAAGCTAAACCGTTTAAAGTATCGGACGGCATAACACTGATGATTGTAGATTCGATTACTGGAGAAAAAGCTAAATTTAGCTCCAAAAATACAATCATTGAGTCCTATAAAAGTATAAATGTTTTGAATGGAAAGGTACTGTACTCAAATAATAATAGATTAGATATGAATAATATACTAAAGTTTTACTAATGAATGACAATTTTATAAATTTAAAAAAAGAAATAGAAAAAATTAATCAAAGAGTTAAGGAGTATCTTTGAAAAAAATAATATTTACTCAAAATTAGAAAATCATAACAATTTAATACTACAGTCTGATTTCTGGCAGAATAAATCTAAATCACAAAAAATAATTAAAGAAAAAAAATTATTTGAAGAGCTAATTAATTCAAATAATCAGTTAAAATTGAAGCTAAATGACTTAAATGATTTATACACATTAGCTTCAGAGGAAAATAATGATGATATTTTAAAAGAGGTAGATTTGAGTATTAAAGAATTAAGAAATTTAGCAAAAAAGAATGAGATAAATTGTTTTCTATCTAATGAAGTAGATCCATTAAATGCTTATTTAGAAATTCATGCTGGAGCTGGTGGAACAGAAAGCCAAGACTGGGCTGATATGCTTAGAAGAATGTATCTAAAATGGTCTGATAATAAAGATTTTAAATACTCTATAGTAAGTGAGCATAAAGGAGATGAGGCAGGAATTAAATCAACAACGATAAAAATTGAGGGTAATTATGTTTTCGGCTGGTTAAAAAAAGAGTCAGGAATCCATAGATTAGTAAGAATCTCTCCATTTGACTCTGGAGCCAGAAGACATACAAGTTTTGCGAGTGTGTGGGTTTTTCCTGAAGTTGATGAGGATATTAATATTGAGATTTTAGAAAAAGATTTAAGGGTTGATACTTATCGATCCAGCGGTGCTGGTGGACAGCATGTAAATACTACTGACAGTGCTGTTCGTATAACTCATATTCCTTCAAAAATAGTCGTTCAATGCCAAAACGAAAGATCTCAACATAAAAATAAAGAAACATGCATGAATATGCTTAAAGCCAGATTATATGATTTTGAATTAAAAAAAAAAGAAGAACAAAACCAAAATTCTCAAGTATCTAAATCAGAAATAGGATGGGGTCATCAAATAAGATCATATGTTTTGCAGCCTTATAGATTAGTTAAAGATAATAGAACTAATCACGAAAGTTCTAATCCTGATAAAGTTTTGGATGGAGAGATTGATGAATTTTTAGAAAAATCTTTATATCAACTATAATGAAAAAAATGATTTATAGAATAATAATTACATTTATAACATTATTAATAATAAGTATTGTTTATTTGAGTACTGTTGGTATCCAAACTAATAAATTTAATTCAAAAATTATCAATCAAATTAAGCAAATAGAGCCAAATGTTGATTTAAATCTAAAGGAAGTTAGTGCTAAGCTCGATCTTTTTAACTTTGGATTAAAAGCAGAAACTTTTGATTCTGATTTACTTTATCAAGATAAGATAATCAAATTAAAAAATATTAGAACATATATATCTCTTAGATCAATTATAGATAATAGTTTTGCTCTAACAGAAGTTAATTTGTCTACAAAATCTCTTAAAATAAGAGA
>CACKVM010000017.1 GCA_902603625.1 uncultured Pelagibacteraceae bacterium
GATGATCATGTGAGAATGGATTTATTTTATGGAAAACTCTCTAAACAAGGCAAAGCTAAAATGGATATTTTCACAAGTGTTTTTCTTATTTTTTACTTAGTTTTATTATTTCTTGGTTCAATAACAAGTTTGATTTATACAATTGAAACTAAGCAAAAACTTTTTACTGCATGGGCACCATACGTTTGGCCAATTAAAACTCTAATGCTAATTGGAATTCTATTAATGTTGCTTCAAGCATTTTCCACTTTATTCAAAGATTTCGCTAAAATGAAAGATAAGAAGATTTAACTATGTTAGCACAATATTTGAGTTACGAATTTATAGCATTATTTATGTTCATAACAATGTTAGTGATGATGTTTACGGGTCAAAGAGTATTTGGTGCTATAGGTTTTGTTGCAGCAGCCTCAGCACTTTTAATTTGGGGCGAGGGTTCGATGGAGATGCCTTATACAGCTACATGGAAACTTTTTAAATGGTATCCTATGCTAACTTTACCATTATTTATTTACATGGGCTTCATGATATCAGAATCTGGAATTGCAAATGATTTATACAAAATGTTTCATGTATTATTTGGAGGTTTGAAAGGTGGTTTAGCGATTGGAACAATGTTTATGATGGTAGCTATATCAGCAATGAATGGCTTGAGTGTTGCAGGAATGGCAATAGGAGCAACCATAGCTTTACCCGAAATGTTAAAAAGAAATTACGATAAAAGAATGATTACTGGAGTTGTACAAGCTGGAAGTTCACTTGGTATTTTAATTCCACCAAGTGTTGTAATGGTTTTATATGGAATGATTGCCCGTCAACCAGTAAGTAAACTTTGGATGGCTGGGATCCTCCCTGGTTTGTTAATGGCCTCATTATTTTTGATATATATTTATATACGATGTAAACTTCAGCCAGAACTTGGTCCTCCTTTAAAGAAAGAGGAGAGAGAGGTAAGCACTCTAGAAAAAATAAGGTTACTAAAAGCTGGAATTATTCCTTTTTTAATTTTTTTCTTTATGACAGGTTTATTTTTAATGGGAATTGCAAGTTTAGTTGAGTGTTCAGCTGTTGGAGCATTTTTAGCAACTTTAGCAGCAATTTATAAAAGAAGGTTTAATAAACAAGTTGTAGAAAATACTCTTAAAAAGACTTTGGGAGTTTCATGTATGTTTATGTGGATCATTTTGGCAGCTTTGACTTTTGGAGCCGTATTTGATGGTCTAGGTGCAGGTCGTGCTATTGAAACTCTTTTTATTGAAAGATGGAATTTAACACCATGGGGTGTACTAATTATGATGCAACTTTCATATATTTTAATGGGGATGTTTTTAGATGATACAGCTATGTTAGTAATTGTTGCACCGCTATATGTGCCTTTAATTATTTCATTAGGATTTGACCCTATTTGGTATGGAGTTCTTTACACAATAACATGCCAAATTGCTTATATGACACCACCATTTGGATATAATTTATTTTTAATGAGAGCAATGGCTCCAAAAGAAATAACCCTTCAAGATATTTATAGATCTATTCTTCCATTCGTTTTAATTATGGTAATTGGTTTAGCAATCGTTATGGCGTTTCCTGAAATTGCAACTTACATGCCAGAAAAATATTTATCACGATAATTCAACTTTAAGTTTAATTTATATTTTTTTCTTTAAATTTCGCCCTAAAATATACAATTATTCAGTTCCATAAGATTTTAAATTATAATAAAGTTTTTGATAATTTATAAAACGAGAGGAGACCAAGTGAAAAAAGACAAAAAAATAATAACGAATAAAAGACGTTCGTTTATTAAAAAAGCAGGTTTACTAACGTTAGGTGCAGCAGGAGCAACTGCTATAAAAGCTCCATATGCTTACTCTGCATCAAATCCAATCAAATGGAGACTACAGACTTACTCTGGAGCTCCGCTTGGTGCGCATGTTATTAAGCCACAAATAGAAGCTTTTAACAAAGCTGCATTCGGTGAAATGGAGATCGAACTTTACTATGCAGATCAACTTGTTCCTACTGATGAATTGTTTAGAGCAATGCAAGCAGGAACTATTGATGCTGTTCAAAGTGATGATGCAACGATGGGTTCACCTGTAGATATACAGGTTTTCGGTGGATATTTTCCATTTGCAACTAGATACAGCTTAGATGTTCCATCTTTATTTAAGTATTATGGCTTAAATGAAATATGGGATGAAGCTTACAGTGAGGTCAAAGGTGTTCAATGGCTAAGCACTAGTGCTTGGGACCCATGTCATTTGTTTACTGTAAATAAAAAAATAACAAAACTTTCTGACATGAAAGGACTACGTGTTTTTGGTGTTCCAACTGCAGGTAAGTTCTTAGCAAGATATGGATTAATTCCTGTTATAGTACCATGGGATGATGTTGAGGTTGCTATGCAAACTGGAGAATTAGATGGTGTTTGCTGGTGTGGATTTACTGAAGCTTATGAAGTGGGTTGGGCTGATATTTGTAAATATGCACTAACTAACTCAGTGACTGGTGCATGGTTTGGATCGTATTTCGCTAATCAAAAAAGTTGGGATAAGTTAAGTCCAAAACTTCAAGCTCTTTACAGAATGTCAATTAACGACTCTCATTACTATAGACAAGTATGGTATTGGGGTGGCGAAGCTGACCTTCGTGTTAATGGTAAGAAAATGGAACTTACAAGTCTACCAGCAAATGAGTGGAGTCAAGTAGTTAAGGACTCTGAACAATTTTGGGATGAGACTTCTAAGATTAGTCCAAGAGCTAAAAAAGTTGTTGATGCATTTAAATTATATGCAGCAACGATGGAAAAAGCAGGCTATCCTTACAGATAATTTTTTTTTAGGCGCCTTTAATTAGGCGCCTAATTAAACTTAAGGTTTTGAAGTAATTCCACCGTCAACTATAATTTCAGTTCCAGTAATATAATTAGCTTGATCGCTTAACAAATACATACAAGCATTAGATATATCCTGAGGTTTTCCAACTCTTTGAAGAGGAATAATTTTCTCTAAATTTTTTTTAGCTTTAGGATTTTTTTTCCAACGATTTTGCATACCAGTTTCTATCGGACCAGGTAAAATTATATTTGATCTTATATTTTTAGAAGCGAACTGAATTGCTAATGATTTTGAAAGTCTAATCATTGCAGCTTTTGATGCGCCATATGCATCTTGTGGTTTATCATCACCAGATAAAGCATCTACAGAAGAAATATGAACCATTGAACCAAAATTATTTTTTTTCATTAATGGAATAATAATTTTTGATAAATGCATCATAGATTTTAAGTTTATGTCAAATACTTTATCCCAAACTTCAGACTTTATATCTGCTGCTGAAACATCTTTATTAAACCAGAGAACACCTGTAGTATTAATCAAATAGTCAGTACTTTTGTTTTCTTTAAAATATTTTTCTATTATAGATTTTAATTTTCTCAAATTAGTCACGTCTACTTTTTTATATACACAGTTTACATTTTCAGATAAAAATGACTTACTTGGACTTTGAATATCCAACATGAGCACATTAATATTATTCTTTGATAACATTTTTGATACTTCTAATCCCATGCCACCACTGGCTCCAGTTACTATTGCGTTTTTACCTTTATATGTTAGCTCCATCTATTGCTCCTTTCTTAAATGGAAGCTTTTTGGAGCTGTAAGTTTTTCATAAGCAACTTCAGATAATGAGCACCCTTTTCCAGTTTCTTTAACACCAGTCCAAGATAATGCTGGATCAAGATAATCACACCTATTCATATAAAATGTTCCAGTTTCTACTTGAGTTCCAATTTTTTCTGCTATTTCAATATCTTTAGTCCATATTGATGCTGTTAAACCATATGGACTATCATTCATCAATTTAATAGCCTCATTTTCGTTTTTAACTTTCATTATTCCAACACACGGACCAAAAGTTTCCTCAGTCATAAAATTCATATCATGATTTACATTTGTTAAAATTTGTGGAATTAAATAGTTTTTATGTTCTTTTGGATAATTGAATTTATTTTCCTCAATCATTTTCTTAGCACCTTTATCAATAGCAGCATTGATTTGATTAATTATAAATTCTGCTGCAGATAATTTGACAACTGGACCTAAGTTTGTCTCTTTTTTTAAAGGATTACCAAAATTATAATTATATGTTTTCGATATAAATGACTCTAAAAATTTATCATAAATTTTTTCATCTACATAAATTCTTTCAATTCCACAACAGGATTGACCTGAATTAAAAAAAGAACCATCGACTAAATTTTCAACAGTTTTATCTAGATCACAATCAAATCTTGCATAAGCAGGATCTTTACCTCCTAGTTCTAAAGCCATATCGATAAATTTTGTATGAGTTGCCTTTTGAACTTCATATCCAGCTTTGACAGAACCAGTAAATGAAACAAAATTAATTCTTGAGTCTGAAACAATTTTCAATCCATCTTTATGATTTAAGTGTAGATAGTTAAAAACATCTTTGGGTAAAGTTTTTTCTGCTGATTTATAAAGTTGTTCAGCGCATAGTGGAGTTTGTGCTGAATGTTTTAAAATAACACAATTTCCTGCTGCCATTGCTGGTATAATTGAATTCACTGCGGTTAGATAAGGATAATTCCATGGTGCAATAACAAACACAACTCCCAAAGGCCTTCTTCTTATAAAATTTTTGAAATTATTGTCTTTAGTTACATCAATATCAGCTAATTTTCTTTCGGCGATAGACAACATATAATCAGCTCTTTCTTTAAAGCCCCCAAGTTCACCAGCAGCTTGTGAAATTGGTCTTCCTATTTGTCTACATAATTCTTCAGCAATAATTTCTTTTTTAGATAAAAAATCTTCAACAAATTTAGTCAACAACTCAACTCTTTCTTTGACACTCAAATTCTTCCAGTTAGTTTGAGCTTTAACTGAATTGTTGATTGTTTCTTCAATTTTATCTGAATGATATTCTCTTTCAATGTAAACCTTATTATCTATTGGACTGATAGTTTTTTGCATAATTATTTTAGTTAAATTTACTTTATTAAGTGCTATATTTCATCAAAAATTTCAAAACATTAAAAATATAATATGCAGAAATATAATTGGAACTATCCAACAACAATGTGGGTGGGAGAAAATAGAATAAAAGATCTTGGGTCGGCTTGTAAAAATTTAAATATAAAAAAACCGCTTCTTGTAACAGATAGCGGTCTTGCAAAATCTGATATAATTCAAAATGCTTTATCCGACTTAAAAAAAAATGGAATTCCAGTAGAATTATATTCTAATGTCGTTGGAAATCCAACAGGCACTAATGTTAATGAAGGTGTTAAGATTTTTAAAAATGATAATTGTGATGGGGTAATTGCTTTTGGTGGAGGAAGTGGATTAGACGTAGGAAAAGCAATTGCTTTTATGTCTGGTCAAACTTTACCAATTTGGGATTTTGAAGATGTTGGAGATAATTGGACTAAAGCTAATTCAGATAAAATATCACCTATTATTGCAGTCCCTACTACAGCTGGGACAGGCTCTGAAACTGGAAGAGCTTCAGTAATTTTGAATGAAGAAACTGGGGTAAAAAATATTATCTTTCATCCAAAATTTTTACCATCAATTGTCATTCTTGATCCTGTTTTAACAGTAGGATTGCCAGCAAAAATTACAGCTGCTACTGGAATGGATGCTTTAGCTCATTGTCTTGAGGCATATTGTTCATTTGGTTATCACCCAATGGCAGATGGTATTGCTCTTGAGGGAATTAGAATTATTGATAAATGGTTGTTAAGAGCTGTAGAAAATGGCTCAGACATTAAAGCAAGAATGAATATGCTTACAGCTGCAAGTATGGGATCCACTGCATTTCAGAAAGGTCTTGGCGCCATTCATTCACTAAGTCATCCTGTAAATGCTTTGAATAATATTCATCACGGTTTATCGAACGCTATCTTTATGCCATATGTTTTAACTTTTAATAAAGATGTTATAGAGGAGAGGATAATTAAAATTTGTAAATATATAGAATTAAAAAACCAAACATTTGATGGATTTATTCAATGGGTTTTAAATTTAAGAAAAAAATTAAATATACCTCATAAATTATCAGACGTAATTGAAGAAAAAGATTTAAAAATAGATCGTTTATCAAAGATGGCTTTAGTAGATCCTTCAACAGGAGGCAACCCTAAAAAACTAACAGAAGCTGATATGAAAATTATGTATCAGCACAGTATGTCAGGTACTCTTTTTTAATGACTAATTTAAATATTCTTATAGTTGAAGGTAACGATCCAAAGAATAATGAATTTTTTGTAAAAGCTGCAAAAGCATCTTGTTCACAAAATTTAAAAAATTTAGTTTTAAAGTTAGAACCAAATTCAGAAATAGAAATTATAAATCCAGCGAGAGACACTGAGACGAAAACTGCACTTGAAAACATTAAAAAGTTTCATGGCATCATTTTTACTGGAGGAGCTATGAGATTAAACGATATGACTGATGTAATTAAGAAACATATAAATTTTGCATCCAATTGTTTTAAACATGAAAATAAAATTTTAGCTATTTGTTGGGGTCTACAAGTCTGTTCAGTTGCAGCAGGTGGAAAAGTAGCCCCAGGAAAAAAAGGAGCACATGTAGGTATAGCATCAGATATAGAAATTAATGAAGAAGGTAAAAAAAACCTTATTTACAAAGATAAAAAAATAAAATTTACCTCTCCAGCATTTAATTATGACGAAGTATGTGAAATTCCTCCAGGTGCTACTTTATTATCTAGTGATAAAGTAAATAATGTTATGGGATTATATTTTACATCAGGAAAATCTAAAATTTGGGGACTCCAATACCATCCTGATTATGAATATTGGCAGATGATTAATTTATCTAATGCTAGAAAAGACCGCATATTGAAAAATAATGTTTTTAATAATGAGGATGAATTTCAAAATCATTTAAATTTTATAAAAGAAGAAGATAAGAAACTTGATTTTGAAAATAGAACATATGAAGTTAAAAATTGGTTAAATCACATTAAAATTCATTAAAAATGTGTGGAAGATATGTAATTACTAATCCAGTTTTAAAAACTGAAAGAATAGTAAAGTCAGCAATTCAAGTAAAAGATATTCAAAATTATAATGCACATCCATATCAAAAACTTCCAGTAATTAAAAAATACAAAAATGGAAATACTTTAGAGAATTTAAAATGGGGATTGGTACCTAGCTGGGCAAAAGATAAAGAATTTAAAGCTTTAATAAATGCAAGACTAGAAACAATTGACGAAAAAATATCCTTCAAAAAATTAATTAAGAACTTCAGATGCGTTGCAGTTGCAGATGGATTTTATGAATGGAAAAGAGAAGACAAAGTAAAGATACCTCATTATTTTACACGTGAAGATAAAAAAACTATTTTTTTTGCAGGTATTTATGAAAATGATCAGTTTTGTTTAATTACGGAAGAGGCCACGGATAACATTAAAGAAATTCATAATCGTCAACCAGTAATATTAAAAAAAACAGATGTGAATCATTATTTGAATTTAGAGTTATCTGGTTCTAATTTCTTAAAAGAATGTAATAAACCTGGTTTAATTTTTCATGAAATTTCTAAAGATGTAAATAAACCCTCAAATAATAGTAATTCTCTGATACAAAAGGTATCTATTTAAATAATGGTGTTGTATTAACAAAATATAATAATAATATTTATTTATGCTTAGTTATTTAGTGCCGTTTATTATATTAATCCTTGTAGTAGTATTTATTCATGAATACGGGCATTATTACTTTGCCAGACGATATGGAGTAGGTGTTACTGATTTTTCGATAGGTTTTGGAAAAGAAATTTTTGGATGGAATGATAAATTTGGCACGAGATGGAAAATTTGTTGGATACCTCTAGGTGGTTATGTAAAGTTTTTTGGTGATAGAAATGTATTCTCTCAAGCAGATCAAGAAAAAATATTGGAAAAATATAGTGAGGAAGATCGAAATAAGTTGTTTGTGTTAAAGCCGCTTTATCAAAGAGTTTTAATTGTTTTTGGTGGCCCTTTAGCTAATTTTTTATTAGCTATTTTAATTTTTTTTTCAATTTATACATTTGTTGGTAAAGATTTTACACCCGCGGTTATTAACGAAGTTCAAAAAGGCAGTCCAGCTATGACAGGTGGTTTGAAACAAAATGATATTATCTTAGAAATAGATGATAACAAAGTCAAAAGTATTATGGATGTTTCAAAATATATAACTATGTCAACTTCTGAAATTATAGATTTTAAAGTCAAACGTTCATATGAGGAGTTATTATTAAAGATTAAACCAGATATAACTTTGGGCGAAGATAATTTAGGAAATCAGATTCAAAAAAAAGTAGTTGGAATAAAACTAGGGCCGTACAATAATGAAATTAATCATATTAAGTTAGGACCTGTTAAAGCAATTTATTATGCCATTCATGAAACTTATTATGTAAGCACGTCATCTTTAAAGTATATTGGTGCAATGATATTTGGTAAGGCAGACACATCTCAACTAGGTGGTCCAATTAGGATTGCTAAAATTTCTGGTCAAGTAGCAGAGTTTGGTGTGCTGGCATTCATAAGTATGATGGCGTATATCTCTATTAGTCTAGGTCTTGTAAATTTATTTCCAATTCCAATGCTGGATGGTGGACATTTAATGTTTTATGCTTTTGAAAAAATATTAGGCAGGCCATTATCTCAAAAAACCCAAGAGGGTTTTTTTCGAATCGGTTTGTTTTTATTGCTTTCTTTGATGTTTTTTACTACCTTTAATGACTTAAAAGACCTGGGATTGTTTTAATTGATCTTGAATTAATATTTCCAAAAAAATCAATAAATTAGGGCTTTTTTCAAGTTTTTACCATATGTTGTGTATAACTTTTTGAAAGATACTAAAAAAAGTCTTGATTTATCAATGCTTTTGATAATTATGGAAATAACCTAATAAACCGGAGCTAAAATGAATAAAAAACAATTAATAGTAAAACTTTCTGGTGCTTTAAATTTAAGTAAAGCAGATGCTGAAAGAACTTTTGATACTATTACCAACACTATTTTGGATGCTTTAAAAGGTGACGATTCAGTGAAAATTGCTGGATTTGGTACTTATAAAGTAGCCAAAAGAAAAGCAAGAGTTGGGAGAAATCCAAGAACTGGAGAGCAAATTCAAATTGCTACATCTCAAAAGGTAAAATTTTTACCAGCTAAAGCTTTAAAAGAAGTATTTAATAGATAGTATTTAGACAGCCTTAATGTTTACTTGCATTAAGGCTGTTTCTATATGCAAATTTTGCATACCCAATTTTCCTAATCAGCGTTAGTTATTTTAATCATTGAAAATATAAGAACTCTCTTAAATAGGAGGTCTAATGACTAAATTATTAAAAAAAATAAGTGCGCCGCTTATTAGTTTGATTTTTTTATTAAATATGAGTAGCGCAGGTATGGCAGATACAACGGTTTCTGCCGAAGTAGGATTTATATTTAACACTTTGCTTTTCTTAATTTGCGGATTTCTAGTATTTTTTATGGCTTGTGGGTTTGCAATGTTAGAATCAGGTATGGTTACATCCAAAAGTGTATCCGTAATTTGTGCAAAAAATATAGGTTTAGTATCTATTGGAGCAATAATGTTTTGGCTTGTAGGTTACAACTTAGCTTATGGAATTCCAGAAGGTGGTTATATAGGAAAATTTATACCATGGTCGGATGCTAGTGCAGTTGATACTGGTTATGCAGACGGTTCAGATTGGTATTTCCAAATGGTATTTTGTGTAACAACAGTATCAATCGTATCCGGAACTCTTGCTGAAAGAATTAAATTATGGCCGTTCTTTTTATTCGCGGCAATTTTAGCTGGTGTTATTTATCCAATTGTAATGGGTTGGCAATGGGGAGGCGGCTGGTTAGCTGCTGCGGGTTTCTCAGACTTTGCTGGTTCAACATTGGTACACTCAACTGGAGGTGCAGCTGCACTTGCAGGAGCAATAATTTTAGGCCCAAGACTTGGTCGGTTTACTAAAAAAGGCGAGGCGGCTGCGCTTAAGCCTTTCGCAGCATCATCAATACCGTTAGTAACTTTAGGAGTATTTATCTTATGGTTAGGTTGGTTTGGATTTAATGGTGGTTCACAATTAGCAATTGGAACTGCTCCTGATGCAATCGCTGTGTCAAATATATTTATAAACACACTATTAGCTGGTGCAGGTGGTGTAATGGCCGCTGCAGCTGTTACTAGATTATCTGGTAAAACAGATGTAGTACAAATGCTCAATGGATGTATTGGTGGATTAGTGGCAATTACTGCTGAACCTTTAATGCCTTCACCTTTAGCTGCAATCTTAATTGGTGCTGTTGGGGGTGTAATAGTTGTTTATGGTACTAAACTTTTATTCTCATTGAAAATTGATGACGTAGTTGGTGCAATACCTGCCCACATGTTTGCAGGTATCTGGGGAACATTAATTGTACCTGCCACAAACTCTGATGTTAATTTTGGAGTTCAGTTACTAGGTGTAATTTCAATAAATGCTTTTGTGTTTGTTGTTGCATTTATAATCTGGTCATTAATGAAAGCAACAATGGGTATTAGGTTGAGTAAAGAAGCTGAAATGAAAGGGACTGACGTGTCAGAAACTGGAGTTATAGCTTACTCAATTAGAGACTAATTGTTAACAATATGGGGACCCTTCGCTCCTGAAGTAGATACACGCGATCACTCTCGAAGGGTCTCTAAACTCCTCTTAAGTTAGTTAAACATAAAAGCCCCTCCCTCAGGGGCTTTTTTAATTCATTATTTTTTAAATTAAAGAAAACTTCTTTAGTGTGAAGAAACTTATTTTTAATATATATAGTTTGGCATATTTATATGAAAACAGTAATTTTAGCAGGCGGACTAGGCACAAGACTAGCAGAGTATACAGATAAA
>CACKVM010000018.1 GCA_902603625.1 uncultured Pelagibacteraceae bacterium
TGCAATTTACAGACCTCTTAATAATCCTTTTTTGAATTTAGTAATGGAGAAAATAAGAAAAAATTATATTTGTAAGTATCAAATTAAAAAAGGTAGAAGTGGTACTAGAAATTTGATTGAACTCTTCAAAAAAAATTTTTCTGTAGCTTTAATGATTGATCAAAGAGTGAGTGAAGGAGAAACAATAAAATTTTTTGAAAGACCGGCGAAAACAACAACAATACCTGCTCAATTAGTAAAAAAATATAAATGTAGAGTAGTACCAGTTTATGTTGAAAGAATAAATAAACACAATTTTGAATTAACTTTCAAAAATCCAATTCAATTTAACGAGAAATTAAGTATTAAAGAAATTACTTTTGAACTTAATAGAATTTTAGAAGATATGATCTTAAAGAATCCTGAACAGTGGATTTGGACACATAATAGATGGAAATAACCTATTGCTTGTTTTCCCTCTTTTGTGAAGCTTCAACATATGAAAAATAAGCCTCCTGAAGATCAACATTCCAATATGTTAAATTTTCAAGAAGAATTTTTTTTCCTGATACTGCACAAATTACATGGTCACCATCTTTCAAAATTTGATAATTATTTGGTAGATATTTTATTTTAGCTAATTTTTTAAACATTTTTAGTTTATATATCATTATATGAAAGTAGGAATAATTGGAAGCGGTGGAAGAGAGCACGCTTTATGTCATGCAATAAAAAAGTCAAACAAAGTTGACGAAATATTTTGTTTTCCTGGAAATGCAGGTACTAATTCAATAGCAGTAAATGTAAATTTAGATATCAGTAATTTCAAATCAATAGAAGAATATATTCTGAAGAATAAAATTGAAATTATCGTAATTGGACCAGAACAACCTTTGGTAGATGGAATAGTTGACCATCTGGAAGAAAAAAAAATTAAAGTTTTTGGTCCAAATAAACTGGCTTCAAAACTTGAGGGATCTAAAATATTTACGAAAAATTTATGCAAACAATATAATATCCCAACTGCGAATTTTGGAATTTTTGAAAACAAAGAAAAATCTTTAAAATTTTTACATAATTGTAAATTTCCAATAGTTGTAAAAGCTGATGGGCTTGCTGCAGGAAAAGGTGTTTATATTTGTGAAAATAATAAAGATGGATTTATAGCTGTTGAAGAAATATTTAATGGTAAATTTGGAATTGCTAAAGAAATTTTAATTGAGGAGTTTCTTGATGGAGAAGAAATGAGTTTTTTTATTATTTCAGATGGAAAAGACATTAAAAAATTTGGAACTGCTCAAGACCATAAAAAAGTTGGAGAAGGAGATGTTGGACCAAACACAGGAGGGATGGGAGCCTATTCACCCTCTCGACTAGAAAATGAATTATTAGATAAAAAAATTTTAAAAAAAATAATAGAACCAACGCTTAAGGCCTTAAAAAATATGAATACGAATTTTAAAGGTTTTTTGTATGCAGGTCTAATGATAGTCAAAAACGAACCTTATTTAATTGAGTATAATGTCAGAATGGGGGATCCTGAATGTCAAACAATTTTACCAAGGCTCAAAACAGATTTTTTTGAGGTATTAAATGCAACTGTTAATGAAAAATTAAATCAAATAAAATTAGAGTGGTTTAACACAAAAACATTATCAATTGTGCAATGCTCAAAAGGATATCCTGGAACTTATGAAAAAAACAAAGAAATTAAAAATTTAGAACATGTTGTTCTCAATGAGGATGAATTTATTTTTCATGCTGGAACTAAAATTGATAACTCTAGAGTTTTTTCAAATGGTGGTCGAGTTTTAAATTTTGTTGCAAAGGCTGAAAGCTTTAAAAAATCTAAAAGTATTGTTTTAAATCTAATAAAAAAAATTAATTGGAAAGATGGCTTTTATAGAAAGGATATAGGATATAAAGTTATTGATGAATGAGAATAATAGGCGGTAATTATAAAGGTAAAAAACTTTTTTTACCAAATGATAGAAAAACAAGACCCTTAAAAGATTTAGTTAAAGAATCTATTTTTAATTTGATACAACACTCAAATAAAATTAATCTTAAAATCGAAAATTCAATAGTTTTAGATTTATTTGCAGGTATTGGTTCTTTTGGTATTGAATGTCTGTCTCGTGGCGCAAAGAAAGTTGTTTTTTTTGAAAATTACCTTGAAGTGATTGATGTTTTAAAAAAAAATTTAAAGTCTTTAAAAAAAAATGAAAATTATGAAGTTTGTTCATCAGATTGTTTTGATTTTTTTGAGTCAAAAAATCAAATAACATCTAAATTTGACATTATTTTTTTAGATCCGCCCTATAGAGAAATAAAGATCAATAAAATCTTAGAAAAAATAATTGAAAAAAAATGTCTTAATAAAAATGGAATAATAGTAATTCATAGACATAAAAAAGACCCTCTAGTCATAACAAATAAAATTAAAGTTTTTGAAGAAAGAAATTATGGTATTTCAAAAATTTTATTTTGCGATTTAGGTACTTTTTAAATATTTTACAGTATCTCTTTTAATTAACTCCACCGCAGGTTGATCAAAAGGATTGAGATTCATTGCTTTACCAAGCAAAATTGTTTCAAGAATAAAAAAAGTAAAAAGTTCTCCTAGGGTTTCTTCATTCTTTTTGGAAATTATTAAACTTCTAAATGGAATTTTCTTTTTTAAAAAAACATTCTGTGTGGCACAAAATTGCGAATATAAAATATCATTTAAGTTTTTATATTTAAGATAATTATGTGTTTTTAAAATTGAGTTATTAATAATTTTTTTTGATTTTTTTTCTTTAGCAAAAAACAGAGTAAAAAAATGATTTTGAGTTCCATCGAGATAATACTGCATTAAACTATGGTTATCACGAGGCATTTCAGAAATCATCGGAAGTATTCCTCTACTTTTCTTTCCTAGACTTTCGGCAACCAGTTGTTGATACCATAAAAATAATTCATGCGAATTTTCATCATAATTTAAAACTATAGAGTTGGTTTTATTTTTTTTTCTTAAAATTAATATTTTTAGAACATTTTCAACTAAGTTATTTAAAAATTTTTTGTTTTTTATCAAATCATTGAATCTTCTAAATTTTTCTGGTTTAAATCCCATTAGTTGTGCAGGAAGCATCCCAACTTCTGATAAAACCGAATACCTCCCACCAATATAGTTATTATGATAAATAATTTCTGCTTTAAGTTTATTGGCTAAGTCCATTAAATAACTTTTTTTATTTTCGGTAATAAAAATATTTTTGCATGATTTATTAAGATATATATTTGAGTTTGTTATAGTTTCTAGCGTATTTCCCGATTTAGAAATAATCAAATTAATTTTTTTTCCTTTTTTAAAAGAGTATTTTGAAAAATTATCAATAAAATTAAATTTTTTTGAAATTGGTCCTAAAAAATTATAAATAGCTTTTGCTCCAAGAATTGATCCCCCTATACCTATTAAATTAATCTCTTTTATTTTTTTTAATTTTGAAATTAATTTTTTAGTATATTTATCTTTATAACCCCTTCCCATAGAGAAAAAAATTTGATTATTATTTCTTATTAAATTATTTAATAATTTAAAAAATTGTTTCTTTTTTATTGACGAAATTTTAACAGAAAAATTTTTAATTTTTATATTTTTTGTCAACATCAAATTTATTCAATCTCTTTTAGAATTGACTGTTCTATCGATGAAGGTTTTGTATTTTTTTCCACTTGTGTTGATAAATTTTGATTATCATTTGTTACTAATGTCTTAATCTCATTATTGTCTGTCACTCTTTCTTCTTTTTCTTTTGTGCCTGGTATTGGAAGTTTGCCATATTCAGGAGGTAATACAAGGGGGCTTTTTTTTTCAACTAGAAACTCATCTGTGCTTGATTTCTTTTTTAAAGTAAAAGCATCTTTTGCAGTCTGACATGATACTAAAAAAAAAGAAATTATTATTACTCTAAAAACTATTTTCATTTTTTTTATTTTTAAAAATTTCTAAACAAATAAGTAAAATTACTCCTAAACTAATAAATATATCAGCAACATTAAATATAAACCAATGAAAATTTTTATAACTGAAGTCAATAAAATCTATAACCGATGAATAATAAAATCTATCAAACATATTACCAAAAGATCCTCCAATAATAAATAAAAAACATATTTTTTCCATACCTTTGGCTTTATACGCAAACCAAATTACCAAAATTGTAACTAAGATTATAATTAATGTTACCAAGTTATAATAAAGACTCTTTTCAAAAGAAAATAAGCCAAATGCAATACCATTATTCCATAATAAATTTAAATTGAGAAAAGAAGTGACATTTATATTCAATTCTCCTAAAGGCTCTGATAACTTTAAAATCATATATTTACTAAGCCGATCTAACGTAAAAATAATTCCTACTATTAAAAAACTTAAAAATTTATTTTTAAACATCAATTTATCCATGTCTTTCACAAGGTTGATTGCTAATCTTCCAACATACTGAACATTTAGTACCCTCAGCTTTTTCAGTTTCAACTATGATATCTTCTTGATCACCTTCTTCTATTTGAGCCGCAGAAGTAATACATAATTCTGCAAGATCAATATTCTTGACTATTTCTAATTTTTTTTTGTTTAATTTAATTTTTAATGAAGCTTCCAGACTTGAACCCAATGTTTTATCTGCTCTTTTTTCCTCGATACTCAAATTACAAATATCCCTAATTTTTAATAATTGCTCCCATTTATTATTTAATTTTATATTTTTAAATTTTTCAGGATAATTAATAAATTCCTCTAAATGAATACTTTTCTTTTTACTTGCTACAAGTTGATAAATTTCTTCTGTTGTAAAAGATAAGATTGGAGCAAACCACCTTAATAAAGAGTCTAAAATTATATTTAAAATTAATAAAGTTGATTTTCTCTTTTTAGACTTTGCAGGATCACAATATAATGTATCTTTTCTTATATCAAAATAAAATGCAGATAAATCCACCGTACAAAAGTTTAATAAATCTTTATATAAATTATGAAAATCATAATTTTTAAAGTAATTCTTAAATTCTAAATTTAAACAATAAATTTTGTGAAGCATGAATTTTTCTAATTCTGGTAATTGATCATAATCAAAATTATCTAAATCTAGATCATCAAAAGAGTCATTTAAATTTCCTAGTAAGTACCTAAAAGTATTTCTAATTTTTCTATAAGACTCAGAATGTTGGTCTAAAATAGAATAATCTATTCTTAAGTCTTCTGCATAATTTGATGATGCAACCCAAATTCTTAATATATCTGCACCATATTTCTTTAAAATATCCTCAGGTGCAATTACATTTCCCAAAGATTTCGACATTTTTAATCCTTTACCATCTACGACAAATCCATGTGATAGAATTGATTCAAATGGTGCTTTTCCTCTGGTTCCGCATGACTCAAGCAAAGAAGAATGGAACCATCCTCTGTGTTGATCTGATCCTTCAAGATACATCGATGCTGGCCATTTTAAATCTTTTCTTTTTTCCAATACAAATGAGTGGGTAGATCCACTATCAAACCATACCTCTACAATATCACTTAATTTTTCAAAATCCTTGGCTTTATATTTTTTTCCAAGAAATTTTTGTGGATCATCCGAAAACCAACAATCAGATCCTTCTTTTTCATAAATTTTCGCAATATTATCAAAAACTTCATCATCAACCAAAATTTCACCTGTCTTCTTGTTAATAAAAATAGGTAATGGAACTCCCCATACCCTTTGTCTTGAAACACACCAGTCAGGTCTTGTTTCAATCATCGATTTTAATCTTTCTTTTCCTTTGCTAGGGTAAAAGTTTGTTTCATCAATTGCTTTTAAAGCTTTATTTCTAAGCTTATGACTATCCATAGAAATAAACCATTGAGGAGTTGCTCTGTGAACTAATGGTGCTTTGGACCTCCATGAATGAGGATAGGAGTGAACAAGTTCACCACTCGATAATAATTTTTTTTGGTCTTTTAATTTTTCAATCACAATAGGATTCGATTTAAAAATATGTATCCCTTCAAAAAGGCTTACATTTTTTGTGTATCTTCCATCACCATCAACTGTTTCAATTGCCTTAATTCCATTATTCATACACAAATTAAAATCATCAGGACCATGGCTTGGTGCGCAATGAACAATTCCAGTGCCTTGTTCTGTGGTAACAAAACGTGCTTCCAGCATAGGTATATCGTATTTATAACCAAGTTTTAAAAAAGGATGATTACATATTGTTCCTTTTAAATCTTTACCTTTAAAATTTTTTAATTTTTTGAAACTTTGAATTTTGGTATCTTTTACAACTGTATCTATTAATGAATCTGCAATAACAATTTTTTTATTTTTAAAGTCTCCATCATCATTTACTTCAATTAATAAATAATCTAGGTTTTCGTTATAGGCCAAGGCTTTGTTAGCTGGAATAGTCCATGGGGTAGTTGTCCAAATTATTATTTCACTATCTTTTAATTCTTTAATATTTGAAAATTTAACAGGAAAAGACGCGTAGATAGTATCTGACCTATGATCTTGGTACTCAACTTCTGCATCTGCTAAAGCAGTTTTTTCAACAGTAGACCATAAAACAGGTTTAAAGCCTCTGTACAAACTTCCTTCTTTTAAAAATTTACCTAGTTCTCTTACTATTTGAGCTTCAGCATCAAAACTCATTGTAGAGTAATAATTATCCCAATCTCCTACAACCCCTAACCTTTTAAATTGATCTTTATGAATATCTATCCATTTCTCTGCAAAGGCTCTGCATTCTTTTCTAAACTCAACGATTGGAACTTCATTTTTGTTTTTTTTATTTTTTTTGTATTGTTCTTCAATTTTCCATTCTATTGGCAATCCATGACAATCCCATCCTGGAACATACACAGAGTCTTTTCCGTCCATTTGATGAAATCTCACAATTATATCTTTTAAAATTTTATTTAAAGCTGTTCCCATGTGTATATTACCATTGGCATATGGAGGGCCATCATGAAGAACAAATTTTTCTTCTCCTTTTCTCGATTTTCTTAATTCATCATAAAGATTTATGTTTTGCCAAAGTTTCAAAATTTCAGGCTCTCGTGTTGGCAAATTTGCTTTCATCGAAAAAGCAGTTTTAGGAAGATTTATTTGAGATTTGCTCATTTTATTTTTTTGCTATTAATAAGTCAGTTTTAATTTGTTTTTTAAGTTGGTCGACATTTTTAAATTTTTTTTCTTTTCTAATAAATTTTTTAAATTCTACTGTTAAATACTTATTATAAAGATTTCCAGAAAAATTAAATAAATGAACTTCTAATAATATTTTTTTTCCATTAAATGTTGGTCGATAGCCTAAATTTGCGATTCCTTTTATGTAATTGTTTTTGCCATACCTTTTTGCTTTTACTGCATATACACCTGGGCAGGCTAAAATATAATCTTTGATATCAATGTTTGCCGTTGGGAAACCGATTTTTTTTCCTAGCCGTCTTCCTTTTTGGACCTTTCCAACAATTGACCAATTTCTGTTCAGAATTTTATTGGCTTTCTCCAATTTTCCTTTTTGTAAAAGTTTTCTAACCAATGATGAAGATGCTATTTTCTTATTAGTTAACAGTGGTTGTGGTTTAACCACCTTATAACCACACATTCTCTCAAATTTAATCAACTGTCTAACGTTACCTTCTCTTTTGTTACCAAATCTAAAATTATTGCTTACAAAAATAAATTTTGGTTTTAATTTTTTACCTAATATTTCTTTAATGAAAGTTATAGATTTTATTTTTGAGAATTTTCGATCAAACTTTTTTATTATCAAAAAATCTACATTAAGATTTTTGAGATTATCAATTTTTTGCTGCAAATTAGAGATTCTAAAATTATCTAGTCTCTTATTAAAAAACATTTTTGGCATTGGTTCAAAGGTCAACACACCAATTTTTGAAGAATATCTTTTTTTATATTTCTTAGCTAATGAGAATAATTTTTGATGTCCTTTATGAACTCCATCAAAGTTACCAATTAATATTATTGATTCTTTATATCTTGGATTGATATCGAATTTTTTATTTTTTTGATTTAATGTCAAATTTACAAATTTTTTTTTGTCGTTTTGTAAAGTTTTAGAACTATATGAAACTAATTGATCTTTGATATATTTTTCCTCACTATAGCCCTCAACTTGGAAAACTGTTGCACCCAAAAGTTTAACTACAAATTTAATTTGATTAGTAACAATAGTTTCTGATCCATTTCTATTAAAAAAATAATGATTATAGCCAATAAGCTCACCATTTCGAAAAATCTCCATCTCAATTTTCTTGTATTTAATGTAATGTCCAATATGAGCGATTGAATTTGTTGGATAAATTAAAAGAAATAAAATGACTATAATTTTTTTCATTTAACAACTAGTTTAATAGACTTTATTAACAATAGAAATAACTTATTAAAATGTTTTTAAAAATTAAGAGAATACCAAGGGTTAATTGGAGTTCCGATAGGCCTTATAATTTTAAACCAAAATTCTCTACATTCTTTTTTTTATGTTTTGGTTTGATGTTATTTGGACTTGGAGAGGGTTTGTTAATTGTATCTTTTACTGGCGCTTCTCCATGGAGTGTTTTAGCTCAAGGTATTTCTTTAAATGTTAACTTGAGTATAGGAACAATAACATTTTTGATTAGCATTACAGTTTTAATTTTGTGGATACCGCTTGGTCAAAAACCAGGGATGGGGACAATTCTTAATGCAATCATTATTGCACTGATGATCGATCTTTGTATAAAATTTGTTCCAACCCCATCTAACTACTTATACCAATTAATTTTAGCTATAATTTCAGTTATAACTGTTGGGATTGGTGGAGGTATTTATTTGGTATCTAATCTTGGAGCAGGACCAAGAGATGGTTTGATGATTGGTCTTCAAAAAAAAACAAATTTACCAGTTGCTGCTGTGAGGGCATTTTTAGAAATCTCTGTTGTAAGTATTGGATGGTACTTAGGTGGAACTGTGGGAGTGGGAACCTTATTATTTGCTTTTGGAATTGGTCCTTGTGTTGCTTTAGGTTTATATTTAGTTGATAAAATTTTTGATTAGGCTGCAGCGCCTGATTTTTCACTTCTTTTTCTTTCATGTGGATCAAGGATTGCTTTTCTTAATCTACAAGAATCTGGAGTAATTTCTAAAGCCTCATCAGTATTTAACATACTTAATTGTTCTGCGATAGACATTTTTCTTACGGGTGTTAGAACAACATTTTCATCTGTTCCTTGTGTTCTCATATTAGTTAATTTTTTACCCTTCATAACATTGATAATCATATCTTCTGGTTTAGGAGATAATCCCACAATCATACCTGGATAAACAGGATCATTATGAGTTACGAACATCTCACCTCTAGCCTGTAAATTAAATATTGCAAATGCAACTGCTTTTCCTTGTTCCATTGAAATAAGTGCACCATTTCTTCTGCCTTCCATTTCACCCTCAAATGGTCCATACTCATGAAAAATTCTATTAATTACACCATTACCTTTTGTAAGTGTTAAGAACCGACTTGTGTATCCCATTAAACCTCTTGTTGGTGCATGAAAGATTAATCTTTTTTTATTTTTACCAGTATCTTTTAACTCTATTAATTTACCTTTTCTTCTATTCATTGAATCTATAATTTTTGATGAATGTTCCTCGTCTAGATCCATAGTTATTTCCTCTATTGGCTCAAGTTTGTTGCCATTTTCATCTTTTTTAAAGAGAACTTTTGGGGGGCTAACAGTCATTTCAAAACCTTCTCTTCTCATTTGAGTGAGTAAAATTTCTAACATTAATTCACCTCGTCCACTAACAACAAAAGAATCGTTACCTTCATTTTCTGTAAAAGTAATTCCTACATTATTCTGTGCTTCTTGAAGCAACCTATCTCTTATTTGAGTACTTGTAAGCTTTTTACCTTCAGTTCCTGCTAGAGGAGATGTGTTTACAGTAATGGTAATGGACATTGTTGGTGGATCGATTGGAGTAGCTTTAATAGGATCATTTACCTCAAGATCACAAATTGTGTCTGCAACATTTGCTTTTTCTAAACCAGCAACAACCACAATATCTCCCGCCTCACCGATTTCGATTGGCACTTTTTTTGTGCCCTCATATCTAAAAATTTTAGTAAGTCTTCCTTCATCTACTTTTTCACCTTTTAAATTTATTGCCTTGATCGATTGATTAGCTTTTGCAGTTCCTTGAGCAATTCTTCCAACTAAGCTTCTACCTAAGAAATTGTCTGCATAAAGAAGAGTAGACAACATCGCAAAGGGTTTTGTTTTATCAAATTCAGCTGGTTTTACATGTTCAATAATTTGATTTAATAAAGGATTTAAATTTTTTCTTGGACCATCAATTTCTTTATCAGCCCAACCAGATCTCCCACTCGCATATAAAACAGGAAAGTCCAATTGTTCCTCATTTGCGTCTAAACTTACAAATAAATCAAAAGTTTCATCTAAAACTTCATTAGCTCTTTGATCTGATTTGTCCAATTTATTTATTACAACGATTGGTTTTAAACCTTGTTTTAGAGCTTTAGATAGCACAAATTTTGTTTGAGGCATTACTCCTTCAGCAGAATCAATTAAAAGTAATGCGCCATCGGCCATGCTTAAAACTCTTTCAACTTCAGCTGCAAAATCTCGGTGACCTGGTGTATCAATAATATTTATTCTCGAATCTTTCCAATTAATTGACGCAGGTTTTGCTAAAATTGTTATTCCTCTTTCTTTCTCAAGTTCACCTGAATCCATTAATCTTTCATCAACAACTTCATTTTCCCTAAATGAGCCACTTTGTTTCATCAGATTATCAATTAAAGTAGTTTTTCCGTGATCAACGTGTGCAATTATGGTGATGTTT
>CACKVM010000019.1 GCA_902603625.1 uncultured Pelagibacteraceae bacterium
ATCATGATAAGTTGCTATTATTACGTTGTAACGAAATTTATTTAGAGCTTGGTTTATTTTATTTATAGTTTGATTTGAAAAAATCTCTATTCTCTCATTTACTTCATTTGATTCTTTTTTCGAGATATTATTAATTTCCTCACTCAGTGTACTAAATTTTTGAATAAATTTATATGAGGAAATCATTCCATCTTCTGACCATTGAATGTCTCTCTCCGGTGGACTATCAGCTAAAATAAAGAACCGAACTGAGTCAGCCCCATATTGATTAATCATATATTCAGGGTCAATAGTATTTCTTTTTGATTTTGACATCGACTCAGAAGGACCTACGGTAACTTTTATACTTTCATTTTCTTTTAAGAAATAATCTTTTCCATTATCCGTAAAAACTTCTTCAGGGCTTAACCAATTGTTTTTTTCATCTTTATAAGTTTCATGACAAACCATACCTTGAGTGAATAAGCCTTCGAAAGGCTCTTTTAAATTAATTTCATTATTATTTAAGTTAATAGCTCTCATAAAAAATCTAGAATAAAGTAAGTGCAGAATTGCATGCTCAACACCACCAATATATTGATCTACAGGCATCCAATAATCTAATTCATCTTTGTTAAATGGATTAAGTTTATCATTAGCGGAACAAAATCTTAAATAATACCAAGAGGAGTCAACAAAAGTATCGAGTGTGTCTGTTTCTCTTGTATACTTTTTTCCATTCAGAGTAATATTTTTCCACTCTTTTTGAGCGTCTAATGGGTTTCCTTGAACATTGATATTTATATCTTTTGGGAGTTTAACTGGTAAATCTTTGACTGGTATCTTAATAATATTATTGTTCTCATCATAAGCTATAGGAATTGGACATCCCCAATATCTTTGTCTAGATACACCCCAGTCTTTGAGTCGGTAATTGGTTTTTCTTTTACCTATTTTTTTTTTCTCAAGAATATCAATTGTTTTATTTATTGATTCCTCAGGAACTTTTGCACCATTTAAAAATTCAGAATTTATTATTACTCCTGGTCCAACGTATGCTTCTTTTAAAACTCTATAATTGTCATTTTCATCATTTGGTTTGACAACAGTTTTTATTTCTAAAGAATATTTTTTTGCAAAGTCAAAATCTCTCTGATCATGGGCAGGACAACCAAAAACTGCCCCTAATCCATAATCCATTAAAACAAAATTTGCAAAAAAAACAGGTACTTTATTATCTGGATTTAACGGATTAATTGCCATTAGATTTGTCTTAAAACCGATTTTTGGAGCTTGTGCTATAGACTCTTCAGTTGTGCCAGTAGACGAGCATTCTTTTTTGAACTTTATAAAATCATCATTTTCAGAATAAAATTTTGATAAAGGATGATCAATTGAAACAGCGAGGAATGAAAAACCAAAGAGTGTATCTGGTCTAGTAGTGTAACATTTAATATTTTTAATTTCTTGTGAACCCTCAATTTTAAAATTTATTTCGCAACCAAAAGATTTGCCTATCCAATTTTTTTGCATTGTTTTCACTTTTTCAGGCCATTGATCGAGCTTTTCTAAATCTGATAAAAGTTCCTCTGAAAAATGTGATATCTTAAAAAACCATTGGTTTAACTTTTTTCTTTCAACTTGTGCTCCTGAACGCCACCCTTTTCCATCTATCACTTGTTCATTAGCAAGGACAGTATTATCTACAGGGTCCCAATTTACGTAGCTTTCTTTTCTATAAACAAGTCCTTTATCAAAAAGTTCTAAGAAAATTTTTTGTTGATGTTTATAATAATCCTCAGAACAAGTTGAAATTTCTCTATTCCAATCAATTGAAAGTCCTAGTTTTTTAAGTTGGTTTTTCATTATCTTAATATTACTTTCTGTCCAACTTTTTGGATTAAGATTATTTTGTTTAGCAGCATTTTCTGCGGGCATGCCAAAAGAGTCCCAACCCATCGGATGTAAAACGTTAAATCCTTTTAAGCTTTTGTAACGAGAAAGAACGTCACCGATTGTATAATTTCTAACATGTCCCATGTGAATTTTTCCAGAGGGATATGGAAACATTTCTAAACAATAAAATTTTTTCTTCTTATTATCTATTTCGGTTTGAAATTTTTTTTCTATTTCCCAATATTTTTGCCACTTACCCTCAGTAACCTTGAAATTATATCTTGTTTCACTCATGATTGGATCTTAAAAAAAATTTTAATAAATTATATTTTGAGAATTACGGTTTCTCTAGAAAATACATCTTTAAAATTATTTAATCCTTTTTTTTTTTATTCTCAGCTTCTCTTTTTAGAACCGCAGCTCTTTTCAAAATAGAAGCTTTAATCTGATTATTTGTATTATTTTCAACTTTTGAAGTTTGACATTTATTCACATCAACGCACCTTTTTTTATAAATTATTACATCTATTGCATCAGATCTTATTTCGTTTGTTAAAAACCTTACTGCAACTTTTATCTCTTCGTCGCTTGCTGTGTCGCCATACCAATCAGTTATAATTACACCCCCTGCATAATCTACATTCGCAAGAGGTATAAAATCTAACTTTTCTAAAGTCGCTCTCCATAAGGCGTTTGATGAGGCAAACTGAAAATTTCCCCCACCAGTGTTATTATTGGTAACTGAGGAAGTAATCTTTAATCCCCTGCCTTCTTCTATATTTTTTTTAACTCTATCTTGAGCGTTAACCGGTTGATTTTTTGCAGTTTCTGATAAGCCGCCACAAGAGTTTAACAGACATAAAATTAATAGCGGAAATAGTGTTTTTTTAATAAAATTTTGCATGAGATTGTATTAATACTACATAAAAATTAATAATATAGTTATGTTTTTGTACATAAATTGTGACATTTTTATCACAAATATCATTAAAATTATCCAAGAACAAACATCTAGTTAATTTAAATCAGGATTTAGGTTAAATAGTCACCAATTCATATATGAAAAACAAAGGAGAAAATCTATGAATAATTTTAAAAAGATAGGTCTTTCTGCATTAGCTGGTTCATTAGCTGCATTCTCAGCAAACGCTGCTGAAATGTCAGTATCAGGTTCTGCAAAAGTAACTTATTTCAACGGAGATGGCAGTGAAGTTACTGGTAATCCGTTTGGTATGAATACTTCACTAGGTTTTACAGGTTCTGGAGATGTTAATGGTTATGAAACAACTTTATTCATAACAGCAGCTGACCAATTCGGTGGAATGTCATCTGCATCTTTAGCTGTAGACTTAGGTGACTTAGGTAAAATAACGTTCGACCAAGGTGTTGGTGCTGGTGGTATTTCTACTATCGACGACAAAACGCCTTCTGCTTACGAAGAAATCTGGGATAGTCTAGATGCTGTAGCAGGTGATGAAAACGGTCTAGTTGGTGGCGGAAACTCAGGTGTGTTTGTATACGCAAATACATTTATGGGTTCAAGCTTTACTGCTCAAGTAGGTAAAGGTGCTTCTGCTGCAAACAGTGACGGTGGTCCATCAGGTGCAAACGGTGCATCTTCTTGGGATTTTGCTATAACTAATGCTGACTTATACGAAGGTTTAAATGTTGGTGCTGGTTACGGAGAAATCGCTAACACTTCTGCAGGTGATGCTAATGCAGCTTCTGACGATACAGACGCTCATTACACAGCATTTGCAACTTACACTATGAGTGGTGTAACAGTTGGATACCAAGAATCAGTAGTTGAAAACAACACTGCAGGTGGTGCTGATGAGCAAGCTCAAGCTTGGTCAATTGCTGCTAACCTAATGGATGGTTTATCTGTTTCTTACGGTGAAAGAGAAGTTGAGTTTATGAATCCTTCTGCTGCACACGTAACAGAGGATATGGAAGGTGTAGCTTTAGCTTATACTATGGGCTCTGCTAAAATTTCTGTACAGAAGAACGAAACATCTAATAATGGTGGTACAGCAAACGCTGTTGATGAAAACTTAGAGGTTGCTTTATCTCTATCATTCTAATCAATAGATTGTATTAATTTATAAAAAGCCCCAGTTTTTACTGGGGCTTTTTTTTATAAGTGGCTAAACATTTCTTTCAAAAAAGCTTCGTACTTTTTCGAACTTTTTAAAGAGGTCGAGTAAATTGAGTTTCGTGCTTGACCGACGCTTGCTGTTTTAATTGGTGTTTTATTTTTTGAAAAATTTAAACAATTTTCTTCCCAATTTAAATCACAATACTCTATAAGTTTTTTAATTTCATGTTTGGGATTTGTAACTATTTTTTCATATTCTATATTTAAAAAATCATTTGGCAAACATTCTGTCCAAAAATTCATTAAGTCTAAATATAATTTATAGTATTTAGCGAGCTCAGTCTGTGTATAACAAAAATTTATTCCACCCTCAAAAACATTTTTATATAAAGAAACACAATTATCATATGGATTTCTTTTACAATGGATTATTTTTGAATTAGGAAATAAAATTTTAATAAATCCTATCCACATAAAATTTAGTGGAGCCTTATCAGTTATGTAGTTTTCACTAATTTTATAATTCATTAAATATGAATAATATTCATTAGAAATCTCAGATATTAATTTTTCGTTATCTAATATTTCTAATGTTTTAGTGACTAAAAGTTTTTTATTTTCTATAAATTTTTTATTAATTATTTTTGTAAGATAAGGTAGTTCTCCTGATCCATAAACATTAGAATGCGCACTAATTATTTGTTCAACTAATGTAGTGCCAGATCTTGGCATTCCAAGAATAAATATTATTTTTTTTTCATTGGACTTAATTTCTTTGATCTTAGTAAAATTTATCTTCGAAAAAATACTTTTAATATCTTCAAAAGTACTTTCTTCAAATTTCAGATTGAAGTTTATATTATCTCTTTTAAGCTTATTCCCTTCCTTTAATAGATTAAAACAATCTTCTATTTTTCCTAAGTCTTCGTAGGCTTTTGATAAAGCAAAATAGAGGTCAATTTTTTCTTGAGAATTTAAATCATTGTCATTTATTTTTTCTCTCATTTGGTTAAAGTGTTTATCGTTATTCTCATATTTTTTTGATCTACTAATAAGTAAATCGGCTCTAGTGAACCTCTTATTTAGTTCTAATGCTTTAATTGCATAATTTTCAGCCTCTTTAAAATGTCCCAGTGATTGATAAGACATTGAGAGTGAATAATATATTGCAGGTAATTTATTATTATATTTTAATGCTTCCTTATAAAGTGAAATAGCCTCATCAAATTTATTTAATTCCCTTTTTAAATTTCCGTAATTAACATAGGCGTTGAAATAATCTTTTTTTTTGGAAATTGACAATTTATAAAGACTTTCGGACTCATTAAATTCTAATAGACCCTTTTTTACATTTGCAAGATTATTAATAATAGCTAAATCATTAGAGTTTATTTGATATCCTTTTTCTAAAATAACCTTAGCTTCATTTAACTTCCCAATTTGTGATAGAGCAAGACCTAATAAATTGTAAAAAATAGAAATGTTAGGATAATTATTAATTGCTTTTTTAGTTTCTTCAACAATTGTAGGATAATTTTTTTTTAAAAAAAGGTTTTGAATATCTTTTACTAGTTCTTTAATTTTTTCTATATTTTTCATTTATTTAAATACGAAATTGCAGCATAACCATTAATGTCTAATAAACTCAACATATTTTTATTTTTGGAATTAATACCGCCTAATGCAATTATTTTATTCTGAGAATTTTTGGCAATTAAACTAAATTTAATAACACCAAGATAATTTTTCTTATTCTTATTTTTAAAAAGTGGAGAAATAAAAACAGTATTAATGTTTTGTTTTTTTTTGATAATTAATTCTCTAATGTTATGAGCTGATCCTAGGGTTGTAAAATTTTTTCTAGTCCCTAATTTATAATTCTTAAGTAATTTATTAAAAGAGGGAATATAAACACCATCAAAACCTAAATTTTTGGCTTTTTCAAAGTTATTACTTAAATAAATTTTTCTGTTTTGTTTTTTACAAAAGTTAACAAATTTTTTTAATTCTTGATTTGCAAATTCTTGTTTATAATTTCTGAAGATTATTTGTACTTTTTTGTCTAAATTTATTATACTGTCTTGATTGAGACTATTGACGTAAGTAAAAAACTCTAAATTATTTATATGCATAATTCTGTAAAAAATTTATTAAATATTCAAGATAAGATTAAAAACAAGTCTAATGCAACACCAATAATAATAGCTGTAAGTAAAACTTTTGAAGCAAAAGAAATAATACCATTACTAGATTTTGGGCATCAACATTTTGGAGAAAACAAAGTACAAGAATGTATGAAAAAATGGCCAGAATTAAAAAATAGATATAAGGATACTAATTTGCATATGATTGGAAAATTACAAACTAACAAAGTAAAAGATTGCTTGAAATATTTTAATTATATCCATTCTGTAGATAGTAAAAAATTAGCAAAAAAAATTTATGATGAGCAAATTAAACAAAATAAAAAAATAAAAATCTTTATACAAATAAATATTGGTAATGAAGATCAAAAGTCAGGTATTAAAGTTTCAGAATTAGATGAATTACTTTTTTATTGTGAGACTCTAAAATTAAATGTAATTGGCTTGATGTGTATTCCCCCTATCAGCAGTGATACAAAAAAATATTTTAGAATTATGAGAGAATTAAAAGAAAAATATAATCAAAAAAATTTAAGCATGGGAATGTCTTCTGACTACATGGATGCAGTCGAATATTCATCAAATTTTTTAAGAATAGGAACTTCAATCTTTGGTGAAAGAAGTTAGTTTTACTTTATAAAAATTTTAGTTTTAGAATTTATTAATTTAAGAAGTATCAAAAAATTTTTTCTTTCGAGAGCAATACAACCAGCTGTATGATTATAGTCTCTTGTTAAGTGCATAAAGATACAACTTCCCTTACCAGGTATATTTTTTAAATTATATTTGATTGGTAAAATGAAATCATATTTATGGTCTTTCCTAAATAACGTTTCATGTCTTATTCTTTTATTTTTTTTTGATATTCGATTATAACATTGTTTTTTTTTAATATCATTGTAACAAACGGTATCTTTTTTTATTTTAATACATCTAATTTTTGTCTCGGGCTTTTTTTCTCTATCCGCTCTATAAAATAGACTCCCAATCTTAAATATTCCTTTCGGCGTTTTTAAATCACCCTCTTTTTTCTTATTTGTCCTGCCTTTTTTCCCAATACAACATCTAAAATAAAAATCTTCAATTTTTAGGATTTGTTTTTTTTCTAAAAGAATTATCATATATCATTTTTTATGTCTGAAAAAAAACTTTTCATATATCAAAACATTACCTTATATAATATTTTACATGAATTAGAAGAAACCACGAAGTATAAAATTTATTTTGTAGATAATTTATCTTTAAAAAACAATTTTAAAGATATTAATAATTGTTTGTTACTAACAAATAGCCAAATTGAAAATATTAATAATCAATTTAGGTTAGAAAATTTACCTATAAGTTTCAATAAATTATTGGAAAATATTAATATACACTTTTTAAAACAAAATTTTAAAAATCAGTCAAAAATAAATATTGGAAAATTTATAATTGATATCAACTCAAGGAGATTGATATTAAAAGATGACCATATAAATTTAACTGAAAAAGAAATTAATTTAATTCTTTTTATCTTTAATAACAAATCACCCTGCAGTATAAATAAACTTCAAAAAAATGTATGGGGTTTTAAAAATAATTTAGAGACACATACTGTTGAAACTCATGTCCATCGTTTAAGAAAAAAAATATCAAAAAAATTTAAAATAAATAATTTTATTATCTCTGTAAATGATGGTTATTTAGTTGATGTCTAATTTATGGTAAAATGTTTAGATTAAAACTTACTACAATTCTATCCTGATCTGACTCATTTTTCCCAACAGCATGAGGTAAATATGCAGGAAAAATTAAAAGGTCTCCCTCATTAACTTTGAATGAGGCTGTCAACATATTCAACTCAGTAATTTTTGATTTTAGAGGAAAACGATTTCTAGAAATATTGTTAGGATTATAAATATTAAAATTTCCTGAATTCTCTGGTACTTTTACGTAATAAGCTGCACTTAAATGACAATTCGCATGTATGTGTTCAATATTAAAGTTACCTTTTTTGTTAATAACTGCCCACATTGCCTCACATTTTATTTTTTCTGGATTGAATGACCATCCATAATTTTCAAATACATCATAAATGTGGTTTTTTATATTTTGAAAAAAATTATTTGGAGGAGAATTTTTTTCTTTTAAATTGAATGGTTTAGAATGCCAACCATTTATATTCGATAATTGAATACCTTCTTGGTCTTTATTATAAAGATCATATATATATTTTGATAAGTCCTGATTGTGTTGATCACTATTAGATATTCGGTATTTAAAAACAGGATCAGGAAAAAATTTAAAAATATTATTTTTTGTCATAAACTTCGCGATCATTTTATACAAAAAAACTTAGAGTCTAGCACCAATTTTTTGAATAATTTTTGCTGATAATTCTGTACCTTTTTCTAAGCTTTCTTGAGTTGAAAAATTATTTATTTTTCCGTGTAGATATCCAGCTGCGAAAAGATCACCTGCACCTGTTAAATCTTTAATATTCAAATTTTTTTTTGACTCACAAGTAACAATCTGATTATAGTTTATGGCAATAGCTCCTTTCTCTCCTCTAGTAATTATAATATCTTTTTTTAGTTGTTTAGAGAAATCCACTACTTCATCAAATGATTTTGCCTTAATTAAAGAAATAAATTCTTGTTCGTTGGCAAAAACAATATCAAGTTTATTTTTTACTAAATCTAAAAAACTTTCTCTATGTCTTTCCACACAAAATTGATCTGATAAAGACATTGCTGTTTTATTTGAATATTTAATAGCTTTCTCGAATGCAGACTTCGGATTTCCCTTATCCCATAAATAGCCCTCTAAAAAAGTGAGTGGAAATTTACTAATAATATTTTCATCAATATCTTCTGCACTTATTTTACCTGCTGTTCCAAGAAAAGCACACATTGTTCTTTCAGAGTCAGGTGTTATCAGGATCAAACATGATCCTGTCTTATCAGGTTCTTTCTTTTTATTATAAAAAAATCCAACTTTTTCTTTTTTTAAACCTTCTTCGTATTTTTTTCCAAAGTTATCATCATTAATTTTACCTATAAAACCTACTCTATTTCCTAGTTGAGATAAACCTACTATAGAATTTGCAACAGATCCCCCAGAAATTGTCTCCTCTATCTTTAATGATGAGATTAAATTTTTAAATTCTTTTTCATCTATAAGTTTCATAGTTCCTTTTGTCAGAGAGTTTTTGATTAAATAATCATCATCAACTTTACAAAGGATATCTACTATTGCATTTCCAATCCCAATAATTTTCATTTAAGGTTTTTTTGTTTTAATTGGTTTAATTCGTTTAGGATAACAAGAGGTACAAATTTTACAAGATATTCCATAACAATCTCTTGCCTTACAGTACTCTCTTCCATAGTAGATTATTTGAAGATGTAGTTTATTCCAATTTTTTTTAGGAAATAATCTTTTTAAATCACTTTCAGTTTGAATAACACTTTTGCCATTTGATAACCCCCATCTCTGAGCCAATCTATGGATATGGGTATCTACTGGAAATGCAGGATAACCAAATCCTTGAGACATCACTACGCTTGCTGTTTTATGACCTACACCAGGTAGATCTTCTAATTCCTCAAATGTTTGTGGAACTTTTCCCTTATGTTTATTTATTAAAATTTTTGAGAGATTATAAATACTTTTCGCTTTGATCCTAAAGATGCCAATTTTTTTGATCAATTTTTCAATTCTTTTTCTTCCTAATTTAACAAAATGTTCAGGTCTATAATATTTAGGATATATCTGTTTAGTAACATTATTTACATTCACGTCAGTACATTGAGCTGAAAGAAGAACAGAAATCATAAGTGTAAAAACATTTCTACTTTCAAGTGGAACTTTTATCTTCGGGTAAGTTTGATTAAGAATTTTTAAAACTATTTTTGCTCTTTGAATTTCATTCATTTTTTGAAATTCATTAAATCTCTCATCGAATATAAACCTTTTTTTTTCTTTATTAGCCATCTAGCGGCTGATAAAGCTCCTTCCGAGTAAAGACCTCTGTCAAAAGCTTCGTGATTTAAAGTTACAATTTCTTTACCATTTGAGAACTTAACTTCATGTTCGCCAATAATTTTACCTTTCCTAATAGAATTAAAATTAATCTTTTTACCAAAAGGAAAGGTTTTTCTATTTAAAAATTTTTTTCCAAAAAGACTATAAAAATTTTTATTTCTACCTATTGCTATTCCTTTTCCTAACATAAGTGCAGTTCCTGAGGGATAATCTTTTTTATTTTTATGATGTATTTCAAATAC
>CACKVM010000020.1 GCA_902603625.1 uncultured Pelagibacteraceae bacterium
TCATCCTCATCTATATATGTGTCGTAAATTCTATCGATATAATTTTTTCTTAATTCAGTATCATCTTGAAATTGAGACCCTTGATAATGTTTAAATCCAAGAGCTTCAAAAAAATCCATATCAATTATTGAAGCGCCAGTCGCAACTATCGCGTCAACCATATTATATTTGACTAAATCTTTATAAATATTCATACAGCCCGCAGCAGAAGTTGAACCCGCTAATGTTAAAAAAATAGTACATTCTTTATCTTTCAACATTTCATTATAAATATTTGCTGCATTTGCTGTTTCTCTTGAAACAAAAGACATTTTCTCCATGGAAGAAATAATTTTTCTAGAGTCAAAAGATGTAATATCAATATGTTCTACAGGTTTTTTTAAGAAATCTTTTTTGCTGTTGTGGCCAAGATTTTTATTTTCTGACATTAAGCAACTAGAGTAGCTTTGTCTGAATTTTTATTATACATAGACATTATTGGCGTGTCCTCAACCTCATAAATTTCATTGGAATAATAACCATTAAATTGAGTTCTAAAAGTTAAACCATATGATCCTAATTGACCAAGTTCAATGTAATCGTTTTCTTTAATATTATTTGGAAGCAGAAAAGGACCTCTCATATAATCCATACTGTCACATGTCGGTCCATAAAAATCAAATGCAGTCATTTTTTTTGAAATAATTTTACTTGAAGTTTCTTTAATTAATTTTGATGGAAAAACTATATTAGGTGTTCCAGCATCAAAAAGCGTACCGTATGTACCATCATTAATATAAAGTTTTTGTCTCTTTCTTAAGTTAACTCTTACTATAGTTGAACCACTTTCTGCAACCAAAGCTCTACCGGGTTCACAAATAATTTGAGGCATATTCTTTAAATTTAAATTTTCTAAACTTTTCTTAATTTCCTCCATATAACTTTCTAGAGATTGTGGTACAAGATCAGGATAGATTGTTGGGAAGCCTCCACCAATATTAATATAATCTGGTATTATTTTAGTTTTTTTAATTATATTTTCCATTTCTTTAATTCCTTTTGAATAAGATATTGGATGCATACACTGTGAACCAACATGAAAACTTAAGCCAATTTTTTTTGAATGAAGTTTTGCAAGTCTTAGAAGTCCTAAAGCTTCAGAATTCAATGCACCAAATTTCTTTGATAAATCTATTTCAGCATGTTCATTGGATACTGCAACTCTGATAAATAATTCTAAATCTTTAGCATTATTTGTTGTTTCGATAATCTTTATTAATTCATCTTTAGTATCTAAAGCGAAAGTTTTTATTCCAAAATTAAAATATGCTTCTTTAATACTTTCTCTGCTTTTAACTGTATGCATAAAAGAACATTTTGCTGTACTATTAAATTTTCTTACAGCTTTGATTTCCTCTATAGATGCAACATCAAATTGATTAATTCCACTTTGTAATAAAGTTTTTATTACTTCTGGATGAGGATTAGTTTTAACCGCATATAGTATTTTTCCTGGGAACTTATTTTGAAAGAACTTTGAAGCAGAAAGAATAGAACTCTTTCTAATGCAATATACAGGTTTTTCCGGTTTCAGCTGATTAACTAGTTCTTCAACTGACTTAAATTTTTGCATCTAGAATGCCCCCTCAAAAAAAATTTAACAAAAAAAAGTTTTTTATTTAAAAAAAGCTTTAATTATCGAGCAATTAATTCAATAGTTATTCAATGTAAAGTAAATAATTCTCTCTTGAAAGTTTTGTATAAGTTACCATATAAGCAATATGAAAACTGACGCTACACTCAAAAATATCAATGATTTTGATAATAAATCCTTGCTTATTGTGGATGATGATAATCCTTTTAGAGAAAGATTATCTAGAGCTATGGAAAAGAAAGGTTTTGAGGTTTTACAAGCTGAGAGTGTAAAAAAAGGTATTGATGCAGTAAAAGTTAAAAAACCAGGATTCGCAGTAGTAGATCTAAGACTATCAGATGGAAATGGTTTAGAAGTTGTAAAGGAAATACAAAATTCAAATTCTTCAAGTAGAATTATAATGTTAACAGGTTACGGAAATATTCCTACAGCAGTGGCTGCAATTAAACAAGGAGCTATAGATTATCTTGCAAAACCTGCAGATGCAGATGATGTGGAAAAAGCACTATTAGCTGATCCTAAACAAAAGGCTGCAGCACCAGAAAACCCAATGTCAGCAGATAGAGTAAAGTGGGAACATATCCACAGAGTGTTTGAATTATGTAATAGAAATGTTTCTGAAACTGCTAGAAGACTTAAAATGCATAGAAGAACACTTCAAAGAATATTGTCTAAAAGATCACCTAGATAAAGTTTCTTAAATTTATTATTTTTTTTACAATTAAGGTTAATAATGAAACCTTAAAAATTTCTGCAATCAAAAAGGGATATACACCTAAATTCAAAATTGGCTTATCCCAGCCAATTAATATTCCAAGCCACAAAACCCCAAGTAAATAAATTGTTGATACAGAGAGAGTTAACTTAATAAATATTTTAAAAATATTATCTTTGGAACTCACAAAACTAGCTAAATAACTTGCTGATAAAAATCCAATTAAATAACCCATAGTTGGTCCTGTAAAATAAATAATTCCAACACCTCTTTCAGGTGAATTTGAAAAAACTGGCAAACCTAAAATACCTTCAAGTAAGTATAAACCTATGGTTGCAACACCAATTTTGTATCCGAAACTTACACCTAAGAATAAAACAATAAATGTTTGCATCGTCATTGGAACTGGATAAAAAGGAATTTTTATTTTTGCTGCAATTGTTAAAGCTATAGAACCTAAAAAAATTATCAAAATTGATCTTATTATTTTAGATTGAATATTCTGCTTTATTAGTTCCATTTATAGATAATACATTTATTTAGATTAATATTCTAGGGGTAAAATAGTAAATATATTTTTATATATATAGATGATATTACCTTTATAATAATAATTATTTCAATGAGTAAAGTTCAAAAAACAGATCATTTTTATTTGATTGATGGATCAGGATATATCTTTAGAGCATATTATGCCTTACCTCCTTTAACAAGAAAAAGTGATGGATTGCCTACGGGCGCGGTGAGTGGATTTTGTAGCATGTTATTTAAATTGTTAGAGGATTCTAAATCAACTGATAACTTAGAACGACCTACTCATTTTGCTGTAATTTTCGACTCTGGAAGAAAAACTTTTAGAAATGAAATTTATAGTGATTACAAAGCTAATAGATCTGAAGCCCCCGATGATTTAGCACCTCAATTTGAATATATTAGGAAATCAGTTCAAGCTTTTAACTTACCATCTGTTGAACTAATAAATTATGAAGCAGATGATCTTATTGCTACATATGTTGAACAGATATTAAAAATTGGTGCAAAAGTAACTGTTGTATCTTCTGATAAAGATTTAATGCAACTTTTTAAAAAAGGTGTTCGGATTTATGATCCAATGAAAAATAAATTTATAAACGAAGATGATGTTTTAAAAAAATTTGGTGTAATCTCCAGCAAAGTCATTGATGTTCAAGCATTAGCAGGTGATAGTAGCGATAATGTGCCAGGTGTTCCAGGAATAGGAATAAAGACTGCTGCTGAATTGATTAATAAATATGGCTCATTAGAAAAAACATTGAAATCTGTAAACGAAATTAAGCAAAACAAAAGAAGAGAAACTTTAATTGAAAACAAAGAAAAAGCTTTGATTAGTAAAAAGTTGGTGACTTTGAAGCATGATGCTCCAGTTAATATAAAATTAGATGAACTAAAACTAAAAGATATTGATAAAGATAAGCTTTATGGTTTTTTAAGAGAAATGGAATTTAATAGATTGCTTAGCTCAGCAATCTCCCTATATGGAGCAGCAAATTTTGAAAATTCTTCAATTAAAGATAAATCTTATCCACAAAAACCAATTAATAGTAAAAATTATCATTTAATTAAAAATGAAAAAGAGATTGACCATTGGTTAAAAGAAGCTGAAGAGTCAGGTGAGTTAGTAATAGATACAGAAACGGACTCACTTGATCCTCATCAAGCTAATTTAATTGGCATATCTCTTTGTACTAAATTTGGAAAAGCTTGTTATATCCCAATTGGACATAAATCTGGAAATTGTTTGAACAAAAAAGAGGTTTTAAAAAAGATGAAACCTATATTAGAGGACACAAGTATTAAAAAAATAGGTCAAAATATTAAATTTGATTTTATAGTTTTTTATAAGCATGGCGTCGAATTAAATTCAATAGAGGATACTATGCTTATGTCATATGTATTAGATGCTGGAAAGAATAGACATAATATGGATACATTATCTGAAATTCATTTAGACCATAAAACTATTAAGTTTAAAGATGTAGTTGGATCTGGAAAAAAAGAAATAAATTTTAGCGAGGTTATTATTGAAAATGCAAAAGACTATGCTGCCGAAGATGCTGATATAACATTTAGACTTTACAAAAAATTTCACAAAAATCTTAAATTAGAAAAATTAATGAATATTTATGAAACATTTGAAAAACCTATGATTAAAATTCTGGCTTTAATGGAGATAGAAGGTATCAAAATTGATAGTAAATTTTTAAAAATACTTTCTTTAAAGTTTGGAAAGAAAATTGAAAAAATTCAAAAAAAAATTTATGATATTTCAAAAAAAGAATTTAACATTGCTTCACCTAAGCAATTGGGTGAAATAATTTATAATGATTTAAAAATAGCTGGATTAAAAAAAACTAAAAAGGGAAGTTTTGCGACAAGTGCATCTGTTTTAGAAGATCTTGCTTTTAAAGGAAATGAATTTGCACAATTAATTTTAGATTGGAGACAATTATCAAAATTAAAAAATACTTATTCTGATTCCTTACAAGAACATCTAAATCCCAATACAAAAAGAGTACATACATCATTTTTATTAGCTGCTACTACCACAGGTCGTTTGGCATCAAGTGATCCTAATTTACAAAATATACCAATAAAAACTGAAGATGGGAGAGATATTCGTAAAGCTTTTGTAGCAGATGAAAATTATATTCTTATTTCTGCAGATTATAATCAAATAGAAATGAGAATTTTAGCAGATTTAGCGAACGTAAAAGAATTAAAAAAAGCTTTTAATAATAATGAGGATATTCACTCACTCACTGCTAGTCAGATATTTAATGTTGATATTAAAAAAGTAAACAGTGATCAAAGAAGAAAAGCTAAAGCAATAAATTTTGGAATAATTTATGGAATTTCTCAATATGGATTAGCTAAACAGATTAACGTTTCAAATCTTGAAGCTGAAAAGTTTTTAAAGTCTTATTTTGCTAAATTCCCAGAAATTAAAATATACATGGAAAAAACAATTAAATTTTGCAGAAAGAGCGGCTATGTAAATAACATTTTTGGACGAAGATCACATTTTAATGCCATAAATGATAAAAACTATAATGTAAGAAATTTTCAGGAAAGAGCTGCTATAAATGCTCCAATTCAGGGATCAGCTGCAGAATTGATGCGACTTGCAATGATAAGAATTAATAAAAGACTTAATGAACAAAAATTACTAAAATCAAAAATGTTATTACAAATACATGATGAACTCATTTTCGAGGTTAATAAAAATGAAATTGATAAAATGATGAAATTAATAAAGGAAGAAATGGTAAGTGTTACAAACAGTGATTTTCACTCATTTTCTATACCACTAACAATCGATATTAATAAGGGGGACAACTGGGGCTCTCTTCATTAATTAATTGCCCAAATTAGAACAATTTAGTATTTTTAAAGTAATACATGCATAAACAAACAATCGCTTTAGTGGATGATGATAGAAACATCTTAACTAGTTTGAGTATTGCTTTAGAAAAAGAGGGCTTTAAAGTTCAAACATATATTGATGGGGAAAGTGCTTTAATTGGATTAGCCAGAACTCCCCCAGATCTTGCTGTTATAGATATCAAAATGCCAAAAATGGATGGTGAGGAGTTGCTAAAAAAATTAAGAAAAAAAACATCTCTACCTGTAATTTTTTTAACCTCCAAAGATGAAGAGGTAGACGAATTATTAGGTTTAAAATTAGGAGCAGATGATTTTATAAAAAAATCTGGTGGATTTTCAATTAAAGTTTTAATTGAGAGAATTAGAGTTCAATTAAGGAAAAAAGATGTTGATAATAGCATAGAGGAAAATAAAAGTATTATATCTCACGGTAAATTAAAGTTAGACCCATCTCAATTAGAATGTGAATGGAGTGGTAAACAACTTCCAGATAAATTAACAACAACTGAGTTTTTGATAGTTAAGGAATTAGCCAAAAGGCCAGGCATAATAAAAGAAAGAGCTCAATTAATGGATATTGCATACAGAGAAGATACAGATATTGAAGATAGAACAATTGATAGTCATGTGAAAAGAATTCGAAAAAAATTTAAAAAAGTTGATCCTGATTTTTCAGCTATAGAAACCAGATATGGAAGTGGATATAGATGGAATGTTAGTTAATGTTTAATTATCTTTTAAAAAATTTATCAATATTAAAGAAATTCTTATTCATAAATTTTATTTTTTTTACAATAATAGGAACTTTCACATTTTTTTATTTAGAAAATGTCCAGCCAAATTTGATTAAAAAAAAATCCTCTAATCACATTGCAATTATTAATAATACTATCGAAAATTTGAATAGATTGGAAATTCGATTTAATGAAGAAGATATAAGAAAATTTTTATTTTCTACAAGGTTCATTTTTCAGAGCTTGGATAGAGTAATTTTTTTTAACAATGAATTAGACTTGGTCGGTGATACAGACACACTAGATCTTGATCCCAGATCTTTTTCATCAAGGTTAGATATAATTGAATTAGAGATATTAAGTGAAGAAAAAACAAAAGAAATTACAGAAGAAAAAAATATAAATTTAGGAAGTGATAAACTTGTGTCTTTAAAAGACGTTTTATATAATTACGCGGGATCAAAAAACTATGGTACTCCGTTTACATTTACTCAAGAGGAATTTAATAACTTTAAATTAACGACAATAAAGAATGTTTTTAAAGATGATAAGAATATTGGTTATATTGCAATCACTGAAAATGCGAATGATGTTAGAGCCGCAATTGATGAGAGAAAAACATTCATAGTTAGAACAGCATTTGCTGTTGGAATCGTAATACTTATTTTTTCTTATGTTCTTAATAGGTTTTTCTTAAAACCTATCCAAAATTTAGTAAATTATACAAATAAAATAAAAAATAAAGGTCATACCAAAATTAATATTGATAACCTAAAAATCAGAAATGATGAGTTAGGGTTATTATCTAAATCTTTAGATGAAATGACGCTTGATCTTCAAAAAAGAATTTCTCATGCAGAAAATTTTTCAACCGATTTAGTTCATGAAATTAGGAATCCTTTAGCATCTTTAAAAAGTGCATCAGAAATATTAGACGAAACAAAAGATTTAGATCAAAGACTAAAATTAACAAACATTTTGAAACATGACGTACAAAGAATTGAGAGATTAATTACTGATTATTCACAAATTCTTAAAGACGAGGTTGCCCTTAGTAAAGAAAAATTTAAAAAAACAGATATTCTACCAATTATTCAGTCTGTCATTGATGATTATAATAACATTTATCAAATTAAGCGAGGTATAAAAATAAATTGTATAACAGATGGTAATAAATCATATTTGATTAATGGAATTGAAAATAGAATTGAACAGATAGTTGCTAATTTATTGGATAATGCGATTTCATTTAGTGAAGATGAAAAAAATATTCAGGTTAAAATATCAAAAGATTCTAATAAACAGGTAATTGTAAATATAATTGATGAAGGAATGGGATTTAAAGAAAAAGATACATCTAAAATTTTCAAAAGATTTTATAGCAACAGACCTGATAAATTTGGTCAACATTCAGGATTGGGATTAAATATTGTTAAGAATTTAGTTGAATTACACAAAGCTTCTATAATTGCTTCAAATAGAATAGATAAAATAGGTGCAAATTTAGAGATAACATTTCCAAAGGTATAATGACTTATTGATTTAATAAAATATTATTGTTAGAAAAAACGCCATGAACGATTTTAAAGTTAAAGATATTTCTCAAGCAGAATTTGGAAGAAAAGAAATTTCAATTGCAGAAAGTGAAATGCCAGGTTTAATGGCCTTAAGAGAAGAGTATGGTAATCAAAAACCTTTAAAAGGTGCAAGAATAATAGGATGTCTTCATATGACTATTCAAACAGCAGTCTTAATAGAGACACTAGTTTTTCTTGGAGCAGATGTTAGATGGTCATCGTGTAATATTTTTTCTACACAGGACCATGCTGCAGCAGCAATTGCTAAAGCAGGTATACCTGTTTATGCTTGGAAAGGTGAAACAGAGGAAGAATATACATGGTGCATTAAACAGACTATCGAAGCAAAAAAAAATTGGAAGCCTAATTTACTTTTAGATGATGGTGGTGATTTAACTGCAATGATGCATAATGAATATCAAGACTTATTAAAGGATGTTAAAGGAGTTTCAGAGGAAACAACAACTGGTATTAAAGCTTTAAATAAAATGGAAAAAGCTAAAACTTTGCTAATCCCTGCAATTAATGTAAATGATTCTGTAACAAAATCAAAATTTGATAATCTCTACGGATGCAGAGAAAGTCTTGTTGATGGTATTAGACGTGCAACAGATGTGATGATGTCAGGAAAAGTTGCAATTGTTGCTGGTTTTGGTGATGTGGGAAAAGGAAGTGCTGCATCGCTAAGACAAAGTGGTGCAAGAGTTCTAGTGACCGAAGCCGATCCAATATGTGCATTACAAGCATCTATGGAGGGCTACGAAGTTGTATTAATGGATGAGGCCATTGACAAAGCAGATATCATAGTTACTGCCACTGGAAATAAAGATATTGTGACAGCAGATCATATGAGAAATATGAAAGATAGAGCAATTCTCTGTAATATAGGTCATTTTGATAATGAAATTCAAGTTGATGCCTTAAAAAATTATAAATGGTCAGAGGTAAAACCACAGGTCCATGAAATAGAACTGCCAAATGGAAAAAGGATTATTTTGCTAGCTGAGGGAAGGTTAGTAAATTTAGGGTGTGCTACTGGTCATCCAAGTTTTGTAATGAGTGCATCATTTACTAATCAAGTAATTGCCCAAATAGAACTTTGGAATAATTATAAAAATTATGAAAATAAAGTTTATGTTCTTCCTAAACATTTAGATGAAAAAGTTGCAATGTTACATCTTCACAAAGTTGGAGCTAAATTAACAAAATTATCAAAAGAACAAGCGGACTATATTAGTGTTGGAGTTGAGGGTCCTTTTAAACCAAATGCTTATCGCTACTAAAGGTGATAAAATAGATATATCTTCCGAAAATAAAACTGAAGAAATAGCGAAAAATTTTAATAAAAATATTAAATCTGGAGACATTGTTTTTTTATATGGGGAAATGGGTGTAGGTAAAACTACTTTTATTAAATATTTTATTAATAACTTACAGTTTAAGTCTAAAGAAAAGTTAACAG
>CACKVM010000021.1 GCA_902603625.1 uncultured Pelagibacteraceae bacterium
TGTAAAGTACCTTCGGTTGCTAAAAGTCCAATTTTAGAGTTTTTTTTGCAATTTTTTTTTGCAATCTTAAAAACCTCCAATGGCATATTAACTATTGGAATATTAATTTTTTTCTTTAAATCATCATACCAATAATGAGCTGTGTTACATGGAATTACGATAAATTTACAATTATTTTTTTGTAAAAGTTTACAGCCTTTCAGCAAACTATTTAGTACTGCTAAATATTTCGCTTCACTTTTTTTATTAAATTTTTTATTTGATAAACTTTTTGTTTGTACTCCTATAGACTCGGGCCTACCAGGTATTTTAGATTTATTATATAGCAAAAAAAGAGGATATTCTTGATCAATTTTTCCTCTAAAGAGTAATGCTAATTTATTACAAAAATCCAAACCTGCTTGCGTTCCCATTCCACCCAGAATACCAATCATATAAAAGATTTATTTAATTTAAATTAAGCTTTTTATAAATATTTTTAATTTCATGTAAATATTTCTCTAAAAGCTGTTTGATATAAAACAATACAATATATTAAATGGCTATAAAAAATTGAACAAATATACTCAGGTTAATTTATTATAGCCAATAAATGATATTTTGAAAATTATGCAGTTTTTAAATTAACTGCTGAAGGACCTTTGGGACCATCTTCAACATCGAAAGTCAAAGCTTGACCCTCATTTAAACCGTTCAAACCTGCGTCTCTCACAGCTGAAACATGTACAAACACATCTTTTTCTTTATCTTCTCTTTCAATAAAACCAAATCCCTTGGTTGGATTGAACCACTTTACTTTTCCTTGTAGACTCATATTTTTTCTTCTTACTTATTGTTATATTAATTTATTACTTATAATTAAGTAATGTTGGCTTTGTTTATAAATATTAGGGTTTTGTCAACAAATTTAGTGCAAAATAGACTTTTTTTTATCATTCGTGGTCAATTAGCTTAGTTAAATAGATAGAATTAACATCTTCTTTATAATGGGCAAAGGGTTTGCAAGGTGTAAAATCACATTTTTTAAATAATTTTCTTGCCGGATCAAAAAATCTTCCAGCGCCAGTCTCTAAGCTTATTCTTTTAATCTTTAATTTCTTAGCTTCATCAATGAGATGTTTGATGACTTTAATGCCATTACCTTGATTTCTAAAATCATCATGTATTCTAATTGATTTAAATTCACCATGATCTTTGTCTAAGAATTTTAATGCCCCACAACCGAATATTTTATCATTTTCCCAAAGGCTCCAGAATTTGATTGATGAAACTTTTAACCCCGTAATATCTAAAACATGAGCACTACCCTCAGGAGATGCTTGCCTAAGTTCAATAAAATGTTTTGTAAGAAGTTTATTGACTTCCGGGTTATCAAAATTTCCCTCAATAGATTTTATCATTTATATTAAAGTTGTTATGTGGCCCATTTTTCTTTTATCTTTTATCTCTTTTTTTTGATAATCAAAGAAAAATTCATTTTTATTTAATTTAAAGTTCTCTCTATAGGGTGTGATTTGATTTCCTATTAGGTTCACCATTTTTGCATTAGATATCTTTTTGAGTGGAATTTTTTCTAACGAACAGACTGCTCTCACATGATTTTCAAATTGACTAACGTTAAAAGCATTAATTGTTAGATGGCCAGAATTGTGAACTCGAGGAGCTATTTCGTTAACATATAGATTTTCATTTCTATCAATAAAAAATTCAACACAAAGCGTTCCTATATATTTCAATTCCTCTGCAATCCGGATTGACCAATCTTTAGATTCATCAAATATTTTTTTACTAATTTCAGCTGGTATTATTGAATGTTTCAATATCTGATCTTCATGAGTATTTTCTATCGGCTCATATATTTCATAACTATTCTTCTCAAATCTGGTGATAATGACAGATATTTCCTTTTTAAGTTTTACTAATTTTTCCAGTATATATCCTTTTGAAAAATCAATATTCAGGTTCTTGATGTCTCCAATTTTTTTAATCGGGTATTGGCCCTTACCATCATAACCCATTGTAGTAGTTTTTAAAATCCCAGGTAAGAAATCTCCTAACGGCTCCATGTCAGATTTATTTTCTATTGATGCGTATCTAGTAGTTCTGATATTGAGTTTGTTTACAAAATCTTTTTCTGCAATTCGATGTTGAATCAATCTATTTACTGATGGCTTTGGTAAAACTGGTTTTACCTTGTTCATTTCATTAAGAGTTTCATAAGGTATATTTTCAAATTCATAAGTAATTACATCAATTTCTTTTATGAACTCTTGTATTTTGACTTTGTCATTGTATTTTCCATGAATAAATTTTTTACAAAAATTTTGTGCTGGAGCATCAACATCATCACAATAGATTATTGTATTGATATTCAACTTCTTAGCTGCGATAGCTAATAGGCTTCCTAGTTGACCACCACCAATTATACCCAAATTTTTTATAGACATCTTTTATTTTGGATTTTTTTTAACTGATCTTGTTTGTGATGAACGCCAATTATTTAATTTCTTTTTTACAGCAGGATTGCTGTTTGCAATTATAGCTGTAGCTAATAAAGCAGCATTGATTGCACCATCCTCTCCAATTGCAAGAGTTCCAACGGGTATTCCTTTTGGCATTTGTGCTATTGATAATAAACTATCTAGTCCTTTAAGCTTTTTACTTTCAACGGGAACACCTAAAACTGGAATTGAGGTTATGGCTGAAATCATACCAGGTAAATGTGCTGATCCACCAGCACCAGCAATGATTACTCCAATATTATTTCTTGATGCGCTCTCTGCAAATTCATACATTCTTTTTGGAGTACGGTGGGCAGATATAATTTTAGTTTCAAATCGAACACCCATTTTTTTTAGTATATTTGCGGATAATTTCATAGTTTTGAAGTCTGATTGACTTCCCATGACGATTGCAACTTTGAGATTTTTATTCTTTTTCATGATCAATTTGATAAATATTTATTTCAAAATTAGATTAAAATTTCAATAAAATAAATAGTATTTAAAAAACAACTTGGTATGTTTAGCAAAATTAACCAAAATGAAATTTAAAATTGATAACCTTCAATATTGTAAATGGTCGAGAAAAGTTTTTGAGATTAATCGTGAGGCTGGCTTAGATGCAGTTCATGTCACAATAGTTTATCATGAAGACTTTGACGAACTTCAAACCGAAATAAGTAAGTGGCAAACTTTATTAAAAGAAAATTCAGATTTAATTTTTTTAGGCCAGAGTTTTAAGGATATTGAAAAAGCAAATAATGAGAATAAAACTGCAATTTTTTTTGGTTTTCAAAATTGCTCTCCAATAGAAGATGATATAAATTTAGTTGAAAAAGTTCATAGTCTTGGATGTAGATTTATGCAACTCACTTACAATAATCAATCATTGTTAGCGACAGGTTGTTATGAGAAAAACGATAGTGGGGTAACTAATTTTGGACGGGAAGTTATCCGAGAAATGAATAGAGTGGGTATTGTAGTAGATATGTCCCATTCAGCCGAAAAAAGTACTTTTGATGCAATTGAGTTTAGTGAAAAACCGATTGCAATCACTCATGCAAACCCATCTTTTTGGCACGCAGCAAAAAGAAATAAGTCTTCTGAGTTACTAAAAACTTTAAGTGAAAGTGGAGGAATATTGGGTTTATCTTTATACCCGCATCATCTTAAGGACAATACAAATTGTTCTCTAGAAAGTTTTTGTGAAATGGTAGCGAAAACAGCAGAAATAATGGATATTAAAAATATTGGTATAGGATCAGATCTTTGTTTAAATCAACCAGATGAAGTTGTTGAATGGATGAGAAATGGAACCTGGTCAAAAAATAAAAATTATGGAGAAGGCTCTAGAAATAAACCAGGATTTCCTAAACAGCCTGATTGGTTTGAGGATGCAAGGGGTTTTAAAAACTTAGAATCAGGTTTAAAAAAGGTTGGTTTTTCAGAGACTGAGACTAATGGAATACTAGGTAACAATTGGTATAACTTTTATAAAACTATCTAAATATGAATATTAAATTAAGAGATCCAAATATCATAATGAAGTTATCAAGACTTGGTTCCTTTCATCAATCAAGATTATCTTTTTTACGAAGTTTTTTAAGTGAATTTAAGGATTGGCAATATAATAGAGACTTGTTTGATTTAGACCAAAAAGGTTATGGCACAGCAGTATACTCATTTAAAAAAAAAGATAGGGTTTATTCTTTAATCTGTTATGCGAATAAAATTAATGATGATGAAAGATCAGATAGAGTAATAGCCACAAAATGGGATGCAGCTTTTACATTACATGATGGAATACCTTTAAAAGGAGACATTGACAGATTAAGAAATGAAGTTCCAAAACAGGAAGTTGGCAGGTTGTCTTACAAAGAGTTAACATTATCTAGAGCAAATAAATCTGTAAGAGTATTTGATCATGTTGTTGAAAGTTTAAGTAATGGAAACCAACCTGATTTAGAGCTACTTGAAAAAGTTGGATATTTATACAGAACGACAGCAGTTTATGGATCAGGTAAGTTTGGTTTAGCAGATCGATTTAGAATTAAAAATAGAGAGGAAATTAATGGACCATTCAGATTAGAGATGATGTTAGTTTATTTAGTTAGACAATTTACATTTGATCAAGTTAATCATGTTGCAAAAAATAAAAATCCTAATTCAGCTGTTACATTAGATCCTAAAATTTGTAGAAATTTGGGCATAGGAAATTCTACTGGATTAGGAATGGCACCATTTATTGTCAATCATCCAACTTTATTAAATAATTGGATACTTAGTAGAGAAATTGCACTTAAAAAAATAAGAGAAATTAAAATTGTTAAAACACAAGATAGAGATTTATTTAAAGATTGTCTGAAAAGTTCTCTTAAAAATATAACTAGTTGGAATACAGAGAGTGAATATCAACTCAAAAAAATTAAACTTTTGCTAAAAGACATCAAAAAATTCATCAGTTTCTTAGAAAATAAATTTGATTTTCAAAAAGATTATCCTTTTAATGAAATTTATCTTTGGCTGGAGAAAGAAACTTGTGAGGAGTGCATAGAATATGTTGTCTCAATCATGATGGAACCATTTGGTGATATAGTTCAGCCATTGGTTGCGCAAATGAGCTCTGAGGAAGAAAAATACTTTAATATTCCAACTGAACGTAATGTCGGAGATTTAAAAAAGATTTTAGAAAATAAATATTCAGATATTTTAAAAATCAATTTTAATATAAATGAGAGCAATCAGAAATTTTGGTTTATTTCAAAAAATAAAGAAGAACCAAGATTAGCTAATCGTTTTGAAGAAAATGGTGCAGATTTAGAACAACCCTTGGCTATAGCTAGAGATATAAAAAAACTATATGAGAGATTGTTGCTTTTAAAAAATAATTTAAAAATTAATCAATTTTTAATTGATAATTCTGATTTAAGGCATGTTGTTAGAAGAGCTTTTATTATTGAAAAATTTCCATATTCAGAAATACAAGATAATACTATTGGAGAAAATTTAGTTCCAATTGATATGTTGCGATTAAAATTATCTTTTTTTGGAGCTTTAAAATTTGATCCAAGATCTGATAAGTGGTTGAGAATATGTATGTTTCAAGGTGCGCCACTCCCAAATGAGTTGGAAGATTATGATGAGCAATGGGTTTATAAAACTCACTCTTAAATTATGAAATCCTTAAGTGAGATAGAAACTATAGCTAAGAGGGCAAGTCGAGCTGCTGGTTATTCATGGGGTATAGCAGAGGAAGTTGGGAAATCTATAAGATTATTTGAATTATTTGGTTTTCCAGCGATCAAGCATCTTAATCAATATTATCTAAATAAAAAAAAAGAAAATTTTGAAGAGATAAAACTAATCAATAATATTAACAAATCAGATGGATCATCTTTTTGTCCAATTATGTTAGGTGTTAATTTTATTGACCAGGTAAAAAATATCGAGACTTTAAAAAAGTGCTCAGTTGAAAATGTTGCTTATCCATTGATACTTTTATCTTTTTTAAGCAGAGCTTCAGAAATTATTGGAAAAAAATTATTAATTTCATTTGATGATTCTAAATTTTTATTGAATTTTAATGTGAGTATCTCATCTAATATTTGGGATAAAGAAATGCCAATGTTAGCAAAAAAAGTACAAATAAGTTTTTTAAACAATGAAGATAACTTTTCAGATCAAGATTGGAAAAATCTCTACAAACTTGCAGAGGATACATTTGTAAAAGAAACTGATAGTCTAAAAGAGGGTGCAGCGGGAGCTGGACTGACTGATAATGACTGAAGATAAAGAAATAGAAAAAAATCTAAAGGATTTAGATGATATTTGTGATGAATGTAAAGAACAACATGAAAGTGTTACTCAAAACTTGATACTAATTGGTTTTAAGATTTGTGAGTCTTGTAGAATTTCAAAAACTATATTTCCAATTTAGATATTATTTACTGGCAAAATGTTCATTTGACTCATAACAAATGATATTGATAAAAATACAATAATTAAAAAAGATAAAAATACTATTCCAAAAGATTTTAAGTTAGACTTCAAATTTAAGATGACTTTAGTAGAAATTATTAATCCGGCAAAAATCCAGAATTGAGTTAAAAAAATAATTGGAACCATCAACTCAGGAGTTACCGCAAAAAAACGTATTAAACCTGGGGCATGAGCATATCCAACTGCAGTCAAAACCTTTTTAAATGAAACTTTAGTTTGTTTATCTGGAAAAAGTTTTACACCAATTACATAAATAAAAATTGCCCAAATTAACCATGTTAATATTGCTGTTAGCCCAGACATTGCAACAGCAGTTTTGATAACTGTATTAGCTGCAACTGCTCCCGCAATTCCATCCAATATCATGATTAATCCAGCAAAATAAATAGCAGCTTCTTTAAAATTTTTATTATCAGAATAAAGAGTTTTATCTAACTTTATTGATTTAAATATTATATTTAAAAATTCACCAAACATTCTACTTTTTTTTATCTTTTTCTTCTTTGTAAGAAATAACTAAAGGAATGAGTATTAAAGCAATACCTAGAAGAATGCAAACTGCTATTAGAAAACCTTTTACCATTTTTTTGGGGAAGCATGTAACCTCCCCTAAAAATATTACCCTTTTACAACTTCTCTTGTATTGGCATTAAAGGACTCTTTAAATGGTATACCCACCACTACTGCATCTACCGGCTTACCTGGAGTTTCGGAGTATTTTTCAGGTAAATGAACTTTAAACTTAGTTCCAATTTTATTTTTTGGAAATCCATTAGGGTTTAAAGATCCATCAAAAGGCACATATCCCATAGCAATATTGGTTTTTTTTTCTGGATGCCACCATGGTGAGGTAACAAATCCAACTGGATCTCCACCACTTTCTGCTGATATTAACCAAAAGTCAGGAGCATAATCGTCAATAGGTTTACCACCAAGTTCCATGCCAACTAATTGAAGTTTATATGGTTTTTTTCCAGCTTTTATATCTGCTCCCATCTTCTCTAAAACAGCCTTACCCACGTAATCTGCTTTTTTATTCCATTCACCTTTTCCAGATAAAGAAACTTGATAACCTAAATTACATTGAAAAGGATTGTGTTGTTGATCCATATCTTGACCCCATGAAAGAATTCCAGCTTGAATTCTTCTATGATGTGCAGGCGCTATTACCATTAAATTATGTTTTTTTCCTGCAGCTAAAACAGCATTCCACATATCATCTGCATATAATGTTGCATCTCTTAAATATATTTCATAGCCAGCCTCACCAGAAAAACCTGATTGAGAAATAACACAACTTCTTCCTGCAACTTTTACTTCAGCCAAACCATAGAATGGCATATTTTCTAAGTCGACTTGATCACCTAATAAATCTTTCATTAATGCTTTAGATTTTGGTCCTTGAATTTGAACAGGACAAGCATCAATTTCCTCTATAGTGCAATTAAATTTACCATCAGCATTTACACCTTGAAGATACAGTCCTATATCAGAGTCTGATAAAGAAAACCAAAATTCATCTTTAGATATTCTTAATAGAATTGGATCATTTAATACTCCACCGTAAGCATTACATAAAATAACATATCTTGCTCTCATTGGAGAAATTTTAGTAGCATCTCTCGTTATTACGTAATCAACAAACTTTTCTGCGTCAGGGCCTTTAACTTGAATTTGTCTTTCGACAGCAACATTCCACATTGTTACATGATTTACTATCGCATCGTATTCAACCATTGCTCCACCATCCTCTGGTTTCACATATCCTCTAGGATGATAAATACGATTATAAACAGTTGCTCTCCAACATCCTGCTTGCATTGATAAATGCCAATAAGGTGATTTTCTTACTCTTGTTGAAATCAACATTTCGACTTTAGTCGGTCCGCTTTGTCTTAAATTATATGGTACCTTTCGATCTGATTGATCAACAGAGGTAACATGTTTTAGTTTAGTATAGTCAAATTCTTTAGACATAACCATTCTCCTTCAACCACTTGTTAGTTTCCTTCAAGCCGCCGAATGTATAAATGTGGAAGAAATCAGTATGCGATTTAACTTTCCCAATTAGATCATTAGGGTCTTTAGGTTTCAATAAATCTAATGCCTTACTAAAATTAGATTTTAGAAAATTTAAGGAATTTTTTGCTCCTACAATATTAGCAAATTTGATTAAACTAGATATTTTTAGAGGCCCAGTAATTCCCACATGAACTGGTATGCTTTGTTTAGAGATAAAATCAATAATTAGCTGATCATCTAATAACCATTGAGTTACAATATAGTCAGCGTAAGGCTTTTTATCTTTCATAGCTTTTTCTAAATCAGAATCGGATATATCAGGACTCCCCTCTGGGTGTCCAGCAATTCCTATCTTCATCCTCCCAAAATAACCAGTCTCTAAAAGTTGAAAAGAACTATCAAATTTTCCCATTGGCTCTCTACCTCCACCTATGACTAAAACTTGTTTTACACCACCATCTTTACATCGAGAAACATAATCTTTTAGTTGTTTTTCATCTACCATCGACCTCGCTGGAAAGTGAGGAACTGGATTAAAACCTTTTTTAACTAACTCAACTGCTTGTTGAGCAGTCTCTTTATAATCTCCACCAGGCAGCATTGTAATATATACATCGTCTACTGCTGGTACAGTATTTAAGTCTGTAGTTGGCCCAATTTCTAAAGAAAATTTCATTTTTTAATAATTATCTTTTTTAAAAAAGGTGTCAAAGAAATTAATTACTCAATTAGTGATTTAATGTTTAATTTTTTAGACAAAGATTTAATCATAAAAATGTTTGGTATTTTTTTTTCCTTAAGAATCAATCGCCTTATCATTGATCCACTTATTCTGATTTTACAATTCACATTACAATTACAATCATTAATTATTTTTTTTTTATTTCTACAATAATAGGGTTCATTTTTAGCTA
>CACKVM010000022.1 GCA_902603625.1 uncultured Pelagibacteraceae bacterium
TGCGAGTGTTTTATTTATAATAGCCATAATAATTATTGTAACACAACAATATTAAAGCAATAATCACGGTACATTTGCCACTTGAAAATTATTTCATTTCTTTATTTAATTAGACTTTAATTAATTAATTAACCAAGGAAATAAAATGAAAATAAATAAAATAATCTTGAGTTTTATTTCTGCAGTAGCAATTTTACTTTCAACTTCAGTTGTTTCATTTGCAAAAGTAGTTGGTGATAAAATTGTTTTAGGTGCTGCTATTTCATTAACTGGAAAATATTCATCCAATGGAGTTCATACTCAAAACGGTTATAACATGGCTGTTGATAGAATTAATAGCATGGGTGGTGTTAAAGTTGGTGGAAAAACTTACAAGTTTGAAATCATTTATTATGATGATGAGTCAAATCCAAAAAGAGCAGCTCAATTAGCAGAAAGATTAATCTCGCAAGATGGTGTTGAATTTATGCTTGGACCATACAGTTCAGGTTTAACAAAAGCAATTGCACCCGTAACAGAAAAATATGGTGTACCAATGGTTGAAGCTAATGGTGCATCTAGATCTTTGTTTACAAAAGGTTACAAATATCTATTTGCAGTTCTAGCTCCAGCTAACTTATATCTTGATGTTGCTATTGATTTAGCAGTTGAAAAGAATAATGGAAAACCAGTAACTGTTGCTATGGCATTTGAACAAGACGCATTTTCTCAAGATGTAAGATTGGGAGTTTTAGATGCAATTAAAAGAACAGGCTCTAAAAAAGTAATTGATGATAAATTACCAAAAGAGCTAAATGATATGGCTGCTACATTAGTTAAAGTTAAGCAAATGAAGCCAGATGTTCTTGTTGTATCAGGTCACACTAAAGGTGCATTGACTGCAATTAGACAAATTGCTGAAATGAAGGTAGATGTACCAATGCTAGCAATGACACATTGTGATGCTGCGAAATTATCAAAACAACATGGTAAAAATTCACAGTATGCTTTATGTGCATCTCAATGGCATAAGACTTTAACCTATAAAGATGACTTCTTTAAAGATGGTATGAAATATGCGGCAGACTTTCAAAAAGAGTTTGGATATGATCCGCCATACCAATCAGCAGAGTCTTCAGCAGCATTGTTAGTATTTAAGGATGCATTCGAAAGAGCAAATTCTTTTGATCAAAAGAAAGTAAGAGATGCTCTTGCAGCAACTAACATGCAAACATTCTATGGAAATATTAAGTTCGCAGAAGGTGGTCAGAACGTTGACAAACCAATGGTTCTTTTTCAAGTAATGTGTGATGGCTCAGGAAAATGTGAAAACAAAGTTGTTGCTCCAACAAAATGGGCTTCAGCTAAATTGATTCACCCAATTCCTAAGTGGTCTGAAAGATAAATATTAATCTCTAAATACCCCCTAAACTCTAGGGGGTATTTTTTTTTAAGAGTTGATTATGGATTTCATGGTTTTTCAATATCCTATGATTACTATTCAAGCTTGCTTGGATGGATTACTTCTAGGTATTTTATTTGCATTGATCGCATATGGAATGGCTTTGCAATGGGGAGTTATGAATATCATAAATATAGCCCAAGGAGATTTAGTAATACTAGGAGGTTATATTGCTTATTTCATGTATCTTTATGGAATTCATCCTGCCTGGGGTGTGATTGTTTCACCAATCATAATGTATTTTATTGGTGTTGGAATTTATAAATTAGTAATCAACAAAGTAGTTGATAGAGATTTATTTATCTCAATTCTTGCTACATTTGGAATTAGTATTTTGTTTATGCAATTGATGAATTTTGCATTTGGTGCAGATGTAGTTTTGGCAAATTCTGGGTACGGCACAACAATGTTATTTGATAATAATGTTACTTTACCGAATTCAAAAATATTTTCTGCATTTGTAAGTATAATTTTTGCAATTTGCTTAGTGATTTATATGAAAAAATCTAAACTTGGTCGTGCAATAAGGGCTACAGCTCAAAACGCTAGAGCTGCAAAGATTTTAGGAGTAGATACAGAAAAAGTTTATGCGGCAACATTTGGAATAAATGCTGCTCTTTGTGGAGTAGCTGGTGCATTAATTTCAATAACTTTTACTATACATCCTTATATGGGGCTACCTTATACAATTCGATCTTTTATGATTGTAATTGTTGCAGGTTTAGGAAATTTACCTGGTGTTGCAATGTCAGGTATGGGTCTAGGTGTATTTGAAGAGTTTGCTGATTATATTTTAGGAACAGAATTTAGAATAGGTTCAGTATTTCTTTTATTGGTTTTAATTCTTGTTTATAGAAGATTTAAATTATCAAGAAAAAGAGAGTATTTAAAATAAGAATATGACTGAAAAAAAAATGATCAAATATGATGGAGGCTGCATATGTGGTGAAATTAAATTTACAGTCAAACTAGATGAAAAACCCAGAGTATTTAATTGTCATTGTGTAGATTGTAGAAAAAAACTTGGTGGAATTATAACAATTATACAATTGAGGGAAAATGCTTTGGAAATTGATGAAAGTAAATTATCAACATTTACTCACTCAGGAGGTAGTAAAAATATTATAACAAAATCATTTTGTAAAAAATGTGCTGCTCCAGTTACAACTTACGTGGAAAAGTGGGGTGTTTCTTATTTATATGCAGGTTTATTAAACGATATTAGTTCTCTTAAACATGCAAAAAATATATTTTATAAAGAGTCTCATTTTCCATTTATGAAAATTAACGAAGAAGAACTTTCAACATAAAATTATGAATAAAAATATTATCCTTTACATTGGAATCTTAATTTTTGGTCTAGTAGCTCCTTTTATTTTTCCAGCGTTTAAAGTTCAACTATCTATACTTTGTGTTTTGATAGTACTGGCTCTTACCTGGAATATTCAAGGTGGAGAAATGGGTTATAATACTTTTGGGAATATATTATTTTATGGTTTAGGCATGTACTTATGTGCTTCTGTTCAGGTTGGAATGTTTTTCCCACTAGCAGAATGGACGGAGAGTGGTGGAGAAAAAACCTTTGTACACACTCCTGCTCAATTTTTCCAAGGAATGGCAGTTGGACTTGTGGTTGCAGCAATAATCCCAACTATAATTGCAGGATTGATTGGTTATGCAATTTTAGGATTAAGAGGTCATTATTTTGCAATATGCACATTAGGTTTAGGAGTTGCAGCAGGAGAAATTTCTGGAGGTATCGAAATTATTGGAGCAGGACAAGGATTTACAACACCACCATTTCCTGATGTAGGTGGTTTAGAGGCAAGGGGAGAATTCTTTTACCTGTTAAGTTTTGGTGCCCTTGTATTAACATTTATTACTGTTAGAGCAATTTACTCAACTAGATTTAAATTAATACTTAATGCGATAAGAGACAACGAAGATAAAGCAGAAGCTATGGGAATCGAAACGATGAAATATAAAATCATCGGTTGGATGATTTCTGCTTTCTTTTGTGGTTTAGCTGGAGGAATAATGGGAGGATTAGTTGGATACATAGACTCAACAGATGTTGCATTTGATGGAAGAGAGATGGGAGTGTTTATGGTCTTGATGGCAATATTAGGTGGAAAAGGAACTTTATGGGGTCCCGTAATTGGAGCAACAGTGTTTCATATTTTTAAAGAAGGATTTTGGACATTCTTTTTAGGATGGCAGTATGTAGCATTAGGGGTTTTAATTGTAGTGATTGTAATTTATTTCCCTGAGGGAATTATGGGTTGGTTAAGAGAAAAATATCCAGAGAGATTTGGTGAAGTCGTTGATGAGGCGGATAGAAAAGCACAGGTAGAATTAAAATGAGTATTTTAGAGGTAAACAATGTAAGTAAATCTTTTGGTGGTGTAAAAGCTAATGTTGATATTTCAATGTCAGTTGAAAAAGGAAGAATATTTGGACTTATCGGTCCAAATGGTTCAGGAAAAACAACACTATTCAATTCTATTGTTGGAACTTATCCTATAGATAATGGTTCTATAAAATTTAATGGCAAGGAAGTATCTGAATTGCCCGTGCCAGTTATAGCTAAACTCGGATTACTTAGAACTTTTCAACAAACTAGAATTTATGGAAAATTAAACTGTGTAGATAATATGCTTATAAGTCATAAAGGAAGTGACGAAAGTATTTTGAAAATATTTTCTAAAATTCCAAAAGACTTAAGTGAAAAAGCAGAAAATCTCCTTAATTTTGTGGGACTTTATCAGAAAAGAAAATTAAGAGCTGGTGATTTATCATTTGGTCAACAAAAACTTTTAGAACTTGCGATGGCTTTAATGAATGAACCAGAAATGCTTTTATTGGATGAGCCTACAGCTGGTATCAATCCAACTTTAATTAATGGGATCATAGATAGATTAATAAAAGTTAATCAAGATTTTGGAATTACTCTCTTGGTAATTGAACATAATATGAGAGTAATTATGCAACTAGCAGAAAGCATTTATTGTTTAGCTCATGGCAAGATGCTTGCAAACGGAACACCAGATGAAATTAAAAATGACAAACGTGTTATAGATGCGTATTTGGGGGCTCAATAATGTCTAATCAATATGAAGTTTTAGGAAAAGCTCCAGGTGCTGAGGATTTAAAAAAACTTTCACCGAATAATCTTCATTTAACAATAAAAAATATGAATGCAGGTTACGGAAAAATGGAAATACTCCATAATTTTGATCTTTTTGTAAGTAAGGCACAATCACTTTGTTTAATTGGCCCAAATGGTGCTGGTAAATCTACAATACTTCATTCTATTTATGGTTTTACAAATATATTTGCTGGTCAAATAGAAATTGATGGAAAAGAAATTACTGAACTAAGTCCTGCTGAAAAATTAAAATCTGTCGGAATTGCTTATATACTTCAAGATAACTCAGTTTTTCCGGATATGACAGTTGAAGAAAATTTATTGATGGGCGGATTTATTAAAGAAAAAACAGAGGAATCCTATAAAGAAGCAGAGAGAATTTTCGAAAAATATGAAAGATTAAGAAATAGAAGAAATCAACCTGCTAAGGTTTTATCTGGGGGTGAGAGAAGATTATTAGAAATTTCACGAGCATTAGTTATGAAACCCTCAGTATTGTTAGTTGATGAACCTTCAATTGGTTTAGAGCCCAAATATATTGATATGGTATTTGAAATTTTACGAGATCTTCAACATAATGAGAAAAAAACAATAATTTTGGTAGAGCAAAATGCCAAAAAAGGATTGGAATTTGCTGATATTGGTTATGTACTCGTGTCAGGACAAACTGCTATTGCAGGAAAAGGAGATGATCTTTTAAATAATCCAGACGTTGGACGCCTATTTTTGGGTGGTTAATGATTGATAGTAAATATTTTATCAAAGGTTTTGTATCTATAAAGGGTGTTGGAAGCCCAGCAATTGCCCTAGGTGCAAGCTTTATTGCAATTGGCGCATTACTTAAAAATCTTGGCTTTTCAATTCAAGAAAGTATTTTTTCAACTTTTCTCACTTATGCACTACCTGGTTCACTTGTTATGGCAGAGTCTATGTTTATTGGTGCATCTTTAATTAATATTTTTGTGGCTGTTTGGTTAGTTAATGCAAGATTATATCCAATGACAGTTGCTTTGATGCCTTTATTAATGCACGAGGATCAGCCAAAATGGAAATATTATTTATCATGTCATTTTATTGCAGTGTCATCATGGTTAATTATGAAGGAAAAATATAAAAAAATAGAAAGAGAAAATAGATTAGATTTTTGGATTGGTATTGGAACTGCTACGTGGTCAGTTGCTATTGTTTCTACAGTCATCGGTTATATAGCCTCAGATTTTCTCAATAAAGATATACTTATAGGTTTGGCAATTATTAATCCTGTATATTTTATATGCATGATGCTAGGTGCAATGGAAACAGCACAAATCAGTTGTTCGATAATTTTAGGTACAATTTTAGGACCTACTTTTTATTTTATATCACCAGAATGGTGTATTTTATACGGGGGGTTTGTCGCTGGAACCATAGCTTATTTCTATGGAGAAAAAAATGCAAAATAGTATTTTAATTATTATTCTTATAACTTCTTTAGCAACTTATCTTTCAAGATTTCTAGGTGTTGTAAGTTCAGAGAAAATTAAAGATACATCTAAAATGTTTAGGTGGTTTAATTGTCTTGCATACTCTACTCTTGCTGCTTTAATCGCAAGGATGATAATATTCCCTTCAGGTGCATTATCTGAAATAGATTATATTATAAGATTTGTTGTTGTGATTTTATCTATAAGTCTATTTTATTTATCAAAAAAAAATCTAGTTTACCCAACTATATTCTCTGCTATTATGTTGTCATTTTTAAGTAGTTATTTATGATTGAAAAAATTGAAGGATTTTTAATTAATAATAATAAAGATTCTAATAGAATAATAGATATAGATATTGAAGAAGAAATAATAAGTAAACTAATTTTTCCATTTAATAAATTTGATATTACATCACTTGAATACAAACCATTTACAAGATTTACAATCGCAAAAAATTTAGATGATTTAAGTAATAATAGATTATCAAAATTTTTGAATAAAATTATAAAGAATAGAAATTATGGTTGTTTTATAATTAAACCTAAAGGTTTTAATTCAAAAATTGATGATATTTTTCTTGTAAAACTTTCTACTGCTATAGCACATCTAATTGGTACACCTAATTATGATGCAATGGCAGGAAAATATTATGCAAGATTTCATGTAAAGCATGAAGATAAAAGTGACTCTTATTTAAGGAAAGCATATATAAATATGGATCTTCATACAGACGGAACTTATGTTAAAGAAAAAACTGATTGGTTATTAATGTCAAAATTAGAAGAAAAAAATGTAAAGGGAGGTGAAACAGCAATGTTGCATCTTGATGATTGGGAACATTGTGATGAATTATTTAATGATCCATCAGCTAAAGAGGATTTTATTTGGAGTTCGCCAAAAAGTAAAAATATTGATTACAAAGTAGAGCATCCAGTTTTTTCATCCGATCAAGAGGGAAAACCGCAAATTTCTTACATAGACCAATTTCCAGAACCTAAAAATATGAAACAAGGTGCATTTTTACAAAAATTATCTGATTGTTTAGAGGAGAGTAAAAAAAAAATAATTACAAAACTTCCTGTAGGATCAGCAATTGTTGCAAATAATCACTTTTGGCTTCATGGTAGAAGAAAGTTTTATGAAAATAAGAATCTCAGTCGAGAACTTCTTAGAATAAGAGGGAAATTTTAACTAGATACTAAATTTTAAATAACCCAGAGTTGAATTAAAATATTGATTTAAATTGGTATATTGAGCTTAAAAAAAGCTTTAAATACAGGGTTTTTTATGTGATTTTTATATCACACAATTAAAATTTATTTTTTTACTGTTATTTTAAGGGTGTAAAAATAAATACTTCTAATTATAAAGGAGCACGATTTATTAATTAATAAAAATATAAGGTATTAATATGAAGAAAATATTAACAACACTAATTTTTTCAGCATTCCTTGCCACTTCAGCATCTGCAGATCTTGGAGTAAACGTAGGTATTTCTGGACAAGTTGGTATAGCGGCAGCGACAGGTACAGAATCGCAGGCAAACAATGCAGGTGAGAATACCCCTTCCGTAAGTAAAGATAGTGAAATAGCAGCATTAGGTTTTACTTCTGTTTTTATTGAAAAAACTTTAGGTGATAGATTTTCAGTGGGAATAGACTATGTTCCTTCAAGTCTTGCATCAGAATCAACAACTGAGCAAAAATCTGACTTGACGGGTGCAACTGCTCAAGCGACGGTTACAAACACAATGAAAATTGAGTTTGATGATTTGACGACTTATTATGCTGCATTTAATGTAAATGAGAATTTTTATCTTAAAGCTGGTATAGCTACTGTAGACATCCTTACAAAAGAGAATTTAGGTACTGGTGGATCTTATAGTGACACTGATACAGATGCTATGGTTCTTGGCTTTGGATACAACAAAACATTTGATAACACATTGTTTGTAAGATTCGAAAGCATTTACATGGACTTTGATAGTGCAAGTGTAACTAGTGGTGATAACACTGTATCATTAACAGCGTTAGATACTGTTACTGGTAAATTGACTGTTGGTAAGTCATTCTAATCTTTGTTAAATTAGAAATTTAAAAAAAAGCCCCTCATCGAGGGGCTTTTTTTTTAGTCATTAATAAAATATAATTAATTCAATGCGCATTGGCTTTATTGGAACAGGAAAAATCGCATCATCAGTAATAACTGGAATATGTAGATCATCGATTAAATATAGTAAGATATTTGTATCCTCTCGAAATAATAAAATTGCCAAAGGATTAAAGAAAAAATTTAAAAAAATATCTATTGAGAAAGATAATCAAAAAATAGTTGATAATAGTAATTGGGTATTTTTAGCAGTGACACCTACGGTAGGAGAAAAGATAATTAAAAAACTCAAATTTAAGTCCAACCAAACAGTCATAAGTTTTATTTCAACCATTTCAATTCCAGAATTAAAAAAAATGATTAAAACAAAAGTTGATATTGTGAGGGCAATTCCATTACCACCAATATCTTTAAAAAAAGGACCTGTCCCAATTTGTCCTCCAAATAAAAAGGTAAAAAATTTTTTTGATAAAATTGGTTCTACCGTGGAGATTAAGAATGAAAAACTTTCTATTAATTTTTGGTCAACATCAGGAATGATGGCATCTTATTATGAGTTATTGAAAGTTATGAGTGGATGGTTAGTTAAAAAAGGTATTAAAAGATCAGATGCTCAAAAATATATCACTACATTATTTTTAGCTTTATCTGAAGATGCAGTAGTAAACTC
>CACKVM010000023.1 GCA_902603625.1 uncultured Pelagibacteraceae bacterium
GTCAAATTTAACATGGGGAAACAAATGAGTACTGAAAATTTTAAAGATAAATCATTTAAAACTAACGAATTAAGCAAATGTCCTTTTACAGGAGCAGGCACACCTGCAAAGTTTTCTGCAGGGAGAGGTCAAACAGTTAGAGATTTCTGGCCAAATAGTTTGAATTTAAAAATTCTTAGTCAGCACTCTAATTTATCTAACCCTATGGATAAAAAATTTGATTATGCAAAAGAGTTTAAAAAACTTAATTACAAAGCGCTAAAAAAAGATTTAAAAAAACTAATGACAGACTCACAAGAATGGTGGCCTGCAGACTATGGTCATTATGGTCCATTATTTATCCGATTGGCTTGGCACGCTGCAGGAACTTATAGGACTGGTGATGGTAGAGGTGGTGCCGGCACAGGTAATCAAAGATTTGCTCCACTTAATTCTTGGCCAGATAATGTGAATTTAGACAAAGCAAGATTACTTTTATGGCCAATCAAAAAAAAGTATGGAAGAAAGATTTCATGGGCTGATTTATTTATATTAGTTGGAAACGTAGCATTAGACTCTATGGGTTTTAAAACTTTTGGTTTTGGTGCAGGTAGAACTGATATCTGGGAACCAGAGGATGATATTTATTGGGGTTCAGAAAAGGAAATGCTAGGTGTAGAGAGATACAGTGGAAAAAGAGATTTAGAGCAGCCGTTAGGAGCTTCTCACATGGGTTTGATTTATGTAAATCCCCAAGGTCCAGACGCAAATCCAGATCCTATGCTTGCAGCACACGATATTAGGGAGACATTTGGAAGAATGGCTATGAACGATTATGAGACGGCAGCATTAGTTGCTGGAGGGCATACATTTGGAAAATCTCATGGTGCAGCGTCTGAATCATACAAAGGTCCAGATCCAGAGGCATCAAGACTTCAAGATCAATCTACTGGATGGAATAGTGAATATAAATCTGGAAAAGGTGTCGATACAATAAGTAGTGGTATTGAAGGTGCTTGGACTCAAAATCCTACAAAATGGGATATGGGTTATTTAGATTGTTTATATGGTCATGATTGGGAATTAACAAAAAGTCCAGCCGGAGCTCATCAATGGACTCCAAAAAAAAATGGTCAAAAAATCAAAATGGTTCCTGACGCGCATCAAAAAGGTGTGCTTCATCCACCAATGATGCAAACAACAGATATATCAATGAAAGTTGACCCGAGTTATGGACCAATTACAAAGCATTTTCATCAAAACCCTAAAGAATTTCATGATGCATTTGCTCGGGCATGGTTTAAATTGACTCACAGAGATATGGGCCCAAGGGTTTGTTATTTGGGTAGTGAAGTTCCAAAAGAGCAATTAATTTGGCAAGATCCAATTGATAAATCAAAGTACAAACTTAAATCAAAAGATATAAAAGATTTAAAAAACAAAATTTCTAAATCAAAAATATCAATTTCGGATTTAGTTTCGACTGCATGGGCATCAGCTTCAACTTTTAGAGGATCAGATAAAAGAGGTGGTGCAAACGGTGCAAGAATAATGCTAGAACCACAAAAAAACTGGGCTGTAAATAATCCTAAGAAATTATCAACTGTGGTTAAAGCTTTAAATAAAATTAAAGATCAATTTGATAATAAAAAGAAAAGTGTATCAATGGCAGACTTAATTGTCTTAGCAGGTGGTGTTGGTATTGAGATGGCTGCTAAAAAAGCAGGACATAAAGTTAATGTTCCATTTTCAGCAGGCAGAGGAGATGCAAGACAAGATCAAACTGATATTCATTCCTTTGGTCTTCTTGAGCCTCAGGCAGATGGTTTTAGAAACTATCTAAATGGCGGAGTTTCAAATGTCTCAGCAGAAGAAAAATTGGTTGATAAAGCACAACTAATGGGTCTGACTGCACCAGAAATGACAGCACTTATAGGCGGCATGAGAGTTTTAAATACTAACTATGATGGTTCAAATTATGGCGTTTTTACAAATAAACCTGGTTCTCTTACTAACGATTATTTCGTAAATCTATTAGACATGAATACTACATGGAAAGAGGAAGATAAATCAGAACAAACTTTTGTTGGAAAAGATAGAAAAACTCAAAAAACTAAATGGAAAGCAACAAGAGTTGATTTGATTTTTGGTTCAAATTCTCAACTAAGAGCTCTTGCAGAAGTTTATGCCTGTGAGGACTCAAGTGAAAAATTTGTCAAAGATTTTATAGCTGCATGGGTAAAAGTTATGAATTCTGATCGATTTGATTTGAAATTAAATTAAATTTGAAAAAAAGATAAAGTTATATGGCAACAGCAAATTTTGAGGATTTTTACGAAGTTCCAAATCTAAATTTTGACATTTCAAAGTTAAAAAATGACTTAGATAAAATTTTGAAATTAAAAAAATTTAATACACCAGGTGTTACACATTTTGGTGCAATTCCATTAAACCAAATTCCAAACGATAAGAGCTCGATTGAAGGGAGCAATATTAGAGGAAAATATTGGACAATTGCAGATGAAACTGGAAAAGAAGTTTCAAGAGATGTTGATATAGATGAGTCTAAATATACACAATTAATTCCTGAATTTGAAAATACATATTTTGCAGAAGTTTACAAAGTTCTAAGCAAGAGATTTAAATTAGGAAGGGTTAGGCTTTTATTAAAAGAACCCAGATCTACTTTGAGTTGGCATAAAGATCCAGAGTGTAGACTTCATGTGCCTATAATCACGAACAAGGGTTGTTCAATGGTTATAGAAAATGTTGCTAAACATCTCCCTGCAGATGGAAAAGTATGGATTACAAATAATACAAAATATCATAATTTTTTTAATGGTGGAGAACAGGCTCGAGTTCATTTAGTGGCTTGCGTTTTAGAAAGCCCATTTAAAAGTTAACAGAACCCCAGGTATTATCTTTTTCAATCCAGCCTTTGATATTCTTTGATTCAATTTTACACCAATTAATATCGCACTTTTGAATAATTAGAACTTTGCCTTTTTTGATTTGAGCTAAAGGTTTAGAAAATTGCGAAGGTTTTTTGAATAAAATTTTATCTTCTAAAGGAATTAAAGAGTTAATTTTTTTTAACTGAGATACATGTATCCAGCCACTATTATTTTTAAATCAATTATTCTTCTGAAATTATCTTTCTCATCTATTTGTTTGATTGGTAAATTAATTTTCTTGTAAATATATTTTATAGGTGATTCAAAGCTTGGTCCATATCTAACATTCACCTTATCTTTTTTTAAAGATAGATAAATTTCATCTGCAAAAGAGGATGAAGTTAAAATAAATATCGCTAAAAAAATTAAAACTATTTTAAACTTAATTCGCATAAACATTTGTCTCTTTTATTTAATTTAACCTTCCTGAAATCTAAATTTAATAAATCTAAAATTAGCATATAACCATTAAGATTTTTTCCAGTTTTTAAAATTTGTTTTAAAACCTCGTTAGCTTGAAGGCTTCCTACAGTATTAGCCACCGTGCCCAGAACTCCATCATATTCACAATTAAATATATCTTCTGGAATTTCGTCTTCTTGAAAAAAACATCTTAAACAAGGAGTATCTTTTTTATTAAAATTAAAGGTAAAAATATGACCATCAAACTTATTAATTGCCCCAGAAACAAGGAATTTTTTTTGTCTTATACAAAAATCATTAATCAAAAATTTTGTTTTAAAATTATCTGAGCCATCGACTATATAATCATATTTTTCTGCTATCTGTTTAATGTTATATTCATCAATTTTCAATTTGTGACATTCAATATTTGTCTTTGAGTTTATTTTATTTAATTTTTTCTTTGAAGCGGAAACTTTTGTTTTTTTAAGATCGTTGCTATTAAAAAGACTTTGTCTATGAATATTTGATAAATCTACATAATCATAATCTACTATTCCTAATGAACCTATGCCTGCTCTTGTTAAAAATTCTCCAACAGTACACCCTAAACCTCCCATCCCAATTATTAGTACTTTAGATTGAATAATTTTTGTTTGACCTATAATGCCTACATTTTTTAAAATAACTTGTCTTGAAAATCTTTTTATCTCATTTCTATTTAATTTTGAACTCATTTACCTGTTGATCCAAAACCACTCTCTCCTCTTACTGTAACAGGTAAATTATCGGTTTCTTCTAATTCTATTTTAAAAACAGGACTTAATATCATTTGTGCAATTCTATCTCCGTTATTAATAATAAAATTTTGTTTACTATGATTAAAAATAATAACTTTTATCTCCCCCCTATAATCACTATCAATTGTTCCTGGCGTATTTAAAACACTAATATTATTTTTAGCCGCTAAACCCGATCTTGGTCTAATTTGAATTTCATAATTTTCTGAAATTGCAACTGATAAACCTGTTGGAACTAAGTAGGAGCTATTTGGACTGATATTAATAGGTTCTTTTATAAATGCCATAAGATCCATTCCAGAAGCACCTTCTGTTTTATAGCTAGGTAATTTTACAAGTGGATCTAACCTTTTAATTAAAACTTTTACCATTAATTGATATGAGTAACGATTCTATCAACGATTTCTTCAGATATTTCAGATTTTCTTTTTAGAGAAAGTTTTTCTTTTTTCCCCTTAGAATTTTTATAATAAATAAATACTTCATTATAATCAGAGTTAAAGCCACTGTTATTTTTTGAAATATCATTCGCTATTATCCAATCACAATTTTTATTCTCAAGTTTAGAAATAGCATTTTTTTCTAAATCCTCTGTTTCTGCAGCAAAACCAATTACTAATTTTGGTCTCATAGAATTATGATTTGAGATGTAACTTAAAATATCTATATTTTTTTTTAAATAAATATTTAGATTTTGAGTTTTTTTTAATTTTTGATTACTTTTTTTATCAATTTTAAAATCGGAAACTGCAGCTGCAAATACTGCGATATCGGCAGGTAGATTTTCTTGGGTTGCTTTAAACATCTCTTCGGCAGTCTCAATTTTAATTAGATTTATTTTATGATCTACTTTAAGATTTGTTGGCCCTGATATTAAAGTCGTATCAAACCCTCTTTTTGATAGTGATTTTGCTATCTCGTAGCCTTGTTTTCCACTTGATTTGTTAGTTATAAATCTTACAGGATCAATGTACTCGTTTGTAGGACCCGCTGTAACTAATGCTTTTATTTTTTTATTATTGATTTGATCAAAAAAATAATTATTTATCTCATCTGCTATTTCAGAGGGTTCAGACATCTTGCCTTCACCATATTCTCCACAAGCCATATCTCCTCTTACTGGTCCAATTATCTTGTAACCATAATTTTCTAAAACTTTTAAATTTTCTTTTGTCGATTGGTGTTCCCACATCCTAACATTCATCGCAGGGACTAGAAATATTTCTTTATTTGAGGCGTGTATTACAGTTGAGGCTAAATCCTCTGATGATCCTTTACTGAGTTTTGATATTGTATTTGCAGTTGTAGGAGCAACAACTATCACATCTGCCCATCTAGATAAAGCAATATGATCCATTTCTAACTCATTTTCTAAACTAAATAGATCTTCATAAACTTTATTTTGTGATAAGGATGTGATGGATAAAGGAGTAACAAATTTTTTTGCACTTTCGGTCAAAATTGTTTTTATTTCAGCTTCATTTTTTTTGAATAGTCTGATTAGTTCTAGGCTTTTATAAGCAGAAATTCCTCCACAAATTATTAAAAGAATTTTTTTGTTACTTAAATTTTTCATTTGTTAAATTAAAATACCAATAGACCAAAAATTACAAGTATTAATAATCCTATAATAGATTGATTTCTAAAAGCAGTCATTTCTGATTTTTGCGTATTTAAAGCTGTATATGAATTTGAATTTTGTGGAATTTGACCACTAGCTAAATAAGTAAGGGCTTGATTTGCTTTATCCATTATTTCAGGAAATTCTGGTAATCTTTTTATCACCTCCGAGGTGTTTTGAATTGTTTCATTAAGTTTAGTAATTGGATCTTTTGTTTCTTTTAACCAGTTTTCAAGCACGGGTTTAGAAGTGGTCCAAATATTTGTGTTAGGATTTAATTTCCTAGCTACACCTTCGACAACAACCATAGTTTTTTGTAACATCAAAAGTTGAGGTTGAGTTTGCATATTAAATTTTTCTGTAACATCAAATAGTTGTTTCAATAATTTTCCTCCAGATATATCCTTAACAGTCTGTCCAAAAATTGGCTCTCCAATTGATCTTAGTGCTTGCGCCAAATCATCTATCGGGACCTCTTTAGGAACAAGACCTGCAACCAAATGGACCTCAGCAACTTTACGATAGTCTCTTTGTATAAAACCAAACAATATTTCTGCTAAAAACCTTTTGCTAATTTTATCTAGTCTGCCCATTATTCCAAAGTCAATTGGTACTATATTGCCATCGCTATCAACGAAGATATTTCCTTGATGCATATCTGCATGAAAAAATCCATCTCTTACCGCGTGTCTTAAAAAATTTTGAATAATATCCTCGGCAATTTTTTCTGTATTAAATTTTTTATTTTTAAGTTCTTGAGTCTCTCTGATTGATATTCCATCCACCCAGTCTAAAGTCATGACATTTTCACTAGTATAATTCCAATATATTTGAGGAACTCTAAATCCAACATCATTTTTTGTATTTTCAGCATACTCATTTGCTGCAGCAGCCTCAAATCTTAAGTCCATCTCTAGATTAGTTATTTCTTTTAACAAAAAAACAACTTCTACTAATTTGAGTCTCTTAGTTTTTTTTATAAATGACTCTACTAAAAAAGCAAAAAGCATTATAGCGTCTATTTCATCGTTAAATATTTTTTTTATGTTTGGTCTTAAAATCTTAATTGCTACATCTTTAATTGTTCCATTATCATTTATTTGAGCTTTATGTACTTGAGCTATAGATGCTGCAGCCACAGGTTCGGTTAAATTTATAATAGATTTATATGTATCAATACCTAGATCATTTTTAATTATGTTTTGAGCTTGATCTAGAGAAAATGGTGGTAGTTTATCCTGGAGGTTTTCAAGTTTTTTTGAGAGTTCATCACCAATTATATCTGGTCTTGTGGCTAGAAATTGACCCAGTTTTATAAAAGTTGTGCCCATGGACTCAAGTGAACTAGATAATCTCTCACCCTCATTTTTTTTTTCATCATACTTTTTTTCTGATGAAAATGAAAAAGATAGAATTTTAAATAATATCTTTATTGCTACTGGTGGCTCTTGAAATTTTGATACAATATTTAGAATATCAGATTTTGCTACCTTTCTTCCAAGTTTAAATAAAGTAATCAATTTTTTTATCATCAAATCTTCCATCCACTGTGTATGGAAACAATCCCACCAGATAAATTTCTGTATGTATTTTTTTTAAAGTTATTTTTCTCCATTAAACCAATTAACTCATCTTGGTTTACAAAATTTTCGATACTTTTTATAAGATATTCGTATGGTTCTTTTTCGCCCACAACTAATTTTCCAATATTTGGAATCATTTTAGAGTAATTTTTATAAATTAATTCCAGACCAGAGTTTTGAATTTTAGAAAATTCTAGACATAAGAATCTTCCACCTGGTTTAAGAACTCGATAAGCTTCTTTTATGGATTTATTTATATTTTTAGTATTTCGTAATCCAAAACTAATAGTATAAAAATCAAATAAATTATCAGACAAAGGAAGTTCTTCAGCTGGCGAAATAATCCAATTTAAGTTTTTATATTCAATTAGTTTTTTTTTAGCCTCATTAATCATTGATTTGTTAGGGTCCACACATGTTACATCTGCTAATTTATTGACTTTTTGTAAAAAAAGCTTTGCAATGTCTCCAGTTCCACATGCTACATCGATTAATTTTTGCCTGTCAGAAGGGTTCATCATGTTAAGAAGGCTTTTCTTCCACAATCGATGAATTCCTAGGGACATAAAATCATTCATTAAGTCATACTGGTTGTAGACACGATCAAAAACATTTTGTACAAGACCTTTTTTATTTTGTAGATATTGCTGCATAAAAAAAAATATATAATCAATATAGTATTAAATGCCAGAATTACCAGAAGTAGAAGTTGTTAGACAGTCGCTTAGTAAAAAAATAAAACAAAAAAAGGTTAAAAAAGTAATAGTCAGGAATAGAAATCTTAGATTTAAACTTCCTTTAAATTTTGAAAAATT
>CACKVM010000024.1 GCA_902603625.1 uncultured Pelagibacteraceae bacterium
TCGAAATGGGATCAAAACCAGTACTCACAATTTTTATATCAAGTTTTTTTGTGACTTGTTTTAGTTCAAATAAATAATCATAAGACTCTGCACATGCTTCGTGAATATTATTAAGTTTCTCTCCAGATAATTCAATTTGGTTTCCTGGTTCAAGAGTAATGTTTTTATCCTCTTTGTTTAAACCAATAATATTTTCCCCTTCTTTTACTGGATTCCAACCAAACTCATTTAAAGCTGAAAACATCTCTTTTACTTTTAAGTAATCAATTCTTTTATTGTTTTTGCTATCAAATAAAAATTTCTCGTGTTCAATTCCTATCTTGAAATCTTTTTTTTTCTTTATTCCTGACTTGAAATATTCAATTACGTGTTCTTTAGAAATAGTCATATTTAATAATATAGCCTATAAATTTTACAGCAAAGAATAGGGTTTTCTTGAAAAAACTTTTTTTACAAAGGGTTTAAAGAAATCTAATGGCAACGATTTATAATTTGGATCAAATGAGTTTTGATCATATTTTTCACAAAAATCTATAGTATCCTGATAATATTTATGATTTTTATATTCGTCTCTTTTATTTTTGTTACCTCCCAAATGGTGGGCGTAATAATACATCTGAAACTCACCATGTTTCTCAACAATCCAATGAGTTTTTTCTGACACATATGGTTTAAGAATCGCTGCAGCATATTCCGAATGATTCATTGGAGCTAGTTCGTCACCAATATCATGCAATAAAGCAGCCACAATCATTTCATCACTTTCACCGTTCTTATAAGCCCTTGTGGCGCTCTGAAGTGAATGTTCTAATCTTGAAACCTGATAACCTTCTAGAGTTTCAGTTAGTCCTGACATAAATTTCAATATTCTATCTGCAGTTTTACTTGCAAAGTCTTTTTCATGTTTATCAAGAAATAGATAATCTTCTTTTGTTCCATTTTTCATTTCTGTAAAACTTACTTTTTTCATAAATTAATTATTTGATGCAGTACTTAATAAAGAAAGTTGTGTTATTTTGCTATCACCTAGTTCATCAATAGGTTTTACAGGATAATCTCCAGTGAAATAATGATCTGTTAATTGTGGATAATTTTCATTTCTTTTATCAAATCCAATAGCTTTATACATGCCTTGAATAGATAAAAATTTTAATGACTTAGCACCAATGTATTCGCAGATTTCGTCATTATTTTTGTTTGCTGCCAACAACTCTTTTTTTGTTGGTGTATCAACTCCATAAAAATCTGGGTATCTAATCTCAGGACAAGCAATTCTAACATGAACTTCTTTTGCACCCGCATCATATAACATCTTAACAATTTTAAGTGATGTCGTCCCTCTGACTAAAGAGTCATCTATTAAAATAATCTTTTTATTTTTAATTGTTGTTTGATTAGCGTTAAGTTTCAGCTTTACACCTAAACTTCTTATTTTTTGACTCGGTTCAATAAATGTTCTTCCAACATAATGATTTCTGATCAATCCATGTTCAAAATTTATTCCAGAATGTTGAGCAAACCCTAAAGCTGCAGCATTTCCAGAGTCTGGAACTGGAACTATAATATCTGCATTAAATTCATTTTCTTTAGCAAGCTCTTTTCCTAAATTTTTTCTATGTTCATATGCGGTCTTTCCATTAAGAATACTATCTGGTCTTGCAAAATAAATATATTCAAACACGCAAGGACGAATTTTTTTTGGAGGAAAAGGCTTAATACTTTTTAAATTTTCATTTTCTATTAAAACTATTTCTCCATTTTCAACTTCTCTTATAAATTTTGCTCCGATGATATCAAGTGCGCAAGTTTCAGAAGCAAGCACATAACTATTTTTGAGTTTTCCTATGATTAAAGGTCTTATTCCAAAAGGGTCTCTAACTCCAATTAATGATTTTTGAGTTAACATTACAAGTGCATAACCACCCTGTATCTGAAAAATAGCATCTACCACCTTGTCAATTGTTTTATTTCTTTTAGATTTAGCTATCAATTGAACAATAGTTTCTGTATCTGAAGTTGTATAAAATATAGCTCCATCTTCAACTAATTTGGTTCTTAAGTAGATTGAGTTTGTTAAATTTCCATTATGAGCTACTCCAATTCCTCCTGCATTTGTATCAGCAAAAAAAGGTTGTATGTTTCTTAAAGTATTACTTCCTGTTGTACTATATCTATTATGTCCAATAGCATAATTACCTTTAAGATTTTTTAAAACTTTTTCTTTGTTAAAATTATCTCCCACAAGGCCGAATCTTTTTTCTGAGTAATATTTATTTCCATCGAATGTAACAATACCACATCCCTCTTGACCTCTATGTTGTAATGCGTGTAATCCTAAAGCAGTTAGGGCAGACGCATCTTCAATATTGCTTATTCCAAATACACCACATTCCTCTTTCAATTTTGGATTAAAGATCTTCAATTTTTTCTTTAGATTCTTTATATGTTTTTTCATCTGGAAATTCTTTTAATAAATAATTACTACCTTTTTCCAAGTATGGAAAGATGTATGATTTATCCACATTTATAGCCCATTTATTATAATTATACACTATATGGATACCAGAGAAGAGACAAACCGAAATAATATAAGCTCTAATAAATCCAAAAAAGAATCCAAATATTGTATCTAAACTTCCTATGCCAGTGTACCTGACGGCTTTGCTGATACCTTTATTAATCATTAAGACTAGAAAAAGAATTATTATAAAAATAGTAACTCCCAAACCTATATCCAAAACGTACTCATTATCTATTATATCTTTTAAATAAGGTTTTAATTTAGGAAAAATAATCAAAGTTAGAATGTAAGCTAGTAACCACTTTGCAATTGACAAAATACTTAATACAAAGCCTTTTTTGTAACACTTGATTAGGGATAAAATAGTGATCGTTAAATATATAAGATCAACAATTGAAATAGCTTGATAAAAGTCGATTAATATTTCAATCATTAACTATTCCCTAAAAGGTTTTACAACCAGAAGCAATGAAGGAAGAAGAGTTAAAACAGAAATCATGGCAAGCAACATGGCAAGCCCAGTAAATATTCCAAATAAGATGGTAGGTATAAAATTAGATAGTACGAGTATTGAAAATCCAAATACGATTGTAATTGAAGTGTTTAAAATTGCTAAACCAACTGTTGAATGGCAAGTATTTAAAGTCTTTTTATAATTTTTAGAAATTTTAAACTCTTCTTTAAAACGGTAAATATAATGAATACTATTATCAACCGCTATACCAATAGTGATTGCAGCAATAGTAATAGTCATCATATCAAGAGGTATTCCAAGCATACCAATTATTCCCAATATAAAAAACGCAGCTATAAAGTTTGGTACAATTCCAATTAAAGACAATTTTATATTTCTAAACAATATAAAGAACATTATAAAAATCCCTATCATTACCAATCCTAATGTTAGTATTTGAGACTTAAATAAACTCTGTAATAAGTTATTAAATAAAATTAATACACCGGCTAATTTAAAACGGTTTTTTTCTATTCCAAGTTCATTTTCTAAATCATAATTTATTTTTTTAATTAAATCATTTCTTCTTAAATTTTCTTGAGAGTCAATTATTCTAAGGCTAATTCGTGCCTCATTATCTTCTATCGATATATACGGATCAATTATTTCTGTTTTAATATTCTGGGGAATTTTAGTATATAAAACGCCCATTTCCAAAGTACCTAGAGGTTTATTATTATTTAGCTGAGTAGCAACTTCTATAATTGAGGAAAAAGACAAAACTTTTCCAATTTGAGGTAGACTATCTAAATAATTATGTACATTAGAGATTGTGTCAATCTTATCTTTTGTGAACCAATATTTTTCATCATCTTGTGAATTTTCATTATCCCAATCTTCAAATTCATCGTCTATTTCAGTCTCATCTTTTTTAGTCTCAGGAAATTTTAGTATTACTTCCAAAGGAGTAGTTCCGCCAAGTTTCTCATCAATCAATTTCATTCCTTTGTAAATTTCAGTTTTTTTGCTAAAGTAATTAATAAAACTATTCTCGACCTCCAATTTACTTATTCCAAAAATACTTAAAGTTATAATTATAATAGTAATAATGAATATTGGTATTCGATAATTAATAGACAATCCTCCAAGCAATTTTGTTATATTCAAACCTTTATCCTCTTGAACTGAAATATTATTTGATGGAGCGAAATTTAGTAGAGTAGGTAAAAGTGTAAATGTAATAATAAAAGAAGTTATTAATCCTAACGTCATCATCCAACCAAAATCTATAATTGGTTTAATTTCGCTAAAAATAAGAGATAAAAAAGCAATTATTGTTGTTAATACAGTATAAAGTATTGGCCAAAACATTTTACGAGTAGTAGAAAATAATATTTCTGTATTACTTTTTGATGGATAATTTTTTCGTAATTGTAAAAATCTTGTGCTCATGTGTATATTCATTGCCATTGTCAAAATCAGCATTAATGCAATAAAGTTTGATGAAATGACAGTTACTTTCCATCCAAGTAATCCCAATAATCCAATCATTATGACAACAGAAAAAAAACAACTACTAATAGGAACAATAATCCAGATTAATTTTTTAAAAACAAACCAAAGAGTAGCAATAATAAATACTAAAACGCCTAACCCAAATACAATTATATCACTTTTTATAAAACTCATCATATCGTTTGCGATCATCGGAATACCACCAAGATAAATTTTACCTATATCTTTATAACTTTGGATTACATTTCTTATCTCCAAAATATTTTCATGATTTTGTTTTTTTATAAGGTCTCTATATCTTTCTTTTTCATCTTTTGATTTATTATCTACATCTTCTAATTTGGGATTTTCTTTTAAATTTACGATAATTCCACTTGTATTTCCATCTTCACTAATTACAAAATTTCTAAATACAGGACTACTTAATATTTCTTTAAAACCTCTTTCCCTATCTACATTTTCGTCCTTAAGAGTTTTAAAATTATTTAGTCTTTCTTGAAGAGGAGCATCGGAGTTATTTAATAAAGGTATGTCCAAGAGTGTGATAACACTATGTACCCAATCTAAACTTTGAATTTTGTATTTGAGACTTAATAAATTGTTTATTGAGTTATCAGTTACCATACCTTCATTAGGAGTATAAGTTAGAACTAAAAACTCTTTTGATCCATATCTGTTTGTAATTTCTCTTAAATACTTTAAATCAGGATCACCCTCTATCAACAATGTTTCTGAAGAAGCATCTAATCTAAAATCTTTAGAATAATAACCAAAACTTAATAGTATAATTAATAATAATACAAAAATTGATTTTGGATTTTTAAGAACTAAATTATGATACAAATGAGTAGGCATTTACTCTTATATATATTAGAATTTAATTATTTTGAGTATCCTTAAATTTAGTAAATCTTTCCTCGAATTCTAGAGTTATTTTACCAATAGGACCATGTCTTTGCTTTCCAATTATAATTTCTGCTAAATGGGCAACTTCATTCATTTTTGCTTGCCATTCAGCGTGTTCTACAGTTGCTTCCCTAGGTTCTTTTCTTTGCAAATAGTATCCCTCTCTATAAACAAACATAACTACATCAGCATCTTGCTCAATAGATCCAGATTCTCTTAAATCAGACAGTTGTGGTTTATGATCATCTCTTTGTTCAACTTGTCTAGATAACTGGGATAATGCTAAAACTGGAACGCCGAGCTCTTTCGCAATAGCTTTAAGACCTTGTGTGATTTGAGAAATTTCTTGTACTCTTCCATCTTTATTATTTGTTGTTCCCTTCATTAATTGAATGTAATCAACTACAATCATATCGAGACCGTATAATCTCTTAATTCTTCTGGCTCTGTTACTCATTGCAGCAATACTTAATGCAGGAGTTTCATCAATAAACAAGGGAAGTTCGGTAATATTTTTTGATGTCTCTAAAAATTGATCAAACTGTTCATCTGATATTCTTCCTCGTCTTATATCATTGGATCCAATTCTTGATTGCTCAGATAAAATTCTTGTTGATAGTTGCTCTGAAGACATCTCTAATGAAAAAAATGCGATAGATGATTTTTTACCAGAGTCTTGTATATGTTTTGCAGCATTGAAAGATATATTTGTTGCCAAAGATGTTTTACCCATAGAGGGACGACCAGCAATAATTATTAAATCTGACTGATGTAATCCACCAAGTTTGTCATCTAGATCTCTCAGACCAGTTGGAACCCCTACAATTCCGCCTTCATTTTTATATGCAGCTGATGCCATCTCAATGGTTTGTTTCATTGCATCATCAAATTTAATCAAAGAAGAACTGAATGAACCTTTTTCAGCTAAATCAAATAATAATCTTTCAGAATTTTCTATTATATTTTGTCCGCTTTTATCTAGATCATTCTCTTTTGCACTATCAATGGTTTGTTCTGAAATTTTAATTAATTCACGTCTAACAAACATATCATAAATAATTTTTGAATATTCTATTGCTTGTCTAATTGATGTAGAAAATTTTGTTATCTTGATTAAATATTCTGGGACATTTAAATCATCCTTTTCATTTTCAAAATAGTTTTTGAGAGTTATTGGATTTGCAAGCATACCTTTATAAATTAAATTTTCTATTGCACTGAATATTTTTTGGTGCATTGGATCATAAAAATTTGAATTAGATATAATTGTGCTTATATCGTCAAAGATTTCATTACTTACTAAAATGGATCCAATTACTGATTGTTCGGCTTCTATATTGTTTGGTAATTCTTTAAATTGGTCTTTAATAATACTTAAATTATTTTCCATAATTATAATTAGTATAAAAATTTAATTAAGAAAATTTAAAAAAAGTCTTGTGGATGAAATTGTATAATTACTGAATTGTTTCAGCTGATTGAACTTCTATGATAATCTCCGCATCAACTTCAGAGTGTAGTGAAATTTTTACTTTAAATTTTCCTAGTGACTTTATTTCTTGAACGGGTTGTATCATTGATGACTTTTGCATCTATTATTGATAAATCCTTAGGATCATAATAAAAAACTCTATACTTCTTCTTTTGGATCTCATTAGCTAAAAAAACACTAGTATCTGTTTTTGGATTAAGTTTAGAGGGGTGATTACCTTGTATGGCTACAATTTTATTTGTCATATAAATCTTTTAAATCTTCATTTTTAGAAAATTTATTAATCATATGATCTGCATTTGTTGTTCTATTATCAATAACTTTTTGTAAATGATTTAAAAACAAAGTTTCATTTTTTCCACTTTTATTTATTATATCTCTGTTATCCAATCCTTTTCTCGAGATCTCTAGTAAAGTTGATGCCCAATAAAAAAGGCTTTTACCCATCAATTGAGTATTAAAACCTTTTTGAGGAGCATCTAGATAAGCATTAATTATCTTATCCTTATCCCATGTTGAGATTAAACTGTAAACTTCATCCAAATTTCCATACAGCATCCCAATAAAGAATGCAGGACCAGCACAAAGACAATCCCAGCCACAAGTATCCATAGATCTTAATTCAATATATTTTTTTAACCTATTTTCTGTAAATATGGTGCTTAAGTGTAAGGATAAATCACTCTCAGTTGGAAGACGATTTTTTATTTCATCTATCTTTCCATTCATGAAATCTTTAAAAGTATATTTATTACCTGAAATATATTTTTGTTTATCTAGTATAAATAAAAGTGGGAAATTTATAATAAAATCAGCATATTTTTCAAAATTTAAATTTTCAAAAAATAATTTTGGAAGACCTCCACGGGAAGTATTTTGCCATACTTT
>CACKVM010000025.1 GCA_902603625.1 uncultured Pelagibacteraceae bacterium
TCAATATTGTTTTCTTCTAATAATTCAAAAAAATTTTGTGGGTTACCAATCCCAGCGAATGCTATTACTTTTTTATTTTCATATTTTTCTAAGTTTTTAATTTTATATTTTGAGTAAAATACGATTGCAGCATTATTTATAAATTTAATTTTGTTCTCAAAATCTATATTTTTTTCTCCATTTAAAAATATACAATCAGCTCTTTTAATTGATTTTAAATTTTCTCTTAATGGTCCAGATGGTATTGTTAGTCCATTTCCTATAAGTTGTTTTGTGTTAAAGCATAAAATTGAAAGATTATGTCTTATAGATACTTCTTGATAACCGTCGTCTAAAATAGCGATATTATGATTTTCAGCTATACATGAGAATATACTTTTAACTCTATCTTTAGACGTAAAAGTTTTACCAGTTTTTTTTAACATTTTGATTTCATCATTGAGATAAGAATAAGATTTTTTAATAAAAGCTGGATTTTTATTAAGGGATTTAGTTATTTTAAAAATTTCTCTAGAGAGAGGAGTTTTTCCTGTTCCACCTAAATAGATATTACCCACACATATGATAGGTATTGAAAATTTTTTAACAGGTTTAAATAGATTTATTAACCATAAAGAAAATTGATAAAAAATAGAAAATGGCATTAGCATAATTGCCCATATAGAAATTGTTTTACTATCCCAGAATTTTGGTTTTTTAAGTTGCATTCCCTATAAAAAAATTAATTTCTTTTTGTGTTTTGATTAAAATTTTCTTACCAATCTTACTAATTCTATAACTTATATTTTTAGATGAGTTCTGTTTTTTAGAGAGTAGGAAATCCAACTTCTTTTCAAACTCAACCCTATTTTTAACCATATGAGATATTTTATTTTTATCTAAAAATTTATAAATTTCTCTAAAATTTGATATATTTTTGCCATGCAAAATGTTGCAGCCAAATCTAGCAGCCTCAAGTGGATTTTGCCCACCACGTTTAATAAGTGACCCACCAAGAAAAACATTCTTACAAGTGTTGTAAAAAGATTTCGTCTTTCCATATGAGTTTACAATATAAATATCTGTATTTTTATCAATCTTTGAATATGGTTCATCCAAATGAGTTATAAGATCAAGATTTTCTAACTCTCTTTTAATTGAACTGACTCTATTTATATGACGTGGGATTATAATAGTTAATAAGTCTTGATGTTTCTTTTTTAATTTTTTATGTATTAAACCACAAAAATTTTCTTCATCAAAATGTGTGCTTGATGCACACCAAACTTTTTTGGATTTTAAGAATTTTCTTATATTTTTTTTGATTTCATAAATTTTTTGTTCTGATTGTGAATATTTAAGATTACCAATGTATTTAATATTCTTTGCTCCCAGTATTCTTAAATAATTTTGAGACTCATTATTAGATGATAGACATAGATCAAATTTACTAAAAATTTTTTTAGCAAAACTTAAAAATATTGACCAATTTTTAAATGATTTATTTGTAATTCTTCCATTAATTAGAATTGTTGGTGTTTTATTTTTTTTTAAATTTATCAACATATTTGGCCATACTTCGGAGTCTATAAAAAAAGCCACAGAAGGTTTCCAATAATTAAGAAAAATGTTTGATAGAAAATTAACATCTATAGGAAAAAATTGGTGTATAACTTTTTTATATTTCAAATTACTTATTATTTTCGAGGAACTTAAAGTATTAGATGTAATTAAAATTTGTTTGATTTTTTTGTTTTGATTTAATTTTTCTACAAGTGGGACAATGCTTTGTAATTCACCTACACTAGCTCCATGAAACCAAATTAGTTTACCTTTAATTTTTTTTTCAGAGAAAAAACAAAATTTTTCTTTAAATCTATTAAAATCTTCCTTTTTTTTTATTAGACGTATAATTAGAATTATAGGGGATAAAACAAGAATAAGACCTATAAGCAGTCTATAAAAAATTAACATTACTATTTTTTAATTTGTTTTTCGTAAAAGTTTTTGTAAATGTTCGAAGTTTTTAAAAGTTCATCATGTGTTCCAGAGCCTAAAACTTGACCACTATCTATTACATAAATTTTATCTGAGTTTAATATAGTTGATAATCTATGAGCTATCACTATTGTAGTTCGTCCCTTAGTTAAATAATTAATAGCTTTTTGTATTTTACTCTCAGTCTCTGCATCCAATGAAGAAGTAGCTTCATCTAATAATATTATTGGACTTTTCTTCAATATCGCTCTCGCTATAGAAAGTCTTTGTTTTTCTCCACCAGAAAGCCTTATTCCATTTTCTCCTATTACGGTTTCGTATTTATTTGGGAGTTTTTCTATAAATTCGTCTGCAAATGAATGTTTAGCTGCTTCTTTTATTTCATTATCAGTTGCATCTAAATTAGCATAAATTATGTTATTTCTAATAGTATCATCAAATAAAGTTGTATCTTGGCTTACAAGAGAAATTCCTTTTCTCAAAGAGTATATTGAGGAATCATAAATAGATTGTTTATCAATTTTGATATCACCATTTTTCACATTATAAAATCTAGGTATTAAATTTAAAATTGTTGATTTGCCAGCTCCACTATGTCCAACTAAAGCAGTCATTTTTTCTCCAGGAAAATTTAAATTTACCGATTTTAAAATGATACCCTCATTAGAATAATTAAAATCAACATTTTCAAAAATAATCTCTCCTTTTTTAAATTCTAAGTTTTTAGCATGTTTTTTATCTTTGATTTGAGGTGTTTCATCTATTATAGGCAAGACTCTTTTCGCACCTGATAAACCTTGTTGAATTGCAATATTTACAGTTGCTAATGATCTCACTGGTTGATAAGCCAACATCATTGCTGCTAGAAATGAGAAAAAATTACTCACTTCAAGTTCATCTTTAGAAACCAATATAGCAGCAGCATAGATTAAACATGCAATCATTATTCCAGTCAAAAACTCCATTATAGGAGAAGCCCTAACCATTACCTCATTGATTTTTTTAGTTTTTTCTTTTAGATCATTAATTACTTTTATTGCTCTATTATTTTCGTAATCTTCTTTTTGAAAAATTTTTGTAAGTTTGTGGTTTTTGAAAATTTCAAACAAATAACTATTAAATATGCCTGCTTTATTCATCTGTTCAGTTGTGACTTTGCCAATCCTTTTTCCTAAAGACCTAGCAGCACCACTTGCTAATGGTATCATTATTATTGCAATAAGAGATAATTTCCAATTTTGATAAAACATTACACATAATAATCCAATCAAAGTTAAACTATCTTTGAAGAGATTCAAAATTGCAGTGCTAACAAGATTAGTAATCATACTAATATCATTTGTTAAATTAGCAATAAATTTTCCAGAGTGTTTATTGTCAATTAATTTTGTATCTGCGATTATCAAAGATTTAAACATGTCAATCTGCATATCTTTTTTAACTTCCTCAGAAACTCTAATCATTATAACCTTTGCAAGATATAAAGATGAACCTTTGGCTGCAAATGCAAGAATAATAAATCCTGGAATTATATATATAAGATTTTTATTTTGATTAATAAAAAGTTCTTTTATTGCGGGATCAAGTAAATACGCGACAGCAGAGGTACTTGCAGCTAGAATTAAAGTAAAAAAAACAGAAGTTAAAATATTTTTTAAATATTTTTTTGTATAATCTTTATACAATCTTTTTAATATCTCAATATCACTGCTCATTTTAAAATTTTCCTAAAAATAAACTCATAAATATGATTAAACCTAGTATGTTGTTAGATTTAAAAATTTTAAGACAAGTATTAGCTTTTTTTACGTCAAGCTTATAAATTTGAAAATAATACATTTGTAAAGCTACTATTATTAATAATAAAAAATAAACCAAGTTTAGTTTTAATAAAAAACCTATAATTATTAAACTTCCTAAAAAAATCGAATAACATATCTTTAAAAATAAATAGGGAAAATTTTTAAATTTAATTGATGTTGATTTTAATCCTATAATTTCGTCATCTTTTATATCCTGAAACCCATATATTGTATCAAATCCAAGTGTCCAAAAAATGGCTCCAAGATAAAATATAATAGGTTCAATACTTATTTCATTCATTATAGCAGTCCACCCCAAAACCAGGCCGTAATTGAAAGTAATGCCCAAAAAAAGTTGTGGCCAATATGTATAGCGTTTCATAAGAGGATATGTAAAAGCAAGTGGCATAGAAAATAAAGCTAGAATTATTGTTAAATAATTGAATTGTATTAATACAAAAAAAGCAAATAAACATAAAAATAACGAATAAATAAAACCTTGAGTAATTGAAATTTTTCCAGAAGCAATCGGCCTATCCTTAGTCCTTAAAACTTTTTTATCAAATTTTCTATCTACTATATCATTTATAATACAACCAGCAGATCTCATAAGAACTGAACCAATAAAAAATAAACCTAAATAAAAAATATAATCAAAAATATTATTAGAAAAATCAAAACCAATCGTTAAGCCCCAAGCACATGGCCAAAAGAGTAGCATGTAACCGATTGGTTTCTGAAATCTAGTTAATTCGATAAAAAGTTTAAATTGGTTCATAGAATTTACTTGTAAATAGCAAACGCAAGATTGATAATCAAATTGATTCGTATGAACATAGATTACACTGTAACTGCCTTAATGTTTCCGGCTATTCCTTTATTAATGGGGGTCTATAGTAATAGATTTCATACATTGAGTAATTTAATTCGAAAATTACATGACGAACATGTTTATGAAAAACATATACCACCAGAATGGAAAAAACAGTTTTTAAATCTTAGTAATAGAATAACACTATTACGTTGGACAATTTTATTTGCTGCGTTTGGTTTTTTATTTAATATGTTAACAGTATTTGCATTATATTTAGATAAATTTTTAATGGCTAGGGTTATTTTTGGTTCTTGTTGTCTTTCAATGATAATATCTATTATTTTTTTTATAAGGGAGATACATATTTCTACAAATGCTCTTAAACTTCATATGTCTGATATGGATGTAAATGTTGATTAAGGAACTATAATAGCTGGTCCTAAAATTTTTCTGTTTTCTAAGTCTCGATGAGCATTTACTATTTCATCTAAAGAATATTTTTTAAAAATATTTATTTTGAATTTCTTGTTGATAAACATATCAAAAACTTTGTTAGCAGCCTCGTCTAATTCTTTTTTTGTTGAAGTATAATGTGCAATACTGGGTCTAGTTAAATATAAACCTTTTGGTGCTAAAGATTTTGTGACGTTACATGGATCTAATGGTCCAGATGCGTTCCCAAAAGAAACCATCATACCTCTTACTTTTAAACATTCAATTGATCCATCAAATGTTTTTTTTCCAACACCATCGTATACTACTGGAACGCCAACACCGTTTGTAATTTCTTTAACTTTTTCAGCAAAATTTTCTTTTGAGTAATTTATAACATGATCACATCCATTGGTTTTAGCTATATCAATTTTTTCATCCGATCCAACAGTTCCTATAACTTTACATCCTAAGTTATTTGCCCACTGACAAAATATTTGACCTACACCTCCAGCAGCAGCATGAAATAAAATTGTTTCTCCTGGCTTAACTTGATAAGTTTTATGTAAAAGATAAAAAACTGTAAAACCTTTAGTCATTAAAGTAGCTACATCCTCTAATTCAATTCCTTCAGGAACTTTTATAAGTTTTTTTGTTGGAAAAATTCTGTGAGTTGCATACGAACCAAGAGGCATTGATGCATATGCTACTTTATCACCAACTTTAAATTCTTTCTCCTCTGGACTGATTTTTTCAATTATACCAGCACCCTCAATTCCAATATTCGATGGTAGTATAATTGGGTAAAGTCCAGATCTATGATAAGTATCAATATAGTTAAGGCCTATTGCTTTATTTTGAATTAAAACTTCACCACTTTTAGGATCTTCAAGTGTTATATCTTTTAGTTCTAAAACTTCTGGGCCACCATTTTTTGAAATTGTAACTGCTTTCATTTTACAAATGTGTCATTATGATAATCCTGAATAGCTTGCAAGATTTCAGCCTTAGTATTCATTACAAAAGGCCCACCTCTGGCGATTTCTTCATTAATAGGTTTTCCTGAAATAACTAAAAATTTGGCATCTGATTTACCCTTCACTTTTAAGTCTTTACCTTTGGAAAGTAATATAAGAGTACTATCTTTTATATTAGCATGTTTTTTTTCCCCAATTTCAATTTCTCCATTTATTAAATAAATAAATGAATTGTGAGAAGAAGATAATTTAAAATTAAATTCTTTATCTTTATTTAGTTCAACATCAAAATAAACTGGCTCAACATTATGTCCTTTTACAGGACCTTCTGCATTTTGAAATTTTCCAGCAATAACCTTTACTTGTTTTTCATCATCTTTATGAATAGCCATTTTGTCAGCATCGATATAAATATATTCTGGTTTGCTCATTTTTAATTTAGCAGGCATATTAATCCATAATTGAAAACCATGAAGTTTACCTTCTTTCATTGCAGGCATTTCAGAGTGAATAATACCACTTCCCGTTTTCATCCACTGAACATCTCCTGCTGTCATTCTACCTTCACCACCTGTGCTATCTTTATGCTCAAAATCCCCTGCAAGCATATAAGTTACTGTTTCAATTCCTCTATGTGGGTGAGGTGGAAACCCAGCAATATAATCTTTACTATTTTCTGATCCAAACTCATCTAACATTAAAAAAGGATCAAAATAATTTGGCTCTATACCAATACTTCTTTTTAGTTTTACTCCAGCACCATCAGACGCTAGAGTTGGATCAATAATTTTATCTATTTCAATTTTCATATGTCTATAAATTAATTGTTAAATTTAAATTTTCAATGTTACTTTTTGTTATGTGAGCCGTCACAAAAGGGTTGATTGTTAGTTTGTTTACAAGCACAAAAAAACATTTTTTTTGTTAATTCAGCTTTATATACTACAGGAGTAAACCCAGTTCCTTTGTGTGAGCCATCACAGAATGGTTGGTTAGAACTCTTACCACAACTACACCAATAGTAAGATTTACCTTGTTTAATGTTTATAGCAATTGCACTATCTCCTGCTCTTTGTCCTTTAGTCATGCTCCCCCTTTTTTTAATTATTTCAGATTAAACTAATAAGTTCACTAAGGTTCTTTATTTGATTACTAGGTTTAAAATCAAGATTGTCAAAGACATTATTATTTCGGTTTACCCAAATAGATTGATAACCATAGTTTCCAGCCCCAGATACATCCCATGTATTTGCACTTAAGAAAGCAACTTCATTTTTTTTTATTTTATATTTTTCAATAGGAAGATCGTAGACTTTCGAGTGTGGTTTATAAATTTTAACTTCCTCAATAGAAAATAAATCATCAAATAAATTATTTAAGTTATTACTTCTTACCAATTCACTTAAGAGAGAAGGGGTTCCATTAGAAAGTATGGCTAATTTAAAATTCTT
>CACKVM010000026.1 GCA_902603625.1 uncultured Pelagibacteraceae bacterium
AGAGGCAATTAGAGTAACAGATAAAGGAGCGGAATTATTTTGCAATATGTCTAAAGAACTTCACGTTAAAAGCTAATTATTTAAGGTTGATATTTATTCACACAAATGTTTTAAAGTTGCTTTAATTATGGTCTCAAAAAAAGATTTCGTCAAATTTGATAAGGTCGATAAAAGCTATGACGGTAAAGTCTTAGTCGTCAAAGACCTTCAGTTAGATATTGCAGAAGGTGAGTTCATAACAATGTTAGGACCCTCTGGTTCAGGTAAAACAACTTGCTTAATGATGTTGGCAGGTTTTGAAACACCAACTAATGGTGAAATTTATTTAGATGGTAAAGCTATATCCAGTATACCTCCTCACAAAAGAGGAATTGGAATGGTATTTCAAAATTATGCTTTATTCCCGCACATGACTGTATATGAAAATTTAGCTTTTCCATTAAGAGTGAGAAAAATTCCAAAAGACGAAGCTGATAAAAAAATTGATAAAGCGTTATCAATGGTATCTCTACAAGGTTTTGCTGCAAGGATGCCAGGTCAATTGTCAGGTGGACAACAACAAAGGGTAGCAGTCGCAAGATCATTGGTGTTTGATCCACAACTAGTTTTAATGGATGAACCTTTAGGTGCTTTAGATAAAAATTTAAGAGAAAGTATGCAATATGAGATTAAACATATTCACGAAAGTATTGGTGTGACAGTCGTTTACGTTACCCATGATCAAAGTGAGGCTTTAACGATGTCTAATCGTATTGCAGTATTCAATGATGGAAAAGTTCAACAGCTCTCAAGTCCTGATGAATTATATGAGAAACCAGTAAATTCATTTGTTGCTGAGTTCATTGGAGAGAATAATACTTTTGGTGGAGAAGTTTCTGATATCTCTGGTGGAAAGTGTAAAGTTAAACTAGCAAATGCAGAAATAATAGCTAATCCAATTTCAGTAAAAGGCAAAGGAGAAAGGACTACCGTATCACTAAGACCTGAGCGAGCATTAATCAATCCAAGCACAAAAATGGATAATCTTCATAAAGGAAAAATAGAGGAAGTAATTTATCATGGGGATCATACAAGAGTAAGAATAAATCTTCTAGGTAACCCAGAGTTTATTTTAAAAGTTCCAAATAGTTCATCCAACCTAGATATTAAACTTGGAAATGAGATTAATATTGGATGGAATAGTGATGATGCTCGGGCACTTGACCCAAAATAGACATTCCACAATTATTGAATAAGTAGATAAAAAGGGTTGTTGACTCTCTTCCCTGAAGTTGTTTTAATTAGGTTTTTAAACGTTTAAACGGAGGAATAATGAAAAAACTAAGTAAAATATTACTAGCTATTTCTTTTGTACTTTCACTAGCTACTTCAGCATTCGCAACAACAGTAACTGCAGTGTCTTGGGGTGGGGCTTATACTGAGTCTCAAAAGCTAGGTTACGGTGATCCAACTGCGAAAGCTCTAGGCATTAACATTGCTTGGGTTGACTATTCAGGTGGTTTATCAGAAATCAAAGCACAAAAAGAAGCTGGAAAGATCACGTGGGATATAATCGACGTGTTCGCAATGGATACTATCACTGGATGTGATGAAGGATTATTTGTTGAATTTGATTTTGACAAAGACTTCCCACCAGCTCCAGATGGAACTCCAGCAAGTAAAGATTTCTTTACTGCAATGCCAAGTAAATGTGCTGTAGGAAATATTTTATATTCTTGGAACTACGCTTATAACACTAATAATGTTAAAGGTACTCCAAAGACTATCAAAGATTTCTTTAACACAAAGAAATTTCCTGGAAAAAGAGCTATCTACAAAAGTGCTCTAACTAATTTAGAGATCGCTTTAGCTGCAGATGGTATTAAGCCAGGTAAAGGCGGAGCAAAAATCTACAAAGCTTTAGAAACAGAAAAAGGTGTTGAAAGAGCAATGAACAAGATCAAAGAATTATGTACAGATCCTAAAGGTGGATGTGTATTTTGGTCTGCAGGTGCTCAACCACCAGAACTGTTAGTATCAGGTGAAGTAGTAATGGCTACTGGTTGGAATGGTAGATTCTTCAATGCTGAAATTGGAGAAGGTGCACCAATTAAACAAGTTTGGGATGGCCAAGGTCTTGACTACGAATATTTCGTACAAGTTAAAGGTGGACCAAACGATGCTAATGGTATGGCTAAAAAAGCTTTAGCTATGATGACTAGTTCTGAAATGTTAGCAGGAAGTGCTAAATACATTGCATATGCTCCTTGGAGAAAATCTTCAATTGGTATTATGGAAAAAGGCGAGCCTTGGTATAAAGATGGTAAGACTAATATGGTACCACAAATGCCAACTGCACCAGCTAACACTAAAAATTACTTCCTAGTAGATCCAATTTTCTGGGCTGATAACGGAACAGAGCTTGGTGAAAAATGGGAAGCTATGAAAGCTGGTCTATAATTTAAGTTTTATTAAACTTAATTATATATTATAATTTAAGGGCGGTTATTTATAACCGCCCTTTTTTATTTATGAGTTCAGAAACAAAACAGATTTTAACTACAGATGGAATACCTTTAGAGGTAAGTCTAAAGAAAGCAGAAAGAAAAAATAAGATTAAAGCTTTCTTGCTTGTTGCTCCTTTATTATTTTTCTTAATTATCACCTATGTCTTTCCAATAGGAGACATGTTGTTTAGAAGTGTTGATGATAAGATGGTAACTCAGATGCTTCCAAAAACTTTTAAAGCAATGGAAAATTGGGATGGACAAGAGTTACCCGAGGAAGAAGTTTTCGCAGCCTTTCATGAGGACTTTATAAAACTAGTTGAAGATAAACGAGAAGGTAAACTATCTACTCAATTAAATTACACAAAGAACGGCTTTAAAAGTATTATTAAAAAATTAAGAAGAGCATCTAAAAAATTCGAAGAGGGAAATTATAAAGAACAAATAATGTCAGTACATAAAAGATGGGCTGATGTTGAGTACTGGAGAGCAATTCAAAGAAGAGCTCCTGAATTTACAGGTCAAAAATATCTAAAAGGAATGGATATGTATGTAAATGAGGAAGGGAAAATTGTAAGCGTTGAAGAAGATAGGAGAATTCATAGAGTGTTGTGGTTAAGAACTTTGGAGATAGCATTCTTTGTAACGGTCTTTTGTTTTTTGATGGCTTATCCAATAGCTCATTTGTTAGCTACTCTGCCAATGAAATATAGCAACTTATTAATGATCTGTGTGCTGCTTCCGTTTTGGACTTCATTACTTGTAAGAACTGCCAGCTGGATGATTTTGTTACAACAACAAGGTATCGTAAATGATTTCTTTGTTGGAATAGGATTGGTGGCTGACGATAACAGACCTGAAATGATGTATAATAAGACTGGAAGTTATGTTGCAATGACACAAATCTTGCTGCCATTTATGGTGCTACCACTATACAGTGTCATGAAAACTATTTCACCAAGCTTAATGAGAGCTGGAAAATCACTAGGTGGAACACCATTTGTTGCATTTTGGAAAGTTTATTTCCCACTTACGATCCCTGGAATAGGAGCAGGTTGCTTACTAGTATTCATTTTAGCGATTGGTTATTACATTACACCAGCTTTAGTTGGCGGTGCTTCTGGAACTTTAATCAGTAACCAGATTGCTTTTCATATGAAAAGTACCCTAGACTGGAGTTTTGCATCTGCAATGGGATTAATGTTGTTAAGTGGAGTGTTGGTGATTTATTGGCTTTATAACAAAATAGTTGGAATAGATAATATTAAATTAGGATAATTAGGATGGCATTACCAAAATATACTGAACCACATTATAGAATTTGGCATTATATTTACCTAACAATTTGTGCCGCTGTTTTCTTTTTTCTAATTGCTCCTTTATTTGTAATCTTCCCATTATCTTTTAACGCGGAGGAATTTTTAAGTTTCTCTGATGGGATGAAAAGCCTTGACCCTGATGCATTTTCTTTAAGATGGTATAAAGACATGATCTATGGGACTAAAAATCCTTGGGGATTAGCTGCTAAGAATAGTTTTATTATCGCAATTTTTGCAACAATAGGTTCAGTAATACTAGGAACAGTTGCCGCTCTAGGGTTAAGTAGCAGACACATGCCTTACAAGGGTTTGATAATGGCTGTTTTAATTTCTCCAATGATCGTACCTTTAATTATTTCAGGTGTTGCAATATTTTTCTTTATGGCAAAAGCTGGTTTAGCAGCTACACACACAGGTATTGTTCTTGCTCATATTATTTTAGGAACACCATTTGTTGTTATTACAGTTACTGCTACGCTTTCAGGATTTGACCATAGTGTAACAAGAGCTGCCGCAAGTTTGGGTAGTGACCCAGTAAATACTTTTATGAAAATTACATTACCATTAATTTTACCTGGTGTTATTTCAGGTGGATTGTTTGCGTTTGTGACTTCATTTGATGAAGTTGTTGTTGTTTTATTTTTAGCCGGATTAGAAAATACAACTATTCCGATACAAATGTGGACAGGTTTAAGAGAACAATTGAGTCCAACAATTCTAGCTGTTGCGACTTGTTTAATTATACTATCAACATTAATATTAGTAACCGCTGAGCTTTTGAGAAGACGATCAGAGAGGCTTAGAGGAATTAATCGATAGTAAAATAATCAAATGAAAATTAAGAATGTAGTAGTTATTGGATCAGGTACAATGGGTAGTGGTATAGCCGCCCATCTCTGCAATGCCAATATCCCTGTCACACTTTTAGATTTAAAAACTGAAATAAGTCAAAATGCTAGAGAACGAATACATAAATCAAGACCACCTTTATTAATTGATAAAACCAAAATTGATAATATTAAAGTTGGAAATATATCTGATGATTTCAATGTAGTTAAAGATGCTGACTGGATTGTCGAGGCAGTGGTAGAGAGAATTGATATTAAACATCAGATTTATGATAAAATTTTTGAAAGTAGGAAAGATGGAGCAATAGTTTCATCAAACACTTCCTCAATCCCAATTAAAGTTTTATCTCAAAATTTAAATAAAGATCAAAAAAAAGATTTTTGTATTACCCATTTTTTTAATCCAGTTAGATATATGGGTCTTCTTGAAATAGTTAAGAATGAAGACAATGATTTAAATAAAATCAATCAATTAAAAGAATTTTGTGAAGTTGAATTGGGTAAAGGAGCAATTGTTTGTAATGATACCCCAGGTTTTCTTGGAAATAGGGTAGGTGTATATGCAATGCAAATTGCAATGACAGAAGCATTTAAGATGAAACTTTCTGTTGAGGAAGCAGATGCAATCTTTGGAAGACCCATGGGTATACCTAAAACAGGAGTTTTTGGATTATATGATTTGATTGGAATAGATTTAATGGCGGATGTTCTAAAAAGTTTTATCAAAGAACTTCCAAAATCTGATGAGTTCCATGAAGTTGCTAAAGAAATTCCTTTAGTTAAAAAATTAATCGAAACTGGATATACGGGGAGAAAAGGCAAAGGTGGCTTTTATAGAATGAAGAAGACTGATAGTGGAAAAATTATGGAAGCTATTAATCTTGAAACTGGCGAGTATTCAACAAGTCAAAAAATAGATATTAAGTCTGATAAAGTAGATTTAAAGGCTCTAATTAATAGAAATGATAAGTATGGAGACTATGCTTGGTCAGTATTATCTAAGATAATTAAATATGCTTCATCCCTAGTTCCTGGGATTACTAAAGAATTTAATGACATAGACGAGGCAATGAGACTTGGATTTAACTGGGCGAAAGGACCTTTTGAGATGTTAGAAGAAATCGGTGTTAAAAATTTCTTCGATAAAGTTGATGAATACAAAGGTAATAATTTTTTAGAAAATTTATCTAATTCTAAAGATGAAAATTTTTATGGTGAAAGACAAAAGTACACATCAATTGAAACTTTAGGTAAGATCAAAAAAACTGCCTCAAGTGTTGATGGTAACAGTTCAGCTTCGATTTATAGATTTAATGATTTTAATATTGTTGAGTTCACTACTAAAGCTAATGCACTCGATTATGACTCAATGGATGCACTTAAGAAAGCAACTGATAAACCTTTAATAATAATTAATGAGAGTATGCAATTTTCTGCTGGCGTTAACCTGACCTATACAATGGAATTTGCAAATAAAAATGATTTTAAATCGATAGAAAAATTTATTAAATATTTTCAAGAAACTTGCAAACATCTAAAGTATTCTAAATACCCAGTTATATCTGCTCCATCAGGTTTAACTTTGGGTGGAGGATTTGAAGTTTTAGTACAAAGTAATTTCGTAGCCTCACATACAAATATTGTGATCGGATTGGTAGAAACTATTGTTGGATTAATTCCAGCTGGTGGAGGGTGTAAAGAAATGCTGGCTAGATGGTTAAACACTGAAGAGGCTAAGAAAGATCCAAAATATGCACCTTTAAAAGTATTTGATATTATTGGCTATGGTAGAACAGCTACGTCTCCAGTTGAAGCAGAACCTTTGAAATACTTATTACCTGAAAATAAAAGAATTATGAATAGAAATAGTTTGCTTGAAGTATCAAAAAAAATCTTAAATGAAAACAAGGACTTTAAAGCACCAAATGAGCTTACATTTAATCTACCTGGTAAAGCAGTTATTGATGATATGAACAAAATTTTAGAAAAACTTTACAATGATAAAGTTATATTGGATCACGGTTTGACTGTAGCAAAAGAATTAGCTCATGTATTAAGTGGTGGTGAAACTACCAAAGATAAATCTCTTACAGAGGATGATTTGTTTAAATTAGAACTTGATGCTTTTATGAGATTAATCGAAACTAAACAAACTCAAGATAGAATCAAACACACTCTTGCTACCGGTAAACCTTTGGTTAATTAAATAATCTAAGAGTATTTATAAAGTCAGGCCTTAAAACATATTCAGATTTATTTAAGTGTTTAATCTTTTCTAAAGCCTCTAAGCCAAATATTACTTTTCCAATGGGTGTGTATTCTCCTTCATATAAAGGTTCATCCTGAAGAATTATAAAAAATTGGCTGTCTTCAGTATCATATTTTAAAGATCGAGCTAATCCTACACTTCCTTTAGTGTAGTTAAAATTTTTATCAACTTCAGATTTGATTGTACCCAAACCAGATTTTCCAGTTCCAATTTTTCCATAATCAATATTTCCTTTTTTTCCAAATTCTAAATCTCCAGCTTGTACGAGTTTGTCTTTAATGACTCTATGAAATGCCACATCATCATAGGCATTAGATTTAATTAATGTTTTAAATCTTTCTACTCCATTAGGAGATATGTCTGGATATAATTCTATAATTACATTTCCACATTCAACGTTTAGAACTGCTATATTATTTGGATTTTCAAAATTAATTTTATTTGGGTCATAATTCTTAACAAATAAACATTTATCTTTTAGCAAAACAAAAGAAGTAATTGAAAATAAACCTAAAATTACAACAAAT
>CACKVM010000027.1 GCA_902603625.1 uncultured Pelagibacteraceae bacterium
AAATCATCATAGGGAAAGTTTATATCCTCAGTTTTAATTTCTTGCATCATCACAACATCAGGTTTGTACTTGAGAAGATAACTCTTAATATTTTCAATACGTGCTCGAACAGAATTCACATTCCACGAGGAAATAATCATTAAAGAGAAAACGAAACACCGCAACCACAAGAAGATTTGGTTTGCGGATTAGTTATTTTGAATTGTTCACCAATTAATTCTGAAACATAGTCAATTTCTGACCCTTTTAATAAATCAGCAGATGTTTTGTCTATTAATATATTTTCATAATTTAAATCATCAGCTGCTTTTTCCTTGTCAAAAGTAAATTCATATTGAAAGCCTGAGCAACCACCACCTTTGATAGCGATTCTAAAAAAAGACCCTTTGTCTTTTTTGGATAGCAAAACATTGATCTGTTTTAGAGCCTTATCAGTAAATTTAATTTCTTTAATCATTATTGATCACTGGTATTACTAATATAATACTTAATTTTTAATTTTAAAGGATGAAAAATTACTCAAAGATTGCTCTTACCAAAAGCAAAGGAAGAATATTCAAAGAATCTATATCAAAATACAGATCGCCATTTCAAAGAGATAGAGATCGAATAGTTCACAGCGCCTCATTTCGAAGGCTTAAACACAAGACACAAGTATTTGTTAACACAGAAGGTGATCATTACAGAACAAGATTAACTCATTCTATGGAAGTTGCTCAAATTGCACGATCTATAGCAAGATATCTTGAATTAAATGAAGATTTAGCTGAAACCTTAAGTTTAGCGCATGATTTGGGTCATCCACCTTTTGGTCACGCTGGTGAGGACTCTCTTAATGAATGTATGGAAGATTACGGAGGCTTTGATCATAATTTACAAACCCTTCGTGTAGTTATGTTTTTAGAAAATAAATATCTCAATTATAGTGGTCTGAATCTTTCAATTGAAACGTTAGAGGGATTGCTTAAGCATAATGGTCCAGTTTACCAATTGGATTTAGTCGATAATTTAATTGGTGTAAAAAAATTCAATCATAAGATTAATTTTCAGACTTATCCCTCATTAGAGGCTCAAGTTTCAGCAATTTCAGATGATATAGCTTATAACAATCATGATATTCAAGATGGTATAAATGCAAATTTATTCAAACTAGAGGAGTTAATTGAAATTAACTTTTTTAAAGATATTTATAAAAGATATAAAAAAAAGATTAACAAACAAAACTATAAAATTGCAACATATCAGATTATAAGAGATTCTATTGATCAAATGATTAGAGATTTAATTAAAAATACCAAAACCAATTTGAAGATTAACAAAATAAAAAATTACAAAGATATTTCTAAGTCAAATTCAACAATTGTAGATTTTTCTAAAAAAGTTAAAGATTCTGAAAATGAAATAAGATTTTTTTTAAAAACAAAAATGTATAATAATAAAGCTGTACTGAAAAAAAATGATAATGGTAAACTGATAATTAAAAAATTGTTTAACAAAATACAAAAAAACCCTAAAAGATTTATTTCGAAAGATCATCTTTCAAAAAATAAATACAGAGCAATTTCAGATTTTATATCAGGAATGACAGATAGATATGCAATCAACCTTCACAAAAAATTTTAAATGAATATTTTTGAACAGTATTTAGATAAAATAAAGGAAATTCTTTCAACACTTTCTTCAAATGGAAATTTAATTCTACCAGATTCACTAAACGGGATAACCGCAGAAATTCCACCTTTAAAATTTGATAGTGATATTTCTACTAATGTAGCCATGGTCCTTTCTAAAATTAATAATAAATCTCCATCAGATCTGGCGTCAATCTTGGCAGAAAAAATTAAAAAAGAGGATAAGTTTATTGAAGAAATATCAGTTGTTAAACCAGGTTTTATCAATATTAAATTTAAACCAATTTTTTGGACAAACTTTATTAAAGAAGTAATTAAAAATTCTAATTCTTTTGGAACAAATATAAATATTAAAAGAAATTATCTTATAGAATTTGTGTCTGCTAATCCAACAGGTCCATTACATGTTGGTCATTGTAGAGGAGCTGTTTTAGGCGATGTGATGGCCAATCTTTTATTATTTAATAATAATAAAGTTACAAAAGAGTATTATATAAACGACTATGGTAATCAGATTATAAATTTTACAAAGTCAGTTTATTATAGAATAAGAGAGATTTCTTTTAATGAACCTTTTCCAGTTGATAATGAAGATTTGTATCCTGGAGACTATTTAATTGAATTTGCTCAAAATATTTTAAATACAAATAAGAATATTGATTTTAAGAATTTTGACAAAATATCTCAAGAATTGACAACTTTAGCTATTAACGAAGCATTAAAGTTAATCAAAAGTAATCTCAAATGTCTTGGTATTAATCATGATAACTTTGTTAGTGAAAAGAAATTAGTTGAAAATCAAGAAGTTGAAAAAGTTGTAGATTTTCTTCAAAAAAATAAATTTGTTTTTAAAGGAAAAATAAAGGCACCCGCGGGTGAAGATGACAGTAATTGGGTGGAGCGTGAACAGTTGCTTTTCCGATCAACTGATTTTGGAGATGACAAAGATAGAGCATTACAAAAATCTGATGGTGCTTGGACATATTTTGCTAGTGATGTTGCGTATCACAAAAATAAATTAGACAGAAAATTTGATAGGCTAATAAATATTTTAGGTGCAGATCATGCTGGTTATATAAAAAGAATTTCATCATCAGTCGAAGCTCTATCAAACTCAAAAGAAAGATTAATTTGTAAAGTTAGCCAACTTGTAAAACTTATAAAAGATAAGAAACCATTTAAAATGTCTAAAAGAAAAGGGGACTATATAACTATAGAAGACTTAGTTAATGAGGTAGGAAGAGATGCAACAAGATTCATAATGCTAAATCGAAGTAGTGATGTAGAACTTGATTTTGATTTTGACAACGTTATAGAAAAATCAAAAGAAAATCCCCTTTATTACGTTCAATACTGTTATGCTAGAATATGCTCAGTATTTAGACATCTCGATAAAGATTTAAAATCAGATCTAAATATAACTAAGTACGATTTTGAATATTCCAAAGATGAAATTAAAATATTAAAGAAATTATCTGAATGGCCTAAATGTATTGATGTATCTTGTAACAAACTTGAACCCCATAGAATACCGACTTATTTATATGAATTAGCGTCTTTGTTTCATTCATATTGGAATTTAGGTAAGGATAATCCAAACAAAAGATTTATAAACGATCAAAAAAAAATAACAAATGATAAATTGATTTTTTTAAAAGCAATTTCAAATGTAATAAAATCTGGGATGAATATAGTAGGAGTGTCAACGCCAGATAAAATGTGATGCTGAAAGAGATTAAATATTTAATATTTTTATTATTCATAATTTTTTTTATATTTTTTACAGGTAAATATTATTTTTCTGATGATAATAAAAAAAATTCTTACCGATCTTTTAAAAATATTAATGATAGAATAGAGATATACTCAAAAAATTTGCCAATTATAGATAATGATACTGATAATATAATTGAATATGTGAAAAATACAAAATCAAAAAAAAAGAAAAAATTTTACTTCTGGGAACTAATTAATAAAGATGATTAATCGCAGATCATTTATTACTGGTATTAAAGGTTTAAAATTAACAAACAAAGAAATAAAATATCTAAAAAAATATAAACCATGGGGGATTATTCTATTTTCTAGAAATTTGAAAAATATTAAACAAATTCAAAATTTAACAAGCCATATCAAAAAAATTTTTAAAGATCAGAATTACCCAATAATAATAGATCAGGAAGGTGGAAAAGTTAATAGATTGAAAAATTTATTATCTTTTGAAACTCTAACTTCAAATTATTTCGGTCAACTTTTTAAAAAAGACAAGAAAAAATTTAATATTATTTATAATTTATTCATTGATAAAACTAGTTATTTTTTAACTCTATTAGGCATAAATATTAACACTGTGCCTGTTTTGGATTTAAGATATAAAAATAGTTCAGATATTATTGGTAATCGCTCCTTTTCAAATAATCCAAATATTGTTTCTTCTATAGGAGACATTTGTATTGAGGGTTATAAAAAAAATTCAATAGCTACAGTTATTAAGCACATACCTGGACATGGTCTTGCAAAATGCGATAGTCATTTTTTTACTCCAAGAGTGAATAAATCCTATGAATATCTAAATAAGCACGATTTTAAATCATTTAAATTAAAAAATTCTTTATTTGCAATGACAGCTCATGTAATTTTCAGTAAAATCGATCCAAAAAATGTAACAACTCACTCAAAAAAAATGATTAATATTATTCGAAATCAAATAAAATTTAAAAATATTCTTATTTCTGATGATTTATCAATGAAAAGTTTAAAATATTCTTTAAAAGAAAATACTCTTAAATCTTTTTCTGCAGGATGTAATTTGGTATTACACTGTAATGGAAATTTAAAAGAAATGTATATTGTTGCTAAAAATTCTCCAAAAATTAATTCTTTTATAATTAAAAAAACATCAGAATTTTATAAAATTTTAAGTTAATATAATTAAATGATTGATTCTAATCCAAACTCATTTGAAGTGGATATTGAAAATTATAATGGTCCCTTAGATGTTCTTTTAGATCTGGCTAAAGCTCAGAAAGTTAATCTAGAAGAAATTTCGATTACAAAATTAGCAGATCAATTTAATAATTTTATATTAAAACACAAAGATTTGAATTTAGAATCTGCATCTGAATATTTATTAATGGCCACATGGTTGGCTTATCTCAAGTCAAAATTACTTTTGCCTGGTACACCAGAAGAAGAATTCAAAGTCCAAGAGGTTGCAGAAAAATTAAAACTACAACTAAAAAAGCTTGAATTAATTCGTTTACTTTCTGATCAAATGTTAAAAAGAAAAAGGTTAGGTCGTGAAATACGTGCAAGAGGAATGAAAGGAAACATTAGATCAATATATAGTTCAGAGTACAATTTGAGTTTGTTTGATCTTTTAAAAACTTATTCTACAATAATTATGACTAAAGATTTTCAAAAAATTAATATACCAAAGCTACCCGTGTTCACAGCCGAGGATGGAATAAAAACAATAAGAGAATTTTTTGGTAAATTATTAAATTGGAAAAATTTAGACGAACTTATACCTAAAAATTTTAGATCAAATAAAAAATTTAACAAAACAGGTAAAGCAGGTATTTTTGCTGGATCATTAGAATTAGTTAAAGAAGGTAACTTGAAAATTAAACAAAATAAGTTATTTGACGATATTTATATAAAAGAAAATTAATGATTAAAAAAAAATTAGAAAAAAATAATATAGTAAATTTTCCATCTAAGATAACTTCTATTGAAAAAGAAATTGAAGCAATAATTTTTGCTGCAGTAGAACCGTTGGATATTGAAACTATAGAGAGTAAACTTTCCAAAAAAGTAAATATTGAAAAATCATTGAGAAAATTACAAACTGAATATTCTAATAGAGGAATTAATCTTGTTTGTATTTCAAAAAAATGGTCGTTTAGAACATCTCCAAATCTTGCAAACTTAATGGCTAAAGAAAAAACTGTTGAAAAAAAACTTTCCAAAGCTGCTATAGAAACTTTAGCAATAATAGTTTACCATCAGCCTGTAACAAGAGCAGAAATTGAGGAGATTAGAGGCGTCGCATTTGGAACGAATACACTCGAAATACTCATGGAACTTAATTGGGTTAAACCTGGTGGTCGTAAAGATGTTCCGGGTAAACCTATACAATATGTGACTACTGAGGATTTCTTAAGCCATTTTAATCTTCAAAAATTATCTGATTTGCCTACAGTTGACGAATTAGGGTCAGCTGGGTTAATTGATACAGCAAGTGTAGATGATGCTATTTTTGGCACTGGCAAATTTTATAGAGAAAAACAAGATGATAAAAAAGAGGACATTTACTCAAATATTGATGAAATGTTAAATAGCACACTTGCGGATGAGGATAAAAAATAAAAAGTCACTTTTAAAACATTTATAAACAGGTTATAAACTTTTTATGAGTATAGGAATTTGGCAAATAGCGATCGTAGTAATTTTAGTAGTTTTATTATTCGGTAGAGGTAAAATATCGAGTTTAATGGGTGACGTTGCTAAAGGTATTAAAAGTTTTAAAAAAGGAATGGCATCTGACGCAACAGATGACTCGGAACCTAAAAATATTTCTGAAGATAATCAAGATACAAAAGATAAAGATTAAATCACATGCCCACTATTGGTTGGTTTGAGATCTTAATTGTAGTTGGAATAGCTATTGTTATCCTAGGACCAAAAGATTTTCCGATAGTTTTGAAAAAAATTGGTTCCTGGATTGGAACTACAAAAAAATACATCAATAATATTCAAAACGAAGTCTCTAATATTGACTTAGAAGAAGATAATAATCAAAAAAAAGAAACTGAAAAAAATAATAAAGATGAATAAAGATGATCAAGATAATAATTTCATAAGTCATTTGGCTGAGCTGAGAAAAAGATTAATACATAGTTTTATTTTTCTAATCCTTTTTTTTGTTGGTTGTTATATATATGCAGAAAATTTATATGGATTTTTAGTCGAACCATACGCAACCGCAGTTAAAAATGATGATACAAATAGAAGATTAATATTTACAGCTTTACAAGAAACTTTTTTGACATATCTAAAGGTTTCCTTCTTTGCAGCATTTTTTGTTACATGTCCTTTTATATTAATTCAAATTTGGAAATTTATTGCACCAGGTTTATACAAACATGAAAAAAAAGCAATTTTGCCATATCTAGTTCTAACACCTATTTTATTTTTTTTAGGTGGTATGCTTGTTTATTATTTAATAATGCCACTTGCTATAAAATTTTTCTTATCATTTGAAAGTAGTGGGATTTCAACAAATCTTCCGATTCAACTTGAGGCTAAAGTTAACGAGTATCTTTCTTTGGTAATGAAATTAATTTTTGCATTTGGAATTAGTTTTCAACTACCTGTTGTTTTAAGTTTATTAGCAAGAATAGGCTTAGTTGATTCGAATTTTTTAAAAAATAGGAGAAAATATGTGATTGTAATTATTTTTGCTGCAGCTGCTTTATTAACTCCACCAGATCCAATAACACAAATAGGATTAGCTATACCATTATTAATTCTATATGAATTATCAATTTTTTCTGTAAAGTTTATTGAGAAAAAAGATTTAAATAATAACGATGTATAATTTAAAAGATATAAGAAATGATTTCGATACATTTGTTAAAACTTTAAAGAAAC
>CACKVM010000028.1 GCA_902603625.1 uncultured Pelagibacteraceae bacterium
AGAGTTGGAAAAACTCTTGTAACAGAAATGGAAGATGGAGAATTAATTAAGTTAAATTGTTTTAAAAATGGAAAAGAGGAGGCTATTGGTATCTCTGATGAAATAGAAAAGATTAAAAAAGAATATTCTTTAAATGAAATTGCAATATTAGTGAGAGCAATATTTCAAACAAGAGAATTCGAGGAAAGATTTTTAAAAATTGGATTACCATACAGAATTATTGGCGGTACCAAATTCTATGAAAGAGCAGAAATAAAAGACTGTGTTGCTTATTTAAGAATAATTAATCAGGATAAAGATGACCTCGCATTCGAAAGAGTAGTTAATAATCCTAAGCGATCAGTAGGAGATAGTTCACTTAAATCAATTCATGAATTTGCAAAAAAAGAAAATCTTAACTTGGAGTTTGCTTCAAGAAAACTAATAGAAAAAAATATGATTAAACCAAAAGCAAAACTGGGATTAATAAATTTTTTAGATTATCTCTCTAAATGGAGAAATGATTTAATAAATAAAAAGTATAATCACGTTAAACTTCTGCAAATTGTTTTAGATGAGTCTGGTTACTCATCTATGTTAAAAAATAAAAAAGATTTAGAAAATGAAAATAGATTAGAGAATATTAAAGAATTATTAAATGCCATGAAAGAATTTGATAATTTGGATAGTTTTTTAGAACATGTGTCTTTAGCTACTTCCATTGATCAAGATTGGGATGGTCAAAAAATAAATATGATGACAATGCATGCAGCTAAGGGATTAGAATTTGATGCGGTCTTCCTTCCGGGTTGGGAAGAAGGTCTTTTTCCCCATCAAAAATCGATTGAAGAAAAAGGTCAAAACGGATTAGAGGAAGAACGAAGGCTAGCTTATGTAGGTATCACTAGAGCAAGAAAAAAAGCAATAATATCTTTCTCTATGAATAGATTTTATCAAGGAGATTGGATTGATAGTATGGCCTCTAGATTTGTAGATGAATTACCAGAAAAGTATTTAGAAAAAAATTCATTTTTACAGGAAGATAAAAATGAGATGGATGATTTTGATTTTAATCAAGATTTTGATGTTAACGAAGGGGCAAGAAGCCCTGGGTGGATAAGATACCAAAAAAGAATTAAGTGACTAAAAATATTCAAATTTTAAGAAGAAACTTTAAAAAATACAATATTGATGGTTATATAATTCCTAGAAATGACGATTATTTCACTGAATACTCTCAAAAAAACAGATTAAAGACTATATCCAGCTTTACAGGTTCAGCTGGTCTGGCTGTAATTCTAAAAAAAAAAAATTATTTATTTACAGATGGAAGATACACTATTCAAAGTCAAATCGAGTCAGGAAAAAACTTTAAAATAGTAAATTATGAAAAAATAATAAATTGTAATTTATTTAAAAATTTAACTTTAGGTATTGATCCAAAACTTTTTACTTATAGCCAAATAAAAAGATTTTTTTTAAAATATAACAAAATCAAATTTATAAAAAAAAATTTAATTGATGAAATTGAAAATCAATACACTAATAATAATAAAAAATTTTTTTCCCTACACAAGAATGTAACTGGAGAAAGCATTGATTCAAAATTAACAAAAATTTCTTCATATTTAAAAAAAAACAAATCAGATCATATCTTAATAACAGCTCCTGAGAACGTTGCGTGGATTTTGAACATTAGAGGAACTGATGTTCCAAATAGTCCTTTACCAAATTGTAGATTAATAATAAGTAAAACAAAAAAATTTTTTTTAATTAGTAAAATAGAAAAATGTAAAAAACTATTTGACAAAAAGATTATAAATAAAAAAAGTTTTTTCGACACAAGTGAATTTAAAAAAAAAATTGAAAACTTAAAAGGGAAAAATTTTATTATTGATGAAAAATCATGCTCAATTTTTTTTGAAGAGATAATAAAGTCAAAGTTTAGAGTTATTAAAAAAGATGATCCGACCTATTTATTAAAATCAATTAAAAATCAAACTGAAATCAATAATATGAAAAAGGCACATATTATGGATGGAGTTGCTTTAACAAAATTTATTTATTGGATTAAATATTTAAATAAAAAAAAAATAAATGAAGTAAATGCTCAAGATAAATTAGAAAAATTTAGAAAATTGAATAAAAATTTTTTATATCCTAGCTTTGATACGATCGCTGGTTCAGGAAAAAATGGAGCTATCATTCATTACCGTGCAAATAAAAAAAATTGTCAAATAATTAAAAAAAATGACATATTTTTATGTGACTCTGGAGGTCAATATAAGTATGGAACTACAGATGTTACTAGAACAATTTGTTTTTCAACACAAAGTCAAAATATTAAAAATATTTTTACAAAAGTTTTAAAGGGTCATATTGCAGTAGCTACAACAAATCTTAAGAAAGATAATATTGGTAAAAAAATAGATAAAAGAGCAAGAAAGTTTTTAAATCAAAGTAATTTAGATTATGCTCATGGAACAGGACATGGTGTGGGTTATTTTCTAAATGTTCATGAAGGACCACAAGCTATATCAAAAAACAATCAAGTAAAAATTAGAGAAGGAATGATATTAAGTAATGAGCCTGGTTATTATAAAAAAAATAAATTTGGAATTAGGATAGAGAACTTAATTTACGTAAAAAAGAATGGTAAAAAAATTGAATTTGAAAATCTAACTTTAGTACCAATCGAAAAAGATTTAATTAACTTCAACCTTTTAACAAAACGTGAAAAAAACTACTTATTTCTATATCATTTAAATCTTTACACAAAAATTTCTAAATATCTAAATTTAAATGAAAAAAAATGGTTAATTAGTTTTATTAAGCATTTTTAAAAATTGATTTTGATTAATTATCTCAATTTTTAATTTTTTAGCATTTTCGATTTTATTTTTGGTCGGTTTATCACCAACAATCAAATAATTTAATTTTTTTGATACACTGCTAACTGTAGTTCCAGAATTTTCCTCTATCATGGATTTTACTTCTGCACGACTAATTCCATCAAGTTTTCCCGTAATTAAAAAAGTTTTATTAATTAAAACACCTCTATTTTTTTTTGTTGATACATCTTTAACAGTCAAAACTTTTTCTAATTCATTTAAAACTTTAATATTAGTTTTATTGGAAAAAAAAATTTTTATAGAATTAACTTGAGTTTCACCTATACCATCAATATTCAATAATTCTTTATATTTATTATTTGATAAATCTTTAAATTTTGAAAATGATCCAAAATATTTTGCTAAAAGTTTGGCATTTTCTAAACCAATATGTCTAATACCCATGGAATAAATAAATCTGTCTAAAGAAATATTTTTTTTTTCATTTATTGAATATCTAAGATTTTCAACTGACAGTTTTCCCCAGCCATCTAATTTTTCAATTATATTATAATTTAAATTAAAAATATCTTGTGGGAATTTAATCAGATTTAATTTGTAGAAACTTTCTACAATTTTCTTACCAAATCCGTCAATATTAAAAGCATCTTTAGATACAAAATGCTTTAATTTTTCAATAGATATTTTTTCACAAAAATACCCTTCACTTGAACATCTTCTAACTGCATCATTTTTTTTTGTGATAAAATTAAATTCCTTTATTGTTTTTGCTCCACAAGATGGACATTTATTTGGAAAAATAAATTTTATACTATTTTTTGGTCTCTTATTAAAATCAACTGAAAGGATATGAGGTATAACATCTCCAGCTCTTTCAACAGTTACGGTATCACCAACTCTAATATCTTTTCTATTAATTTCATCTTCATTATGTAGTGTTGCATTAGACACTAATACTCCTCCTATGTTCACAGACTTAATTTTTGCTACAGGAGTTAATGCTCCAGTTCTGCCTATTTGAATATCAATATCTAAAATTTTAGAGATTGCTTTATTCGATGAAAACTTGTGTGCGATAGCCCATCTTGGTGCATTTGCAACATTTCCTAATCTTTTTTGTAACTCAAATTCATTTACCTTATAAACAATTCCGTCTATATCAAAATCTAAGTCTGATCTATTTTTTTCAACCTCATCATAATTTTTAATTAAATTTTTTACTCCAGAAATTAATTTATTTAATGGATTTGTTTTAAATCCCCATTCACTTAACTTATCTAAATATTCAAATTGTGTTTTTATTTTTAAACCTTTAACAAAGCCAAAAGTATAAGCAATAAATTTAAGAGGTATCTTCTTTGTGTCTTCTGGATTTTTTTGTCTTAACGAACCAGATGCAGCATTTCTAGGGTTAGCAAATTTTTCTCTTAAATTACTAAAGTCGCTATTCTGAATAAAGACCTCTCCTCTAATATCAATTTCTTCAGGAAAATCTTTTGATAAGATAATTTTTGGTATATCTTTTATTGTGATTAGATTAGAAGTTATGTCTTCACCCTCTTTACCATCTCCTCTTGATAGTCCCATAACTAGTTTTCCACTTTTATATGAGAGAGATGCAGAAATACCATCAATTTTTGGTTCAGCTGTATAACTAATTTGAGTATCATTCTTTTGTGATAGAAAATTTAAAATTTTTTTTTCAAAATTTACTAGATCCTCTTCGTCAAATGCATTTGCTAGAGAAAGCATTGGAACTCTATGAATAGCTTTTTTAAAATTTTTTGATGGTTTGTACCCTATTGTATTTTTAATTGACTCTTTGGATACTAAGTATGGGTATTTATTTTCTAGTGATAAAATTTCTTTTTTTAAAACATCATATTCTGCATCAGTGACATCTGATTTATTATCCCTGTAATATCTACGATTATAAACATTAATTAATTTTATCTTTTTCTTATAGTTATCTTTAATTAATTTTTTACTCATTCTAATCGAAAAGTTTTTTAAATTTTTGTATTACACCTTTCTTATCTTTTTTAATTGGCTTGTTTATTTGTTCTGAATAATCTTTATTAAAAACTTTGTATGATTTCTTATACCATTCACTAGAAAGATAATTATAGCCCAGTACGTTTGCGTATTTTTGAGATTCTTTAATTAGACCTAATTTGTAATTTATTTCAACAAGTCTATGTAAGGCTTCTTCCACAAATATTGTTTGTTCGTATTTATCAATTACTGTTTTAAATCTGTTTAATGCTGCTATCCATCTTTCTTTTTTGATGTAATGTCTGCCAATGTACATCTCTTTTGATGCTAAAATATCTTCTATCAAATCTAATTTGAATTTTGAGTCTATAGCAAAATCTGTATTGGGATAGTTATTGACGATATAAGAAAATTTTTCCCTAGCATTTAACAATGGTGCAGAATCTCTTTTTTCATCCTCAATAGTTTCATAATAACACATTGCAATTAAATAATGTACGTATGCTAAATTTTTATCTTTTGGATAGGTTTTTAAAAATCTCTCTAAATTTGATAATGCCTCTGCATAATAATTTTGAACGTAATATGAATAAGCTGCCATTAAAGCCGATCGAGATGCCCACTCCGACTGAGGAAACAAAAGTTCAGCTTCTAAAAATTTTTTTGCAGCAAAATATGGATCTCCTTGATTTAAAGCATTGTAACCTTCTCTGTATGCAGAAATCATTTCTAAGTCTTGCCTAGTCTCTTTGATTAAAGAAGCCTTTTTTTCTTCTTTGGCACAAGAATTTAATAATATAAAAAAAAATAATATTAAAAAACTAAATTTCTTCATAATTTGTAAAAAAAATTTACTTAATTATAAAGATAAAAAAATATTATGCTATAGACCTTAATAAACTTCTATTTATTAATGTATGAGGGAGATTTCTCTCTTGAATCTCAATTATTTTAAAATTTTGATTATCACTAAATACTTTTCTTAATATTTGATTTGTAAGATAATGACCTCCTCTAGAACACTTAACACTTCCTATAATTCTGTAACCACTTGTGAAAAGATCTCCTATGCAGTCTAAAATTTTATGATTCACAAATTCTTTTGAATTTCTAAGCCCATCTTTATTTATTATTTCATTATCTTTTACAACTATTGCATTTTCTAAACTTCCACCTTTAGCTAATCCAATTTTTTTAATTGCTTCAATGTCTTCAAATAAACAAAACGTTCTTGATTCAAAAATTTCATTTAGATCATCTTCATACAAATTGATTTTATTTCTTTGATTCCCTATAAGTTTATTTTTGTAATTTAATTCAAAATCTATATCTAAACTTAGCTTTGATGGCTCAATACTTATAAATCTGTCATTGTCATTAAATTCAACTCTTTTATTTATTTTGATAATCTTAATTGGTTTATTACTTACTTCAAAACCAGCCAACAAAATTTTATCAATAAAATCTTTTGCTGATCCGTCTAAAATTGGAACTTCTTCATTATCTATTTCAACTAAAACATTATCTATTCCAAGACCAAACAGAGCACCCATTAAATGTTCAATTGTTGAAACCTTAACTCCATATGAATTAGAGATAGTTGTATTTAAAGCGGTGTTGCTTACATTGATAAAATTAGGGTATACTAAATTATTATTTTTTAAGTCCACTCTTTTAAAAACAATTCCAGTATCAGGTTCAGCTTTTTTAAGAAATACATTAACCTGTTTACCGCTGTGCAGACCAATGCCTCTGAATTTTACAGTTTTTTTTATTGTTTTTTGATTTAATAATGACACCAGAGACTTTTATTCGGTGAAAGAATAAATTTAAAAACAACAAATATTACTAGAAAATACGAACTTAACTGAAAAAATTAAAGAATTTTTCAAAAAAACCTTTATTTTTCGGCTTTTTCTTTATAAATGAAATCTCATTTTCATTTAATCCTGTCAATATTTTATCAGCAACATCAAAAATATTTCCAACAAATGAACTTTTATAATCATTAATATAATTATAATAGAGTATATTTTTCACTTTAATTTGATATTTAGAGCAAATTTTTATAAATCTTAAATAGGAGCTGGCCTTCAAGCATATAAATCTTATTTCTAAAAATATATTCTTATTTTCAATTTTTATTGGAATTGAAGAATAATCTTTTCCATCAACTATATATTTATTAATCATTGAATGTATTACCTCATAATTTTCCATACCTTTTTTTAAATTATTTTTAAGATCTAAAATTAAATTTGATAAATTATCAGTTTGATTAATATCTTTAAAATTTTTTGCTGTAGACATGTCTATTGTAAGAAAATCAGTACTATCAATTATTAATATAATTTCTT
>CACKVM010000029.1 GCA_902603625.1 uncultured Pelagibacteraceae bacterium
ATTTAGAATTTAAAAACAATCTTTTAAGTCTAGGAGGAGTAGGGGAAATTCTTTTACAAAATAAATTTGATAAATTTGAATATAATGTTGTAAAAAAAAAGAATAAAACTACTTTTGAAGGGAACTTAACAGTAATAGACAACCCATTTGAATTTAAGTTATTGAACTACAAAAAAAAAGAGAAATCTAAATTAGAATTAGCATTCAAAATTAGCCAGGGAGAAAACATAAGTTTCGATAAAATAAAATTAACAGAAGAAAAAAATAATATACTAATTAAAGATTTATTAATATCTAAAAATTATGATATTAAAGATATTGGAGTTATCAAGCTAGATTTTATTGATAAAGAAAATTTTGAAAACAAATTACAAATTAGTAGAAATAAAAGTGACTATAAAGTAATAGGAAATAGTTTTAATATAAACAACATAGTTGAGAAGTTATTAAGCTCTAAAACTAATAGAAATCTTAAGTTTTCTGATAAAAAATTAAAGTTTGCATTTGATATAAAAAAAATTTTTTTAGATCAAGATTACATTACAAAAAATCTTGAAGGTTTTATTATTCTAAAAAATAATGAAATTTCAGAGCTTGATTTAGTATCAAATTTCACAAAACAAAAAAAAATAAAGTTTACTATAAAAACTAATGATGACGAAAAAATTACAACATTGTTTTCTGATAATGCAAAACCAATGGTAAATCGTTACAAATTTATAAAAGGTTTCGATGAAGGTTCTCTTGATTTTTATTCAGTAAATAAAAAGGGAAAAACTAAATCGACAATTAAAATTTATGATTTTAAATTGAAAGAATTACCAATTTTAACAAAAATTTTAACACTTGCCTCACTACAGGGCATAGCAGATTTATTATCTGGTGAAGGTATTAGATTTAGTGAGTTTGAAATGAATTTTACTAATAAGAAAGATTTAATAACAATTGATGAAATTTATGCTATTGGTCCCGCTATATCTGTAATGCTAGAAGGTTATATCGAAAAAGATAAATTAATTAGCTTAAGAGGAACATTAGTTCCAGCAACTACAATTAACAAGACTATAGGATCTATACCTTTATTAGGTAATATTTTGGTTGGAAAAAAAACAGGAGAAGGAGTTTTTGGTGTAAGCTTTAAAATAAAGGGTCCACCTAAAAATTTAGAGACTTCCGTAAATCCAGTTAAAACGTTAACTCCAAGATTCATTACAAGAACTTTAGAAAAAATTAAAACGGCTAATTGATCAATTTCACAATTATGTGATTTTTTTTTCCATGAGATAGTTTAATTAAATCTAAATTTTTAAAATTAATGAGATTTACAATAAAATTATCGTTTTCTATTGCCTTATCATCAATTTTTATACCTTTGTCTTTTATAGCTCTTCTAACTTCACTTTTAGATTTTAATAACTTTGATTCAATTACTAGATCTAAAATGCTAATTCCTTTTTTTGCATCATCTTTCTTTATTTTAATTGTTGGAAGTTGATCATAATTTTCTAATTTTCTTTTTACAAATATTGAAATTGAAGTTTTGTAAGCTTTTGAAGATTCGCTTTCACCGTGAAGCATTTTTGTAGTTTCTTTAGCTAGAATAACTTTTAAATCATTAATATTATTTTTTTTTATTTTATCAATTTCTGAAATTTCTAAATCTGTAAACATTTTTAAAAATTTAATTACATCTCTATCGTCTGTATTTCTCCAAAATTGAAAATAATCATAGGGTGACAAGAGTTTTTTATCTAACCAAACTGCACCTTTTTCAGTTTTACCCATTTTTGTCCCAGACGCCAGTGTAATCAGGGGAGTTGTAAGTCCAAATACTTGTTTATTTGAATGTCTTTTGATAAGTTCGACACCATTAATTATATTTCCCCATTGGTCAGAACCTCCAATCTGAAGCATACAATTTTTATTTTTATTAAGTTCCAAAAAATCATAGGCTTGTAAAATCATATAATTAAATTCCATATAACTAAGTGATTGTTCTCTTTCTAGTCTTAGTTTTATACTCTCAAAACTTAACATCTTATTGATTGTAAAATGTTTTCCAATATCTCTAAGAAATCTAATATAATTTAATTTTCCAAGCCATTTATAATTATTCACAAAGATTGGTTTTAATTTAGGATTATCGGTTTTTAAGAAAATCTTAATAATTTTTTCAATATTTTTTATATTACTTTCAATTTGTTTTTCTGATAAAATTTTTCTAGTTTCTTCCTTTCCCGAGGGATCACCAATTCTGGTAGTTCCTCCACCAAGCAAAACAATTGGTCTATGCCCATGTTTTTGAAGAAGTTTTAAGCACATAATTTGCATTAGGCTTCCAACATGCAAACTTGAAGCAGTACTATCAAATCCAATATATGCTTGAATTTTTTTATTGTTCAGCAAGTTAGATAATTCATCCTCATTAGTACATTGATAAAAATAACCTCTATCCTTAAATTCATTTAAAAATTTATTCATAAGCGTATAGTTCCACAATATACAAGTTTTACTAAAAAAAAAATTAATATGAAAAAAAAGATTTTTAATTCTCTTGGTTTAATGAGCGGAACTTCAATGGATGGAGTGGATTTATCAGTAATTAAATCTGATGGATACAGTAAAATTGAATATTTATATGATAAATACTACAAATTTGATGATGATTTATATAGTCAACTAATCGAACTTAGAACCTGCGTTAATTCAACCAAAGATTTATCACAGTATTTAGAAAAAATAAACAATGTAGAAAAAACATTCACATTATTCAATAGTTCAATTGTTAAAGATATAATTAATACAACAAATATTAAATTAGATTTTATAGGTTTTCATGGACAAACTATTTTGCATTTACCGGATGAAAATATTTCAAAACAAATAGGAGATGGACATCTTTTATCTCAATTAACTAAATGTATAGTTGTAAATAATTTTAGGCAAAATGACTTGATGAATGGAGGTCAGGGGGCACCGTTGGTCCCAATATTTCATAACTTGATATCGCAAAAATTAATAAATGATTTTAATTTAGAATATCCAATGAACATTATAAATATTGGCGGTATAACGAATGTAACTCAAATTATTAAAAAAGATGATTTAAACTATAATTTTTTTGCATACGACATAGCTCCAGGAAATTGTTTAATTGATGAATGGCTAAGAAAAAAAAGTGATAAAAAAATTGATGAAAATGGCGAGCTAGCTAAGTTAGGAAAAGTTGATAAATTAATCTTTAATCAGGCAATAGAAAATTTTGAAATTAAATCAATAAAGAAATCTTTAGATATAAAAAATTTTGATATTTCATTTGTAAAAGGTTTATCCTTGGAAGATGGATGTGCAACATTAACAAAATTTACAGCTTTTTTAATATCAGAAGGTTTAAAAACAGTAGATAAAGAAAATAAATTTAAAACGAAAAATAATATTGTATGTGGAGGTGGTAGAAAAAATCAAAGTTTAATTAAAGACATAAATGAATTTTTAGATGAAAAAGAAATTTTTTTGAAAAATATTGATAATTATAAATTGAATGGAGACTTTATTGAGTCACAAGCTTTTGCATATATTGCAATCAGGTCTTTTTTAGATCTACCAATTTCTTTTCCAAATACTACTAGATGTAAAAAACCAACTAAAGGTGGCAAGGTAATTAAAAATTTTTAATAAAGAGCTGTCTCTTTTTTTATATATTTATCTAAACTTTTAATCAATGGATTTTCACTTTTTGAAAAAAAATGATTTGCTTCAGGTATAGATTGAAATTCTACTTTTATACCTTTTTGTGCACTTAATCTTTTATCTAATTCTAAAATGTAATTTAAGGGTACCAACTCATCTTTTTTACCATATACCATCAGCCCAGATGTTGGACATGGTGATAAAAATGAAAAATCATATACATTAGGTTGTGGTGACACAGCTATAAATCTGTTTATCTCAGGTCTTCTCATTAATAATTGCATTGCAATTAATGAACCAAAAGAAAAGCCAGATACCCAGCACTGAGAGTTATCAAAGTTTTCTCTTTCTAACCAATCTAGAGCAGCTGCTGCATCAGCCAATTCTCCTTGTCCATTATCAAATTCTCCATCACTTTTTCCTACACCTCTGAAATTAACTCTACAAACTGAAAAATCATTTTCCATAAATGTTTTAAAAATTTCAACTACCACCTTATTATTCATTGTTCCTCCATATTGAGGATGAGGTTGTAATACTAATGCTATAGGAGAGGTACTTTTTTTACTTTTAAAATATTTTGCTTCTAGTCTACCAGCGGGACCAGGAATGAATATTTCTAAAATTTTATTATCCATAATTGATATTGATAATTATTCTCAAAAAAAAAATACGTTTATCACATGTACGTGACAAAATGTTAGTGTTTTTTTTTCTAAGATACTTGACTATTTTAGTCGGGTTTATATATACCCCTTATAAAATATAGGTTTTATGAAACTAACATCAAAAGGCAGATATGCGGTAATGGCTTTGGTAGATCTGGCGAAATTTAATAATATAAATCCAGTATCTCTTAGAGACATCTCACTTAGACAAGGTATTTCTCTTGATTACTTAGAACAGATTTTTTCTAAACTTAGAAAAAAAGAGATTGTTCAAAGTGTCAGAGGAAATCAAGGTGGTTATGTTTTAAACAAAAAAGCTAAAGAGATAAAACTTACTAATATTTTTGATGCTGTTGATGAAAAAGTTAAAACTGTTCAGTGCAAAAAAGAGTCCAAAAAAAGCTGTAATGGTAAATCTACAAAATGTTTAACGCATAATTTATGGGATGAACTCGAAAATCATATAAATGATTTTTTTGAAAAAAAGAGCTTGGAAGATCTTATTCAAGATAACATCGAGAGAAGAATTTAAAAATGGATACAAGAGAAAAAGATATAGAAAAGTTAAAAGACTATAAATATGGTTTTACTACTGACATCGAAAATATCAAAGCACCGAAAGGTTTAAACGAAGATGTTATCAAGTTTATTTCTAATATTAAAAAAGAACCACAATGGATGTTAGACTTTAGATTAAAGGCTTATGATCGACTAAAACTTTTAAAAGAACCTAATTGGCAAAAACCAAAATATCCAAAAATAGATTACCAAGATTTATATTATTATTCAGCACCAAAAAGCATGAAGGATAAGCCTAAAAGTTTAGATGAACTTGACCCTAAACTTTTAGAGACATATAAAAAACTTGGAATTCCATTACAAGAGCAAGCAAGATTAAATGGAATAGCTGTAGATGCTGTGTTCGACTCTGTTTCAGTTGCAACTACTTTTAAGGGTGAGTTGACCAAACATGGAATAATTTTTTGTTCAATGTCAGAGGCAATTCAAAAACATCCTGATCTAGTAAAAAAATATTTAGGTACAGTAATACCAGTTACTGATCATTTTTTTGCCACACTAAACTCTGCTGTTTTTACAGACGGATCATTTGTTTATATTCCTGAAGGTGTAAAGTGTCCAATGGAACTATCAACTTATTTCAGAATTAATGCATCAGAGACAGGACAGTTTGAAAGAACATTAATCATTGCTGATAAAGGAAGTTATGTGAGTTATCTCGAAGGATGTACTGCTCCGATGAGAGATGAAAATCAATTACACGCGGCGAATGTTGAATTAATTGCTTTAGATGATGCAGAAATAAAATATTCAACTGTTCAAAATTGGTATCCTGGTGATGAAAACGGCAAAGGAGGAATTTATAATTTTGTAACTAAAAGAGGATTATGTAAGGGAAAAAATTCTAAGATTTCTTGGACGCAAGTTGAGACAGGTTCTGCTATAACCTGGAAATATCCAAGCTGTATATTAAAAGGTGATAACTCAATTGGTGAATTTTACTCCATAGCAATTACTAATAATCATCAAAAAGCAGACACAGGTACGAAAATGATTCATTTGGGAAAAAATACCAAAAGTAAAATTATTTCAAAAGGTATAAGCGCTGGATTTTCTGATATGAGTTACAGAGGTTTAGTTGATATTAATTCAAAAGCTAAAAATTCAAGCAACTATACACAATGCGATTCTTTATTGATGGGAAATAAATGTGGCGCGCATACAGTCCCGTATATAAAAAATAAAAATTTTGACTCAAATATTGCGCACGAAGCTACAACATCAAAAATAAGTGAAGAGCAATTACATTATTGCCAACAAAG
>CACKVM010000030.1 GCA_902603625.1 uncultured Pelagibacteraceae bacterium
TAGAAGGTTCATCTAATACATATAATACACCGGTTAATCCTGAACCAATTTGAGAAGCTAATCTTATTCTTTGTGACTCACCACCTGATAAAGTTCCTGACTCTCTTGATAATGTTAAATAATCAAGACCAACATTAAGCAAAAAATTTAGTCTTTCATTAATTTCTTTTAAAACATGTTCAGCAATTTTAAATTGTGTTTTATCTAAATTTTTTTCAAGATCTTTAAACCATTGAGATGCATCCAAAATTGATTTTTGTGTTACTTCACTGATATTATGATTATTAATTTTTACACACAAAGCTTCTTCTTTTAGTCTATTACCATTGCAACTTTCACATGCTGTATCGGATTGATATTCTGCAATAGCTTCTCTTTTCCATTCACTATCAGACTCTAAAAACCTTCTTTCTAAATTATTTATTACACCTTCAAAAGTTTTTTTATGAGAATATTTTTCATAACCATCATCATAATTAAATTTTATTTCCTCATCATCAGATCCATATAAAATTATATCTTTAATCTTTTTTGGTAACTTTTTCCATTTTTCATCTAGAGAAAATTGATAATGTTTAGCAATGGATGCTAAAGTTTGTGCATAATAAAGAGTTGTTGTCTTTGCCCATGGATCAATTGCACCATCAGCAATACTTTTTGATTCATCTGGTATAACTAAATTAGGATCTACATTTAACTTCATTCCAATACCCTCACATTCTTCACAAGCGCCGTAAGGGCTATTAAATGAAAAAAGTCTTGGTTCAATTTCCTCAATAGTAAAACCACTTTCAGGACAAGCAAACTTGGTTGAATAAATCAATTTATTGATTTTTCTAAATTTTTGAGGAAGGGTCTCGTCCTCGTATTCGACAAAAACTAAACCATTTGCTAAATTAACTGCTGTTTCTATACTTTCTGCCAATCTATTTCCAATTTGAGAATTTAAAACTATTCGATCAACAAGGATAGATATATCGTGTTTGAGTTTTTTATCTAAAGAAGGAGATTTTTCTATGTCATATAAGACTTCATCAATTTTAATTTTCCTAAATCCTCTTTTTTTAAAATTCAGTATATCTTTTTTATATTCTCCTTTTCTTCCTCTAACGACAGGTGCATAAATATAAATTGTTGATTTTTTTGGAAGTTTTTTAATTAAATCTACTATTTGAGTAATAGTTTGAGATGTTATAGGTTTACCCGTGAATGGAGAGTAAGGTATTCCAGCTCTTGCAAATAGAACTCTCATATAGTCATAAATTTCAGTTACAGTTGCAACAGTTGATCGAGGGTTTTTTGGTGAATTTTTTTGTTCAATCGCTATTGCTGGACTTAGTCCTTCTATAAGATCAACATTTGGTTTTTTCATTTTATCTAAAAATTGCCTTGCATAAGCAGATAAACTTTCTACGTACCTTCTTTGACCTTCTGCATAAATTGTATCGAATGCTAATGACGATTTCCCTGAACCAGAAAGCCCAGTTATTACAACAAATTGATCTTTAGGGATTTCCACATAAACATTTTTCAAATTATGCTCTTTAGCGCCCTTTATAACTATCTTTTTAATCATATTTTTTGTTGCTTTGACTTAATAAAATTAATATTCAGAAGAATTGTGATATAATTCTAATTAATTAATTTAACAAATATTAAATATTATGGCTGGAAGTTTAAATAAAGTATTATTAATTGGTCGTTTGGGCGCAGATCCAGAGATCAAACAAATGGTAAATGGAAAAAGTGTGGCTAGGCTTAGTTTAGCCACAAGTCAATCTTGGAAAGACAAAAATTCAGGTGAAAAAAAAGAGAAAACTGAATGGCACCGTGTAGTTGTATTCAATGAAGGTTTAGTTAATGTTGTTCAACAATATTTAAAGAAGGGTGCACAAATCTATGTTGAGGGTCAATTAACTACTAGAAAGTGGAAAGATGAACAATCTGGCCAAGATAAATATTCTACTGAAATTGTAATTCAAGGTTACAATTCATCATTAACAATGTTGGGTGGTGGAAATACTAGTGGAATTAATCAAAATGACAATTTAAGAAATAAAGAAATAGATGATACCTCACAAGTAGCTAATGATATGGATGATGAAATTCCATTTTAGTAACTATGCAAAAAACTGAATTACCAAAAAACTATAATATTAAATTAATCTCAATGCATGATGAGATGAGTTCATCATATCTTTCTTATGCTATGAGCGTGATTGTAAGTCGTGCTCTACCCGATATAAGAGATGGATTAAAACCTGTACATCGAAGAATCTTATATGCTATGTATAAAGGTGGATATGATTGGTCAAAACAATTTAGGAAATCTGCTAGAATAGTTGGAGATGTAATAGGTAAATATCATCCTCATGGTGATCAGTCAGTCTACGACGCTTTAGTAAGGATGGTTCAAGATTTTTCTATGAGTTTGCCATTAGTAGATGGTCAAGGAAATTTTGGATCTATAGATGGAGACCCTCCTGCAGCAATGAGATATACTGAGACTAGGTTGTCAAAAGTTTCCGAATTTCTGATTGATGATATAGAGAAAAATACAATAGAATTCAAAAGTAATTATGATGAAACAGAAAATGAGCCATCAGTTTTACCAGCACAATACCCAAATCTTTTAGTAAATGGTGCTGGAGGGATAGCCGTAGGTATGGCAACGAGTATTCCACCACATAACTTAGGTGAAATTATAAATGGTACATTAGCTTTAATTGAAGACAAGGATATAAAGATAAAGGAATTAATGAAACATATTCCCGGTCCAGATTTTCCTACTGGTGGAATAATTATCGGAAAAGATATGATTAAACAAGGTTACAATAAAGGCAGAGGATCTTTCAAGATAAGAGGCGAAATATTAAACGAAACACAGAAGAATGGTAGAGATAGACTGGTAATACATTCTATTCCATACCAAGTTAATAAGTCAGTTTTAAATGAGAGAATAGCTCAATTAGTTAGAGAAAAAAAAATAGAGGGTATTAAAGATATTAGAGACGAGTCTAATAGAGAGGGAATTAGAGTATCAATAGATTTAAGAAATGGTGTAGAGCCTGAAACTGTTAAAAGACAATTATATAAGAATACCCAGATAGAAAGTTCATTTGGTTTTAATACATTGGCAATTGTCGATGGAAAACCAAAAATGTGCAACCTAAAGGAATTTTTAGAAAGTTTTTTAGCATTTAGAGAAGATGTTGTAATTAAGAAAACAAAATTTGATTTACAAAAAGCTGAAGAACGAGCTCACATTTTAATTGGTTTGTCAGTATCGGTAGAAAATTTAGATAAAGTTATTAAGATAATAAGATCTTCAAAAAATCCTGAAGAAGCAAAAAAATTACTATTAAGCACAAAATGGAAAATAAATAAATCTCAAAAAATTATTTCAATAATAAAAGAAAAAAAATCAAAAAATATTTATATTTTATCTGAACAACAAGTTATTGCTATACTTGAATTAAGATTACAAAAACTTACTGCGATAGGTATTAATGAAATTGAAGTAGAATTAAAAAAATTGTCTAGTTTAATAGGTAAATATAAAAAAATAATATCTTCAAAAAAAGAGCTTTTAAATGTAATTAGTTTAGAATTACAAAATATAAAAGATAAATTTGCTATACCAAGAAGAACTAAAATAATTAATGCTGTTTTGAATTATGATATAGAAGAAACAATTCAAAAAGAGTCAATATTAATAACTGTTACTTTACAAGGATACATTAAAAGAGGTTCATTAAAGAGCGTAAAAACTCAAAAAAGAGGAGGAAAAGGAAAGACTGGTATTACAACTAGAAATGAGGACTCTGTTGTCCAAACTTTATCAGTTAACACTCATACACCTGTTCTATTCTTTTCAACAGAAGGCCTAGTTTATAAAATTAAAGCTTGGAAAATACCAGAGGGATCTGCATCTTCTAAAGGCAAGTCTCTCTTTAATATTTTGCCCTTAAAAAATCACCAATCTATAAGCTCTATAATGCCTTTTCCTAATAGCGATGATGATTTGAAAAGTTATCAAATTGTTTTCGCAACCGCAAAAGGTAAAATTAGAAAAAATAGTCTTGAAGATTTTTCTTCAATAAATAGCTCCGGCAAAATTGCGATGAAACTGGATGCAAATGATAAAATTGTAGGGGTTAAGATTTGTAAAGATGATAAAGATATAATTTTAAGCACTAAATTTGGAAAATGCATAAGATTTGAGTCAAAAAAGCTCCGTGTTTTTAAAGGCAGATCATCAAAAGGAATTAAGGGTATTGAACTTACACCCAATGATGAAATTGTATCATTATCAATTATTGATAATGATAAAATAAAGAAAAATGGAAATAAATCTAAGGATGAAAAGTCAGAATTAAAAGCAGCTCAAAAGTTCATATTATCAATTACAGAAAATGGTTTTGGTAAAAAGACATCTCACTATGATTATCGACTAACAAATAGAGGAGGCAAGGGTATCATTGGAATTATAAATTCACCTAGAAATGGGAACATTTCCTCATCATTTCCAGTGTTTGAGGGTGATGAAATTATGATATCCACGAATAAAGGAAGAGTAATAAGGATAGCTGTTAAAGAAATTAGAACTGCTGGAAGAAACACTCAAGGAGTGAGGATTATAAAACTTTCAGGCGATGAAAAAGTAGTTTCAGCTATAAAAATAGAGGATAATTTAATTTAATGTCTAAAAATGCAATATATCCTGGAACATTTGATCCAATTACTTTTGGGCACATAGATGTTATTAAAAAATCTTTAAAACTATTTAGTAAAATCATTGTAGCTGTTTCAAACGGTGAAAATAAGGATTATCTTTTTAATTCGTCAGAAAGAATAGAAATAATTAAAAAAGCTCTTTTTTTTGATCTAAAACTAAGCAAAAAGAAAATTGAAGTAATTTCATTTTCTTCACTTACAACAGATTTGTGTAGAAAATATAAATCAAACATTATACTTCGTGGTTTAAGAGCGGTGTCAGATTTTGAGTACGAATTTCAATTAGCTGGTATGAATAGAAAATTGAATAACAATATTGAAACTCTTTTTTTAATGTCTGACGTTGAAAATCAAATTATTTCATCAAAATTTGTTAAAGAAATCGTCAAATTAAAAGGAGATATCAAAAAATTCACTACAAAAAGTACTATTAAATCTTTAAAAGAAAAATATGATTAAACAACTAATTAGAATAATAATTTTTTATTTAATTTTATCAAACCAACTAATTGCAGAGGAGAAACTTATGATATTAAAATTAAAAGATGGAGACGTAAAGATAGAAC
>CACKVM010000031.1 GCA_902603625.1 uncultured Pelagibacteraceae bacterium
TCATCATGCTATGTTTGTTGAAAGTAATCCTAGCCCAGTAAAATATGCTGCAAAGTTATTAAATCTTTGTGATGACAAAGTTAGATTACCTTTAGTTCAAGTTCAGAATTCTACTAAAGAAATCATAAAAAAAGTACTAAGTTCTGCTGAATTGATTTAATGAATAAAAAAACCGAATCTGGTTTAAAAATTATTAGTTTTAATAGAAAAGCAAGCTTTAATTATTTTTTCGAGGAATTGATAGAGGCAGGAATAGTTTTAAAAGGTTCAGAAATAAAATCAATTAGAAATGGAAAAGTAAATATAGGAGATGCTTATGCCGTGGAAAAAAAAGGGGAAATAGTTTTAATAAATTCCCATATTGGACAATACAAACAAGCCAGTTATTTAAGTCATAATCCGACGGATGATAGAAAATTATTATTGAAAAAGAGGGAAATAAATAAATTATTGGGAAAAATACATAAAGATGGTTTAACAATTATACCCACAAAAATGTATTTTAAAAAAGGTATAGCTAAAATTGAATTGGCTGTAGCAAAAGGTAAAAAGAAATATGACAAAAGAATAACCAAAAAAAATAGAGATTGGAATAGAGAGAAAGCCAGATATATTAGGAAATCAAGTTAATATGGTTTACATTGGAATAGGGTCCAACCTTGGAAATAGAAAAGAAAATATTGAAAAAGCTAAATTTCTTTTAGACCTCAATAAAATAAATATTTTAAAATTTTCCAGTTATTATGAAAGTTTATCTTGGCCGAATCAAAAAAATCCTAAATTTTTGAATATTATTTTAGAGTCTGATACTAAATTACCTCCCATTAAACTCTTAAAAATATTTAAATCTATTGAAAATAAACTTGGAAGAAAAAATAATGTTAAAAATTCACCACGAGAGTGTGATATTGATATAATTTCATATTATAAGCACAAATCACAAGGGAATATAACAATTCCACATATTAAAATGCATAAAAGAAATTTTGTACTAATCCCTCTATATGAAATAAATAAAAACTGGTATCATCCAAAATTGAAGATAAGTATTGAAAAACTTATCTTTTCTTTACCAATTAAAGATATTAGATCTATTAAACAAATTTGAATTAATGTTATACTTATAGAATGCTAAATTCAGATGAATTAATAAATAAAGTCAAAAATTATAATAAATTCGTAAATCCAGACCGTTTAAATAAAGCCTATAATTTTGCTGTCAAAGCTCATTCTAATCAAAAACGAGCATCAGGCGATCCTTATTCAGTACACCCTATTGAGGTAGCAAATATCTTAACAGATTTAAAATTAGATTCAGCAACTATAGCCACTGGTTTATTACATGATACTATTGAGGATACTTTTGCAACATACGATACAATTAAAAGTGAATTTGGAGATGAGGTTGCAGAATTAGTTGACGGTGTTACAAAAATATCAGTGTTTGAAAATACTGCAGCTGCCAACTCTAAAGCTGAAAATTTTAGAAAACTAATTTTAGCTACATCAAAAGATATAAGAGTTTTATTAGTAAAATTAGCTGATCGTCTTCATAATATGAGAACAATAAAATCAATTAAAAAAGAGAGTAAAAGAAAAAGAATAGCTCAAGAAACAATGGAAATTTATGCTCCTTTAGCTGACAGGATGGGCATGCACAGAATAAGAGACGAGTTAGAGGATTTATCATTTGAAATATTAAATCTTGAAGCAAGAAAATTAATTCAAACAAGGTTGAATGAAATTAAAAAAAATAAAGAAGATTTATTTGAAAGTTTATCACTTGAAATCAAAAATTTGTTGATAGAAAATAATATAAATGCATCAATATATGGAAGAGAAAAAACACCTTTTTCAATATGGAGAAAAGTTCAAAAAAAAAGAGTCTCTCTTGAACAAATAACAGATATCATTGGATTTAGGATTATTTTAAATAACATAGATGAATGTTATCAATCATTAGGCGTATTACATAAAAAATGGAATTGCATACCCGGTAAATTTAAAGATTATATTTCATCACCAAAAATTAATGGTTATAAATCACTTCATACATCAGTTATTGGTTCATATAAAAAACCTATTGAGATACAAATCAGAACATCAAAAATGCACGATTTTGCCGAAAGAGGTATAGCTTCTCATTGGCAGTATAAATCTTCAGAAAAACTTAATTCTCTACAATGGAAGGAATATGATTGGTTAAAAGATTTAGTGGAAATTATTGAAAAAAATGAAAATCCCGAACACTCATATGAATATACAAAGCTACAAATGTTTCAAGAAAATGTTTTTTGTTTTACCCCTAAAGGTTCAGTCATAAAATTACCTAAAGATGCAACACCTATTGACTTTGCTTATGCAGTGCATACAAAAATTGGGAACACAGCTGTGGGGTGTGAAATTAATGGAAATAAAAGTGAACTACAAACAATTTTGAGAAATGGAGATACTATTAACATTCTTACATCAAAAAACCAATCACCTTCATTACACTGGATACCTGTAACCAAGACAGGAAAAGCCAGAGCCGCAATCAGAAGGTATTGGCATGATAGAGGCGAGGAAAAAGAAAAAAAATTAAAAAGATACAATACAACACTGTGGATATCTTTGCCTGATAAACCAGGCCAACTGGGAAGTATTAGTTCATTGATTGGAGATCATAAATTGAATATTTCAAACTTAGAAATGGCCGGCAAAAATCCAAATTATATAAATTTTAAATTTCAATTAATTATTAGAGATTTAAAAAATTTCACTAATTTTATTGCGGAGTTAAAACAAAAGAGTATAAAATTTAAGATAATAAGACACGAAGATAAAAGAAATGCTTTCACACAAAAAATCCTTAGATATTTTAAAAAAGACTAATGCCTTATTAGAGGGACATTTTATCTTATCTTCTGGCCTCCATTCATCAAAATATATTCAATGTGCTAAATTGTTAAGTTATCCTAACAAAGCCGAAATAATATGTAAATCTCTTGCCAATAAGATAAAAAAGAATTTTAAAAAAATTGATTTAATTTTATCACCTGCAATGGGAGGAGTAATAATTGGATATGAAATGGGAAAACTTCTAAATAAAGAAACAATTTTTTGTGAAAGAGTGAAGGGAAAATTTACTTTAAGAAGAGGTTTTTCTATAAAAAAAAATGCTAAAGTTTTGATAGTTGAAGACGTTATAACAACAGGTAAATCAAGTATGGAATGTGTTAAAATAATTAAAAAAGCTAATGCCAAATTAATTGGTTTTGCATCTATAATTGATAGATCAAAAAAAAAAAATTTAAAAATAAAAAAAAAAATTATTTCCCATATTAAAATTGATGTTCCAGTTTTTAAATATAATAAATTACCTAGAGAGTTGAAAAATATTAAGGTTAATACTCCAGGAAGTAGAAATATTAAGTGAAAAGACTTGGTGTAAATATAGACCATGTAGCAACTCTAAGAAATGCTAGAGGTGAATATCATCCTGATCCTTGTTATGCAGCTAAATTTTTAAAAAAAATTGGTATTGACTCTATTACAATTCATTTAAGAGAAGACAGGAGACACATAAAAGATTCAGATGCAAAAAAAATATGTTCTATTAAAGATTTATTAGTAAATCTTGAAATATCTACAAGAAATGAAATTGTTAAAAATGCTTTGAAGATTAAACCAAATTATATCTGTATAGTCCCAGAAAATCGAAAAGAAATCACAACCGAAGGGGGCTTAGATTTAAAAAAAAACAAAAATAAAATTAAAAAAATTTTAAAATTATTTAAAGATAAAAGAATTAGAACAAGTCTTTTTATAAATCCATCATTAAAAGATATAAAGATTGCTGATGAGATTGGTGCTGATTGTGTTGAGATACATACTGGTAAATTTGCAAATCTAGTTAAATCTAGGAAAAATTTTCAAAATGAACTTAAAAGAATCAAAAATAGTTCAAAATTTGGAAATTTAATGGGTTTAGAAATTCACGCAGGCCATGGTCTTGATTATGAAGCTACTAAAATTTTATCAAGAGTTGATGAAATAAAAGAATTCAATATTGGACATTTTATTATTGGTGAGTCTGTTTTTTTTGGCATAAGAAAAGTTATTAACAATTTTAAAAAAATTTTGAGTTAATGAAAATAATAGGTATTGGTGTGGATATTATAGAAAATAAAAGAATTAAATCTTCTATCAAAAATAAAAGATTTATTACTCGGATATTTAGTGAAAATGAAATTGAAAAATCTACACTTATAAAAGATAAGATTGGATACTTGTCAAAAAAATTTGCCGCTAAGGAAGCACTAGCTAAAGCTATAGGAACTGGCTTTAGAGAAAAATTAAATTTTAAAGATATACAAGTCTTAAATAATAGTATGGGTAAACCTTATTATCTTATAAATACTAAGCTTAAAAATTTTATTCAAATGAAAAAGAAGGTAAAAAATTTTAATATTTTTTTATCAATTTCTGATGAAAAAAATTATTCAATCGCCTTTGCAATAATTCAAACTGTAAAATAATGTCAAAAAAATACCTAATCGATAATTTTAAAACTCTAATTTATGCTTTAATAATTGCAATTATAATTAGATCATTATTATTACAACCTTTTTATATACCTTCTTCATCTATGGAACCTACTTTATTAGTTGGTGATAGATTGTTTGTAACAAAATATTCTTATGGTTATAGTAAACATTCTTTTCCTTTTAGCCCTCCTATTTTTAAAAATAGAGTGATGTTTTCAAACCCAAAAAGGGGTGATGTTATAGTTTTTAAAACACCCGTAGATAATAGAACAGATTACATTAAAAGATTAATTGGTCTGCCAGGTGATAAGATTCAGTTTATAGACAGCAATCTTTATTTGAACAATAGTGAAATTTTAAAATCAAGAATATCAAAAAAAGATGTAATTTTTTGTGGTGATAAATCAATTGACGTTTTTACTTTTGAGGAAAAACTTCCTAATGGTAAAACATATAATACTGTGTATTTAAAAAATTTTTCTTTTCAAAATTCCAATATTTTTACAGTACCAAATGATCATTATTTTT
>CACKVM010000032.1 GCA_902603625.1 uncultured Pelagibacteraceae bacterium
AGGTGTTACTGAATACATATCAACAAAATTAAATAAAAAAAAAACAGGTATGTTAATTTATAATAAAAAATTATCTGTTTGTCCGCTAACTACACACTTGCCATTAAAATTAGTTGCAAAAAAAATAAATAAAAAATTAGTTGCTGAAAAGCTGGATATAATCGATGAATTTTTTAAAAAAAACTTTAAAATAAAACCAAAAATTGCAGTTACTGGCATGAATCCTCATTGTGAAACTACTTTAAAGTATAACGAGGATGATAAAATATTACGCCCTGTGATAAAGAAGAAATTTAATGAAGGTGTAAAAGTAAGTGGACCATACCCAGCAGATACAATTTTTTTAGCAGAAAATAGAAAAAAGTTTGATGTAATTTTGGGCATGTATCATGATCAAGTTTTAAGTCCTTTTAAAACATTATTTGAATATGACGCTATTAATATAACTATGGGATTACCCTTTTTGCGAGTTTCTCCAGATCATGGACCAAATCAAAAAATGGTTGGTCAAAATAAGTCTAATCCACAGAGTCTTATAAATGCATTAAATTTTTTAGATAGCAAGTGATTAGAGCAAAAAAAAGTCTTGGACAAAATTTTTTGACTGACGAAAATATTATTAACATAATAATAAATACAACAGAAATAAAAAATAAAAATATTTTAGAAGTTGGCCCAGGGACTGGAAATATGACTTTAAAAATTTTAGAAAAAAATCCAAAAAAAATGATTGTAATCGAAAAAGACCTTAGATTGATTGATGAATTAAATAAAAAATTTGGTTCTAAAATTAAAGTGATTAATGAAGATGTTTTAAAAGTTAATGAAAATTTGATATCTAAAGAAAAATTAACTGTCTTTGGAAACCTTCCGTATAATATATCAACAGAAATTTTATGTAAGTGGGTTCTAAATGTTAATGATAAAGATTTATGGTTTGATAATTTAATTCTTATGTTCCAGAAGGAAGTTGCTGAAAGAATTACTGCTAAGCCTAATACCTCAAATTATGGAAGATTGTCAATAATATCTAATTGGAAACTAAATATCAAAAAAATTTGTGATGTAAGTCCTTCATGTTTTTCTCCAAAACCAAAGGTTGATAGTAGTCTTTTATTTTTTACTCCAAAAAAAAATTTTTTTAAGATAAGTAATTCTAAAAATTTAGAAAAAATTTCTAGAATTTTTTTTATGCACCGAAGAAAAATGATAAAAAAACCTTATTATCAATTATTTAATAGAAATAATAGAATTATTGAAAAACTTGGTATTAAATTAAATTTAAGGCCTCAAAATTTAAGTTTAGAAACATACCTAAAACTCACAAAAGAATATGAGAAATTAAGAAATTAATTTTTCAACATGATTTCTAATATAGTCTTGATCATAATCTTTAGATCCATCATTAATTTTAGCCTTAATAAGATTAAGAATTTTTTTATAACAAGATTCTAAATCATCGTTGATCACAACAAAATCATAATTGATCCAATGAAGAACGTCTCTTTCAAATTGTTTCATTCTCTCTTCTACAATCAGTTTATCCTTCATGTCCCTGTTAGATAATCTCTCAAATAATATTTCTTTACTGGGTGGCAATATAAAAAAAGAAATTAATTTATAATCTAAGTCTTTATTTTTAATTTGATCAGCTCCTTGCCAATCAATATCGAATAATACATTTTTACCTTTGTTTAATTTATCAATAACAGGTGTTCTTGAAGTGCCATAATAATTCTTAAAAACTCTTGCATATTCTAAGAATTCTTCATTTTTAATTAATCTGTTAAATTCATCTAAACTTACAAAGAAATAATCCTTGTTAGGAGTTTCGTTTAGACGAGGTTCTCGAGTTGTGTGGGATACTGAGATTTCAAAATTATCTTGTTGTGATAGAAGTTTTACTAAAGTTGTTTTACCTGCTCCAGAAGGAGAGGATAGAATAATCATTATCCCATCATTTTCTGAGGGCATTAAATTTTTTAGTTTGCTTTGCCTTCAATAAATTTAACAGCATCACCTACTGTTAAAATTTTTTCGGCTTCACTATCTGAAATTTCTGAACCAAACTCTTCTTCAAAGGCCATTACTAATTCTACTGTGTCTAAACTATCTGCACCTAGATCATCTATAAAACTAGACTCCTCAGTTACCTTTGCCTCATCAATCCCTAAGTGATCTGCAACTATTTTTTTTACTTTGCTTGAAACATCTTCTGACATATTGATCCTTTTTGTTATAAAATCGTTATTAGTTTAATTACTTAGATTGTCAAGCCATATACAAACCCCCATTAACATGTAAAGTTTCACCATTAATGTAATCAGATTGATTTGAGGCTAAAAAAAGAACAGCGTTAGCAATATCTTCTGGCTCACCTAATCTAGCTGAGGGTATTTTTGATATAATTATTTCTTTAAATTTATCATCAATTTTATCAGTCATAGCTGTTTTAATAAACCCTGGAGATATGCAGTTTATATTTATATTTTTTTTAGCATATTCAATTGCTAAGCTTTTAGACATTGCAATGATTCCAGCTTTAGATGCAGTATAATTTGCCTGTCCTAGATTACCTGTGTGCCCAACAACAGAAGTAATATTAATAATTTTTCCTCTTTTATTTTTAAGCATCTTTTTAATTGCAAATTTAGACATCAAGAAAGTTGAAGTTAAATTAACATCAATTACTTTTTTCCACTCGTCAATACCCATTCTTATAGCAAGGTTATCTTGAGTAATACCGGCATTATTAATAATACAATCTAATCCTCCAAGTTCATTTGAAGCATTTTCAATAAATTCTTCAATTTTATCAACTTGTGAAATATCAAACTTTAAATATTTCAATTTATTAAATTTATCTTTAAGTTCTTGTAATTTTTCTATTCTAGTTCCAGAAGCTAATATTATAGCACCTGCATCATTCAATTTTTTAATAATAGAATTTCCTATACCCCCCGATGCTCCAGTTACTATAATTTTAGTATTTTCTAATTCTTTCATATTATAATGTTTTTAATATCTTCCTCAGTATTAATTGAACTAATCATTACTTTATTATTGATCCTTTTTACTAAACCTGACAAAACTTTTCCAGGTCCAATTTCAATAAATTTATTTACCTCTCTTTTAATCATATTATTTACACTTTCTCTCCAACGTACTCGATTCTCAATTTGTTTAATCAATAGATCTTTGAGTTCATCTTCATTAAAAATTTCATCAGCTGTAATATTTGAAATTAAGACATTACTTCCTTTTCTAAATTGAAGTTTTGAGAGTTCTTCTTTCATAATATTTGTCGCTTTATTCATCAGACTACAATGAAAAGGTGCACTCACTGGCAGTTTGACATTCTTGATTCTCTTATTTTTCAATATTAAACTAAGTTTTTCTAAATCATTATTATTTCCACTCAATACAATTTGACCAACAGAATTATCATTAGCTATTTCTACGAAAATTTCATTTTTGTTTTCTTCTATAATTTTTTCTATATCTTCAATGCTTGTTCCTAATACAGCCACCATTCCTCCTTCACCAGTTGGAACGGAATTTTGCATTGCTTCTCCTCTAATTTTTAAAATTTTAATAGTATCTCTAAAATCCAGATAACCAGCACAAGCTATAGCGGTATACTCTCCCAAAGAGTGTCCCGCGAAATATTTTGCTTTGTTTAAATTAATATCAAATTCTTTTTTAACAACTTGAAAAATACAGTAACTTATCAAAAAAATTGCAGGCTGAGTATTTGAAGTCAAATCTAACTCTTCTTTTGGGCCCTCTGAAATAATTCTTGAAAGTGGAATTCCAAGAACATCATCGGCTTCTTTAAAAAGTTTTTTTACAAGGTCAAATTTATCATAAAAGTTTTTTCCCATACCAATTACTTGTGAGCCTTGACCTGGAAAAATTACTGAAAACATAAAGAAAAATATTTATTTATTGTTCATTTTA
>CACKVM010000033.1 GCA_902603625.1 uncultured Pelagibacteraceae bacterium
AGAAGAAAATCAAAAAAATATAAACAATGAAACCGAGAACGAAAAAGAGAAAAAACTTACTCCTGAGGACAAATTAAATGAATTAGAGGATAAATTAGCAAGAACTCTTGCTGAGATGGAAAACCAAAGAAGAAGATTTGAAAAAGAAAAAGAAGATGCGTTTGAATATGGGGGATATAACTTTGCCAAAGAAGCATTAAATTTAATTGATAATTTAGAACGCTCGAAGCAAGCCCTTGAAACCGATGACAAGATTAAAGGCACAGAGGCTTTAAACAAAACACTAGACCATTTAGAGATTATAAAAAATGATTTAATTTCAATATTTGAAAAAAATAATATAAGACCCATTGAAAGTCTGAATAAAAAATTAGACCCAAATCTTCATCAAGCAATGATGGAAATTGAGGATGACACGAAAGAGCCAGGAACGATTATTCAAGAAATTCAAAAAGGCTTTACTATAAAAGATAGGCTTTTAAGACCTTCATTAGTAGGTGTATCAAAAAAAGTATTAAAAAAAGATGAAAAAACTGAAGAAAATAAGGAAAATTTAAAAGGTAAATAATTGTGAGATTAACTTGTAGTTTTGTATTTAAACCCTATATGACGAGAACAAGAATTAATTATGAGTAAAATTATTGGAATAGATTTAGGAACTACAAATTCGTGCGTAGCTATAATGGAAGGCTCGCAAGCAAAAGTATTAGAAAATGCCGAAGGAGCAAGAACTACTCCTTCTGTAGTAGCTTTTACAGATGAAAAAGAAAAACTAATCGGTCAACCAGCTAAAAGACAAGCTGTTACAAACCCAGAAAACACTATTTTTGCAGTCAAGAGGTTAATTGGTAGAAATTTTGAGGATCCAACAGTGAAAAAAGATATTGAGGCAGCACCTTTTAAAATAGTTAATTCAGAAAAAGGTGATGCTTGGATAGAAGCTAAAGGAGAAAAATATTCCCCATCACAAATATCAGCTTTTATTCTACAGAAAATGAAAGAAACTGCTGAGAAATATTTGGGTCAAGCCGTTACTAAGGCAGTTATAACTGTCCCTGCTTATTTTAATGACGCACAAAGACAAGCAACAAAAGATGCTGGTAAAATTGCTGGCTTAGAAGTTTTAAGAATAATTAATGAACCCACAGCTGCGTCTTTAGCATATGGTTTAGATAAAAAACAAAATAAAAAGATTGCTGTTTATGATTTAGGTGGTGGTACTTTTGATGTTTCAATACTTGAACTAGGTGATGGAGTTTTTGAAGTCAAGTCAACTAATGGCGATACATTTTTAGGAGGTGAAGATTTTGATAACACCATAGTTGAATATTTAGTTTCTGAATTTAAGAAAGATAACGGTATAGATTTAAAATCTGATAAATTAGCTCTTCAAAGGTTAAAGGAAGCTGCTGAGAAGGCAAAAATTGAACTCTCATCAGCAGAACAAACTGATATTAATCTTCCTTTTATTACCGCAGATAAAACTGGACCAAAACATATTAATATTAAAATGACTAGAGCAAAACTTGAGGCTTTAGTTGAAGATTTAATAGCTAAGACAATGCCCCCATGTAAAACTGCGTTAAAAGATGCTGGAGTAAATGCAAGTGAAATAGATGAGGTAGTAATGGTTGGTGGAATGACCAGAATGCCAAAAGTAATAGAAGAAGTTAAGAATTTTTTTGGAAAGGAACCAAATAAAAGTGTAAATCCAGACGAAGTTGTGGCTATGGGTGCAGCAATTCAAGCTGGTGTTTTACAAGGTGATGTTAAGGATGTTCTTTTATTAGATGTAACACCATTATCTCTAGGTATAGAGACATTAGGCGGAGTTTCAACAAAACTAATTGAAAAAAACACAACTATTCCAACAAAAAAAAGTCAAGTATTCTCAACTGCTGAGGATAATCAACCCGCAGTATCAATAAGAGTACTACAGGGTGAAAGAGAAATGGCTGCAGATAATAAAATCTTAGGAAATTTTGAGCTAGTCGGTATCGCACCTGCACCAAGAGGTGTTCCTCAAATCGAAGTAACATTTGATATTGACGCTAACGGTATCGTTAACGTGTCGGCAAAAGACAAAGGAACTGGTAAGGAACAAAAAATTCAAATTCAGGCCTCAGGCGGATTAAGTGAGGAAGAAATTGAAAAAATGGTTAAGGATGCTGACGCAAATAAAGAAGCTGATAAAAAGAAAAGAGAAAATGTTGATGCTAGAAACCAAGCAGATACTTTAATTCATTCTACTGAAAAAAACTTAAAGGAACATGGATCAAAAATTTCTGATGCTGAAAAAAAAGCAATAGAAGATGCTTCTACATCCCTTAAAGATGCGTTGAAATCTGAGGATACAGAAAATATTAAAAAGAAAACTCAAGAGTTAGTTCAAGCTTCAATGAAACTTGGTGAAGCAATTTACAAATCGCAACAAAGTGCAAAACCAGACTCTGGCAAAAATGAAGGTAATGTTAATAAGGATAAAAAAGACGATAATGTTGTAGATGCTGATTTTGAAGAAGTAAAAGAAGATAAAAAAGACGAAAATCAAGAAAAAAGCGCGTAATCTAACATCTAATTGTCTGGGTTAAACTGATGGCAAAAAGAGATTATTATGATGTTCTTGGAATTAATAAAAGCGCTAACTCAGATGAAATAAAATCCGCTTATAGAAAACTAGCTGTAAAATATCATCCAGATAAAAATCCTGGCGATAAGAAAGCTGAAGAAAAATTTAAAGAAGCAAGCGAAGCATACGGAATTCTTTCAGATAAAAGTAAAAAAGAAAATTATGATAATTTCGGTCATGCTGCATTCGAAAATGGTGGAGGCCAACGTGGTGGTTTTGGTGGTTTCACTGGAGCAGACTTTTCAGATATATTTGAAGATTTTTTTGGTGAATTTGGTGGAAGAGGAAGTTCAAGAGGCAGAAGTTCAAATAATAGAGGTTCAGATTTAAGATATGATTTATCTATAACTCTCGAGGAAGCTTATAAAGGAAAAAAGCAGGATATCAAATTTTCAACATCTGAAAGATGTGATACTTGTAAGGGTGATGGGTCTAAACCAGGATATTCCGCTGATAGATGTTCTTATTGTGGAGGAAATGGTAAAATCAGATCTAGCCAAGGCTTTTTTACTGTTCAACAAACTTGTCCTCAATGTAATGGGAATGGTGAAGAAATCAATAATCCTTGTAATGATTGTAATGGACGAGGAAAGAGACAAGCCTCTAAAAGAATATCAGTCACAATACCTAAAGGAGTAGATGATGGCACAAGAATAAGGTTAGCTGGAAAAGGTGAAGCTGGCAGTAGAGGTGGAACTTCGGGTGATCTGTATTTGTTTATAAATGTTCAATCACATGATTTATTTAAAAGATCTGATGAAAACTTATTCTTTGAGTTTCCAATTTCAATAGCAGACGCAGCGCTTGGAACAACAATAGAAATCCCAACAATTGATGGGGGTAAAGCAAAAATTAAAATACCAGATGGTACTCAAAATGGGAAACAATTCAGATTAAAAGGTAAGGGGATGCCATTTATGCGTAGAGGGGATCATGGAGATTTATATGTTCAAGTAAAAACTGAAGTTCCGATATATCTAAACAAAAAACAAAAAGAATTATTAGAACAATTTAGAAAAATTGAGAACGAAAAATCAAATCCGAGTATTAAGAAATTTTTTCAGAAAGCAAAAAGTTTTTGGAAAAATTAAAAATGAACTTAGATCACATAGTTCCTGCTTTTCTCTTAATTGCAGTTTTAATTCTAGTTCTCCCTGGATTTTTAAGGTCAAATTC
>CACKVM010000034.1 GCA_902603625.1 uncultured Pelagibacteraceae bacterium
TTGTGCTTTTGTCTTAACTGTTTTTTTGAGTTTTTATGATAAATCAATCAATGAAAATTTAGCTTATATTTCTATACTGATTGGATTGATATCCGGATTTTTATTATTCCCTTCACCTGATTTCTCCAAAAGTTTACTAGTTGGAATTCTCATGCCAAAAGATTTATTTCCATCTTTTGTGTCACAATCTTTACTTTTTTTATCTTTTATAATTGCGACCTTTCTACCTTTGCTAATTATTAAAGCTAAAAGATTAATATAAGTTGATTGTATTAAAGTAATTAATAGCTATATAAATGCTCCAATGTCAGATAATCAGATTTTAATAAACAATTTATCAAAAGTTTATGATAACGGCTTTAATGCCTTAAAAAATATAAATTTAAAAATTAGAAAAGGTGAAATTTTTGCAATGCTAGGTCCTAACGGAGCTGGTAAAACTACTTTGATAAGTATAATTTGTGGGATAGTGAATCCAACCTCAGGGAATGTTAGCGTAGATGATTATGACATCATAAAAGATTACAGAGAAACTCGTTCAAGAATTGGTTTAGTTCCTCAGGAACTAACTTTAGAACAATTTGAAACAGTTTTTAATAATGTCTCTTACTCAAGGGGTCTTTATGGAAAAAAAGCAGATTCAAATCATATTGAGAAAGTTTTAAAACAACTAAGTTTATGGGATAAAAAAGATCTTAAACTTCGGCAATTATCTGGCGGAATGAAAAGAAGAGTTTTAATAGCAAAGGCTTTATCTCATGAACCAACAATTTTATTTTTAGACGAACCTACAGCTGGTGTTGATGTAGAGCTAAGAAAAGAAATGTGGCAGGTTGTAGAAAATTTAAGAAAAACTGGTGTTACAATTATTTTAACTACTCATTATATAGAAGAAGCAGAAGCAATAGCTGATCGAGTTGGTGTTATAAATCAGGGAGAGATTGTAGTTGTTGATGAAACAAAGGAACTATTAAAAAAAATGGGCCATAAAAAACTTATTATAGATTTACAAGAAAAAATAAATCAAATACCTACAACACTTCAAAAATACAACTTATCTTTGACACCAGACTTGAAGAGTTTGAATTATACTTATAATGTTCAGGCGAAACAGACAGGAATTACGAATCTACTACAAGATTTAAAAGATGCAGGCTTAAAATTGAAAGATTTAAAAACCGAACAAAGCACGCTAGAAAAAATTTTTGTAAACTTAGTAAGGGAAAAAAATGAAAATTAATTTTTATGCCTTTAGAGCGATTTATCTTCATGAGATGGATCGTTTTAGAAGAACTTTAACTCAGTCTGTATTGTCTCCAGTATTAACAACTTCATTATATTTTATAGTCTTTGGTTCAGTTATCGGAGGATATGTAGAAAAAATTGATGGAATAAGCTACGGATCATACATCGTACCTGGTCTTTTGATGTTAACATTATTAACTCAATCAATTAGTAATACTTCTTTTGGAATTTTCTTTCCAAAGTTTAATGGAACAATTTATGAGATTTTAGCTGCCCCAATTTCAACGCTAGAGGTAGTACTTGCTTTTGTAGGAGCTGGTGCAACAAAAACACTTATAGTAAGTATAATTATTTTTATTACCTCACTATTCTTTGTTGATGTTCAAGTTAAATATCCATTGCTAATGATATTCTTATTAATCTTGGTAGCATTTACATTCGCTTTATTTGGTTTTTTAATAGGTTTAATGAGCTCAGATTTTGAGCAAATGTCTATAATTCCAACTCTTTTTGTTACACCAATGGTATTTTTGGGTGGTAGTTTATATTCATTAGATATGTTGCCATCATTCTGGCAAACCGTGACTTATTTTAATCCAGTTGTTTACTTAATTAATGGTTTAAGATTTTCTTTTTATGGAGTTTCTGATTTTAATATTTGGATAAGTATTGGCACTATGTTTTTATTTTTATCCATTTGTATAACAGTAGTTACTTTTCTTCTTAAAAAAGGTTATAAAATAAAATCTTAACTGACCCATTTCTGGGCCAGTTAATGACTAATAATACAAGAGGAGTAGTTTTATTAGAATTGTTCGGACTCTGTTGAGCCTGCCATTGCTGTGGTAGAACTTTTTCCACTACTTATCGTATTTGATACAGCATCAAAATAAGATGTACCCACTTCACGTTGATGTTTAACGCTAGTATAACCATCTTTTTCACGAGCAAATTCTTGTTGTTGAATTCTTGAGTATGCTGTCATACCTTCTTTTTTATATTTTTCTGCAAGCTCAAAAATTGCAATATTTTGTGTATGAAATCCAGCTAAAGTAATAAATTGAAATTTATAACCCATTTTACTAATTTCTTTTTGAAAAGAAGCTATCTCATCATCAGTTAAATGTTTTTTCCAATTAAAAGATGGTGAACAATTATATGCTAAAAGTTTTCCTGGAAATTTTCCATGAATTGCATCAGCAAACTTTTTTGCTTCCTCAAGGTTAGGAGTGGCAGTTTCACACCATATTAAATCTGAGTAAGGTGCATAAGCTAAACCTCGTGAAATTGCTTGATTTATTCCAGCTTCGACATAATAGAAACCTTCAGGAGATCTTTCTCCAGTCAAAAAAGGTTTATCATTATTGTCATAATCATTAGTGATTAATTTTGCAGCATTGGCATCAGTTCTTGCAAGAATAATTAAAGGAACATTTGCTATATCAGCAGCTAATCTTGCAGCTTTTAAATTCTTTATCATTGTTCCTGTCGGAACCAAAACCTTTCCCCCCATGTGGCCACATTTTTTTTCACTTGCTAATTGATCTTCAAAATGAACACCGGCGGCACCAGCTTTAATGAATTTTTTTGTAAGTTCAAAAACATTTAATGGACCACCAAATCCTGCCTCACCATCTGCTATAATTGGTAACATATAGTCTACTTTATTTTCTTTTTTCATGTCACCATCAATTATCTCCATATGTTGGATTTGATCAGCTCTAATTAAAGCGTTATTCATAGTTTCAACTAGTTTTGGAGCACTATCGTATGGATACAAAGATTGATCAGGATACATTTCGCCAGCACTATTTGCATCTGCTGCAACTTGCCAACCACTTAAATAAATTGCTTTTAATCCAGCTTTTGCATGCTGAACAGCATGATTACCAGAGAGTGAACCAAGAGTATTTATATATGGTTCGGAGTTTAACAAATTCCATAATTTAGTTGATTGATGTTTGCATAAAGAGTACTCAATTTTTAAAGATCCTCTTAATCTTTCTACTTCTTCTGGTGTATAGTCTCTTTTGATCCCCGCAAATCTTTTCAAGTCGTATGAGATATTTTCTGCACTCATTTATAAAATCCTAAAGTTAATATATTGTTACAAAAAATGAATTAAGTAGAAATGTGAAAAATTAGTTCGAGTCGTTTAGGGTCTCAACTAGATCTTTCATTCCACTTGAACCCCAATCACAATGGTCGTCTCTCATGTAGATCCCTCGATTACTATGCTTAACTAGATCCTCATGCCTTATGATTTGAGCCTCATTTTCATTGTTTTTTAATTTCTCATCCATGTAA
>CACKVM010000035.1 GCA_902603625.1 uncultured Pelagibacteraceae bacterium
TCATAAAATAAAAAAACCAATTGTTGGATTTATAGCTGGTGTTACTGCCCCGCCAGGTCGAAGAATGGGTCATGCAGGAGCTATAATTTCAGGTGGCAAAGGTGGTGCAAATGAAAAGATAAAAAAAATGGAAGATTGTGGAATAACTATGGCAAACTCTCCATCAAAGATTGGAAAAACGTTATTAAATAAATTGTCTAATTGAAAAATTTCTTTCTAAGTCTATATTAACAATTATCGATGTCATCTTCTAAAAACTTTGAATTTGAAAAAACTGCTTTCTTAAGTAAATCCAATAGTGCTTTTATTGAAGAGATGTATCTTAAGTTTGTTAATAACGACCCATCTTTACCTGAAAGCTGGAAAAAATATTTTATTCAGATTGGTGATGAAGCAGACATAATTGTAAATGAAATAAATGGTCCATCCTGGAACCCATCCAAAAAAATATTTATAGAAAAAAATGAAAATTAAAAATGGTATTGATTTATATAATTATGCAAAAACTATAATTCCAGGTGGAACTACTTTATTTTCTAAAAGATCTGAATTACATTTACCTAATAAATGGCCAGCCTATTTTAGCAGAGCTGAAGATACGAATGTTTGGGATTTAAAAGGAGTAAAGTATTTAGATATGTTCTGTGCAGTAGGCACAAGTGTTCTAGGTTATTCTAATAGTAAAGTAATCAAATCTGTTACAAATCAAATTCAAAAAGGTAATTTAACAACATTAAATTGTCCTGAAGAAGTTTATTTATCAAAACAATTAGTAAAACATCATCCGTGGGCATCCATGGTTAAATTTACAAGAGGGGGTGGTGAGGCAAATTCAGTTGCAATTAGGATAGCTAGAGCATGCACAAAAAGAAAGAATGTTGCTTTTTGTGGATATCATGGTTGGCATGATTGGTATTTATCAGCAAATATAAATTCAAAAAAAAATTTAGACCAACACTTAATGTCTGGTTTAAAATATGATGGAATACCGGAAAACTTAAAAAATACATCATTTCCATTTTCTTACAATGATTTTAGTTACCTATCCAAACTTATTGATAAAAAAAATATTGGAATTATCAAAATGGAGGTAATGAGAAACATTAAGCCAAATAATAATTTTCTGCAAAAGATAAGGAAAATTTGTGATAAAAAAAAAATCATCTTAATATTCGATGAATGCACATCAGGATATAGAGAAAATATGGGAGGAATTCATCTTAAATTCAAAGTAAACCCAGACATAGCTATTTTTGGAAAAGCTCTAGGAAGTGGATTTGCGATAAATGCAATAGTAGGTAAAAAAAAAATAATGCAAAAAGCTGAAAATACATTTATTAGCAGCACATTTTGGGGAGAAAGGATTGGCTACACAGCTGCATTATCAACAATAAATGAATTTAAAAGACTGAACGTTTTTAACAAGATAAAAAAAAATGGAAGGATTATAAAAAAAATTTGGTTAGACATTTCAAAAAAATACAATGTTCCAATAAAATTAATGGGCACAGATGCTATACCTTCTTTTGAATTTTACAAAAATCATACAATAAATAAAACTTTTCTTACTCAACAGATGTTAGTAAATAAAATTTTAGCTACCAATATGATTTACGTAAACATCTTTCATAATAGAAATAATTTGAAAAAATATAAAATTGTTTTAGATAAAATTTTTTTTGATATTTCTAAAAAAAAAATTAAAAAACGCCTTAGATCAAAAATATGCTTTAAACCAATTAATAGAATAAATTAATATATGAGACTTATACCTTATGGAAAACAATATATCGATATTAAAGACAAAAAAATAGTATTAAAAGCCTTGTCTAATGATTTAATTACAACTGGCCCATATGTCAAAAGATTAGAAAATAAATTAAAAAAGTATCTTGGATGTAGCTATAGTTACACATGTAGTAGTGGAACGGCAGCAATTCATTTAGCAATGATGTCTTTAGAGTTGAAGCAAGACGACGTAATATTAATGCCTGCGATGAATTTTATTTCATCATATAATATGGCAAAAATAATGAAATTGAAGATATACCTTATAGATGTGGATGAGTATACAGGTTTAATTACACCAGACAAAATCATTGAATGTATCAAAAAATATAAACTAAAAAATATTAAAGCTTTGATAGCAATGTATCAAGGTGGTTTTCCAGAACACACAACAAATTTCTATAATTTAAAAAAAAAATATAAATTTTCTATAATTGAAGATGCGTGTCACGCATTAGGTTCAGAATATAAATATAAAAAAAAATTTTGGAAAGTTGGTTCTTGTAAACACTCAGATATCTGTACTTTTTCGATGCATCCATTAAAAACCATAACATCTGGGGAAGGAGGCATTGTAACCACTAATAATCCTAAAATTGCAAGAAATATTGAATTATTGAGAAGTCACGGGATTCTCAGAAACAAAAAGCAATATTGGAATTATGATATTCTAAAGCACGGTTTTAATTATAGACTTTCTGATATCAATTGTGCATTAGGATTATCGCAACTAAAAAAGATCAATTTTTTTGTAAGAAAAAGAAAAAAAATTTACGACAAATATTTATCAGAATTTAAAAATTTTAATTCTAATTTGATAATTCCAAAATATTCAAAAGAAATTAAATCTGCAAATCATTTATTTATAATTAATATTTTGTTTAATAAAATAAATAAAACAAAAGATGATTTTATGAAATATTTGAATACAAATAAGATTATGGCCCAACAACACTATATTCCAATTTATAAATTTAGTATTTTTGGAAAAAAATTTGGTAAATTTAAAGATACTGAGAAGTATTTTAATAATTCTGTAAGTATCCCTATATTTGTTAATTTGAATATTAAGGATCAAAGTAAAATTATCAAAATAATTAAGAAATTTTTTGATTAATTGTCTAATCTAAAAAAATTAAGATAATAAAAAACTTTTAATTTTAGTAATAACAAGTAAGTTGAGACCATAAATAAATAATAGATTGTGATAAAAAATAATAATTTTTATATTGAAAATTTAAAATCTGTAATTTTTCTTGGGCAGAGCAATTCATTTTTAGAATTAATTAAATTTAACAAATCATTGAATCTAAAAACTTCAGTAATAACAAGTACTAATCAAAGTAAATTAATAGATAAAAAAATTAAATTTAAAATTTTTGATAAACTAGATAATAAATTTAAAAGTTTTATAAATAGTAATTCTCAAGCAAAAAATACAATATTTATAAGCCTCGGAGCAAGATATATATTTTCAAAAGAATACATAGAAAAAATTTTTTTAAATAATTTAGTTAATTTTCATGGAACAAGACTACCGCTAGATGCTGGAGGTGGTGGTTTTTCTTGGAAAATAATGAGAGAAGATAGAATTGACAATCAGCTTGTACACTTAGTTGATCAGAAAATAGATAATGGTCCAATTATAAGTAATCATTTGTCATTGGTACCAAAAGATTGTCAAATACCAATTGATTTTGAAATTTATAGAGAAAAAAAATTTATATCTTT
>CACKVM010000036.1 GCA_902603625.1 uncultured Pelagibacteraceae bacterium
ATTTTGGTTCAGAAAATATTGCAGCATGCATTGTCGAACCTATTGCAGGTTCAACTGGTACATTAGTTCCACCTATTGGATATCTCCAAAGGCTTAGAGAACTTTGTGATAAACATAAAATCCTTTTAATTTTTGATGAGGTAATTACAGGTTGGGGAAGAACTGGTTCTGCCTTTGGAGCTCAAGAATTCGGTGTAACACCAGATATTATGACAATGGCAAAAGCAACAACTAATGGTATTGTTCCTTTTGGTGTAGTTGCATGTAAAGAAGAAATTTATGATGCAGTTATGGATAATTCTCCTAAGGGAGCTATAGAATTATTTCATGGATATACTTATTCAGGTATACCAGTGTCAGTGGCAGCAGCATTAGCAGTTCAAGATATTTTTGAAAAAGATGATATTTTTAATAGAGCAAAAGAACTTGCTCCTTATTTTCAAGAGGGCCTATTCTCTCTTAAAGATATTGATGTTGTTGATAATATAAGAGGCTATGGAATGATGGGTGGTATAGATATTAAAACTGATGGAAGACCAGGTAAAGCAGGTTTAGCTACTTTCAAACATTGTTATGATGCAGGAGTAAATTTCAAAGCTACTGGTGATTGTTTAATTATAGCACCAATGTTTATTTGTGAAAAAAAACACATCGATGAAATTGTTGAAAAATTAAGAACTGGAATAACTAATTACGCAAAGAGTAAAAAGAATTAAGTTTCGTTAATGAGAATTGGCGTACCTAAAGAAATAAAACCACAAGAAAATAGAATAGGTTTAACACCTGAAAGTGTGAAAACTCTAGTTTCAGAAGGTCATGAAGTTTTAGTCGAAAACAACGGTGGTTTTGAAGCAGGTTTTGAAAATGATCAGTATATAAATGCTGGTGCAAAAATTATTAACAAAGCTTCTGATATTTTTAATGATGCAGAAATAATTGTTAAAGTAAAAGAGCCTCAAAAAGTCGAGGTTGATATGATTAGAGAAAATCAAATTATTTATACTTATCTTCACCTAGCAGCTGCAAAAGAATTAACTGAAGGATTAATTAAATCAAAAAGTATTAACATTGCTTATGAAACAGTAACGGATGATAATGGTAGACTACCTTTACTTGCGCCGATGAGTGCTGTTGCAGGTCGAATGTCTGTTCAAGCAGGAGCACATTGTTTAGAAAAAAATCAAAAGGGTAGAGGAGTATTGCTAGGTGGAGCACCAGGTGGTGAGCCAGCTAACGTATTAATTCTTGGAGGAGGAGTGGTAGGTGAGAATGCTGCGATAATAGCTACTGGAATGAAAGCTAAAGTTCATGTTGTGGACAAATCAGAAGCAAGATTAAAACAATTAGAAAAAATGTTTGGAGATAAAATTATTCCTGAACAAAGTGACAAAATAGATTTAAATAAATTAGTTGCTGAAGCAGATCTAATAGTGGGAGGAGTTTTAATACCTGGCGCAGAAGCTCCAAAATTAGTTACTAAAGATATGTTAAAAATTATGAAGAGAGGATCAGTAATTGTTGATGTTGCTATTGACCAAGGAGGATGTGTTGAAACAAGCAAACCAACAACTCATGGAGACCCAACATATATAGTTGATGATGTTGTACATTATTGTGTTGCAAACATGCCTGGAGGAGTTCCAAGAACTTCGACTTTTGCATTAAATCAAGCAACATTACCATATTTAGTAAAATTAGCTAATAATGGATATCAAAAAACTTTAAGTGAAGATAAAAATTTTCTAGCAGGATTAAATGTTCACAAAGGACATGTGACTTATAAAGCTGTTGCCGATGCTTTTGGACATGAATTTGTAGAGCCTTTATCTATACTTAGATAAAATGAAAAATATCTATCATTCAGATATTTATAAATTTGAAAAACCAGTAAATAGTTATTGGGAAGATACAACAAAAGAAAATTTCAATTTAAATAAATTAACTAAAGATATTAATTCTGAAGTAGCAATTATTGGCGGAGGTTATACAGGTTTATTATGTGCTATAAACTTAATTGAAAATTATAATTTAGATGTAATTTTACTTGAAGCAGGAAAAGTAGGGTGGGGTGCATCATCACGTAATGGAGGTTTTTGTGCATTTCCACCAATAAAAACAAATTTTAAAAATCTTCAGAAAATTTATGGAAAAGATGAGACAAAAAAATTTTTTAGAAATTCTGTTGAGGGGTCAAATTATACAAAAAGTATAATTCAAAATTATAATATTGATTGTGAAGTTACCGGTGACTGCAATTTTATTTTAGCTCATCACCCAAATAAATTTAAGCAAATTAGAGAGCAAGCTGAAATATATAAAAGTGAATTTAGTATTGAAACTGAAGTATATTCTAAAGAAGAGTTTAATAATATTGGCCACACAGGAACTGAGCAATATGGGGCCCTTTCATATAAACCTGGTTTTGCAATTAATCCCTTAAAATTTGTTAATGGAATCGCAAGGTATGCTTTATCTAAAAAATTAAAAATATATGATCACACTTTGGTAAGTAAAATTGAAAAAAACAACAATTCTTATACTCTTATAACTAGTGAAGGATCTGTTAATACAAAAAAAATTGTAGTTGCGACTAACGGATTTTATCAAGAAGGTTTGGTTCCCCAAATGAATTCAAGAATATTACCAGTAATATCAAATATTATAGTAACTAGAAAATTATCAAAAAATGAAATTGATTTACATAACTTTAAAACTTACTCACCAATAATGAATACTAAAAATCTTTTATACTATTATAGAAAATTACCTGATAATCGTATTTTATTTGGTACAAGAGGTGATTTTATTGGAAGTGATCAATCAAATTTCAATAGATCAAAAAAAATGGAGAAATTTTTTAAAAATATCTTTCCAGACTGGTCTAAAATCTCAATAGATTATAGTTGGCGAGGATTTATCGCTATGTCGCAAAAATTAACTCCATCGATTGGAAAAATTGAAAATGAAGAAATTTATTATGGTTTCGGATATCATGGTGTAGGCGTAAGTACAGCTCCATGGACTGGCAAGCAACTTTCAAAATTAGTATTTTCCTCTAACAGCAAAGACCTTAACATATCAAAAATATACAAAGGATTACCAAAAAAATTTATTTTTCCAAGACTAAGAGTATTTTATTTTAGACTGGCAGTTTTATTTTATATCATTAAGGATAGGCTAAATATATAAAACTCAATTAAAATTATTTATAGTTATTTAGATACCAATTTATAAACTTTTTTATACCCTCCTTATAATTTGTCTTAGGATTATATCCAGTAATCTGTCTAAGCAAATTTGTATTTGATAA
>CACKVM010000037.1 GCA_902603625.1 uncultured Pelagibacteraceae bacterium
TCATCTCAGGATCAAGCATTGGAAATAGTAAGGAGACGAATTGACGAAATTGGAACAAATGAACCTAATATTCTCAAAAGAGGTAACGACCGTGTTCTTGTAGAATTACCTGGATTAGATGATCCAATGAGGATTAAAAAATTACTTGGTAAAACTGCAAATTTAACTTTTAGATTTGTTACAAGTAATGATGATTCTTTTGGTGCAGAAACACTAAAGTATGAGGATAACAATAATGAAGCAATAGTAAGTAAGAGAATTATTTTAAGTGGTGAAAATTTACTAGATGCTCAACCAAGAATGAATAATGAAACAAATGAAACAGTCGTTTCTTTCACATTAGATAGAGTAGGGGCAAAAAGATTTGGTAAAGCTACATCAACAGGAATAGGTAGACAATTAGCTATCGTTTTAGATGGGAAAATAATAAGCGCTCCTGTGATCAGAGACACAATAGCTAGTGGATCTGGTCAAATAAGTGGCGGCTTTACTTTTCAAACAGCTACTGATCTAGCTTTATTGTTAAGATCTGGTGCATTACCTGCACCATTAAATATAATTGAAGAAAGAACTGTTGGTCCTAGTTTAGGTCAGGACTCTATTAATGCAGGAATTATTGCTTTAATTTTTGGATTTTTGTTAGTTATTTTATTTATTTTATTTAAATACAAAATATTTGGTCTCATTACTAACATCACTTTAATTCTTAACTTATTTATAATGATTGGAATATTAACTATATTTGAAGCAACCTTAACCTTACCTGGAATTGCAGGAATTATACTTACCGTAGGTATGGCAGTTGATGCTAATGTGTTAATATTTGAAAGAATTAAAGAAGAACTTAAAAATGAAAATAATAATCTAATAGCATTTGATAGCGGATATACAAAATCAAGAACTGCTATTTTAGATGCAAACATAACAACTTTGTTAGCAGCAATAATCCTTTTTTTTATGGGGTCTGGTCCAATAAAAGGATTTTCACTGACATTGGGTATTGGAATATTTACAACACTTTTTTCAGTCTATTTTATAGCCAGATTATTGACTGTTTTATACGTTTTAAAAAATAAAGATAAACAAGGTTTAATATAAATGATTGCTTTCAACAAATATTATAACAAATTTAATCTAGTATCTATTTCTTTAGTAGTAATTTCATTTTTTTTCTTAATATATAAGGGTCTTAATTTTGGTATCGATTTTAAGGGAGGAACTCTTATTGAATTAAGATCATCAGATACAAAAATAAATATTTCTTCATTAAGAGATAATTTAAATCAAATTAATTTAGGTGATGTTTCAGTTAAAAATTTTGGTAATGAAACTGATTTTTTGATAAAATTTGAAAATAATAGTGACAAAAACATAATTGAAGACATCAGAAAAAATTTAGACAAGTCTTTTGGTAATAATTTTGAATTCAGGAGAGTAGAAAATGTTGGACCAAAAGTTAGTAGTGAATTATTAAGATCAGGAATAATAGCCATATCTGTTGCTTTGGCTTTAATGTTAATTTACATTTGGATAAGGTTTGAGTGGCAATTTAGCTTAGGAGCTATATTAGCTCTTTTTCATGATGTTATAGTTACATTAGGAATGTTTTCTATATTAGGTTTAGAAATTAATTTATCTATTATTGCTGCAGTTCTAACAATTGTTGGATATTCAATGAATGATACAGTTGTAATTTTTGACAGAATAAGAGAAAATTTAAAAAAATATTCTGATATTAAAATTTATGAATTATCAAATATTTCAATTAATGAAACTTTATCTAGGACTTTAATCACATCTGTAACTACGTTATTAGCATTATTTTCAATCTTTTTTTTCGGAGGTGAAATTCTTAAAGGATTTTCTCTTGCAATGATCTTTGGTGTTATTTTAGGAACCTACTCTTCAATATATATAGCCAATATCGTTTTGGTAAGATTAAACGTTTCTCAAAAAACAGTTTTAAGAGAAGATGACAAAAATAAAATTTAGTAAAGATTTTGAGCTGCTACCATTGATAATAACATGGGTAATGATAACAAAGTATTTGTTCTTGAGAACAACATAGCAGTTTTTGCTGACTTAGCTTTTAATTCAGCATCACATTCGACTATTCCTAAAGCTTTTTTCTGGTTAGGCCAAATTACAAACCAAACATTAAATGCCATGATAACACCAAGCCACATTCCTATACCAATAGCTGTGTGTTTAGGAATACCGGATCCAATGCTTAATGTCATTGCATCGTGTAAATAACCATTTATTAACGCTAATACCAAACCTGACAATACAGTTAATGCAGCGGCCCATCTAAAATAAAATAACGCTGCAGGAGCAATTACTTTTCCAATTGCAGGTTTTTGTTCGTCAGGTATTTTTCCCATGTTCGGTATCTGAACAAAATTAAAATACCAAAGTAATCCAATCCACATAATTGCAACTACAACATGTATATATCTTAATAACCAACTCCAAAAAATAGTATCAAAAGCAAAACCATCATTTAGATAGAATAAACCCAGAAACAAAATAATTGATATAGCTAAAGAAAGATGAATTGTCTTTGATAATGAAGATAATAGATTACTCATATAATGTATTATACACTAAATAATAAACAATTTTAACTTTTAAATAATCATTTTAATAATGACTTTAAAAATTTACCCGTATAACTCCCAGTAATTTTAGTTATTTCTTCAGGTTTCCCCTCTGCGATAATATTTCCACCTTTAACACCACCTTCAGGGCCCATATCAACTATATAATCTGCAGTTTTTATAACATCTAGATTATGTTCAATCACAACAACCGTATTCCCAAGTTTTACAAATGTGTGAAGAATTTCCAACAATTTTTTAATATCGTGCTGGTGAAGTCCTGTAGTTGGTTCGTCTAATATATACATAGTTCTCCCAGTTGATCTTTTAGATAATTCTTTTGCTAATTTTATTCTTTGAGCTTC
>CACKVM010000038.1 GCA_902603625.1 uncultured Pelagibacteraceae bacterium
TAGCTCCAGTACTTTTGCCACTTGCTGCCTCCCCATCACAAGCTACAATTAATTTTTTTAATCTAGCCATAAGATTTAATAGACTATTTTTATAAAGATTAAATAAAAATAGTAAAAATTTAGAAATTTGATAATCTGATTAAATGAAAAATTCATATTTATCTTTATAAATGATATGAAACCATTGTTAGGATATATATTTTTATTACTTGCTATATCTTTTGGTATAGCGTCAAATAGCTTAGCTAAAGTATCAGAAGGTTTCTCAAAATTTACTCCATCTGCTTTATGCATATTGTTAATGTGTGCAACTATGGTTTGTATTGCCAAAGCTATGCACTCTCTCCCTGTTGGATTTGCTTACTCAACTTACAGTGGATTAACAGTAACAGGTGTGGTTTTGTTCGCTTTGATTAAATATAATCAAATACCAAATATTTTTGGAGTTGTAGGAATAATATTAATTATTATTGGTGTTATTATGGTAAATTATTTAGGACGTTTAAATTAATTAAAAAATTCTCATTTCTATTGATTTGGAAAGTAATCTTTTAAAACACCTTCTCTATAAACATCTGCAGTACAACAATGTAGCCCGCCTCCGAAAGCGTATGCATCTCTTAAATCTACTGGTATCACTTCCATTCCTAATTTATCTAATTGTTCAGCTTGGTAAACTTCACTTTTTTCCACACAAACAGTTTTGGGATCAATAACTAAAACATTCATTGATAACCATACTGAAGAATAACATAATGCAGGTGGTGTGTTGTGAGCAGGTTGTGCACTATCAATAATTTTCCATCCATTTTTTTCAAACAATTTTCTTTGCTCTTTTGGTAATCTTCTTTGGGGATTATTTATAATTATACCTTCTTTAATTGGAGTAAAAGTTGCGTCAATATGTATTGGATATGGATCTCCAGGAAAATTTACAGTATGAACCCTATGATCCTTATAATGTCTTTTTAACCAATCAATTCCTTTTAAATTTGTAGTGAATCCGTGTTGAACAACAAGGTCTTTTCCAAATCTTAATACATCTGCAGCATCAAACAATGGTTCCTCTTCAGTGGTTACAAAATATTTTTTTTCAGTCCATTCTAATCTTTTTTCAACTCCAATTTTGTCAGATAAGTAATCTTTTCTATAATCTAAGTCAGTCAGTCTTGGTTTTGGAGCTGACTCATGTCTCATATTTGGGTCTAAATTATAATATTCTTGCAACAAGGGTCTATAACATAAATATTCAAACCATCTACATCGATAACTCATAGTAGCCTCCAAAATTTCATTTCCAACTGTTAATAAAACATCTCTTGGTGGCATACATCCAAACATTGTTTCAGCCACCCAATCTGGGGTTGAGGTTTTTTGATTAAAATTTAATGGAGTTGGTCGATCTACTTTAATACCTCTTTTTTCTAATATATTTGAGAAATTATCCAAAAGTTGATTAGCTTTATCTATAGTATCCTTCGTTCTTGGCCCAAATTTTCCTCTCATATCACTATCTTCAGGAACTTTTGCATCAAGTGCGGGCTCAGGTGCTGGAATACAAGTCCCATCTGCACGGCCAACTATCACATGTTTAAGTGGATCCCATTCATTCCAACTGTTAACAATTTTTTTTGTTTTAGTCATTTAATTAAGTTTTAATTATATTGTGCTCAGGACCGAAAGGAAACTTTGTGATATTTTCTGCATTATCTTTACCAATTATTAAAATATCATGCTCTCTATAACCTCCTGCTCCTGGATTTCCCTCTGGTATCATAATCATTGGTTCCATTGAGATAACCATATTTTCCTTTAATACTGTATCGATATCTTCTCTAAGCTCTAATCCAGATTCTCTACCATAAAAATGTGATAACATTCCAAAAGAATGGCCATAACCAAAAGTTCGATACTGGAGATAACCAAGCTCTTTAAATAATTCATTTAACTCATTACAAATATCTGAACACTTAGCTCCTGGTTTAATCAACTCTAAGCCACGTTTATGTACTTTGATATTTGTTTCCCAAGCTTTTAGAGAGGCATCATCTGCACATTCTAAAAAGAGAGTCCTCTCAAGAGCTGTATAGTAGCCAGAGATCATAGGAAAAGTGTTTAAAGATAAAATATCACCTCTTTGAAGTTTTCTATTTGTTTTAGGATTATGTGCACCATCTGTGTTGATCCCAGATTGAAACCAAACCCAAGTATCCATATATTCGGCATTTGGAAAAGATTTTGCAATTTCTTTTTCCATAATATCTCTTCCCGTAATTGCAATTTCTAGTTCTGTATTTCCCTCTTTAATATTTTTTAAAATCTCCTCTCCACCTAAATCTGCAATCCTTGCACCATGTTTAATAATTTTGATTTCCTCATCTGATTTAATCATTCTTAAAAACATCAAATCTTTTGAAACATCATTAAAAACTGAAAAAGTGAATAAAGAATTTATTTTATCTTTTATATCTATAGAAACATGATCATATTCAAGACCGATATTGTTTAATTTTTGTTTATCAGATGCTATAAAGTTTATAGCTTTAAAAAAGTTATCTCTTTTCCAATCTGTATAAATTATGTTATCACAATGTGACCTGCGCCAAGGTTGACTGGCATCAATATTAGCTGAAATAGTAGTGATTTTATCCTCAGTAATTACACATCCATAAGGTCTCCCAAAAGAGCAATAAATAAAGCCTGTATAATACGCAATATTATGCATAGAGGTTAGAATAATCATATCCAATTTTTTTTTAACCATTACAGACCTTAGTTTAATTAATCTATTATTGTATTCATCTTCAGAAAAAGGAAGTTTTACTTTTTTTCCGTTTTTAAGATGAAAGAAATCTGGTCTTTGCATTTTGTCTCCTTATT
>CACKVM010000039.1 GCA_902603625.1 uncultured Pelagibacteraceae bacterium
TTATGGTATAGAAAGATGGAATTAACTAAGGGTATATTCACTGCTGCCAAAAACATATTCGACAATAATAAAGGATCGATATTAAGAACGATAGTTTACACAATTGGTCATTTTGCAATCGCTATTATTGTTTTAATGTTGATCGCAGATGTATCTTTCATGATTGCATTAACAGATGCAATCGTTGAGCCTTTGGCCAATGCTATTTGGTATTTCATATTAGATAAATGGTGGGCAAGCAGATAAAAATTCTATAAGAATTTAATTTTTTTAGTAGAATTTTATTATTTTTTAAGAGCCTGAAAAGCTTTGAGTGCTGCAGCACGTGCTTCTTCGTGAACCACAATAGGCTTAGGATAACTTTTTCCTATAATTGTATTAATAACTTCTTGATCTTTAGTTTCCATTTCCCAAGGTTTATGAATAAATTTTTGTGGTACTCTGTTTAGTTCTGGTACCCATTTTTTCACGTATCTTCCCTCTTTATCAAATTTTTCTCCTTGAAGAATAGGATTAAATATTCTGAAATAAGGTGCAGCGTCTGCTCCACAACCAGCAACCCATTGCCACTGAGCAACATTATTAGCCTTATTAAAATCAAGTAGACAATTTCTAAAATGTTTCTCTCCCTCGACCCAATTTATTCTTAAATGTTTTACTAAAAAAAAGATCCAACAACCATTCTTATCCTATTATGCATCCATCCTGTTTCATAAAGTTCTCTCATTCCCGCATCTACGATTGGATAACCGGTCATACCAGATTTCCAGGCTTTTAAGAATTTATCATTTTTTACCCAGGGAAACTTATCAAATTCTTTTCTAAAATTTCCTTTTAAAAACTCAGGAAAATAATTTATTAAACTATGAGAAAATTCTCGCCAACCTAATTCATTAATATATTTTCTATAACCAATACCTTTAGATTTTATTTCATTACATTTTTTTCCAAATAGTACTCACATGTATCTGTCCATGTTTTATATATGGAGACAATTTTGACGTACCCTCTACAGAAGGATAGTCTCTTGCTGTACCATATTCTTTAATCTTATCATTAATTAAATTGTTAAGAACTTTTTTTGAATCATTTTCTGAAACTTTCCAATATTTTTCAAATTTTTTATACCAATTTTTTTTTGGGTAAAACATTTTTTGGTTCAATACAATTCTTAAAAAAAGATATTGTTTTCATTTTTTTCTTAATAATGTAATTTTTACTTGGTGGTAAAGCTAAATATTTTTGCTCAGCATTTCTCCAGAAAGGGGTGAATACTTTAAATGGTGTTCCATCATTTTTAGTAATCTCTTGAAATTCATTAAGTATATTTCCTTTAAAGTATTTAAATTTAACTTCATTTTTTAAGAAAGCATCTCTAATTATTTTTCCTCTTGCAATCACATCGGGTTCGTAAATCTTATTCCAATATATTGAAACGTCATCTTTTTTTTTTATTTTAGAAAATATATCTATTTCATCACCTGCTAATATTTGAAGATTTATTTTATATTTAGATAATTCAGATTTAAAGATTTCTAGAGATTTAAATAGCCACCATTTTTGTGCTTCTCTCTTATTATCAAAATCTTTCTTGTTGTAGATATATAATGCAATTACATCTGCATGATTTTGCGTGGCATATGATAGAGCGGGATTGTGTTCAATTCTAAAGTCTTCTCTAATCCAAACTATTGCATTTTTTGTCATATATATACTATTTTCTTCCTTTAGATAGCAGCTGTTTGTAAAGTTTAACATCTGCATTACCTTCGCATCCGATGACAAGAATGTTGGAATCTTCATTCAAATCTAACGATTTTCTTGATTTAGGATTGTTAGCTAAACCTATAAGAGCAATAATCCCAGGAGTTGCACATTCACCCCCTGTAATTGAATCTTTACTTAATTTTCTATCTTTTAGCATAGCTGTTGTTTTAGCAACATTATTGTCAGCAATAGATACGCAATAGTTAGAAGTTTTTTTTAAAATTTGCCATGGAACAAGTGACATTTCATTACATGACATTCCACCCATAATACTCTCTTTTATAATTTTTATTTTTTTCAGTTTATTTGCCTTCACGCTTTGAAGTACACAATCTGCTCTATCAGGTTCAACAATAATTATCTTTGGAATTCTTTTAAAATATTTTGCTACCCCAGCAACTACACCTGCCGCTAATCCTCCAACACCGGCTTGAACAAATATGTGAGTTATGTAATGATTCGTTTGTTTAGATATTTCTTTTATCATAATAGAATATCCAGCCATTGTAAGTTGAGGAATATACTTATAACTTTTGGTAGAAACGTCCTGAACAATTTGCCAATTATTCTTTTTCGAGAGTCTTTTGCATTCTTCTAATGAATTCTCATAATTTCCCTTAACCCTTATTACTTCAGCACCAAATTTCTCTATTTCACGAACTCTTGTTTGGCTTACATATTGACTGACGAAAATTTTACACTTTAATTTTAATCTTTTTGCACCCCAAGCAACAGACCTCCCATGGTTACCAGCTGTTGCAGATGAAATTACTATATTCTTTTTTCCTTTAGATATTTTTTCTACAGCGTAAGCTCCTCCTAGAGCTTTAAAAGACTTTAAATGAAATCTCTTAGACTCATCTTTGTAAAAGATATTGTTAACTTTTAAATTTTTCATCAATTTATCAAGTAATA
>CACKVM010000040.1 GCA_902603625.1 uncultured Pelagibacteraceae bacterium
AATCCTCTATTTAGAAAACAAAATTTAGCAAAAGATCTTTTGAAACTGGTTAAAAAAAGACTAAGAAGAAAATTGTTTTTCAAAAATCAATTAGCCCTCTTGGTCAAAAGTTATTAGACTCAATTAAAGACTGTTTTTAAAATGATATTATTTTTTCCTTTTAGTCTTAAGACCTAATTTATCACTATGTCGTAACCTTAGAATTACAATTGCACCGGCAATTAGAACTATGGCTATTGCTTCGTAAACTAATGCAGTTGGATCCATTTCTTTTCCTTGAAGAATAATAAATCGTGCTAGAGCGGTAATTGCTATTAACAATGGTAAAGTTATACTAATTGATTGTTGGTTCCAAAAAACTCTTACCATTGCTAAAACTTCTAAGTAAAGAAACATTAATAATAAATCTGCTAATGTAACTGATTGGTTTTGAAACATTTTAGACATTTCAATTCCAACAGCAATGACAGTGCTTATTAAAATTATAACCATTAAAACAAGTTGTAAATTTTTTGCTATTTTTTCCATTATTTATCTTTACTAAAAGGTAGCCATTTTTCAAATACTGATTTTGATGAACCATCATAAGGAATAGAGTAAGAATATGGGTTCGGACTAGTTAATACTTCAATTCCTTTTGAAAAAACAAAAATAAATACGATAACAAAAACAAGCACCATTATTTTAAATGGATCAAAATTTTTTGTTTTAAAAACACTACTGGATTTCTCTTCGGCTCTATGAAATTGCTTAAAGGTCATATAAACAGCAAATATTAAACCAATATGGGCTAAAAAAAGTCCTGTCCAACCAAATATAAAAGTTGTGTATGAAAATATATATAAACTAAAAACAGTGGTCCAAATAAAACTTAAAACTACTAAAATTTGCAACCTTACTGATTTTGGAAGAGATCTTAAATCATTTTTACTATCATCAAAAAGTATATTTGCACTCTCCGTCATCCAATTTTTAAATTTATCCATAAGAATCATTTTAAGCATTTAATTAACAATTTAAATAATGATTATTACTAATTGAACTAACAGTTATGACAAAAATGACTACCTGCGACAAAGTAAAAATGTTAAGAAAGACTTAAAAATTAATGAGACAAATACTCAAAAATGTTAAAGAAAAATTAGTATCCAAATATTTAAAAAATACTAATTCCAAAAGGACAAAAAGATTTAAATCTAGAATTAAAGCTAGAATCAGGAAAAATCGACAATCTATAAGCAAAAATATAGATAGTTTTTTTGATTGGGTTAAAGGAGCTGAGTTAATTGAGTTAAAAGAGTGTAATACCAATGAGGATCCAGTTAGACCCGAATTAGATAATGTGTTTAGAAGAAGCTACGGCAGAAAAATATTTGGTGTTAAATATGGTGGAGAAATCCACGCCGTCATGTGTTTTGCTTATACTAATAAAATTCCAAAGGATGTGGATGAAATGGATAAATTAAGTCATGATGCATATTTACAAAGCGCTCAAAGAGATCAAAATATTGGTCAAATTGCTATTGCATATACAGTTTGGTCAAAAAAAAAAGGAGGCGGAAAATTAATTGTTAAAGAAGTTTTTAAAAAGATCAAAAAATCTAACCATTTGAACAGGCTAGTGACACTTTCACCTCTTACTGAAATGGCAACAAAATTTCATACTAGAAATGGTGCTCAACTTTTACAAATTAATGAAACCACTCAGAATTTTGAATATAAAATTCTTTAATCTTACAATCTTTTTTGTTTTAATTCTTACCTATAATTGTTTATCAATAGAAATGAACAAAAAACCTTATCATCATTTACCAGATGGAACTTTTAGGAATCCTGAGGGGTCTCCTAAAAGAGATGAAAATGTGAAATGGTCATACAAAATTTTTAATCAAGAAAAAAAAAAACTTGATATGACTGTTCCTAAAGATCATGTAATTGACAAAAAGAAAGTATTGTCAGATTTAGAAAAGTTTAAAAACGATGATTATATAGCATGGATTGGACATGCAACGTTTATTATAAAACTTGGAAACACTACAATTATAACAGATCCGATATTTTCCAAAAATGCTGGTCCATTAATATTTGGTCCAAAAAGATTTACTGAACCAGCCTTAAAATTAAATGAAATCCCCAAAATAGATTTATTTTTGCTTACCCACAATCATTATGACCATCAGGATATGATGACAATTCGTAGATTTCCTTTCAAGAATGCAAAAGTGATGCTTCCGCTAAAACTTGGAAAGTATTTTTCAAGAAATGGATATAAAGATGTAAATGAAATGGATTGGTATGATGAAATAAATATAAATGAAAAATTAAAAGTTACATTTCTTCCTGCAGTTCATTGGTCTAAAAGAAGTTTAACTGATACCAATAAAACTCTATGGGGAAATTTTTTAATTGAATATGATGGAAAAAAAATTTTGTTTGGCTGTGATACTGGAGTAGGAAATATTTATAAAGATTTAGGAAAAAAATTTGGCCCAATAGATATCTCTTTTATAAATATTGGTGCGTATAATTTTTATCCAATAATGCCTTATAAAGATAAATCTGTTTACCACACTAATCCTGAAGAAGCTTTAAGCATAGGTAAGGATTTGAAAAGTAAGAAAGTTATAGGAACTCATTGGGGTACATTTGTTTTATCCTTAGAACCAAT
>CACKVM010000041.1 GCA_902603625.1 uncultured Pelagibacteraceae bacterium
AATTTTTTGGAACTTTTCCATCGAAGTTATTTAAAATTAATTGTGCGGTTTTTTTTAAATTTCTCGCCCTAGAATAATATCCAAGACCTTCCCACAATTTGATTAATTTTTTTTCTTTAACATTTGCAAGTTTTTTTAATGTGGGTAAATTTTTAATAAATCTATTAAAAAATGGTATAACTGTTGCAACCTGAGTTTGTTGCAACATGAATTCACTTACTAATGTAAAATATTGTTTTTTTTGTAAAGATATATTTTTTCGCCATGGTAAAGATCTTTTACTAATATCATACCAATTAAGAATTTTCTTTGTTATTATCTTTTCTTTCATATGCAATATAAAAATAATACTAAGCAGAGATCTGGAAGCATTCAAGGATTAAGATCCTTTAAAGACACTTTGCCAAAAAATATTAAAAAAGTAATAAATAAAAAAGGTCATATTTATTCTGAAACACTTAATAATTGGAAATATATTGTTGGGAAAAATTTATTTAAGGTTTGTTATCCAAAATCATTCAAAAATTCAAATAAGTTTGGTGTCAGCACCTTATTTATAATGGTAAAAAGAGGTCATGAAATAGATTTAGAATATTCTAAAAAGATGATAATCGATAAAATGAATAAATTTTTTGGATACAACGTGGTCGAAAAACTAAAGTTTATGAGTTTTGATGACCAAATAAAATTTAGTACAAACGAAAATATTAAAACAAATGATGTGACAAATAATAAGTACCAAAAAAAAATAGAGGATGTTAAAAATGAAAAAATTAAAAAATCATTATTAAATCTAAGCAAAGTGTTCAAACAAAGATGAAAAAAATTTTCTTTATCATTTTTTTTCTTATCTCATTAACTAATGTATATGCGGAAACAAAAAGAATAACTTCTGGAAATTTAAATGCAAAGATAACAATAATTGCCTATGAGTCTTTGACTTGTAGTCATTGTGCAGATTTTCACAAGAATGTTTACCCTCAACTTAAAAAAAATTATATTGACACTGGATTAGCAAAAATAGAATTCAGACATTTTCCATTGGATGTTGCTGCTTTTAATGCATCAAAACTTGCTCAATGTAGTCAAGATAAAAGTTTAGAAATTCTTGAGAGTTTATATTTTAATCAACACGCTTGGATAAAAGGTAACACAGTTGAGAAAATAAATGACAATTTAAAAAAATTTATTTTGAGTAAAGGTTTCGATATTGATTTTGAAAAATGTATTAATAACAAAGAAATAGAGGATTTTGTTTTAAATGACCGAATCGAAGGAGCTAAAAATTTTAAAGTTAATGCTACTCCTACGATTATTATTAATAATGAAAAGTTCGAAAAATCTCTTAATTATAAAAATTTAAAAAAAACCCTAGAAAAACTGATATAAGTTAGTTTATGGAGTTTAAAAAAATCCAATTAAACGGGTTTAAGTCATTTGCTGAGAAGACAACTTTTCTAATTGAAGATGGGCTTACAGGAATTGTTGGTCCAAATGGATGTGGAAAATCAAATATTGTTGAGTCTTTAAGATGGGCGATGGGTGAAACTTCAGCCAAAAGTATGAGAGGTTCAGGAATGGAGGATGTAATATTTTCTGGAACATCTAATAAGGCATCAAAAAATATCGCAGAAGTATTAGTAACTGTTGCTAACGAAAATAATGAAGGACCAATTCAATTCAGAGAATTGAAAGAAATTAATGTTAAAAGGAAAATTGAGAAAGACAAAGGATCAAAATTTTATATTAACAACAAAGAAGTTAGAGCTAGAGATGCTCAAATGTTTTTTGCTGATTTATCTACTGGAGCTCACTCACCATCTATGATTAGTCAAGGCCGTATAGGTGCATTGGTAACGGCAAAGCCAACTGACAGAAGAGCTATCTTAGAGGAAGCTGCTGGAATATCAGGTTTGCATGTTAGAAGACACGAAGCAGAGTTAAGATTGAGTGCTGCAGAAAATAATTTGAAAAGAGCGGATGAATTAAGAAGACAACAAGAAAAACAGCTAGCAAATCTTCAGAAGCAAGCAGAGGAAGCAAATAAATATAAAAGTATTTCTAATGAAATTAAACGAGTTGAAGCAGGATTATATTATCTAAAATTATTAGAGATAGATAAAGAAATTAGAATTGAAAACGAGATAAATACTGAGGCTGAAACAGAGGTAGCTGGATTTAATGAAAAGATCAATAAACTTGAAAATTTGATAAAATCTGAAACAGACAAAATTACTCCTTTAAGAGAAAAAAATATTGAAAATCTCTCAAAGATACAAAGGTTAAATTTAGAACTTCAAAGCCTTGATGAAGAAAAATTAAGAATTCAAGAGGAAATTGAGAATATAAAAACTTCACTTCAAACTTTTGATGACGATATTAATAGAGAAAAAGGAATAGTGATTGATGCTAATTCAAATGAAAAAAGACTAAAAGAGGAAAAGAGTGAGCTGATAGAAATTGACTCAAAATATT
>CACKVM010000042.1 GCA_902603625.1 uncultured Pelagibacteraceae bacterium
AAATCGAAATCATCTTGAATTTCAAGATTAAAAAAAAATATATTAAGCTCTTCACCGTTATATAATTTTTTTAGAGCACCCGAGATTGTTATAATTAAAATTGAAATATATAAAAACAAATGATTTAATTTTGCAATCATTTTCTGTCCAGGAAAAATACTATTATTTAATTTTGGAGTTGGATTGAATATTTTATATATTAGTCTTAGTATAGTTAAATAAAATATACTAATACCGATTACAACATGAATATTTTCTACGGTTAATCTTTTTTCACTGAAATCCATCTCTACCAGATACATACCCAAAGGAATTTGAATTATTAATACTGTGGCACTTAACCAATGAAATATTCTGGAAATAGCTCCATATTCTGTTAGAGTATTCTTTAATTTCATATGTTGTCTAACTATATCATAAATGTATTTAAATACTTTTTCTGCATTTTAATTTTCATAATATTGTCGCTTCCAGCTAATTCTGAAATGTCTGTTGAGGAAATTATTAAAGGAAGAAAGGCCTTGTTTAGCAAGAATTATAGTACTGCAAAAAGAGTGCAAGCTTTAGCCAGTAAAGGAGAATTTGATAAGGCGAAATCTTTAATGATAGAAATGAGTGAAAATTACAAAACATTAATTGAATATTTTCCAGATAATTCAAAAGAAGGTTTTAAAACCGAGGCTCTACCTTTAATTTGGGAAAATAAAAAGGAGTTCAATGATTTAATGAAAAAAGCATCAGATGATATGATTAAATTAGCATCATTAATTGAGGATGCTGATGATGTGAGAGCTACTTTAACTCAAATGATGTGGAGTAATTGCAAAGCTTGTCATAGTAAATTTAGAGCACCACATTAAATTTTAAGATTAAACGAAGGGGTTTGCTCTTTCGTTCTCTAGCCAAAAGAGCTCCCCTTAGTCGCCTTTTTGGCATTTAAGTCCTAATGGACTTTTATTTTTTTCGTTTATGTTTTTATGAATTATAAAACTACCCAGCTAAGTGTCAGGTGGCATTTGATTCATTAAAACTACCTCCTCGTAAAAAAAAGATAAATTTTAGATAGGTTGTATTCAAGAAATATATTTAACTAAATTCAAAATTAATATCTTGAATACAACCTGGGTCTTTTGTAGTATCCCTGCATTACAAAAATCTTCCCCTATAAATAGAAATTTAATTTGCATTCAAGCAAATTCTAGTTAAAATTAATTATGAACTACTTAAGCGGACTTATAAATCTTATAACCAGTTTAGTTATTTCAACCATAATAATTTATGGAATAAATTTCATAGCGGGATTTGCTGGAGCTGATTATTCATTTACAAATGGCGAGGTATTTGTGATGTGGATTTTAATGGCAATTTTAGTGAATAATTGTTTTAGAAAATAAAATTTAATTTTTTAAACATTATTCTTCTTTTTTTTTAATAATATTAAAGTATTATATTTTGAGGGGTGTCTTTTTAGACTGAGATTAAACCCTACGAACCTGTCCGGTAATTCAGAAAGGGAAATAAATGAATAATTCTTTTTTTTTAAACCAATCAACCTCATTAATCTTAATAATTTCTATCAGTTTGTTATTTGCCTTTTTGGGAATTAATCACACTAAAAAATTTAAGGGATTAAATAATTATTTAACCGCCAATAGGAATATTGGCGTTTTTTCGTTAACTACGAGTTTAACAGCATCAGCGTTAGGAGCGTGGATTTTATTTGGACCTGCATCTGCTGCGACTTGGGGAGGGATTGGTGCAGTTATTGGCTATTCTTTAGGAACGGCTTTTCCAATGTTTTTTTTAATTTACCTGGGAAAAAAAATTAGAAACGAATTCCCCAAAGGATCTTCTTTAATAGAATTTATGAGAAGAAAATTTGGTAAAAGTTTATTTAAGCTCATTTTATTAATGACTATATTTTATATGTTTATTTTTTTGTGTGCTGAGGTAACCGCTATCTCAGTTTTGATCAATTATATATCTGGTACTGAATTTTGGATTACAGCTTTAGTAGTTCTTTCGTCTACACTAATTTATACATTATACGGTGGATTAAAGGCTTCAATTTTCACTGATAATATTCAAATGATTGTTATAGGGATTTTATTATTAATCTCGTTTGTTTATATAACTTTATCTACCGGTTCCAAATTTTCTTTTGATTTTGTAATTAAAAAAAATCCTCAACTTCTGAGTAGTAATTACATTACAAATTACACTGCAGGCTTGACTTTTTTTATAGCAGTAGCAGCAACTAATTTGTTTCATCAAGGAAATTGGCAACGTGTATATGCAGCTAAAAATTATCAAACTTTAAAAAAAAGCTTAACCATTTCTTTTATAATAATAATTCCTATTGTTTTCTTTATGGGCTTTTCAGGAATG
>CACKVM010000043.1 GCA_902603625.1 uncultured Pelagibacteraceae bacterium
GATAATTCCAATGCTCATTGCTACAATTGCTGCTAAAATTTTTGGATTATTCTCTATTTGAAGTGATCCTGAGTTATCTAAAAAAATAGCCGGAAATATTATTGCTGGAAAAATAGCTGAGGGAACATACGATAAAACTTCTCTCACTCGGTTATTGAACATCTCTTTTTTTAAAACTGCAATCATTGAAAACCTTGTTAAAAAAGTAATTAATCCACAATAAATAATTAATGACCAATCACTCATTATTATTTTTTAAATATCTTTGTTAAAATCATCGCTACAAACAATCCTGTTAAACCGGCAACTATCACGTATGCTTTATATGGAATATAGTTATATCCTAATGTAGCAACTAAACCTGAAATTATTATAACAGCTAAATTTAATAATTTTCTAAAATCATTTACCAACAATGCTAAGAATGTTAATGGAACCGCAAAACTTAATCCAAGTTTTTCAGGTATAAATGAACCAAGAACAATACCTAGGAATGTAGTTGTTTGCCATATAATCCAGCATGTCACACCACCACCAATCAAATGAAAATACTTATTGCTATTATTGTTATTTTTAAAATACTCGTTTGATCTTGCAAAGGCTTGATCAACTAAAAAATATGAAATAAGAATTTTCCAGAAAAGTTTTAAATCTGAAAGATGTTCTGACACAACCGCCCCATATAGAAGATGTCTTGAATTTACAGCACCAACAGAACTAATTATTACTAATGAGGAAGCTCCCCCTGAAAATAATTGCAACAATATAATTTGAGAAGCTCCCCCAAAAATGATTATAGACATACCCATAGTTTCAATCGGACTAAATCCTAAATCAATTGCAATAACTCCAAAAATTAAACCAAATGGAACAACTGGTATCATTAGTGGACTAACGTCCATGATACCTTTCAAAAATATCCTTAAATTACTAGTCATTTGTAAGAGGTTTTATTAGAAGCAGACTATATGATCAATATGAATTGGTCTTTTAATACCAAATTTATCTTCTACTTCATGTTGATGTATATGATGAGAGTGTACAAAAACTGGTATTAAAGTATTACTTGATGTTTTTAGTGTATAAATAAAGTTAGTGCCCCTAAATTTTCTATCTACTACCTCAAGCTTCAAGTTACTTGAGTCATCATGTTCTAAATCTTCAGGCTGGAGTAATAATTGTACATTTGAACCTGTTGGATATTCTTTAATAAAATTTCCCTCAATAGTTCCTAAATCCCAATTTTCTAAAGTATTTTTTCCAGTTACTTTTGCTGGAATTAAAATTCCTCTATTTAAGAAATTTACTACCTCAATAGAATTCGGGAAATGATAAACTTTGTAAGGATCATCAAATTGTTTAAGTTCTTGATTTAAAATTATTCCACATTTAGATCCTAAATAAAATGCTTCATAAGAATCGTGAGTAACTATAATAGTTGTAATTTTTAATTTGTTTAAAATTTTTTTTAATCTTACTTGAATTTCCTCTTTAAAACTTTGGTCTACATTTGATAATGGCTCATCAAGTAACAACAAGTCTGGTTGCATAATCAATGATCTCGCTAATGAGGCTCTTTGGGCTTCACCAGCACTTATTTCATGAGGGAATTTATTCAAAATATGAAATATATCTAATAAATCTACTATTTCCTTTAAACTAATTTTTTTCTCTTTTTTTTCTTTATTTCTTTCAGCACCAAGTGAAATATTCTTTTCAATAGTGTAATGTGGGAATAGGCTGTTATCTTGAAAAGCAAGTGAAACATTTCTTTCTTCTGGCTCTAGGTTTGTATTTTCAGAAGATAAAGTTTTTCCATTTAATATGATTGATCCCTTTTTTAATTTTTCTAAACCCGCAATCGTTCTTAAGATTGTAGTTTTTCCAATTCCTGAAGGACCTAAAAGACATATTACGTCACCTTGATTTTCAATTGCAAAAGAAACATTTTTAACTTTAGTTTTGTTACCTACATTAAAATCAACATTTTTAACTTCAAAAAAATTTTTATTCATTATTATCTCTTAAAATATATTTAGATGTAACAATTATGAAGAAAGTTGCAATCAAAATCAAAAATAATGAAGGTACCGCAGCAGCCTCGAGTAAATCCTCCGATGCAGAGATATAAGCTGTCGTTGCAAAAGTTTCAAAATTAAAAGGTCTTAAAATGAGAGTAATTGGTAGTTCTCTTATTATTTCTAAAGAGACTAATATTCCAACAAACAATAAAGAATTTCTTAAAAAAGGTAAATGAATATTCATAAAAGTTTTTCTTTTTGAGTAACCAAGTAAATATGAGCTTTCATCAACTGAAATATTAATTTTTTCATAGCCTGATTTAATTCCATTATATGCAAGAGAATAAAA
>CACKVM010000044.1 GCA_902603625.1 uncultured Pelagibacteraceae bacterium
TTTTTGATTAATGGGAAAATATGTGGTGCAATTTCTAGAATACCTAAAAAAGGGTCATTTCTAAGTAACATGAGTAAAGGTGCAATACCAAAAACTATTAAGTTAACAAAATTAGAAAAAAGAATTTCAAAAATAATTGCGAAAGATTTAAAAAAAGAGCAAATTTTTTTTGCAGGGGTTGATTTTATTGATCAAAAGCTTAATGGAGATATTAATGTCACCTCTCCAACTGGACTAAAAACTTTATTTGATATTTCTAAAATTAATCTCGCCAAAACTTTTTGGAAAGATTTAAAAGCGTGAAAAATTTAACAGACCAACAAAAGGGATCATTACTTGCTTTTGTGGCTGTAATGTTTATTACACCTGACTCTTTATTTATCAGACTTTCTGGCATTGATACTTGGGGGCTTGTTTTTTATAGAGGAATAATTCCATTCTTAACTGTTTTCTTTGGGATGCTATTAATCTACAAACTTAACTTTTTTAAAATACTTTTTACTAGTGGTTATCACGGTATTATATATATAGCTACTTTCAGTGTTACTAATATTACTTTCGTGGTTTCCATTCAAAATACTAATGTAGCAAACACACTGGTAATGATCGCAACTGCACCTATGTTATCAGCTATATTGGGTGCAGTATTTTTAAAAGAACCTCCTGATAGAAAGACGTGGATTTCGATAATTGTTACTTTTGCTGCAATTGTCTATATTTTCTTTGACTCCCTTAAGCTTGGTAATTTTTATGGTGATATACTAGGGTTTGTCACTGCTATTGGTCTTGCTGTAGGTGCTGTCACAATCAGATCTGCAAAATCCAAAAATTTAGTTCCAGCTGCAGTTGTAGGTAAATTATTTGTTGCTACTTTTGCCCTCTTTTTCATTGAAAGCTTTGCTTTAATAGAAAAAGACTTAATTATAGTACCTTTAATGTGTATTCTTTGTGTGGCAATACCATTTGTTTTAGTAACCATTGCTCCAAGATTTATTCCAGCTGCTGAGGTAAATCTATTCTTCCTACTAGAGACAATAATTGGCCCAATATGGGTTTGGTTGGTAATTAAAGAACAGCCTAGTATTGAAACACTTCAAGGTGGTGCTATCATAATTACAACAATCGCTATCCACTCTTTTTTAAAATTAAAGAAATCTTAATCACCGTCACAATTAAGTCTTGATTTAATATTAGATGGCAGATAATTAGCACGATTTTTATGAACAAAGTTTTAAAGAATTCTTGGGCATTATTTTTAGGAATGGGTTTCATAATGATGGCTTATGGTTTTCAGGGATCTCTGCTAGGTGTTAGGGCTGTGCAAGAAGAATTCAGTTTAACTTCTACTGGATTCATGATGTCAGGATATTTTGTTGGTTATTTTATTGGTGCAGCAACAATCCCTAATATTATTTCAAGAGTGGGTCATATAAGAGTTTTTGCAGCTTTTGCTTCTTTAGCATCCTTGGTAATTTTAATACATTCAATTTTAATAAATCCTTTCATATGGTTTATATTAAGAATTATGACAGGTATTAGTATGGTTTGTATTTATACCGTAGCTGAGAGTTGGTTGAACGATAGATCTAGTAATAAAAATAGAGGAAGTGTTCTTTCAGTTTATATGGTCATACTTTATGGATCTTTAGGAATAGGCATGTTTCTACTTAATTTTAGTAGTCCTATAAATTTTCAACCTTTTATATTAATTTCTGTAATTACATCGGCTGCTCTTATTCCAATTTTATTGACTAAAAAAAAACCACCAACATTTAAAACTATAAAAGCAATGAGTATAAAGCAACTTTATGATGCATCGCCTTTTGGAATGGTGAGTTCTTTTTTTTATGGAACTATACAATCTGCTTTATTCACATTGTTAGCAGTTTATGCAACATCAATGAATTTTACTATTTTAGAAATATCAATTGTAACGTTTCTTTTAGCAATTTCTGGAGCGATAGCTCAATTTCCTATAGGAAAAATATCTGACATATATGATCGCAGGAAAGTAATTGTTATAAGTTCTTTTGGTGCAGCTGTATTTTCAATTATTTCTATATTAGTTTCTAAACAAATGTATTTGCCTGAAGGTCTCGCAACAAGTAAAACTTGGTTTTATATTTTCTTTATTTTGTTCTCATTTTGCAGTTTACCAATGTTTTCTTTAATATTAGCACATACTAACGATTATATTTCCAAAGAAAAATTTGTTGCTGCAGGAGCGGGGTTGCAATTCGTTTTTGGATTAGGTGCAATAAGTGGGCCATTTCTTTGCGCTATTTTTATGGATTTAGTTGGCCCAAACGGCTTCTTCATTTTTTTATTCTTTTTTCATACTATTATTGGTGCTTTTGGTATCCATAGA
>CACKVM010000045.1 GCA_902603625.1 uncultured Pelagibacteraceae bacterium
CTATTTTATAATTTTAGCTGCTGGATTAGGCAAAAGATTTGATAACAAAAAACCTAAACAGTACTTTATTTATAAAAATAAAGAATTATTTGAACATTCTGTTGAAAAAGCCATCAAATCAAAATTATTCAAAAAAATAATTTTAGTTTCAGATAATCCTCAAAAAATCAAAAGAAAGTTCAATAAAGATGTATTAATTGTAAAGGGAGGAAAAGAAAGATCAAACTCATCATTAATAGCTCTCAAAAAAATCAAAAAATTTAATCCAACAAATGTACTTATTCATGATGCTGCTAGACCAAATTTTTCAATTAAATTATTAAAAAATTTATTATTACAACTTAAAAATAATAAAGCAGTGATACCATCTGTAAAACCTAGAGATTCAATAAAATATAAGATAGGTAAACATATATTTAATTTAAACAGAGACAAAATTATTTCAACTCAAACTCCTCAAGCTTTTAAGTTTAAAGAATTATATAACCTTTCAAAAAATCAAAGTGATAAGATTACTGATGAAGCAACACTATTTATAAATAAAAATTTTAAAATAAAATTCATTTCTGGTGAAAATAATAATAATAAAATTACATATGTTGATGATATAAAAACTCCAAAAACTTATTATGGTATTGGATTCGATATACACAAACTTGTAAAAAATAAAAAACTTTATTTAGGTGGAGTAAAAATACCTTTTCATTCAGGCCTTAAAGGACATTCTGATGGTGATGTAATTTTGCATGCAATAATTGATGGAATTTTGGGTGCCCTAAAGAAAAAAGATATAGGAACTTATTTTCCAAACACAAAAAAATTCAAAAATATAAGATCCACTAAAATGTTAAAACCAATTATTAATCAAATTAAAAAATCAAATTTGATTATTAACAATCTTGATATTAATTTAATTTGTGAACAACCCAAAGTTTCAAAATATAGAGATAAAATAATCAATTCAATTTCAAAACTATCAACTTTAAGTAAAAACCAAATTAATTTAAAAGGTAAAACAGTAGAGAAATTAGGCTTAATAGGAAAAGAAAAAGCAATCGCTTGTGAAACAATAATCTCAATTACAAAATATGAATAAAATCAGTTTATATTTAATTACAATGTTCGGAATAGGCAATATTAGTAAGATGCCAGGAACTATTGCATCTTTTATTACTTCAATTTTATTTCTTTTTTTATTTGTTGCTGAAATAAATATATATGTTCTATTAATTATTTTTTTTGTTGTATTAGTTTTTTCACCAAATATTATCGATAAGAATATTCATCAATTCAATAATTTAGATCCTAAGGAGATTGTAATTGACGAATTTATCGGTCAATCAATACCATGTATTTGGATTTTCTATAAACTAAAAGTTTATGGAATGCTTGGTACTGTAGCATCTCCACCTTTGTTATCTTCAATACTTCCTTTTCTTATAGCTTTTATATCATTCCGTTTTTTTGACATTTTAAAACCATTTCCTATAAATTTGATTGATAAAAAAATAAAAAATGGATTTGGTGTTGTGTTTGATGACGTAGTTGCTGGTATTTTTGCAGCAATCTTTACTAATCTCTTGTTAAGTTTAATTTATTAAATGATTAAAAAAATTATAAGTCAATTATTAAAAAAGAAATTAAAACTTTCTGTTGCAGAGTCTTGTACAGGGGGATTACTAGCTAGCACTATTACTTCAATTGGTGGTGCATCAAAAGTATTTAATTTAGGTCTTGTCACGTACTCTAACCAAGCAAAAATTACTATTTTAAAAGTAAAAAAAAATATTATTCAAAAATACGGTGCTGTGAGCCATGAGTGCTGTTCAGCAATGGTTAATAATTTATCTAGAATATCTAAAGCAAATATAAATGTCTCAATAACTGGTATTGCAGGACCCAAAGGTGGCACTAAACAAAAACCTATTGGTCTAGTTTATATTGGAATTAAAAAAGGTGATAAAATACAAATAAATAAGTGCTTATTTAAAAGTAAAAAAAGATCCTCAATTCAAAAAGCGACTGTAAAAAAAGCCTTAAATTTGATTCTTAAAATTTCCAAATAATTTTTCAGCTCTTTTTTGAAAGGCATCAGCTATTTTTTCTAAGCCAAATTGAAAAGAAACTACCATCAAAGAATTTAAAAACTTGTTTTTAATTTCAAAATCAATATCAAAGGTAACCTCGGTAATACCATTATTTTTATCAGTGAACGTCCAATTATTTGTCAGATGATTTAATGGACCCTCTATATTTTTAACATAAATAGTGTCTTTTTTTTTATCAAAAGCTACATCGCTTTTATAGGTATCTTTAAATGGTCCTTTACCAATGGTTAAATCAGCAATAATTTTTTGT
>CACKVM010000046.1 GCA_902603625.1 uncultured Pelagibacteraceae bacterium
AATATGTACACAGTAAATCTAAATATAAATAAACAATTATCTGTATGGTTAATTTCAATGTTTTTGATTATATCATTTATGATAATTGTTGGTGGTTTGACAAGATTAACTGACTCTGGACTCTCAATTACTGAATGGCAATTATTTTCTGGTTTTCTACCACCGTTAAATGAAAATGACTGGAAAATTTATTTTAATCTTTATAAGCAAATTCCCGAGTATAAATTACAAAATTTCAATATGTCTTTACAGGAATTTAAAGTTATATTTTGGTGGGAATGGGCACATCGTTTTCTTGGAAGATTAATTGGATTATTTTTTTTGATACCTCTTATATATTTTTCATTTAAAATAAGACTCTCTAAATTATTAAATTTCTATTTTATTTTTTTACTCATTTGTTTTCAAGGTTTTATAGGATGGTATATGGTTAAAAGTGGTTTAGTTGACAGAGTAGATGTAAGTCATTTTAGACTTTCAGTTCATTTATTAATCGCATTTTTTATATTATCACTAATCTTTTGGAATTTTCTTAAAATAAATAAAAATAATATTTCTTTAAATAGAATTAATCCAATATTTCCATTTATTTTCTTAATTTTAGTTTTTATGCAAATTGCAGTTGGGGCATTTGTTTCAGGGATGGATGCTGGTAAAATATATAATTCTTGGCCATTAATGGGAAATACATATTTTCCAGATGATAATAATGTTAAAAATTTATTCAATATATCAGCTTTAAGTGATCCTTCTCTTGTACAATTTGCTCACAGAAATTTAGCTTATGTCATTTTCATTTCTTACCTGTTTATACTTTACAAGGTATATAAAAATAAATTTTACAATTTATATAAATCAATTAATTTTTTAGGTTTTTGTATTATTTTACAAATAGTTTTAGGAATTTTTACAGTATTATATGGTGCACAGATTTTTATTGCATCCATGCACCAAATAAGCTCAATTTTTTTAGTAAGTGCTTCTATATATTTTTATTTTTTAAATAAAAAATTTAACTAACAGCTTTTAATTTTCCTCTTGAAGACTTATTTAATGCTTGATCTAAATCATCAATTATATCGTCTATATGTTCTAAACCTATACATAAACGAACGTAACTTTGAGTTACACCTGAAGCAGCAAGCTCTTTTTCATTTAACTGACTGTGTGTAGTGCTAGCTGGATGTATAGCTAAACTTCTAGCATCACCAATATTAGCAACATGGTAAAACATTTTTAAAGACTCTATAAATTTCTTGCCAGCCTCAATACCCCCTTTAAGTTCTATACCAACCATTGGTCCATTTCCACCTCGAAGATATTGTTTAGCTCTGCTTGCTATTTGTTTATCATGTTCTGTTGAATAAATCACTTTTGTAACCTCTTCATGTTTTTTTAAAAAATTAACAACTTTTTCTGCATTTTGACAATGTTGTTTCATTCTTAATGCAACTGTTTCTAAACCCTGTATAATTGCAAAGGCGTTGTCAGGAGCTAGAGCAGAACCTAAATCTCTCAATAAACAAACTCGCGCCCTCACAGCAAAAGGTACATTGGCACCAGTTAATTCCGGTACAGCTTTACCCCATACTACACCACCATAACTATTATCTGGTTCATTAAATAATGGTTGTCTTTTTGGATCAGCTGTCCAGTCAAAATTTCCACTGTCAACTATACTTCCAGCAACAGCTGTCCCATGACCACCAATATATTTAGTTAATGAATGAATAACTACCGCAGCACCATGTTCTATTGGCTTACAAATAATAGGAGCGGCTGTATTGTCCATAATTAAGGGGATATTATATTTTCTACCAATATCAGATACTTCCTTAATTGGAAAAACTCTTAGATATGGATTTGGTAAAGTCTCCCCATAAAAAGCTCTTGTTTTGTCATCAATAAATTTTTCAAAGTTTTTTGGATTACTTGGATCAGCATATCTGATTTCAATTCCTAGTTTACTTAATGTATGTGTAAATAAAGATACTGTTCCACCATATAAATCTGTAGAACTAACAATATTATCACCTGCTTGAGCAACATTTAACACAGAAAATGTTGAAGCTGTTTGACCTGAGGAAACAGTCAAACACGATAACCCACCCTCTAATGCAGCAATTCTTTTTTCAAGAACATCATTAGTTGGATTCATTATTCTCGTATAAATATTACCAAACTCCTTTAAAGCAAAAAGGTTAGCAGCGTGTTCAGTACTTTTAAATTGATATGATGTAGTTCTATAAATTGGAACTGCTACAGCGTTTGTAGTTGGATCACTTCTGTAGTCACCACCGT
>CACKVM010000047.1 GCA_902603625.1 uncultured Pelagibacteraceae bacterium
TAGTAAGGTCAATCTATATATGAAGACCATATTAATAAGGAGAATTTATGAAATTTAGACCGTTACACGATAGAGTTTTAATAGAAGTTTTAGATAGCAGCGAAAAAACTGCTGGTGGAATAATCATACCTGATACAGCACAGGAAAAGCCTCAAGAAGGCAAAGTAGTTGCAGTTGGTGGTGGTGCAAAAACTGAAGACGGCAAAACGATACCAATGGATGTAAAAGTTGGAGATAAAGTTTTATTTGGCAAATGGTCAGGAACTGAAGTTAAAATTGATGGCAAAGAATACAGCATAATGAAAGAATCAGACATTATGGGTATCTCAAGCAAGTAATTTAATTTAAAGGAGAAAATAATATGGCAAAAGTAGTGAAATTTGATGCAGAAGCAAGAGCTGCAATGATTAGAGGAGTAAACATCCTAGCTGATACGGTTAAAGTTACATTAGGACCAAAAGGAAGAAATGTAGTTATGGATAAATCTTACGGTGCTCCAAGGATTACAAAAGACGGTGTATCTGTTGCAAAAGAAATTGATCTAGAGGATAAATTTGAAAACATGGGTGCTCAAATGGTTAAAGAGGTTGCTAGCAAAACTAATGATGAGGCTGGTGATGGAACAACAACTGCAACCATACTTGCACAAGCTATTGTAAAAGAAGGTGTAAAATATGTTACTGCAGGTATGAACCCTATGGATGTAAAAAGAGGAATTGATGCTGCAGTAGATGTAGTAAAACAAAATCTTATATCTTCAGCTAAAAAAGTAAAAGATAGTGATGAAATTGCTCAAGTTGGAACGATTTCTGCAAATGGTGATAAAGAAATCGGTACTATGATTTCTAAAGCAATGCAAAAAGTTGGCAATGAAGGTGTAATAACTGTTGAAGAAAATAAAGGTATTGAGACTGAGTTAGATGTAGTTGAGGGAATGCAGTTTGATAGAGGATATCTCTCACCATACTTTATAACAAACAGTGATAAAATGACTACTGAGTTAGAAAATCCTTTTATACTTTTACATGAAAAAAAATTAACTAACTTACAACCAATGGTTCCTCTTTTAGAGGCAGTTGTTCAGGCTGGAAGACCATTGATGATTATTTCTGAAGATGTTGAGGGTGAGGCATTAGCTACTTTAGTAGTAAATAAATTAAGAGGCGGTTTAAAAGTTGTAGCTGTAAAAGCACCAGGATTTGGTGACAGAAGAAAAGCTATGCTTGAAGATATAGCAATTCTTACTGGTGGTTCAGTTATCTCTGAGGACTTAGGAATTAAACTTGAAAATGTTAAACTTGAAGATCTTGGTTCTTGTAAAAAGGTTAAGGTTGATAAAGATAACAGCACTATAGTAAATGGTTCAGGTAAAAAATCAGATATAGAAGCTAGATGCTCGTCAATTAAACAACAAATTGATGAAACAACGTCAGATTACGATAAAGAAAAACTTCAAGAAAGATTAGCCAAATTAGCTGGCGGTGTTGCAGTAATCAAAGTTGGTGGAGCAACAGAAGTGGAAGTTAAAGAGAGAAAAGATAGAGTTGAAGACGCATTAAATGCTACAAGAGCAGCTGTTGAAGAAGGTATCGTTACTGGCGGTGGATGTGCTTTATTATATGCAGCTCAGGATCTTGATAAAGTGAAAGCAAAAGGTGAAGATCAAAAAGCTGGTGTAGATCTAGTAAAAAGGGCACTAGAAGCTCCTATAAGACAAATTACTAAAAACGCTGGTGTGGATGGATCGGTAGTTGTTGGTAAACTTTTAGAACAAAATAAAAAAACACATGGATATGATGCACAAAACGAAGAGTATTGTGACATGTTCGCTAAAGGTATTATTGATCCTGTAAAAGTTGTTAGAACCGCACTTCAAGATGCTGCTTCAATTTCAGGATTATTAGTGACAACCGAAGCAATGATTGCTGACAAACCAGAAGAAAAAGACGCTGGAACACCTGCTATGCCTGGTGGTATGGGTGGAATGGGCGGTATGGGTGGTATGGGTGGAATGGGAATGTAATCTATCCATCAAACTTATTTTAATTCACTTACAGAAGCTATTTAACCCTCGAAACGAAAGTTTCGAGGGTTTTTTTTTATTTTTTCAGATATGTTAATTAAAGTAAACTGTTAAATAAATGATAAAATTTTCTCAAAAAGAAGTAGTTACAAAACTAAAAAAATTTTTAGAGATTTATGAAAATCGTCCTATTAAAAATAATATAAATGGTATGAAAATAAATC
>CACKVM010000048.1 GCA_902603625.1 uncultured Pelagibacteraceae bacterium
CTTTTAAAAAATTTTTGAATTCATCTTCATTATCAAAATTAAGCTTTGAATAAAGATTTTTCAAATATTGATCTGTATATAAATTCTTATCTTTGATATTAACAAATTTTTCAATTTCTTTTTTTTTAATTATTTCATTAATTAAAGAATTTTTCGCCAATTCTAAAATTTTTTTATTTTCTAACTGAGATAAATTTGGATTTAAAATTTTAAGATAATCACTTTCTTTTTTAACATCAAAGTTTGTAATTATATCGCCATCTACGGTAGCTATAATCTTTATATTTGCTTCTGATATTTCTTGATAAAATGAAATTAGAAAAATAAAAATTATTTTTATTATATTTTTAGTCATTAATTCTTAAGGTCAGGGCTTCTAGTTTCACCAAAAGGTATTATTGTTAATTTAAAAAATATACTTTCGCTAGGTTTTAATTCTCTATCACTATAGTAGTCTTTATTGTATTCTATAGAAGTTGTTAAGCAATCATTTTTATATTGATACATAAAATTATAATATTCAGTTAAATCAGTAGTCTTATTTTTTCTTGTTGAGAAGGATAAACTATTAGATTCATCAATATAAAATAATGTTTCATTTGTTAAATAAGAATTTTTATCAGAAGTGTTATTTTCATTTAAATAATCAAATTTAGTAACGAAGTTATTTACTTTTAATTCAGTGATAAAATTCTCATAGCTTACATCTTTAATATTATTTTTTAATGAATTGTTATATTTTGCAGTAAAAAATTCAGTTGGATTGTATATAATTTCACTAAAAAAATTGGAAGTTTTCTCACCTATCTGATTAGAATTGGATAAATTATCATTTTCTTCCAATCTTAAATTATTAGCAAGTTTGAGACCTAAAATTTCATATGATTTTTCTTTATTAAATAAAGAATAATCGCTTCCATATGTTATTGAAAACCCACCCTCTGTTGTTGTGTCAGTTAGTCTATTAATTGAGTAAATATTATTTAAATCGATCCTAGTCTCATTATTTCTATTATCTTTAGTATGAGGAGGTGCTAATTTTAAGGAAATTTTGGGCTTTAAAATTCTTTGATGAATATCATTTTCTTTAATTAATGGTAAAAATGAATTGAATTGAAAAATACTAGATAGATATAGATTTTCATGGTTCTTGTAAGATGAATTTTTATTTATTGAATTAGAATTTTTAATTAAAAACTCATATTCATTGTAAAAACCATTAGGAGTTATCCTTGGGTAAGATTTAAAAATTAGATCGTTTATATTTTTTCTTTCATAAATGTTTGTATTATAATTTCTTACTAAAGCTTGAGATTTAAAAGTGAATTCACCATTTAATTGAGTTTTATTTTCAATTTTTTTTGTCAAGTCTATTTGTGGTAATATATATTCATATCTATCATGATCACTTTTATCTAGATCCTCATAAACGTTTGCGTTAAAGCTAATTGAGATATCATCAGAGTATAAATCTAAACCTAAAGAATTTTCTAAAAAATTGTCGTCATTAATGAGAACACTTTCGAGTTTATCTGTCTTTAAATAAGTATCATTAGATGTTTGTTGAATTTTTAATTTGATTTCATTATCTTCAAAATTATCAAGATTGAATTTCTTGTCATATTTATAAAAAAAATGATCCTTTGAAGTTTTACCTTTTTCTGTAAAATAACTAAAATCTGCTATATGATTACTTTTTAAATTAACATGCCTATACTCTGTTTGGAGTAAAATCTTATCATCAGCATAAAATCTAGGAGAAAATGTAGCATCTCTGTTCTCTGCAATTGCAAAAAAGTAAGGAATATTTAAATAATTATCAGAGTTATTGGAACTTTTTATGGTGGGAATAAGAAAACCAGATTGTCTTTTCACTGTAGGATCTGGATGAAAAAATTTTGGAAAGTAAAAAACTGGAATATCATAAATTTTTAAAAAAGCATTATCATAATTGATAATTTTTTTATTTTTATCATGTTGTATTTTTTCAGCAGACATTTCCCAAGGTGGACAACCCTCTCGTCTTTTACAGGTTGTAAAAACACCCTTAGTAAATTCTGTAATATTTTCATTATCACTTACACTGTTCGCTTTTAGTCTTGGTTCATTATTATTATTAAAAGAAGAATTATTAAAATCTA